>LNFK01000053.1 GCA_001464315.1 Sphingomonadales bacterium Ga0077559 | reverse complement strand
GATTATGAGCGATGGCTAAACGGGGACAATGTTGCGGAGTTGGCAACACCCTTTCCTTCTCAGTTGATGGCGTCGCTTTAGGTTGCGAAGTGGCAACGGTATCGGCGCGGGCATCGTTGCGATTAGCCAGATGCGACTCTTTTAGATTTTCGCAGCTCGATCTCCCTCCAGCGTGGATTCAACGCCTATCGCTGCAAACTCAAAGCTCGAACGGTAGAAGTTAGCGTTTTCGCATTACAATATCCGAAACTCAAGAAGAGTGAAGCGGGCTGGGCCGGAACTATAAACACCGTGAGCGCGGCCACTCTGACCTCCGAAAGCAATGCCTATCTGACTTGTTTGAGCCAACGCCTCACGAAAATACGTAATATTGTCAGCTGCAGGCTTACCCATAACCGAGATCCAGTTAGGGTCGGAAAGGCTGACGACTATCTCATACTCGCCGGGCGCCAACTTTCGCACAGCATGTTCGGGAACATACCAGCGATAAAATTCATATTTACGTTTTGCGCTCCAATTATCTCCCCGCCGCTGAAAATAGAGAGACACGGTCCCTTGCTGACCGGGAGTTTCTTGTGGCTCAAACCTCACGCTGCGCGCTGCACTAACACGATAACGCATAACTATCTTCGACGCGTTTATGAGCGGTCCAGAATTATAGGTAATTGCGTGAACATGGCCTGCCTCGCGGCTGGGATAGGGAAAAGCGAAAGACCAGCCGCGCTTGCTTGAGGGTGTCGGTTTCAACGGCATCCCTAGAGAATAATTTTTGCCTCTGACATCTGGCCCAATTTCCCAATTGGCTGCGTCTTCGACATGGACAGTCGAAGCAAAGCTTAGCGTAGTAATCGCTGACAGAAGGACGAAAATCCCTGCATACCTAGTGTAGCGCATATCCACTCCTCTATTTCAACCCGTCATACTTGTGCCGAGATGATGCTGGCATGAACGCGACCTTCTATATTGCAGTTCATGTTACTGGCGCGGGCCACTGAAGGTGCGCGAGCACACCTTGCAACGGACATACGAGAAAGTTCAGGGCGTTTTGATACCGGGACCTGACAACGATACATGGAAACACATAGTCAATGCACAGCGCGCACAAGGTCACCAAATAATTATTGACTCATTAATTGTTATGTCGCCAATTAAGTTCGGATCTTTGATCCCAAAACCACTAAAGGGGCATATAATGATAAAAGAATTTACCGCGGCAAGTATCCTAATACTTACAACACCAGCATTTGCACAAACGACTACAGTTGACCCAAAGGCGGCTCCAATTACCAGTACCGCCCAACCTACCATCGTTGCACCTCAAACTACGGTCGTCGTGCCGCAAAATGCTGTCGTGATTCCACAACAGGCATCGGGCGATGTGCTCCGTGCTGGGGCACCTATCCCTGTTGCGCTTTCTGAGTTCCTGACGACCAAGGGTAAAAACTTGAAAGTAGGGCAGCGCGTTCGATTAGAAGTAGCCCAAGACATTATGGTCAACGGTCGGCTAGTAATTCCTGCACGCAGTCCGGTTGAAGGCGTCTTAACGGAGGTTCGCAACAAAGGGATGTGGGGCAAGTCAGGCGCCATTCGACTGAAAATGGTGTCGGCTAATGTCAATGGAACCACAATCCGTCTTTCCGGCGACATGGACACTCGCGGGGATACTGGAACAGCAGGCGTCGTCGGATCTATTGTGGCACTTCCAATTGCTGGATTCTTTGTGACAGGAACGAGCGCCGAAATGCCGCTAAATATGCCCGGTCGGGCATTTTTGGACCAAGACATTGCGCTTGCGCCTGCAAAATGAGAAATTAGCTTAGGCAAGGCAATTGTTGTGAGATTACATTCGGCGGTGGTGGGCATTACTGGCCGTCACCGCCATATTTCGTATTATAGCAGTACGCGCTCTTACGGGAGCCATTGGTGAACTGAGGGATGATTCCAATATAATTCGCACCCCCATCTTTCCAATGGCGCACCCAAGAGGATTCGAACCTCTGGCCTCTGCCTTCGGAGGGCAGCGCTCTATCCAGCTGAGCTATGGGTGCGGATTGCGCGCGGTTAGCAGGGACTATAGCTTTTCGCCAAGTTCTTTTTTGGCCGCGCCTGAAAACCTGCCCGATGAAATCGCCTCGCTTCAATGGAACGCATCGCGTTCCGGACTGTTTTGATGGGCGAAACGAGGGAGCATCATGACTGCCAGACTATTTTGTGTTTTTGCCGCTGCACTAGGTTCGACCGTAGGGGCTTGCTTGCCTGTCGCTTCAGAACAGGAAAATCAGGAGTCGTCGGGTCGAAGCGGAGCGGAATCTGATGTGCCATTGGAGATTGCGATAAGCTATTTTCCCGGAGCCTATCAGGGGCGATGGGCGACGACAGTGGCGGGATGTGCCGATGATCCCGAATACAGTCCGGAAATGATTTCCCTTCAGGGCCAACTGCTTAAATCATACGAATCCGTTGGCACCATGCGCGCGGGGAAACGACAAACTTCCAAAACAATGGAAGCGGAATTTGAATTTATTGGCGAGGGTGCGAAATGGAATAAAACCGTTGCCTTTGAATTGAGCCAGGACCGCAGCCGCCTAACCAAAACCGATAAAGGTGATGGAACAGCGATACGTTATGTCCAATGCCCTAAGCTAATGGCTGGATAAGTAAAATGCGCAATGCTACGGCGGCGCCATGCAAAACCAATTCGATTTGACCGAAGATCAGGTCGCCATACAGGATATGGCAAAGAAATTTACCGCAGACGCGATCACGCCATTTGCCGCCGAATGGGACGAAAAGTCGCATTATCCTGTGGATGTTTGGAAGGCGGCGGGTGAGCTCGGCTTTGGAGCGATTTATGTATCCGAAGAATCTGGTGGTACCGGACTCGGGCGACTTGAGGCGGCTTTGATCATGGAAGCGATGGCTTACGGCTGTCCTGCGACCAGCGCGTTTATTTCGATCCACAATATGGCGGCATGGATGATCGACTGTTTTGGCAGCGCCGATTTGAAGCAACGGTTCCTGCCCGATCTGTTGAGCATGGATAAGATTGCTTCTTATTGCCTGACCGAGCCGGGCAGCGGTTCCGACGCGGCGGCGCTGAAGACCACCGCGCGGCTTGAAGGCGACCATTATGTGCTCAACGGTACCAAGCAGTTTATTTCGGGCGCTGGCTATAATGATATCTATGTCGTCATGGTCCGAACGTCGGACAATGGCGCGAAGGGCGTTTCGTGCCTTGTGGTCGAAAAAGACACGCCGGGCCTGAGCTTCGGCGCGCCGGAAAAGAAGCTTGGCTGGAATGCATCTCCCACCGCACAGGTGATTTTTGAGGATTGCCGAGTGCCGGTTGCCAACCGAGTTGGTGCAGAAGGCGACGGATTCCGATTCGCGATGATGGGGCTTGATGGGGGACGGCTCAATATTGGGGCATGTTCGCTGGGCGGGGCACAGCGCTGTCTCGATGAAGCGGTGAAATATACCAAGGAGCGCCAGCAGTTCGGGCAACCGGTTGCTGATTTCCAGAATACGCAGTTCATGCTGGCCGATATGGCGACCGACCTCGAAGCAGCCCGCGCGTTACTTTACATGGCGGCGGCCAAGGTCACCGCAAACGCGCCCGACAAATCGCGCTTCTCGGCGATGGCAAAGCGGCTTGCTACCGATAGCGGCAGCGAGATTGTCAACAAAGCGCTGCAACTGTTTGGCGGCTATGGATATTTGCGTGACTATCCCATCGAGCGGTTCTGGCGAGATCTGCGCGTGCATTCGATTCTCGAGGGCACCAATCAGGTCATGCGGATGATAATCGGCCGGGACTTGTTGCGCCAATGACACACGACATTCTGACCCGAATCGAAGGCCACGCCGGGATTATAAGTCTGAACCGGCCATCGGCGCTGCATGCGCTGACGCTCGATATGGTTCAAGCGATGACCGAAACGTTGCTTGAATGGAAAAAATCCCCTGACGTCAAATGCGTCATCATCGATCACGCCGAAGGACGCGGTTTTTGCGCAGGCGGTGATATCGCATTCCTGCGAGACTCTGCACTGAACGATAAAGGCAAGTCGGGGCGGCAGTTTTTTTACCACGAATATCAGCTAAACCATTTGCTGTTCACTTATCCCAAGCCGGTCGTCGCCTTTATGGACGGCATCTGCATGGGTGGTGGCGTGGGTATCAGCCAGCCTGCGCGCTTCCGTGTCGCGACTGAACATACGCGGCTTGCGATGCCAGAAACGGGTATTGGCCTGTTTCCTGACGTCGGCGGCGGCTGGTATCTGTCGCGGTTGGAGGGCCGGGTCGGACAGTTTCTGGCGCTTACGGGCGCGCGGATCGCCGGACCGGGCTGTCTGTCGCTGGGTCTTGCTACGCATTATTTGCCAAGCGAGGCGCTCACCGATGCCAAAGCGCGGATCGCGACCGAGGATGTCGAGCGCATAGATGGCATATTGGGGACGCTTTCGGTGACCCCGCCGCCATCAAAGATTGTCGAAACCTTATTCCAGATAAACCGACACTTCGCCTCTGACCGGTTTGAAGATATCCTCAGCAGCCTGGAGGCTGATGATAGCGACTGGGCGATGCGCGAGTTGGCGATGCTGCGCAGCAAAAGCCCGCAGACCTGTAAAGTGGCGCTCCGTCAGTTGCAGGAAAGCGCAAAGCTCGAAGATTTTGCAGATAACATGGCGATGGAATATCGCATCGCGAGCCGCGTTCTGTCCCGCCCTGATTTCGCTGAGGGCGTTCGCGCGGTGATCGTCGATAAGGACAACACACCCAAATGGGACCCGGCGACTCCCGAAGGTGTCACCGATGATCTGCTCGACACGATATTTGCGCCGCTACCGGCGGACGAAGAATGGAAGCCGTTATGACATATGAAACCATTTTAGTGGAGCAGCGCGGTGCAGTCACGCTCATCACGCTCAACCGCCCGCAAGCCTTGAACGCGCTGAACAGCCAAGTTCTGACCGACCTAACCGCCGCGTTTGCAGTTTATGATGCAGACGACAGCCAGCGTTGCGCGGTGCTGACCGGAAGCGAGAAGGCGTTTGCCGCAGGTGCGGATATCAAAGAAATGCAGTCGCAGACCTTTGCTGAAATGTACGGCAGCAACTACTTTGCTGGATATGAACGCGTCACTGCGACGCGTAAGCCGTGGATCGGGGCGGTCAATGGCTTTGCACTCGGCGGCGGATGCGAGCTGGCGATGATGGCGGATTTCATTATTGCTGGTGATAATGCCAAATTTGGCCAGCCGGAAATCAAGCTGGCGGTTACCCCTGGCATGGGCGGATCGCAGCGGCTGACGAGGGCGATTGGCAAAGCCAAAGCCATGGAAATGTGTTTGACCGGACGGATGATGGACGCCGCCGAAGCCGAACGATCAGGGCTGGTTGCAAGGGTTGTTCCGTCGGCAGAACTGGTTGAGGAAGCGGTAAAGACTGCAACTGCCATCGCTGGAATGGCACCGCTTGCGGCCATCGCATGCAAGGAAATGGTGAACGCTGCATTTGAAACGACGCTTCAACAGGGCGTTGTGTTCGAGCGCCGCCTGTTTCACGGGCTGTTCGGCTCCAACGACCAGAAGGAAGGCATGGCCGCCTTCGTTGAGAAACGTCCCGGGAATTGGACGGGTAAGTAGTACCTGCTTAAGTTCGGGATGACAGGCTTCAGTTTGTTGAAATCTTTTCGATCGGCTGAAATTTGCCGAGACCACATCCAGCTCCCTGTTGCAGTCGGCCGCCATAATTTTCGACAACTCGAATGATATCGACACTGCATAACTGGCTCGTCGATGTGCGGTAGGAAAACGCGTCATCGCGTCTAAGCCCTGGGCATCCATTAGGCAGCGAATTGCGATAGGTTTTGCCGCCTGCCATCTTGAAATCGATCGTGCTGTCGTCAATAATCTTGGTTGAGCGGATCTGATGCGTGATCACACAGTTTTTTGGTGCGCCTACCGCACGAACCTCCGGCGTTTTTTCGCTCGCAAATGCAACCGCCAGACCAGTTGATGCCATTCCGATGGCGCTCAAAACAATAAATGCTTTTTTCATAACCACCTCCACTAAGGACTCAGTGCTCGCTATACGAGTCGACCTGAACTTTTGCTGACTTGGTTTTGGGCGCTGGCGTTTTGGGTTTGAAGCGGCACAAATCCGCCACCGGACACCGCCAGCACTCGGGCGTCCGCGCTTTACAGACATAACGGCCATGAAGGATAAGCCAGTGATGCGCGCCGATGCGAAATGGCGCTGGCGTTTTTTTATCGAGCGCCTTTTCGACTGCGAGTACCGTCTTTCCCGGCGCAATTCCGGTGCGATTTCCGACCCGGTAAATATGCGTATCAACCGCAAAGGTCTCCGCGCCGAATGCCGTGTTCATCACTACATTAGCGGTCTTGCGACCGACACCCGGCAGCGCCTCCAGGGCATCGCGGTCGGCGGGCACCTCGCCGCTATGCGCGCTCACTAGCACCTCGGAGAGTGCGATTACATGCTTTGCCTTGTTGTTGAACAGACCAATGGTCTTGATATGCGCTTTCAACCCCTCGAGGCCGAGGTCGATCATCTGCTGCGGCGTTTTGACTTCGGCAAATAGCGCGCGGGTAGCTTTGTTCACGCCAACATCGGTCGATTGCGCCGAACACACCACCGCGACCAGCAACTGATAGACATTGCCATAGGCCAGTTCCGTTTCGGGCGACGGGTTCGCTTCGGCAAGCCGCCGGTAAAATTCGAAGTTGTCGGCCTTCTTCATTGGGTGACTTGCCTTTGCCGCCTAAACATCCATTTGCCTTTTATTCTCATGCACCTACTATCCGAAGCAGGAAATACGAACAGCATAATCGGAGCGAACGGAATGGCAGGAACATACTGCATTTCAACCAGAACCCTTCTTTTGGCGAGCGCTTTATTAGCCTCGCTACCTGCGCAAGCAAATGCCGCCGAAGCGCGTGCCGCAACTTCAACAAAAGCGAGTAATATGATCGAATATAATGTGCCGGGACAGACCAACGAAGACCATCTTTATCTTGAAGAGGTGCTCGGCGAAAAGGCAATATCCGAAGTTAAGGTATGGAACGAACGGACACTGAGCCGCCTCACGGGTGACCCGCGCTTCGCCGTGCTTGAGGGGCAGGCGCTCGACATTCTGAACTCGAAAGACAAGATTCCCTATGTTTCCTACCGCAACGGCGAGACTCATAATTTCTGGCAGGATGCGCAGGCAGTGCGCGGCGTCTGGCGCAAGTCTGCGCTGGACAGCTATTTGTCGTCCGGACCCAAATGGGAAACGGTGCTAGACATAGACGCCTTGGCGAAAGCCGAAGGCAAGAATTGGGTGTATAAAGGCAATAGCTGCCTTAGCCCCGATTACGAAAACTGCATGGTCACCTTGTCCGATGGCGGCAAAGATGCAGCCATCCAGCGTGAGTTTAACGCGGGCACCAAAAGCTGGGTCGAGGACGGCTTCGTCACCAAGGAATCAAAGGGCGGCTCAAGCTGGCTCGATAAAGACACCCAACTGGTAGGAGTTGATTTCGGTCCCGGCACGATGACCGCGTCTGGTTACCCGATGACAGCGCGTCTGTGGAATCGCGGACAGCCTCTTGAAGCTGCGGTAGAATTCATGCGCGGCGAGCCGACCGATGTGGGCCTTTTTTCAGGCGCGCATGAACGCGCTGATGGCAGCCGCGAGATTATCGTCACGCGAGCAGTCACATTCTACGACAATGAAACTTACTGGATTCCGCGCAAGGCTGGCGTGCTGCAAAAGCCCGTCAAGTTCCCGGTCCCGCCGAAATCGAGCCTTGGCAACGAATTCAAGGGTCAGATGCTGTTGACGCTGAACGAGGACTGGCGCGAGTTTAAAACTGGCGACCTGGTCAGCTTCGCGCTCGACGATTTCATGGCTGATGGGCAAATCGGTGCGGTCAATCTGGTATATAGCCCCGACGAAAAATCGTCGCTGAACGGCTACGGCCAGACCAAGTCGAAAATTCTGATGAGCATTTCGCGCGATGTGACGAGCGGTGCGCATGAATTCGATTGGGACGGCAAAAAATGGACGTCACGCCCGCTCGACTTCCCGGCCAACGGGACGGTTTCGATCGGCGCAACCAACGACAAGGAAGACATTGCCTTCATCAACAGCGACTCGTTCCTGTCGCCGAGCACATTGTGGACCTATGACACGGGTTCGGGCAAAAAGACGAAGGCAAAGGCTCTGCCCGACTGGTTCGATGCCAGTGCGATGGTCGCTGAACAGTTTTTCGCGACTTCGAATGACGGAACCAAAGTTCCTTATTTCGTGGTTCGAAGCAAAGCGATCAAACTCGATGGTACGAACCCGACGCTGCTTTATGGCTATGGCGGGTTTGAGGTATCGTTGAACCCGTCTTATTCGGCAACGCGCGGCAAGCTGTGGCTTGAACAGGGCGGCGTTTATGTGCTCGCCAATATTCGTGGTGGCGGCGAATATGGGCCGAAATGGCACCAGGCCGGCCTTAAGACCAACCGCCAGCTGATCTATGACGACTTCATCGGGGTCGCTGAAAAGCTGATTGCCGACAAGGTGACTTCGCCGAAACATCTGGGGATCGAGGGTGGTTCGAACGGTGGCCTTCTGATGGGTGTGATGTTCACACAGCGGCCTGATCTGTTCAACGCCGTGGTTTGTGCGGTGCCGTTACTCGACATGCTCCGCTTCGACAAGCTACTCGCCGGAGCCAGCTGGGTGGGCGAATATGGAAGCCCCGCCGACCCGGTCGAAGGTGCGTTCCTGCGGAAGATGTCACCCTATCACAACATAGATGCGAAGGTGAAATATCCCGAAGTTTTCTTCCTGACATCGACAAAGGATGACCGGGTTCATCCCGGACACGCTCGCAAGACCGCCCGGCGAATGCAGGATCAGGGACATGAGTTCCTCTATTACGAGAATATCGACGGCGGCCACAGCGCGGCTGCAAACTTGAAAGAAACAGCGAAGCGGCTGGCATTGCAGCATGTCTACCTGCTACAGAAACTGAAGGACGGTAAATAGGAGGGGCCGTTAAAGCCCCAAAACATCTTCCATTATATATCGCCCAGGTTTCTGGCTGACGAGCCATGAAGCCGCTTTGACCGCTCCTTTAGCGAAAACTGCCCGGCTTTCGGCACGGTGAATGAGTTCAATGCGCTCGTTATCCGATGCGAAGATGACAGTGTGGTCGCCAGCGACGCTACCGCCGCGCAGGCTGGCAAAGCCAACGGCCCCTGACGCGCGTGCGCCGGTGATTCCGTCGCGGCCTCTTTCGCTGTTGGATTTGAGATCGATGCCACGACCTGTCGCCGCTGCCTCGCCCAGCAGCAACGCGGTGCCCGACGGCGCATCGACTTTATGGCGGTGATGCATTTCGACGATTTCGATATCCCAGTCATCGCCTAGTTGGCTGGCGGCCTGCTTGACCAAGGCGGCGAGCATATTGACGCCGAGCGAGGTGTTGCCGGTTTGAAGCACCGCGATGTCGGCTGAGGCATCATCGATCAGATAATGGTGGCGCTCCTCTAATCCGGTGGTGCCGATGATGAGGGGTTTGCCTGCCGCAATGCAGGCGTCAAGATGGGCTTCCAGCGCATGTGGGCTAGAAAAATCGACCACCACATCGGATGCGGCTACCAATGCAGCAAGATCATCACCCTTGTCGACGCCGCCAGCATATGTTTGCCCGAATGCTTCGATCGCATCTATTAGCGCCGTCCCCATGCGCCCTGCGCTTCCGATTATGCCGATTTTCATATCTGTTACCCTGAACTTGTTTCAGGGTCATACTATATTAGGATACTGAAACAAGTTTAGCATGACGAACGAGAGAAAAGTGACAGACATTAAAAACATCGTAATTCTGACCGGCGCAGGCGTAAGTGCGGAGAGCGGTATCGACACCTTTCGAAGCGCCGGTGGTCTGTGGGAGAAGCACAGGGTCGAGGATGTAGCGACGCCCGAAGCCTTTGCCCGTGATCCCGATCTGGTGCTTCGTTTTTACGACATGCGCCGCGAACGGATTCAGGAGGTTTTACCCAATGCCGCGCATCATGCGTTGGCGTGCCTTGATGCCGAGTGGAAAGGTGGACTTCTGATCGTGACGCAAAATGTCGACGATTTGCACGAGCGGGCAGGGGCGAGACGATTGCTCCACATGCACGGCGAGCATTTGAATGCATGGTGCACCGCGTGTGACCAACGGCATGTGTGGCGGGGGACGCTGTTTGAGCGGCCAAGCTGTCCGGCTTGCGGTGTCCCCGGGCAACTGCGTCCTGACATCGTATGGTTTGGTGAGATGCCCTACCGAATGGAAGAAATTTATGCCGCATTGAACCGAGCTGACCTCTTTGTCAGCATCGGCACTTCAGGTGCGGTCTATCCTGCAGCCGGATTTGTGCGGGACGCGCGCGAGCAAGGGGTGCGGACGCTCGAGCTCAATCTCGAGCCGAGCCAGGGGAGCCATTGGTTCGACGAATCCCGGTACGGTGCTGCAACCGAAGTTGTGCCTGCGTGGGTGGATGAGATTTTACGGGGTTGAGGTAACGCAACTCGAACAGGCTGGGTCTTTTGGCAAATTAATCGTCCGCATCGCGGGCCTAAGCCCGTCGAATATGTGCAGCCTGCCCGCCGCTTCATCGCCAAAGCCGGTCAGAAAGCGGATGGCCTCCATTGCTGCAAAGCTGCCCATCAGCCCGCACATAGCGCCGAGAACGCCCTGCGTTGCGCAGTCATCGCAATCGTCAGAATCGTGCGCATCGCCGACGAAACAGCGATAGCAGGGGCGGTCTAGATGATGCCCGGTGAAAGTGCCGATTTGGCCGTGGAACTGGCCAATGGCAGCGCTGACCAGCGGGACTTTTGCAGCAAGGCAAAGGTCGTTGACGATCAGCCGAGTCGCGAAATTGTCGCTGCCGTCGATGATTACATCCGCTCCGTTCAGGAGATCGGATGAGGTGTCGCGGTTTATCCGCTGTTTAATTGCATGAAATTGCACATCTGGGTTGAGACGCGTGACGGCGGTATTCGCTGCGTCGACTTTCGCCTCGCCAATCTGATCTGCACTGTAAAGAACCTGACGCTGAAGATTGGATAGCGACACGACATCGTCATCCACTACGCTGATAGTGCCGACACCTGCCGCCGCGAGATACTGGATCGCCGGACAACCAATTCCGCCGGCGCCAATCAGCAACACATGGCTGGACAACAGTTTGGATTGACCTGCACCGCCAATGTCACGCAGCACGATGTGGCGGGCGTAGCGGTCGAGTTGTTGGTCGGTAAGCCCACCCATTACTTCTCGTCATCCTGAACTTGTTTCAGGACAACGAACCGCCGTGTATTGTGCTGAAACAAGTTCAGCATGACGATGAGGGAATTGGTCATGCCCCAGTCGAGCCGAAGCCTCCGGCTCCGCGAAGCGTCTCTTCCATCTCTTCCACTTCGACCATCCTGGCATGCTGGACGGGAGCCACGACGATCTGGGCAATCCGGTCGCCCTTGGTGATCAGGAAATCATCTTCGCCCAGATTGGCGAGGATGACCTTCACTTCGCCGCGATAATCGCTGTCGATGGTGCCCGGCGTGTTGAGGCAGGTAACCCCGTTTTTGAGCGCCAAACCCGACCGCGGGCGGACCTGAACCTCATAACCATCCGGAATTGCAAATGCAAAGCCGGTGGCGACCGCGAGTCGTTTGCCGATCCGCAACGTCACACTCTCTGCGGCACAAATGTCCATACCAGCCGCACCCTTGCTCGCATAATCGGGCAAAGGCAGTCCAGCGCCGTTCGGCAGACGCTTCACGCGGACTTCAACGGCTGCGGGTTTAGGCGAATTCATCGGCGATCCTCTCCATCAACCGGCGAGCGATAACGTCTTTGGGGCTGTCCGGCCAGCTTTCGACGCCATCCTTGGTCACCACATGAAAAGCGTTGTTGTCGCCGCCCATCACGTCGCCTGATACATCATTGGCAACGATCCAGTCGCAGCCTTTTTTTGCGAGCTTTGCGGTTGCATGTTCGACGATCTTTTCGGTCTCGGCTGCAAAACCGATTAGCAGCTTTGGCCTCAGTTTGTGCAGCGCCAGGCTTGCAAGAATATCAGGATTTTCGGTTAATGTGAGCGGAGGTATGCCGTTGCCATCCTTCTTGATCTTTTGCTCGGGTACATCGGCAGCACGCCAGTCGGCAACGGCGGCGACCAGAATTGCGACGTCGGCGGGTAGGGCGTTTTCAACCTCGGCCTGCATTTCCATTGCGCTTTCGACGTCGATCCGAATGACACCAGGCGGCGTGACCAGATGGACTGGACCAGCCACCAAGGTCACCTCTGCACCCATTTCGGCGGCGGCCTGTGCAATCGCAAAACCCTGTCGGCCTGACGAGCGGTTGGCAATATAACGCACAGGATCGATGGCTTCATAGGTCGGGCCGGCGGTGACCAGCACACGCTTGCCGAACAGTGGGCGATGGGTTCCCACGGCAAAGTCGGGTTGTGCTTCAAATGCTTTCGGAATGGTTGTTGGCGACCGCCCGCTTGTCAGGGCCGTATCAAAAGGCTGACCCAGCATCGTGCAGATCCGAGCAGCGACGTCGGGCGGCTCTGGCAAACGCCCGGGGCCAAACTCGCCACAGGCCATAGCACCTTCATCGGGGTCCATAATACTGATGCCATCTTCGCGCAGCTGCTTCAGATTGCGCTGAGTCGCCGGATGATTCCACATCCGCACGTTCATCGCGGGAACTGCCAGCACCGGCTTGTCGGTTGCGAGCAATATGGTGGTCGCCAGATCATCGGCAATACCCGCCGCCATCTTTGCCAATATGTTCGCGGTCGCCGGGCAGATTACAATGAGGTCGGCCTGACGCGACAAGTTGATATGCCCGATCTCGCTCTCCTCCTTCAGATCGAACATATCCCCGTAAACCTGGTCCTCGGTCATCACGCCCATTGACAGAGGCGTCACGAATTCGGTCGCGCTTTGAGTCATCACTGCTCGGACGGCAATGCCTTGCCGCTTGAGCAGGCGCACGAGTTCGAGCGCCTTGTAAGCGGCAATCCCGCCGGTAACGATAAGGAGGACGCGTTTGGGAGCCATGGGCCTAGCTTACCAGCGCCATCGCCAATGCACCAGCGCCTCCGGCAAATGCGGCTATCAGGGCATAGCCCCACCAAGCGCCGCCCTTGCGGTCACTTTTGTCCCAAACAAGCTTGATCGGTGGCAGTGGCGGTGCCTCCGGTGCACCGCCCTTTTTGGGGAGTTGCTCGTCGAGGCGGCGGATAAGGTCAGGAATAAGTTTGAGCGTGTCTGCCTGCTTCCGTATGCCATCGGCTAGCGCCGCCTCAGGCCCCAGTTCACCGCGGATCCAGTCGCGGACATAGGGTGCGGCAACGTTCCACATATTGATGTCGGGGTTGAGCGAGGTGGCGATACCTTCGACCATCACCATCGTCTTTTGCAGTAGCAGCAGATGCGGCTGCGTCTGCATGTCGAAATCGCGGGTGATCGCGAACAGGCTGTCGAGCATCTGGCCGACCGACAATTCGCTGACCGGTTTGCCGCGTGTCGGCTCGCCCACAGCGCGCAGCGCGGTCGCAAATTCGTCGACATTGTGATAGCTCGGCACATATTGCGCCTCGAAATGTATTTCGGCGACTCGTTTGTAATTGCCGGTGGTCAGACCGTAGAGGATCTCAGCGAGCCAAAACCGCGCCTGCCGGTTGATTCGGCCCATGATGCCGAAATCGATCGCGACAATCGTGCCGTCCGCGCGAACGAACAGATTGCCCTGATGCATGTCAGCGTGGAAAAAGCCTTCGGATATCGCTTGGCGAAGGAAAGTAAGGACGAGCTTTTCAGCCAGCGCATTAAGATCGTGACCAGCCGCTTTCAGTCCCTCGACATCGGCGATCTTCATCCCATCGACCCAGTCAAGTGTCAGGACGCGGCCCGATGTTCGGTCCCAGTCAATCGTCGGAATGGCATAGCCATCGACTGCAACCATTGCTTCCTGAAGCTCAGACGCGCTGGCGGCTTCGCGGCGCAAATCAAGTTCACGCAGAGTCCAGCGTTTGAGATTGGCAATGACCAATTGGGGCCGCAATCGCGCAGCTTCTCCGCCTAATGCTTCGAGATGGGCCGCCGCCCATTCATAGGTTTCGATGTCGCGGGCAAATTGTTCGCGGATACCAGGGCGCAGGACTTTAACCGCGACATCCTTGCCTTCGGTTGTCCGCGCGCGGTAGACTTGGGCAATCGAGGCCGAACCGATGGCGACTGGATCGATATATTCGAACAGCTCAGCCGCTGGCTTGTTCAGGCTAGTGTCGATTTCGGCATAGACCAAATCAAACGCTGTGGGCGGCAATTGATCCTGTAGAGTCAGCAAATTATGCGCCGGCTGCTCGCCGATGATATCGGGCCGGGTCGCCAGCGTTTGGCCCAGCTTAATTGCAGCAGGCCCGATATCGCGAAAGGCGCCAGCATAATCGGGAATTTTAGGTTGTCGCGCGCCGATCCGCGCGATCCGGCAAAGCCGTTTCACTTGTGGCGGGGTATTGCGGTCGTTTTCGATGGCACGCAGGGCACCGTGGCGCGCCAATATGCGGCCCCATTTGAGCAAGCGGAGAATATGGGTTGCGGGACGCGTCATCGGTTGGGGGTGTTAAACCTTCCAGCCGCTGTGGATTGCGACCAGCCCGCCCATGATTGGTTCGACCTTGGTTTGTACAAAACCAGCCTCGCCAATCATGCGTTTGAAATTTTGCATGTCAGGAAAGCAGCGGATCGACTCGACCAGATAGCGATAGCTGTCCTCATCGCCCGCGATCGCTTTGCCGAGTTTGGGCACGAGCTTATCTGAATAGACGTCATAGACCTGCGCCAGCCCAGGCCATTCGACGGTTGAAAATTCGAGACAGAAAAACCTCCCGCCATAACGCAACACTCGGTGCGCTTCCCTTAGCGCCGCTGGAATGTCGGTAACGTTCCGGATCCCGAAAGCAATCGTGTAGGCATCGAAATGCTTGTCGGGAAAAGTCAGCATTTCGGCGTTCTGCGGCGACCAGATCAAGCTGTCGATACCACGCTTCATCGCCCGGTCCATGCCGACGTCGAGCATATCTTCGTTTATGTCGGACACCGTCACCTGTGCGCCCGACTTTTCCATACGAAAAGCTATGTCGCCGGTGCCGCCCGCCATATCGAGAATATCCTCGCCCGCTTGCGGTTTGACGCGGCGGACGAATTTGTCTTTCCAAAGCCGGTGCATACCGCCCGACATCGCGTCGTTCATGATGTCATATTTGCGCGCGACGTTGGAAAAGACACCGCCGACGCGCGCGGTCTTTTCTTCGGGGCTGACTTGTTCATAGCCAAAGGATACGGTATTGCTCATGGCGCTGTTCCCTAGCCGAGATTATGGTGCTCCGCAAAGACTGTTAGGCGCAAAATATGATGGAAGCTTACCACATGTCTTTTCTGTGAAAATGACGGACATTTTTGGTCGGAGGGGTCGCCGATGAAACCGATATACTTTCTGGCAGTGATCGTGGGTGCTAACGCCTTCGTCCTAGCGCACGCCCAACAGGTGAGTGCACCCGGCTTAGGCGAAGTTGTCGTTGCCGCCAGCCGGTCCAGCGCGCCTTATGCTCAGCAGGACCGCCCCGTTGTGGGGCTGCGGCGAAGGGCAGATTCGGTGGTGACAATGGTTGACTTCAACTCCGATTCGCGCGACGCCGAGACTCGCAAACGCGAAATTAGCAGCACCAAAGCCGGCATTCGAGGACAACGGTAGCAACGCCACAGTGCGGTTAAAGGTCAAAACCAACCTCGATGGCTCGGTCGGTAAAGCGCAACAGAAAATCAGCAGTTTTGCCAAAGTAGTGCCCGCTACCGGCAGGTCGCAAACCGAACTGAAAGGCGGTCTGGCATTGACCATCATCAGACCCGGACAGTATCGCGATGAAATAACGCCGAATTGCTTAGGGAGCCAAGCATGCGGTAAGCTTCTAGGGAGCGGACTATAATCTGGAAGTCAGCGGCCTGGACGACGCTATCGCCTGGAAACAGGTAAGCAATACTGAGGTCTTCTTCTATATTCCGTACCGTTTTTCGATTGGGAAATAGACAGGGCAGGCCAGCTTTAGTAGCGCAATTCAATGCCTGAATTGCCCGAAGTAGAAACAACCGTCGCTGGCCTACGCAAGGTGCTTGATGGCGAGACGATAAGGCGCGCCGAGGCATATCGTGCGGACTTGCGCTGGCCGATGCCGGTTGACCTGCGGCAGCGGCTGACCGGCGCGCGGATCACCGGGCTGTCGCGTCGCGCCAAATATGGGATGATCCATACTGACCGCGAAGATATACTGATTTTTCATCTCGGCATGTCGGGGCGTTGGCGAGTCGATCCAAGCGAGCTTGAAAAGCATGACCATTTTGTCTTGGAGACCAATAGCGGCAGGCTGGTGGCGCTGAATGACCCGAGGCGATTTGGATCGCTCGATATTACCCCCTTATCGCAGATTAACGCGTACAAGCCATTTGTCGGGATGGGGCCTGAGCCATTGTCAGACGATTTTAACGCGAATGTGCTTCGTGAGGCGCTAAAAGGCCGCGTTGCGCCGATAAAGGCGATGCTGCTGAACCAGAATATCGTGGCCGGGCTGGGCAATATCTATGTGTGCGAAGCGCTGCATATGTCGGGAATATCGCCCACAACCATATCGACGAAGATAAGCAAGCCGCGCCTCGAACGGCTGGTGGGGTCAATCAAGGAGGTACTTATCTCAGCCATCGCAGCGGGGGGATCGACGTTGCGCGACTTTGCCGCGCCCGATGGCGAGCTTGGCTATTTCGCAAAGGACTGGCGAGTCTATGGCCGCGAAGGCCTACTATGTCTCTGCGGCGCGCCGGTGAAACGCCGTGTTGATTCGGGTCGATCCACCTTTTACTGCGCAAAATGTCAGCGTTAACGCGGCAATTCGAGGTTGACGAATCTATGAGGTCGCGTTAAGGGCCGCGACTTCAACGGGCACTCCTGCGTAGGACGCTCTCTTAAATATCGAAATTCGAGGACTGAAATGGCAAATACGCCGCAAGCAAAAAAGCGTATCCGTCGCAACGCGCGTCGCACCGAAGTCAATGGCGCTCGCGTCAGCCGTATCCGCACCTTCATTAAGAAGGTAGAGTCGGCGATTGAGTTGGGCGACAAATCGGCTGCTGTGGCTGCACTTGTTGCTGCCCAGCCCGAACTCGCACGTGGTGTATCAAAGGGCGTTCTGCACAAGAACACCGCATCGCGCAAATTTGGTCGTTTGACCAAGGCCGTTGGCGGCCTCGCTTAAGTCATAATTTGCAGGCCGGTTCGGCCGGCTTTGACACGACAAACCCGCCGCGATCCCGGCGGGTTTTTCTTTTGCATTTTTGTGACAACCGCATGACAAGGATTTCCGGCGATTCGGACCATGTCGCGGCAAATTATCAACAGAAAATTCAAGCAAAACAGCAGTATAAAAATTATATTACGCATTTACTTGGCTTGCGGCGAGTCAATGCCATTTATTTCATTTTTTTTGCAGCGCTGCTCTTGATCGACTCGTTTCTTGGCGTCTAGTAAACACTCTCCAGCACCGGGCGACGACAGTCGGGCAGTGCCTCACATCGAGATTTGGACTTAGATGACGTTCCATTTGTCAGCAAATGGGCAAACGACCTCTATGGGCAGTTTTCCGGGGCATATAGCAAGCGGTCGCGACGTGCTGGAATGGGGTGGAAAAGAGGGGCAGGCGTGGGTGACTGGTAATAATTTCGTATCGCAAAACAATTCCGGTCAACCAGCAGGCCGCGATGCCGCTATTGCGTTGAACGCCCGTTTTGATTCTGATTGGCAGGCGATTTCATCGGGCCTTCGCCGCGATCTGGGCGCGCAAATTTATGGTCAATGGATTCGCTCGATTTCTTTAGGAGATTTTTGCGACCTGACCGGCACATTGGAATTATTGCTGCCTTCAGATTTTTCGGCGTCATGGGTGTCCGACCATTATTCCGACCGTCTGCGTCTGGCGTGGTCAGCCACCAACAACCAGGTCAAACAGCTCAAAATTCGAACCCGTCCCGGCGCCACGCGCGTTGAAATGCTTCGCCCGTCGGGAGTGACCGAGCGTCCGGCCGCTCAACATATGGCTGAAGCCTTGCCAGTGCGTTCAGCCCTCGACCCGCGGATGACGTTTGCCAATTTCGTTAAGGGTCAGACGAATGTGCTGGCGTTGAGCGCTGCGGAACGCGTTGCATCTAAGGACAAGCCCTTGTTCAACCCGCTCTACCTGCAAGCGGCGACGGGGCAGGGCAAAACCCACCTGATGCACGCGATTGGCCATGCTTATGCAGAGGTCAATCCTGACGCGCAGATCATCTATATGTCCGCCGAAAAATTCATGATGGAATTCGTGACCGCGATGCGGCGCAAGGAAGTCATGGAGTTCAAGGCGCGGCTGCGTGCGGTCGATGTCCTGTTGATTGACGATATCCAGTTCATCATCGGTAAAGTGTCAACGCAGGAAGAGTTTCTGCACACAATCGATGCGATCATTGGAGCAGGAAAGCGCTTGGTGGTTGCCGCTGACCGCGCGCCGCAAGCGCTTGACGGCGTCGACCAGCGCATCTTGTCGCGGCTTTCGATGGGGCTTGTTGCCGATATCCAGCCAGCCGACCTCGAATTGCGCCGTTCTATCCTCGAGCAGCGGCTGGCGAATATGCCCGAGGCGCAAGTCGGTGAAGATGTGGTCGAATTTCTTGCGCGCACCATCAGCCGCAACGTCCGCGAACTTGAAGGCGGGCTCAACAAGCTGCTCGCCTATGCACAGCTCACCGGCAAACCGGTCACGCGGGTTCTGGCGGAGGAACAGCTCAAGGATATCCTGAGCGCTTGCCGCCGTCGCATCACTATTGATGAAATCCAGCGTGCGGTCTGTGAATATTACCGCATCGACCGCAGCGAAATGTCTTCGAAGCGCCGCGCCCGTGCTGTTGTGAGGCCGCGGCAGGTCGCGATGTATCTCGCCAAGGTGATGACGCCGCGTAGTTACCCAGAAATCGGGCGCAAGTTCGGCGGACGTGACCATTCGACGGTAATCCACGCTGTGCGTCTGGTCGAAGGCTTGCGCGCGCAGGACAGCGATATGGACAATGATGTCCGCGCGCTGCTCCGCCAACTCGAAGCGTAATTGTCCGCCATTTAATCACCGCTTTTCAACCGGCTTTCCACAGCTTATCCCCACGTTCGTGAGGATTCGGCAAATATGGTGAAGTTCTGCTCGTCATGTGGCTCGGGGAATATACCTGACGCACGATATTGCGCAAAATGCGGTAGTGCTATGGTGCCGTCGCCGGCTGGGTCGGCGACAGTTCAACATGTTCCGCCTGAACTGGTCACAGAGCCTGAAGGCGCCGATTTGGGCGATGTCGCTGCTGAAACACCGTCCTCGACAATCATCCATGACGAGCGAAGGCCAGAGCGTAACTGGCTGATATTTGTCGGCGCTATCGCCAGCCTGTTGCTCATCGCGGGACTTTATTACTGGCTGTTCCTTGCTGACGATATGAACGGTTCGACTGAAACTAGTTACCGTGCGGGGGCAGATGACGCCCCGAACGCCGAAGCCAAGCAATTTTTTGCCATGACCGAAGCCAATATCCGAGATAAACCGACGACGGTCGGCAGCGTTATATTAGGCAAAATGCCGCGCGGCAGTGCGGTCACAGGAATTGTTAAACTGGGAGCCGATGACAGCAGCGAGTGGCTCGAGCTTGCCGACGGTAACGGCTTTATTGCGATGGTGAATCTGGCTGAAGCCGCGCCACCCGAAATCGTCAAATCGTTGAACGACAAAATTTGGACGACTGACGCTGCTGTCGAGATTTGGTCGCGGGCCAGTACCGCGAGTACAATGCTTGACCAAGCGGGTGAAGGCACGAAATTGACGTTAGCGGGCCTTACCGCGAATGATTTTATCGAGATCAAGTTACGCAAAGGCGGGGTTGGCTATCTGGCAGGTGGAGCTGCTATCTTGGCACGTCAGGGCGGCAAGCCGATCTCGATCAGTTTCGATCCGCAAACATGCAGTTTCGGCGGCGAAATTGGCGCGGAATTTTCAAAAATGGGCGCTAAGTTGCGGATGCAATGGCAGGAACTTGAATCCCGTGAATTTGCTGATCAAGACGCGCGAGAAACGGCCTATGCTGCTATTGAGGGCAAAAGCACTTTTCTTAAACTGGCACGCTCATTTGACGGCCTGTCGGTGACTGCCAT
Source organism: Sphingomonadales bacterium Ga0077559 (assembly GCA_001464315.1). Classification (GTDB taxonomy): domain Bacteria; phylum Pseudomonadota; class Alphaproteobacteria; order Sphingomonadales; family Sphingomonadaceae; genus Sphingorhabdus_B. The sequence goes on along the minus strand of LNFK01000053.1, from coordinate 120,069 downwards.
CGCCCAACATTATGAATCGCAATCGGTGTATTTTGCCGACCCACCTGCAAAGGTGATCGAGGTATTCCGTCAGAATGGTTTTCGCATCGGCAACGACGGGACTTTCCTGGCAACCGAACTCTATGCTGGCATTAGCGGCACGCGCGGTGAAGCCGTCGCTTATGGCAAAACCGAGCTCGGCTGCGGGGTCTAGACTTTAGCGCTTGTCCTCTGGTGCAACCGAAATCCTTACGGTCTCGCCGCTATTTCCCGGGAAACCAGTGAACATCGCTTCGACTAGGTTGGGGACCAGATAAGGCAGCTTGTTCGAGCGTGACTTGGCTTCTGCCTTGCCCTCGAACAAACGCTTGCTGTCGGCGTTGCGGTCGATCTTCATGTCGATATTCGCCGTGTAAACGGTAAAGCTGTCGACATCATAAGGCCGGTTAAAGCCGCTGTAGAGGAAAGGGTCGTAATAACCGGTAATATAGCGTGCGCCTCGGCGGGTACGCACGATATAAGGACGGTAGAAACTGCCATATCCCCAATAAGGGTCGTAGAACGGATCCTGACGAACGATCGTCCGCTCTTTACCTTGGTCAACTCCATAATCGAGCGTCACTGTCATATCGGCGGGCGCGCCGAACGGTGCAGCGACGTAACCGATCTCCTGCAATTCTGTCGCAATCAGTGAGGCATATTGGCCAAATTCAATGCCGCCTTCATTGGCCGCACTTGCGGCACGGATCGTGAAGGTCTGGCCCTGGGGTGCAGGCAGTTGCTGGAAACGCGAGACTTCCGCTTTAAACGGCGTAGCGCATGCGCCGAGTGCCAACAGTGTGATAGGAGCGAGAAAAGATGCGACTTTATTTTTCATGTCAGTTCCTCATGAGACGGCGCTGTGACGTCTTATACATAAACGTATCGCGTTTAATAATGTTTCGCTGAACTTCGGTTGAACGGCGCGAGCGTGCAGTTTAGCGCAGCAGGCCCAAAGCGTTGTAAGTCGCCTTAAGAGTTGGCGCGCCCAATTCGCGTGCTTTCGCTGCACCTTTGGCGAGTGCTGCATCAATCTGTTCATGATCGCCTTTTAGCGCGTTGAACCGCTCGGAGATCGGACGGAAATTCTCTATGACCAATTCGGCGAGGGCAGATTTGAACGCGCCGAAACCCTGACCGCCGAACCGAGTGAGCGTGGCATCGACGCTCTCTTCTGCGAATGCAGCATAGATTCCTACCAAGTTGGTTGCCTCGGCTCGCCCTTCAAGACCGGCAGCCTCCGATGGCAGGGGCTCGGCATCGGTCTTCGCCTTTTTCAGTTTGGTCAGAATCGTGTCGGCATCGTCGACCAGATTGATCCGGCTCATATCGCTCAGGTCGGACTTCGACATTTTGGCCGTCCCGTCGCGCAAGCTCATGATGCGCGCGGTCGCTTTGGGAATGATTGGATCGGGCAGCGTGAAAATGTCCGTGCCGTTGCCAAAGTCGTTATTGAACTTTTGCGCGATGTCGCGCGCAAGTTCGAGATGCTGTTTTTGGTCCTCACCCACGGGCACGTGGGTCGCCTGGTACAGCAGCACATCGGCAGCCTGCAGCACGGGGTAAGTGAATAGCGCAATGCTGGCACCTTCTCGGTTCTTGCCCGATTTGTCCTTGAACTGAGTCATGCGGTTCAGCCAGCCCATGCGTGCGGTGCCGGAGAGCAGCCATTGCAACTCGGCATGTGCTGGCACCTGCGCCTGATTGAACAGGATTGATTTGTTGATATCAAGTCCACACGCAATCAGCGCCGCTGCCATTTCACGAGTGTTCGCTGTCAATTCAGCCGGGTTATGCGGCATCGAAATGGCGTGCAAATCCGCCAGGAAATACAGACATTCCATCTCATCCTGCATTTTTACCCAGTTGCGGATAGCACCAAGATAATTACCGAGATGGAGATTGCCTGTAGGCTGGATACCGGAAACGACGCGCATTAAGCTGCTTTCTTTGGACGTAAGAGCGATTTGAGTTCGCCAAGCCGATACGCGCCAGAAGCCAATATCGCTACCCCGTAAATGACCCCTCCGCTGCCAACAAGGGCCGACAATATGGCCACCCGTCGCCAGAGGCCGTCACCCAGATTTTCCTCAACCAGAGTATTCCCAAACCAGAGCGCGACACCCATCAATGCGGCTGCCAGCAATATGCGCCATGCTTTTTGCAATAGTCGGGCATCGAACCGGATATGTCCGCGACGCCGCAGGGTAATCCAGAGCAAAATGACATTCACCCATGCCGCAATGGCGGTAGCCACGCCGACGCCGACATGCGCCAGCGGCCATATGAGGATAAGATTGCCGATCAGGTTGACCAGCATCGAATATAAAGCGAGCCGAAGCGGCGTTTTGGTATCGCCTCGCGCGTAGAAACCGGGCGTCAGCACCTTGATGAGCACATAGGCGGGAACCCCAGCGGAAAACGCCATCAATACCGCTGCCGTGCCCGCCGAATCGCTCGGGGTGAACGCGCCATGCTCGAAGACGCCGCGCACGATCGGCGTGGCCGCGACAATAAGCGCGACCATCGCCGGCAATGCGAAGAACAGCGCCAGTTCGACCGCGCGATTTTGTGTATGGGAGGCGGCGTCACCGTCCTTACCTGCGATTTGGCGTGACAGTGTCGGCAGTATGGCTGTGCCAATCGCAATGCCGATCAGCCCGAGCGGAAGCTGGTTGAGCCGGTCAGCATAATATAGCCACGACACCGAACCTTCAGGCAAAAATCGCGCCGCGAGCGAGGTCGAAATCAGTAGGTTGAACTGGATGGCACCTTGGCCAATTGCGGCAGGAGCAATCAGCGCCAACATGACTTTCACATCGGGTGTGAGACGCGGGAATGAAAGTTTCAGACTGGCGCCTGCGCGGTGGCAGGCCCACATTAGCCACAATAGCTGCATGGCACCCGAAACCGTCACCGCGATCGCTTGAGTGACGGCCGTCTCAACTTCGCTGTCGCCGCGGAAAAACACCAAAGCGACAATCATGCAGATATTGAGCAAGATAGGCGCAGCCGCGTTGACCCAGTATCGGTTAAGCGAATTCAATATACCGCCGAGCAACGACACCAGCGAGATCAATGCCAGATAGGGAAAGGTGACGATAGTAAGATGGCGGGCCAGTGCAAATTTCTGCTGGCCTCCATCAGGGAAGCCGCCCGTCATCGCCCAAACGATCGGTCCTGCCGCCAGCATCATGAGAACCGTGAAAACCACGAGAAACGGAAACAGCACAGACAAAACCTGGCTGGCGAAGCGGCGTGCGACGAGGAGTCCTTGTTCGGCCTTTTCGCTCTCGGCCTCCGTCATCTTTTTGTTGAATAACGGTACAAATACCGCGGCAAATGCACCTTCGGCAAATAATGCGCGGAACAGATTTGGCAGGCGCCAGGCAATCAGGAAAGCGTCGGATGCAAGGCCAGCGCCGACGAACCGCGCCATTAGCATGTCGCGGACCAAGCCAAGAACGCGGCTGACCAAAGTCAGCCCGCCAATTGTTATGCTATTTCGGACCAGGCTCATCTAAGTACCTGGCAGACCCTGTTTCAGGCTTCGCCGGCCGGCTGTTCTTCGGCCAGCGCCTGTGCTTGTGCAATTTGCTGGACGTAAAGTGCGTTGAAATCGATGGGTTCAAGCACGAGCGGAGGATAACCTGCATCGCGCACGGCATCGGCCACAACACGACGCGCGAATGGGAACATCAGGCGTGGTGCTTCGCCGAATAGGAAGGGATGTGCCTGATCATCGGAAACATTGCGCAATCCGAACAAAGTGCCATAATCTAGTTCAACCGAGAAATGGACGCCATTATCGCTCTCGGCCTTAACCGCAATCTTGAGCGCAACTTCATGCACTTCTTCGGTGACGGCATTGACCTGGATATTGACCTGAACGTCGATCTGCGGCGTACCTTCCCATTGAAAGCTGTGCGGCGCCTGGGGATTCTCTACCGACAAGTCCTTGATATACTGGCTCAACATGCCAACCGCCGGTGCTGTGTCTTCGCCATTAGCTTTTACATTTTCAGAAACGATAATGCCTTCTTCTTCGGCCATATGATGTCGTGCTTTCCTGTTGGTTGGTGGTCGCTAACCCCAGCGCCCCTCATTGGGGTCGCGCCTAGCAGGGGCGTTTGAAAAGGGCAATGATTGTTGAACTTGCGGCAGAGCGTAATATTCTTTGGGTAAAGCCCTTTGAAACCATGGCGTATAGTGCTTATATGCTTGTCAGGGCGGAGCTGGACGGACATTTTTCCGGGCTGGTGCTAATCATTCGTCCATTCTTTTCGCACATGGAGGCGTCGTGACTTTCACCATTGTATTGCTTGCTCTTGTTGCAGCTTTCTTGGGGCTTCGCCTCTACTCGGTGCTTGGAAAACGCACAGGCCATGAACAGGAACCTGTTGCCCGCCAGCCGCTCGATGCCACGCCGCCAATGATGCGACAGCCGCTTCCCGGTGGCGATTCTGGCTCAGCGTTGCCGCAGGGCGACATCTCGAACGTTGATATGGCTGCGCAGAGCGGTTTGCGCGCAATTGCCAATGCTGATCGGACATTCGACGTCGGTCTGTTCGTTGAAGGGTCCAAGTCTGCCTATAAAATGGTACTTGAAGCTTATTGGAACGGCGACAAGGATGCCTTGCGCTTCTTGTGCGATGACGACGTGTATCAAAGCTTTGCCGAAGAAATCGATGGTCGCGTCGAGCGTGGCGAAACGCTTGAAAACCGGTTGGTTCGCATCGATGAAGTTCGCGTTGTTGACGCAAGCTTCGACCATCCGATGGCGCGGGTCTCGGTGCGCTTCGACGCCGATATCGCGGCGATGGTCAAGGATGCCGATGGCAATGTTATTGGCGGTTCGATGACCGATGCGGTTGAAACGCATGATATCTGGACGTTCATGCGCGATGTGAAGTCAGGCGATCGTAACTGGAAGCTTGACGAAACCGACTCGGTCTGATTCACCGGCGCGATGAAACGCGCCCTAATATCGCTCACCCTATCTGCGATGATGCTCTCCGCTTGTTCGAGCGGGATCATCCCAAATGGTGGACCATCGACACCGTCCGCTTCAGCTACGCCAAAGGTTGATCGCGCGACCAAGCCGATCCCCTCGACGGCCGAAGCTACTTTACCAGCAGCAGCGCAGGTGGGTGACGGCACAACTGCGGCGACTTTAGGCGTAGTTCGCGGTCCCGAAATCGGTTCGCTCAAAGTAGATGCCCGCAGGGCAAAGCTGGCGATGGAAAGTTTCCGTACCAGCTGTCCGGGACTGGTTCGCCGCACTGACAATAGCGGCCTGACCCAAGGCAGCGACTGGGCCGCGGCATGCGACGCCGTTAAAACCTGGACGAGCGATGCGATTTCTTTCTTCGCAACGCATATGGATGCGGTACAGATCGGTGATGGTAAAGCCTTTGCTACCGGGTATTTCGAGCCAGAGATAGCTGGCTGCCGGACCAAACAGCCCGGTTGCGAAGTGTCCGTGTATAAACGACCGACCGACCTGATCGAAGTTGATCTCGGCGTGTTTTCCGATGATCTCAAAGGCAAGAGCATTCGCGGCAAAGTGAGCGGCACAAAACTCGTGCAATTTGACGATCGCGCTTCGATTGAGAGCGGCGCGCTTGCCGGTCGCGGACTCGAAATTGCTTATGCCAATGATGTCGTCGATTTCTTCTTCCTGCAAATCCAGGGGTCAGGGCGGCTGCGGCTGCCCGATGGCGGTGTGATGCGGATCGGCTATGAAAGCCAGAATGGTCGAGGTTATACCGGTATCGGCAAGCTCATGAAGGACCGCGGCCTCATTACCGATGGTTCGATGCAGGGCATTGTCGCTTATTTGCGCGCCAACCCTGAAGAAGGCCGCAAGATCATGCATGAGAACAAGAGCTTCGTGTTCTTCCGCGAACTGACTGGCGCTGGTCCGCTCGGGGCGATGGGCTATCCGGTGGTGGGTGAGGCAAGTGCAGCGGTCGATATCAAATTCATTCCCTTGGGCGCGCCATTATGGCTGTCGATGGACCGCGCCGAGCCCAACGGCGTCTGGATCGCTCAGGATACCGGCGGGGCGATCAAGGGTGCCAACCGCGTCGATACCTTCTGGGGCGCTGGCGACCGGGCTAGGGGAATCGCAGGCGGAATGTCGGCACGCGGCGCGGCATTGATCTTTCTACCCAAAGCGTCGGTTACGCGGCTTGGCCTTTAAAGCGTGCAATGGCTCGGCGGCTGGACACTCTTGAAAAGGCGCTTTGGGGCAAAGTGATGGCGACGGTAAAACCGTTGCATGAAGCAAAAGCAGAGCCTGCGACAAAAATCGCAACCGAACCTCCGAAGCCCGTCGGTGTCGAGCGAAGACGAGACACCGCAAATGCGCGCACGACCGATAGCCCTCTCGTCTTCGCTCGAGGCGAACGGAAAACTGTAGCCGAAGCGACCGCCCTCGACGGCCATTGGGACCGTCGGATCAACCGTGGCGCCATAGTGCCCGATGTCAGCATCGACCTGCATGACGCCAACTTGTCGCGCGCCTATACTCGGCTGGATGGCGCACTCGAGCAGGCTATCACGCAAAAGTTCAAGGTCATTCTGCTCGTGACGGGCAAGCCCCGCGCGCACGACCGGGCAAGCGGCGAGGGCAGGGGCGCGATTGCCGCGCTGGTGCGTGACTGGTTGGCGGCATCCCGCCATTCGCGGCACATATCCGCAGTTCGCAACGCCCATCCCCGGCACGGCGGTACGGGCGCTCTCTACATCATGCTAAAAAGCTAAGCCGATAGTATCTTCATCGCAATGCGCCGATATATTTCGGCCAGGGCGTCCAGGTCAGCAATTGCAACCGCCTCGTCCAGTTTGTGCATTGTTGCATTGCAAAGGCCAAATTCCACCACTGGGCAGATTTTAGTGAGGAAACGCGCATCCGAAGTGCCGCCCGTGGTCGAAGGTTCAGGTTTGATACCAACTACCGTCTCGACCGCTTCGGCGATCGCAGCTGACAGTTCACCCGGCGGCGTCAGAAACGCTTCGCCCGAGATCATTGCAGTCAGAGTTCCGCTGCCCCGTTCGACCAAGTCGCGAATCCGGGTCACCAGCGCTTCGCCGCTTTGCAAATCGTTAAACCGGATCGACAACCGGGCTTCGGCCTTGGCGGGAATCACGTTGGTCGCTTTGTTGCCAACATTGAGGTCGGTTACCTCGATATTACTCGGCTGAAACCAGTCAGTGCCTTCGTCGAGATGGATTGCCTCAATTTTGGCTAAGATCGACACCAGCTTGGTGATCGGGTTGTCGGCGAGATGCGGATAGGCGACATGACCTTGCGTCCCGGCGACTGAAATCCACATGTTTACTGAGCCACGTCGACCGATTTTCATCATGTCGCCCAAGCGGTCGACGCTGGTCGGTTCTCCGACCAAACACGTGTCGGGGACCGTGCCACGCGCCTGCATATGCTCAATTAGCGCGCGCGTGCCGTAAATCGCAGGACCCTCTTCGTCTCCGGTAATGATCAGGCTGATCGTGCCTGCATCTGCCGGAATGTCGTGCAGCGCCGCAACAAACGCCGCAATGCTGCCCTTCATATCGACCGCGCCGCGCCCGTGGAGCAGGTCGCCGTGGATTTGGGGTGTGAAGGGATCGCTATGCCAGCCTTCGCCAGGCGGTACAACGTCGAGATGTCCGGCAAATGCAAAATGGCGGCCAGGACCCTCGCGTATCGCAAACAGATTTTCGACAGGCGCGCCATGTGCGGGATTGTCATCGCCTTGTCCTGCGATGAAACGTTCGACTTTGAACCCAAGCGGCAACAGCATCGCTTCCAAGGCGTCAAACACCGCGCCGGATGCAGGCGTGATGCTCTCGCAAGCTATCAGTTTTTGGGCGTAGTATAAAGCAAAGCTGTGGGTCATAAGCCCGCAGCGTTACGGATTTATCCGATACGAAACAAGTCAGACCGCGGTTTTGCGCAATGCCTTTTCTGTGAGCGCCGCATCGCCCTCAACCGCGCCGACAATTGCGACGTTGCCGTCTGCATCTCGCCGCGCGACCAGCAGGACGAATTCGTCGCCGACGCCTGAAAATTCGCTCAGGTCGCGCTTGCGTGCGGAACGCAGGCGCGGGCGTGGATCGGTGTCGCTTGCAGCGACATGCTGGCCTGACGCGACCTTCTTTGCGCGGCGTTCGGCGGCGAGTATGCCTTTCAGTCCGCCGTCATAGTTAGCAAGAATTTCGGCCAGTCCGCCCATCGGCACGGCGTTGCGGTCTGCAAATTGCAGCGCGGTAGAAAACTCGGTCAGCCGGGTTTTGTCATAACCTGCACCAAAAACCAGCTTCACAATCGGTGTGAACGGTGCGCGTTCCTGAACAGTCAGGCCTGCATCGCTGAGCAATTCAGCATAATCGGAAGAATTTTTGGCGGCGACCAAAGCAAAATCGTGGGCTCGGCCGATGGCCTGGTACAAGGCATCGCGTGTCCGCAGGTCCGAATCCCGCGCGCTGTCGGCGCTTTGCCGTGCGGCATCGAGCCAATCGGCAAGCGACGAATGTTCATCGGGCTGCGCCTCTTCAATCACGAATTCCTCGCCCAGTTCGAGTTCGTGGACATCAGGCATTTCATCAAGATGCCCCGCAATCGGACCGTCCGCCCACACCGGTACATGCTCCTGACGTGGCGGTGCAGCGGCAAGCGCTTGCTCGACTTCCAGCTGCAATGGTGCACTGATGTCATTAGATGCCGCCTCTTTCCAGTTGATCACGCCATAAATGAAATCGATGGTGTCATCGTCGGATGAATAAGGAAGCAAGATGCCGCGATACATGATGTTGACGTCGCGGTCGTTGACGAATTCAGCTTCGAACCCGATCGGTGCGCGGTTGGCGATGATCTGAAGATAATGGTCAGTGATCCGCGACAGCAGCGAACGGCTAGGGACTTGGTCGAGATAAGTAACGTCCTCGTCGAGCCCGCATTCGACGCGCAATTGTTCGCCTAAATATTCGATCGACGGGTTTTCGATTCCCGATGTGAAGTCGAGCAATACGCTGAAGTCGCGGAAATCATCTACTGAATTCGGGTCAAGCTCTTCGATGCACGGATAATTTTTGTCATGAAGCTGCGCGGTCCAGAAATTATAGGCACGTACCTGCATCCGGCGCTCGTCGCCCGAAATAACGGGCGGCGCTTCGATGGCGGCATCCTCGTCGTTGAACGCGGCATAGCTCGGCGCATTCAGGTCAACGTCCTGCCCATATGGCTCAAATCCGCGCAAATTATCCATCTCATGGTCCTGTCGATGTACGTCGCGACTTCTCAGTCCGCTTTACATTGCCCAAGGATGGTTAAGATGACGTAAACTTTTGGTTGGCGATCGCGGGCGCTATTGAAGGACCCGCGATAACGCATCGGCCCAACCGGCCAGTCGGATCTGCCGCGAGTCTTCGTCCAGCACCGGAGTAAAGCGCGTCACACCGCCGCGCATGACAGCGACAGATTGCAACGAGTCATACATCCCGCACCCAACCGCCGCCAGCATTGCGGCACCCAACGCGGTCGTCTCGATGAAGTCAGGTCGTTCGACTTCGATTGCCAGCATGTCCGCCAAATCCTGCGCCATCCAGTCATTGGCCACCATGCCCCCGTCGATTCGGAGTTCTGCCCAATCGGCGCCATCGGCAGCAAATGCTGATTTCAGGTCATGCGTTTGGTGTGCCATGGCTTCTAAGGCAGCACGCGCGACATGGGCTTTCGTGGCCGAGAAGCTCAGCCCGCTAATTGCTCCGCGGGCATTTGGCTGCCAATGCGGCGCGCCAAGGCCCGACAAACCAGGGACGAGATAGACTCCGCCATTGTCGGGGACGCTACGCGCCAAAGGTTCGGTATCGGATGCTTTTCCAATCAATCCGAGATCGTCGCGTAACCATTGAATAAGGCTGCCCGCAACGAAGACCGAGCCTTCAAGCGCATAATGGCGTTCGCCGTGTAACTGATACAGCACCGTCGACAGTAGTCGGTGTTTCGACTGCCTCAATGTCGTTCCGGTTTGCGTTAGCACAAATGCGCCGGTTCCAAAAGTGGCCTTTGTCTGGCCTATTTCAAAGCAACCTTGGCCGATGGTTGCAGCTTGCTGGTCGCCAGCCATCCCGCATATTGAAATTGCCCCGCCGAATAACTCGGGCAATGTAGTGCCAAGCTTGCCAGCACAATCGGTGATTTCGGGCAAGATTTCGCGCGGAACGCCGAACAGGTCGGTCAGCCCATCGTCCCACCCGCCGCTGCCGATAGCCATCAAAGCAGTCCGTGATGCGTTGCTGGCGTCGCTGATATGAAGGCCGCCGGTCAGGCGGAATACGAGGTAGCTTTCAACCGTCCCTACCGCGAGATGCTCACCAGCTTCGGCGAGTTGCGGCCAACTCTGCAAAGCCCAGCCGATTTTCGAGCCGGAGAAATACGGGTCGAGCAGCAAGCCGGTCTTTGCTTGCACCACCGCTTCTTCGCCGCGCTCTTTTAAATCGGCGCAAATGTCCGCCGTCCGCCGGTCCTGCCAAACTATGGCAGGGGCAAGTGGCTCGCCGGTGCGTCGGTCCCAGAAGATGACGGTTTCGCGCTGGTTGGTGATGCCGATGGCCGCAATCCTGTCTGCGCCGCCCGCCTTTGCAACCATTTCACGCGTGCAAGCGAGGGTCAGATCCCAGATTTCGCAGGCATCATGTTCCACAAGGCCGGGCGCTGGATAATGCTGGGTCAGCGGGCGTTGACAACTGCCTGCCGCCTTGCCGTCGGGCGTGAACAGAACGGCACGGGTCGATGTTGTGCCCTCGTCGATAACCAACAAATATTTGCTCAACCCACCCTCCCTTTTCGCCCTAACTGTCGGTAGCGATTGGGGGTGTCAAGCCGGTGTTCGGGCGCCTTGCGCTGATGCGCGTTCAACCATCGCTTTTGTTTGCCTTAGATCCTCAACAAAAACTGCCTTCTCTTGCTCCGCGAGCTGCGCATCTGGCAGCCGCAACAAATAACTGGGGTGAATAGTCACCAGTACTGGCACGCCCTCAATGCTTTCGAAAACCTGCCCGCGATTGGCGGTTATCGGAATATTGCGCCCGGTCAGGCTTCGCGCTGCCGTCGCGCCCAAGGCGACGACCAAGTCGGGCTGCACCAGATCAATCTCGCGTTTTAGCCACCAGCGGCAATGGTTAATCTCGCCCACATTGGGCTTGTCATGGATACGGCGCTTGCCCTGCGGCTTGAATTTGAAATGCTTCACCGCGTTGGTGACATAGGCCTGCGCACGGTCGACGCCTGCCTCGGCAAGCGCTGCGTTGAATAACTGACCAGCAGGTCCGACAAACGGTAAACCGGCCAAATCCTCCTGATCTCCGGGCTGTTCCCCGACGAACATGATGCGTGCATTTTCAGGACCTTCGCCGAAAACGATTTGCGACGCAGGGGCATATAAGGGACAGCGGCGGCACCGGTTTGCTTCGGACTTTAATGACGCAAGCGTGTCGGCCGCGATGGGAACAATTTCCTTTTCGATCATACTGACTTCGCGGCCTCGTGCAGATTTGATGAGTTCGGAAACAAGCGCAGTTTCGGGCATATTATGCCAATATTTCTTTGGCATTTCCTTCAGCATCGCTTTCACCTTCAACCGTGCCGGATTGAAGATCGAGCCATAATAGGTCTTCCACTGATCCTCGATAACATCCTCGCTCGGCGCATCTTCCTTACGCGCTGCGGGGCCTTCGTGGAGCGTTTGCCGGTCCCAATGCACCGAGATTTGCGGCGTCAGGATCGACCATTGCATGCCCGCAAAACGGCGCACGAAAAACGCGGCATTGGTGCGCACGATATGATGCTCAGGCTCGAACCAGGCGATATAATGTTCCGCTCCGTCCTGCTCGACGCGGCGAAAGCGGACAAAGGCACGCATCTTGTGAATGTCGCGGCGCACATGCTTTGCCATATCGTGCAGATTGCGCAGAACAGGGTCGGCCGCGTCGTCCATCCGCCTGCGCCGCGCCTTGATGTCGGTCAGTAGGCCGTACAGCAATCCGAAGCGCTTCGGGTCGGTATGACAAATCACGCTGCGCGCCAGATTCACAAATTCGGGCGGGACGCCAATCGCCGGACCGATCGGCGCGGAGAGCTTTGCTGTGGCCGCAAACAGGTCAGTGGGAGTATCGCCCACTTGCCAAATTACATCCTCTGGCTTGGCACCGATCCGCAGCAGCCCGCGGCACTGGTCGCGCCAGCCATCGAAATCATCTTCGGCAGACAGTCGCGCGGTTATCATGCGAACAGTTCCAGCTGCTCTACCTTCGGCGCGACCATGGCGCGCAAATGCTCCATGTCCGTGAGCCCGCCGGGGCTCCACCCGTCAGCAATTAGAAACGGGCGAATTTTCGTTATAGATACCGTCAGGCGCCCGACATCCTCCAACCGCAACCGTCGCCAGCGCCTCGCGCGCAATATGGATTGCACCGCCTTTGTGCCAAGCCCCGGCACGCGCCACAGCATGGCTTTTGGCGCGCTGTTGACGTCGACCGGAAACTGCGCGCGATGCTTCAATGCCCACGCAAGCTTGGGATCGATGTCGAGCGGTAACATGCCGTTCGGCTCAGCCGCATCAACCACCTCTTGAGGTGCAAAGCCATAAAAACGCATCAGCCAGTCAGACTGATATAACCGGTGCTCGCGCATCAACGGTGGGCGCTGCATCGGTAACACCGCACTTGCATCGGGTATCGGGCTGAACGCTGAATAATAGACCCGGCGCAGCCCGAATTGATCGTAAAGCCCATTAGCGCGCCGGACGATGTCGCTATCGGTTGCGGCATCAGCGCCAACAATCATCTGAGTTGATTGTCCGGCAGGCGCAAAATTCGGTGCGCTACGATATTTTTTCTTGGCGTCTTTGCCGTCCAGTATCGACGTCTTGAGACCACCCATTGCGCCTTCAATCCGGTCCTGCGATTTCTCGGGCGCAAGCGCCGCCAGCCCGGCGCGAGTGGGTAACTCGACATTGATCGACAGCCGGTCGGCATGCCGTCCCGCTGCCTCCAGCAATTCAGGATCGGCATCGGGAATGGTTTTGAGATGGATATAGCCCCGGAAATCATGATCCTCGCGCAACGACCGCGCGACTTCGACCATCTGCTCCATCGTGTAATTCGAGCTTTTGATGATCCCCGACGAAAGGAACAGACCTTCGATATAATTCCGCTTGTAGAAATTCAGCGCCAAATCAACGACTTCTTTCGCGGTAAACTTCGCCCGCCGCACATTCGAACTTTTTCGGTTGATGCAATAATGGCAGTCGAAAATGCAGCTGTTGGTCAGCAGGATTTTGAGCAGGGATATGCATCGCCCATCGGGCGCATAGGCATGGCAAATCCCCATGCCTTCGGTTGAGCCGATGCCGCCAGTTTTGCTGCTCGACCGTTTTACGGTTCCTGACGATGCGCATGAGGCGTCGTATTTGGCGGCGTCCGCGAGGATCGCGAGCTTTTCGGTGATTTGCAATTGCGTCATCCGTTCCATATATGTTCTAAAGAGTGGAACGTCCAGATAAGTTGCTGGTTTTTCATTCAACTCATCCCATATTGCTTTCAGGAGTTTCCCATCGCCCGAACCGCCGCCCAACATTGGATCGAACCGCATGCGCACGGCATTTATGTAAAGCCTGCGGATATGTGGATTGATCCGTCGCGGCCAGCCGACCGCGCGCTGGTGACGCATGGCCATGCCGACCATGCGCGCAGCGGTCATGGCAAGGTATGGGCAACACCACAAACGCTGGCAATTATGGAGCTGCGCTATGGAACGGAAATGGGAACGCCAATTGCTTACGGCGACGGATTTGAAGAACGCGGTGTAAAAGTCAGCTTTCACCCGGCGGGCCACGTATTGGGGTCTGCTCAGATACTGCTTGAACATGCCGGTGAACGCGTTGTGGTAACCGGCGACTATAAACGCCGTGCTGACCCGACCTGTGCGTTGTTTGAACCCGTGCCTTGCGATGTTCTGATAACCGAGGCGACCTTTGGCCTGCCGGTGTTCACGCATCCGCCGATTGAGGGTGAAATTGCGAAGTTGCTGGCTGCGCTCGAAGCCAATCCTGACGGCTGTATCGCGGTTGGCGCTTATGCGTTGGGCAAGGCGCAGCGGGTGATCGCAGAGTTACGCCTCGCTGGTTATCACGAACCAATCTATATTCACGGCGCAATGCAGAAAATGTGCGAGTTATACGAAGCGCACGGAGTGCTGCTCGGCGAACTAGTGATGGCTACCGGCCTCGCGAAGGGCGAGTTAAAAGGCAAGATCGTTATCGCGCCACCGTCTGCACTCAATGATCGGTGGGCCCGGCGTTTGCCCGATCCAGTGACCGCGATGGCATCGGGTTGGATGCGCGTCCGGCAACGCGCGAGGCAGAAGAATGTCGAGTTACCTTTGGTGATTTCCGATCATGCCGACTGGAACGAGTTGACCGAAACTTTGCTCGAACTGCGTCCGTCCGAAACTTGGATTACGCATGGTCGCACCGATGCCCTTGGGCGGTGGTGCGAGTTGCATCAACTTAAGGCGCGCGCGCTGGACCTGGTCGGCCGCGAAGACGAGGACGAGGGCTAATGGAACGCTTCGCTTCGCTCATCGACGGGCTAGTCTACACCCGCTCGCGCGACACCAAGGTTCGGCTGATCGCCGATTATCTACGCGACACGCCCAACCCCGATCGCGGCTGGGCGCTCGCGGCGCTTGCCGGAACACTCAGCATCGCAACGGTCAAAAGCACCGCTATCCGGGCGATGGCCGACGACCGTTTCGACCCTGCCTTGTTCCGAATGAGCCGCGACTATGTTGGCGATACCGCGGAGACAGTAGCGCTGATGTGGGATCAGCTGCCGCATCTGTCCGGCACCTCGCCGCCGACGCTTGGCGAAGTCATAGACCTCCTCAACAACGCCAGCCGCGCTCGGGCACCATCGTTGCTCGCCGAACTGATGGACCGACTCGACGCCGATGGCCGCTACGCGTTGTTGAAACTGGCATCGGGCGGGATGCGCGTTGGCATTTCGGCGCGGTTGGCAAAGACAGCCTTTGCGCAAGGCTTCAACCTCTCGGTCGATGATGTCGAAGAGGTCTGGCACGCGCTTCGTCCGCCTTATGCAGAACTGTTTGCATGGGGCGAGGGCAAGACTGAACGGCCTGATCCTTCCGAGACCGCATTCTTCCGCCCCTTCATGCTCGCGCATCCATTGGATGACGGCACAGTCGACCTCGCGGACTACGCTGCCGAATGGAAATGGGACGGCATAAGGATCCAGATTGCTTCGACCGGCAGCGAGACTCGGCTGTTCAGTCGCGGCGGCGACGAAGTTTCTGGGGCCTTTCCGGAAATCGCCGCCGCTTTCAAAGGCATCGGCGTGGTTGACGGCGAACTGTTGGTGCGCGGCGAAGTACAGGGAGGCGAGGCGGCAAGCTTCAATGCGCTGCAACAGCGGCTTGGGCGGAAAACGGTGACAGCTGCGATGCAGGCTGAATATCCGGTCTTTGTCCGGCTCTATGACATATTGTTCGATGGCGCGGACGATTTGCGAGCGCAGCCCTGGCATCAGCGGCGTTCGCGGTTGGAGGCTTTTGCTGCGACGCTAGACCCGGCGCGCTTCGACCTATCGGCTATTATCGAGGCACGCGATTTTGACCATCTCGCCGCAATTCGTGGCGGATCGCGCGACGCAGCCATCGAAGGCGTGATGCTCAAACGCCGCAACGCGCCCTATTTGGCGGGCCGCAAAGTCGGCCTCTGGTACAAATGGAAACGTGAGCCCTTGGTTGCCGACTGCGTGATGATGTATGCGCAACGCGGCAGCGGCAAACGCTCCTCCTATTATTCCGATTACACATTTGGTTGCTGGGGCGCAGACGGCAGTCTGCTGCCGGTGGGCAAAGCCTATTCGGGGTTCAGTGACGAAGAACTGAAATGGCTCGACCGCTTCGTGCGCAATAACACGATCGCGCGGTTCGGCCCGGTGCGCGAAGTCGAAAAGTCACTGGTGCTCGAGGTCGCCTTCGACGCCGTCCACGAATCCAAACGCCACAAATCGGGAATAGCGATGCGTTTCCCCCGCATATCCCGTCTGCGCCGCGACAAGCCAGCCGAGGAGGCCGACCGCGTCGAAACTTTGAAGTCGATGATCGGTTAGAGAAACGCTTTCACATCGGCCATAAACCGGTCGAACTGATCGTGATGCAACCAGTGCCCTGCATTTTTATATTCGATGACTTTGGCGGTCGGAAAATGCGCGATACGACCGTCTTTTTCCGGGTTCGAGGCCCAGCTTTTCTCGCCGTAAAACATCAGGATCGGGCAGGTGACATTGTGCCAGATCGCCTCCAAATCCTCACGCGGCATATCGAAAATTGCCCAGATATTGAGGTAATTGTCGAACTTCCAGCTCCATGTCCCGTCCTCATTTCGGCTGATGCCGTGGACGGTCAGGTGACGGGCTTGTTCGTCGGTCAGATAGGCATTTTCCGACTTCATCCGTTCATAAGCGGCCTCGATATTCGGATAGCGCTTCGGCGTGCGGCCTGCCGCGTTGCGCTTGTCCTCGATCCATTGGCGAAAGCGTTTCTGGATACCCAAAGCATCGCGCTCGGCTATCATCGCGGGCGACGGTCCAAGCCCCTCAATTGCAACCAACTTACGTACATTTTCCGGATAAAGCCCGGTGTAGCGAATGGCGATATTGCCGCCCATCGAATGCGATACAATCGTCACCGGCGCGAGGTTCAGTTGATGGATCAACTGCGCGATGTCGTAGACAAACGCCGACATTTCGTAATTACCATCGGGCGACCACGCACTGTCGCCGTGCCCCCGCAGGTCAGGCGCGATGACGTGCCAGTCATTACGCAATTCCTCCGCCACCCAATCCCAGCTGCGCGCGTGATCGCGTCCGCCGTGGATGAGCAGCAAAGGCGGCGCGTCTGCATTGCCCCAATCAACATAATTGAGCCGCAAACGTTGAGAGATAAAGCTGTTGGTAACAGGTCCGTGAAGAGTCATTCGGCGGCCAGTAGTTGCTCGGCCCCGCCCAGGTCAACAGATACCAAACGCGAAATACCTTGTTCGACCATCGTAACACCGAAAAGCCGGTGCATCCGGCTCATGGTGACGGCGTTGTGCGTGACTATCAGGTAGCGCGTGTCAGTCTCGCGCGTCATCGCATCAAGCAGATCGCAGAATCGCTCGATATTGGCGTCATCGAGCGGCGCGTCGACTTCGTCGAGGACACAGATCGGTGCGGGGTTGGTCAGGAACAAGGCGAAGATCAGCGCGACAGCGGTCAGCGCCTGTTCGCCGCCCGACAGCAAGGTGAGCGATTGCAGCTTCTTGCCCGGCGGCTGCGCGAAGATTTCGAGGCCTGCTTCCAATGGATCGTCGCTGTCGATCAATGCCAGATGCGCCTGACCACCGTTGAAGAGCGTACTGAACAGACGGCGAAAATGCTGATCGACGGCTTCGAACGCCAACAACAAACGCGCGCGGCCTTCGCGATTCAGGCTGCCGATCGAGCCGCGCAGGCGGTTGATCGCTTGGGTCAACTCTTCGCTTTCGGCGATGCCTGCGGATTGCTGTTCTTCGAGTTCGGCTAGTTCATCGGCTGCGATCAAATTGACCGGGCCAATACGTTCGCGTTCGTTCTGCAGGCGATCGAGCCGAGCAGATTCGGTGGCCGCGTCGTCCATAGAAGTTTCGTCAAAGTCCAGTTTATCAGGCAAAACCGGCGGTGGGCATTCGAAGCGCTCGCCGGACACACGGCCCATTTCAACGCGGCGAAGCTCTTGGTTCTCGGCGCGGGCTTCGGCCCCGGCACGGGCTTCGCGCGCCGACGACAAAGCTTCGGCGGCGGCGGCAAGCTCGGCTTCAAGCGCCTTCAGCGCCGCCTCGCTCGAAGACTCCGCAAACTGCAATTGCACGAGTTTCTCGGCCAACCGATCCTTGTCGGTTTGCACGGCGGCAATCTCGGCGGCCAATATGTCTGGCTTGCCCGCCATCGTCCCCAGTTCGCCCGCAATTTGAGCAGAGCGCTTGTTCATCTCGGCAATTCGGCGCTCGGCTTCGCCCGCGCGGTCCTGCCAACCGCGAATTTCGGCCATAGCGACCGCGCGGCGTTCGCGGGTCTGGGCGACGCGCTGGTCAAGCGACGACAGGTCGGCCTGACCACGCACCAGCAAATGCCTTATGGCTTCGCTTTCGGCGTTCAGCTTTTGCAATAGGTTAGCGTGATGCGACCCGTCCGGCAACGCCGATTTAGCAGCTTGAGCCGCAGCCACATCGGCTTTGGCTGCAACCAGTTCCTGTTCGCTAGTGACCATTCGCTCGGCGAGCGCGGCGCGGGCAGATTGAGACCGTGTTAGCGCATCCTCTGCTTGATCCGCCGCACGCAATGCCTGCCGCAATTCGCTTTCGGTCAATTGCTGAGCTGCGGTCGCTGCACGAAACTCCTGCTGCGCAGCGTCAATATTGCTTGCCAGTTGCTCGAGCGCTGCAGCTTGCGCCGCCAGCGCAGTCTCGACAGGCGGAGTAAGCTCCACAAGTTCAGCCAACCGGTTCGCTCGGATCAACTGCTCGGCAGTCGTTGCACCATCGTCATCCGCGGCAAAGCCGTCCCAGCGGCGGAGCTTGCCGTCTTGGGTTACTAGCCGCTCGCCCGGCGACAACTTTTCGCCACGGTCCGCATCGACCACGCGGACCATCGACAGCCGCGCGCGCAATTCGGGTGGAGCCTCGACATGGTTGGCGAGACGTATGCCTTCGAGTGGCGCAATAGAGGCCACGCCGCCAAGCCAGCGCCTGCCGCTGTCGCCGCCAATAACGGCATTGGCATCATCGCCTAACGCGGCGGCCAACGCACGTTCGTAGCCCGGCTCGACCTTGATGCTGTCGATTGCCTTATCGCCACTACCTTTTGCCAGGGCGCGCTCGAGCACGCTTTGTTCGGATTGCAACGCGGCCAGTTCGGCCTTGGCGCTGGCGAATGCCGTTTGTGCCGTCACCCGCTGCTCAATCAGCTCGGTCCGCCGTTGATCCGCCGTCTCGATTGCCGCGGCCCCGATCTCCAGTTTTGTTTGTAGCGCGGAAACAACTTGCTCCGCCTCTCCCTTTGCCGATTGCAGTTGGCGCTCGTCGCCTAGCAATGCCTGTTCATGTACCAAACGCGCCGCTTCGCGCTCAGCCCGTTCCACGCGGGCACGCGCGTTGGAAAGCGCAGCATCGGCGACGCGCAGTTCGGCGTCGGCGCGCGCCTGCTCGGCTGCGGCTTTAGCAAGTGCAACCTCGCTTTCCCGCGCCTGCTGTTCCGCGTTCTCAGCCATTCGGACAAGCGCCGGGCGCTCCTCTTCCTGGCGTTTGATTTCTGCGGCAAGCGTAACGCTTTCCGCCTTTAGCCGCGCCAATGAATCGGCCGCGTCGTGCGTGAGCTTGCCCTCACGCGCGCCATCGTCGGCCATGCGCGCAGCTTGCGCCGAAAGGTCCGCTTGTCGCTGGATAATACGATCACGTTCGCCGGCTAGTTGGACAAGTCGGTTCGACAGATCGCTCGCTGCATCGCGCGCCGCCATCGCGACCGAGCGCGCCTCTGCCAGTTCGCGCACCGCCAATTGTTGATTGTCGGTGAGCGCGCGTTGGATTTCGACCGCTTTCTCAACAGCCTGAGTCGCGGCATTGGCCTCAGCCCGCGCCTTATCGGCCGCGGCCTTTGCCTCTTGCCATCGCACGAAGATCAGACGCGCTTCGGCCTGCAAAATGTCCTTGCTCAGCTTTCGGTAGCGTTCGGCCTGCTTTGCCTGCCGCCGCAACTGCCCGGCACGTGCATCCATATCGGCAAGGATTGTCGCCAACCGCGCCAGATTGGTTTCGGCAGCACGCAATTTCTGCTCGGCGTCCTTGCGCCTTACGTGAAGTCCCGAAATGCCCGCTGCTTCTTCGAGCATCTGCCGCCGCTCCTGCGGTTTGGCGGAGATGATCGCGCCGATCCGGCCCTGGCTCACCAACGCAGGCGAATGCGCGCCGGTTGCAGCATCAGCGAAGATCAGCGCGACATCCTTTGCCCGGACATCACGGCCATTCGAGCGATAGGCCGATCCCGCGCCGCGCTCGATTCGGCGGGTGACTTCAAGTTCGCTGTCTTCGTCATTTGCAGCATCGGTGGTGTCGCGCTCAGCCAGTATTGTGACTTCGGCAAAATCGCGTGGCGGGCGCGAGGCGGTGCCGGCGAAGATTACGTCTTCCATACCGGCGCCGCGCATCGACTTGGCGCTGCTCTCGCCCATCACCCAGCGGATGGCTTCGAGCAGATTGGACTTGCCGCAGCCGTTGGGACCGACGATGCCGGTCAGGCCAGACTCAATGCGCAACTCGGCGGGCTCGACAAAGCTTTTAAAGCCGACGAGTTGCAGCCGCTTTATCCGCAAGCGGATAGACCCTTCAGTGCAACGTCAAGGCCCCCCCAAGCCATATTCAGCGCGCGCCGCCCTCGACCAACTTGCCCTTCACCTGAACCCAGGAACTTGCATCCAGCTTTGCGCCATTCAGCAAGAAAAACGGAGTGCCGGTGACACCATCATCCTTCGTGCCTTTTTCGGTTGTCGCGATCAGACCGTCGATTGCCGGTTTGTCCGTCAGGCAAGCTTTCGCCTGATCTTCACTGACACCGCGTGACTTAACGAAGTCGATGAGACCCATGCGCGTTGCAAGCAAAGTCGAGATTTCCTGCGGCGACATTTTCTGCATCGCCTGCTGGTCAGCCTCGGTCACAGTGCTGATCTTGCCGAGCCATGTCTGCTGGTCCGCGTAAAGTTGCTCGCTTAGCGGGAAGAAAGCTTCTGGTCCGCTGCATTGCGCAAGCAAAAATCCGGGAATGTCTTGCACGCCATGGACAAGAAACGGCCGGAATTCAAATGCGACCGCGCCGCTGTTGACCATTTCGTTTAACTCTTCTGTCGATTGCGCTGCAAACTGCGCGCAGCCAGGGCATGTGATTGCGCCATATTCGACCAGCTGAAGCTTGGCATCGGGGTTGCCCATTTTAAAGCCGCCCGCTTCAGTTTTACTGACAACATCGGTCCATGCCTTGCCTTGCGGTGCTGCAACCTTAGCGATGGGTTCGCCAGTCGGCGCACCGGCGGTATCGCCACGTCCGCAAGACGCCAGAGCAAGCGCAGCGGTTGCTGCGACGAGAAGGGTTTTGATACGCATATGGGTTCCTTTATTTTCATCTATCTGTGTCATTTGAGCACTGCCTTCAATTCGGCAAAGCTATGCACATGGTCCTGCAATTTTCCGTTGACCAGAAAGCTTGGCGTGCCCTGAACGCCCAAAGCAGCGCCGGCATCGGTCATATCGATCACGGCCTTCAGCGACGCCTTGTCGGCAAGGCATGTCTTTGCCTGCGTCGGTGTGACACCGCGCTGCTGCATAATCGGGCCAAGGCCGAGCTCAGTATATGCCCCTGCCATGAAGCCATGGTAATCCTCAGCCTGTAGCTTCGCCTTGGTAGTGGCGCTGATATTGCCGGTCTTGCCCATCCAAACAGCCTGAGTTGCCATCAAATGCTTCTGGTTGCCAAAAAACCGGTCCTTGCCGCCGCAGCGCGCCAGCACCGAAGCAGTTAGATCATAGGCATTTAGTACCATGTTCCTGATTTCAAGGCTCGCTTTGCCCGTCGCGACATATTGCGTTTTCAAAACCGGTGCATCCTTAGCTTCGAATGTGGCGCAATGCCCGCATGTGTAACTCAGATATTCAACAACCTTAATGGGCGCTGCCGGGTTGCCAACGATATGCGACCCCTGATCGGTAAGCGTGACTGTTGTCAGCCAGTTGGGCTTAGTTGGCGCCGCCGATGAGACAGCCGCAATTGAAGCAGCACCAACAAAGGCGAGCCCGAGATATTTCTTAAAACGCGACATCATGTGTTCAGTCCATAAGTATTGCGGTGCGCGTTTGGAATCAGTCGCCCGCTTTGGCAAGGCTTTTAGCAAGGCTTTCAAGCACCGCAAACAATTCGGGGTCGCCAATTTCGCGCAAGCTATCACCCAGTTCCATCGGGATGGGCTTGAGCGATGGCGGCGCAGCGGGTGGGCGCGCCGCTGGTTTTGCGATGACGCCCTGCCGCACCTTGATCCGCGCGACCGCGCCATAGCCGAAAAAGCGGTTCACCCGCTCGATGATTTCCGGCAGCACATGCTGCATCATCGTCGCATGCGCGCCTTCTACGGTCAATTCCAGCGTACCTTCGGATTTCTTGCCGACCGGAAAGCGGATGGCTTCGGGCGCGGATACCGCAGCATACCGCGCGCCGACTATTTCGTCCCATCGGCTGACTACTGAGCTTTGTACGAAGCCGAAACGGCGGAATGCAGCTCGCCCAATTTCGGGCATCAGGTCGGATACTGCGCGCGCCTCACCGCCGCGCGGGCGTTGATAGGGCTTGGGAGCAACCTTTTTGGGTTTGCCTGCGCTCGATGTTGCCTTGCCTTTGTCCATCGGGTCATTCATGCCATTTTAGATGAGTGCCGTCCAACAAATCGACCAGAAAACTGGGGATATCGCTGCTCTGTTGTTGGCGCATTACGACGTTCATGCACGCGATTTGCCGTGGCGCAAGCTGCCGGGGCAGGGCTTGCCTGACCCCTATAATGTCTGGCTTTCCGAGATCATGTTGCAACAAACAACGGTTGCTGCCGTCGGACCCTATTTCCGCAAATTTGCCCAGACTTGGCCTGATTTTGCGGCGTTAGGCGCAGCGGACGAGGCAGACGTAATGGCGGCTTGGGCGGGGCTCGGCTATTATGCCCGTGCGCGGAACCTCTTGAAATGCGCCCGCGTCATAACATCAGATTATGGCGGTCAGCTTCCTGACACCGAGGCAAAATTGCTCAAACTACCTGGGATCGGGCCTTACACCGCAGCGGCAATCTCTGCGATCGCCTTCGATCGGCGCGCGGTTGTAGTCGATGCGAATATCGAGCGGGTGGTATCGCGGCTTTATGCGATCGACACGCCTTTACCCGCAGCGAAGGCTGAAATTTGGGCCGCGACTGACGCAATAACACCCGATGTGGCAGCTGGCGATTTTGCGCAGGCTATGATGGATCTGGGGGCAGGTATATGTTCGGTCCGCAATCCCTCCTGTATGATTTGCCCTTTGCTCGTCCATTGCGCGGCAGGGCAGGCGGGAATGGCTGAGGCATATCCTTTAAAGCCTCCAAAGAAAGCCAAGCCGCACCGCACCGGCACGGCTTATTGGGTACAGCAAGGCGACGCCGTCTGGCTCGTAACTCGGGGCGGAAAAGGAATGCTCGGTGGTATGCGTGCATTGCCAGACGATGGCTGGAGCGCTCGACAGGATGGCGATGGCGTGGAACCCTTCGAAGCCGACTGGCAAATATTGCCGCGTTCCGTCGCGCATGTTTTTACCCATTTTACTCTTTCGCTCGACATTGCCGTTACGGCAACGGTGCCTGCCGATATCGAGCTTGGAGAGGGCGGGTATTGGCCACTAAAATCGCTCGACAAGGCGGGGTTGCCGACCTTATTCTCGAAAGTAGCGAAGGCCGTAATGGCGCGAGGAGAGAGTTGATGGAATATCAGGCAGTTGGTCAGAACTTAGGGCGTCGCGGATTCTTAAGCTTGAGCGGCAGGCTCGCCGCTGCGGGCGCTGCCGCTGCTTATATTCCATCGGCAGTCTGGGCCCGGACTGCAATCGAAAAGTTTCCGACCATCAGGGCTGAGTTCGACGCCTATGTGTCCTCGGGCAAGCTGCCCGGGGTGCTCGCTGCCATCGGCAACGGCGGTGCATTTCCCGATGTGATCGCGGTCGGTACAATAGCGCAAGGCAACCAGACGCTGGTCGATCTCGACACCTTGTGGCGCGTTTATTCGATGACCAAGCCAATCACCGGAATTGCGGCGATGATCCTCGTCGGTGAAGGCAAAATGAAGCTCGATCAGCCGATTGCCGATTTCATTCCTGAATTTGCTCAGATGCAGGTGCTGACCGATCCTGATAACAGCCTGGCGTCGGTTCCGGCCAAAGGCCAGATCACCCTGCGTCATTTGCTGACCCACACGGCGGGGCTTGGTTACGGCATCATCACCAAAGGCCCGTTGCTGAAGCTGTATAATGATCAGGGCATCAATCCCGCCGTATTCAGCCGCTTCCCGATCCCAGGACAGGCGGTGCCTGCGCCGACACCCGACTTGAAAACCTTCGCCGAACGCGTTGCCAAGCTTCCCTTGATTGCCGAACCCGGCACCAAATGGAGCTATTCGATTTCGCTCGATTTGCTCGGACGCGTCATTGAAGTCGCCAGCGGCATGGATTTTGAGGTGTTCCTCAAAACCCGTCTATTCGACCCCCTGAAGATGACCAGCAGCTATTTCCAGGTTCCGGCATCGGAAACCCAGCGCTTTGTCACCAACTATGCGCCAATGAACGGAATATTGTTCCCCGTCGATCCAGCGCCGACCAGCATCTATCTCGACAAGCCAGCCTTTGCCTTTGGCGGGGCAGGACTGGTATGTTCTGCGCGCGATTACGACCGTTTCCTGCATATGCTGCAAAATGGCGGCGAGCTTGACGGCGCGCGGATCATGTCGGCCGAAACCGTGGCACTGGCGACGTCCAACCTGCTTCCTGCAGGAACTAAGACCGAAGGTACATTTATCGCCGGTGCTGGCAACGGCGCTGGCGGGCGGGTCGGCTTGGGTGCGTTTGAAGGCACGTTCGGCTGGGGCGGTGCGGCTGGTACGGTCGCATTCGTCGACACTAAACGCAAATTACGCGCGGTGTGTATGGCACAATATGTGCCGAGCAATGTCTATCCATTCCACGAGAATTTTGCGCAATGGGTGTTGAAGGATCTAGGCATTCCGGCCTGACTCGATGATCCGTCCCGGCTTTACAGGTTCCCCGCTCGACCGCGCCGATCGAGTCCGCAACGATTTGGAGGCCTATGGCGCTCTGCTTGTCGACTGGCGCGCGCGGATATTGGGGCTGGACGGGCTTGACCCGGTCGTCGGGGCCGAAGGCGGACTGCATTGGCATTCGATTGCCGAACTGGAGGGTTCGGAAGAACTGATCTTGCTTGGGCTTGCCGATGGCAAACCACATTTTGTCTCGCTGGTTGAAGCAACAGGTGACGCCTTTCGATCACCTGCCATTTGGCGCGCTCTTTCGATGTTATCGGCCGAAGACGCTGCGATATATGGCACCGCGCGAAGCCTCATTGAATGGCATAACGCGCACCGGTTTTGCGGGCGTTGCGGCCATCCAACAGAACTGTTCCGCGCGGGCTGGGGCCGGAAATGCGGAAATTGCCAGAAAGAACATTTCCCACGCACCGACCCTGTCGTCATCATGCTTGCCGAATATGAGGGCAAAGCGTTGGTCGGTCGCCAGTCGCGCTTTCCGCCGGGGAATTATTCGGCACTGGCTGGGTTCCTGGAACCCGGCGAAAGCGTAGAAGAAGCAGTGCGTCGCGAAATTCATGAGGAAGCAGGCGTGACCTGCGGAGCGGTGCGCTACATTACAAGCCAGCCTTGGCCCTTTGGCGGATCGCAACTGATGATTGCGTGCGTGGCGGATGCAGAAGGCGATGAACTGACACTCGACGTCACCGAAATCGAAGACGCGATGTGGGTGACCAAGGACGAGGCGCGAGCCGCGCTTGAAGGCGTCGAAGATCGGCGCTTTAACGCCCCACCGCCGTTTGCCATCGCGCATAGCCTGCTGCGGCATTGGGTGACAGACTAATGGCCGAAGCCTTACCGCTGCGCATCGATATTGTGTCTGACGTGGTCTGCCCTTGGTGCATCATCGGCTTCAAGCAGGTCGAACAGGCGCTGAAAATGGTGGGTACGCCAGTCGACGCTGAATATTGGTGGCATCCCTTTGAGCTCAACACGAACATGCCGCCTGAGGGGCAGGATGTGGCCGAGCATATCCAACAAAAATATGGCAGCACGCCTGAGCAGGGCAAAGCCAACCGGCAGCGGCTGGGCGAAATTGGCGCGAGCCTTGGTTTTAAATTCGGCGATCATCACGACCGGCGGATTTACAATACGTTCAAGGCACACAAGCTGCTGCATATCGCAGGCCATGAGCAAGGCTGGCGCAAGCAAACACAGTTGAAGCTCGCGTTGTTCGAAGCCTATTTCCAGCACAATCGCGATGTCAGCGATGAAGTGGTTTTACTCGACGTTGCGCAATCGGTTGGATTGGCTAGCGATGCCTGCACGGCATGGCTCGCCGACGAAGCGCTCTCCCAAACCGTCCGTGCTGAACAGGCCTATTGGCTCGACCAGAATATCACCGGGGTGCCCGCGATCATTTTTGATCAGAAATTCATGGTTCCCGGCGCGCAAAGCGCCGACACCTTCGCCGGTGTCATCGACAAAGTTCTGGCCAAGCGGACAGCCGCTTAA
The DNA here is from genome assembly GCA_001464315.1 of Sphingomonadales bacterium Ga0077559. Lineage (GTDB taxonomy): Bacteria > Pseudomonadota > Alphaproteobacteria > Sphingomonadales > Sphingomonadaceae > Sphingorhabdus_B. The sequence continues at coordinate 93,559 of LNFK01000053.1, read as the reverse complement.
ACCAGCCCCATCTTCATCAACTCCCCAAGCATTTTGGGTGACATTTCGTCGCGCCCATCGGCTTCGACGCTGTCCAGATCGGGCGGCGCGTTTGCCTCTTCCAAATAGCGCCAACCTTGATGCGCGCGTTTCGGGATTGAGCGAACGGGGATCAGCCGCGGTTCGATTCGTATCCAGTGTCGTCCTGCGCCATTCTCCATGAAGCCGATAATGGGGCTTCGACCGATTATCGCATGGGTATGAATCCAGTAAAGCGAACCACCCGTCATTTCGGCAATCCGTTTGGGTAAATAGCGGGTCGTTAACCGCGCCTCGCCAACACTGCGATGAGCTTCGAGCCTGCGCCGAAGGTCAGCGGCGTTCTCCGCGCCGAATGCGATTTTGGTCATGTTAAGTGGCATGTTCGGAATTTGGGAAGCTTGGGCTTAAGCTACAAGACCGCTAGCTACGGCAAGTCCCAAAAATATCAGAAAGCCCATCGAATCGGTAATCATGGTGACGAAAATCGAACTCGATACTGCTGGGTCCTGATCAAGCCTGTCGAAAAGCACTGGAATCGCGACGCCTGACAATCCGGCGAGTGTAATATTGCACAAAATCGCAACGCCGATCACGCCGCCGAGCATCCAATTGCTGAAGATGACGCCCGCGCCCAGTCCGGCGATGATCGCAACCGTCGCGCCGATTAGCAAAGCCACCCTGACTTCGCGCCAGATCGCGCGGACGGTGTTTGACTGAGTTAGTTGGTTTGTCGCGAGCGCTCGTACAGTAACCGCCAGAGTTTGCGTGCCTGCATTACCGCCAATCGAGGCCACGATCGGCATCAATATCGCTAGAGCCACCATCGTCTCAATGGCCGCGCCGAATTGGGCGATTATAAACGAGGCGATCATTGCGGTGCCGAGATTGGCGATCAGCCAGCGGACACGGGATTTGTAGCTGTCGGCAATTGGTTCGTTGATGTCACCTTCGCCGGCACCTGATAGCTGCAGGAAATCTTCGTCGGCTTCCTCCTGAATGATGTGGACGATGTCATCGGCCGTAATAACCCCGACGAGACGGCCGACGTCGTCGACGACTGCAGCCGAAATCAACGCGTATTTCTGAAATCGGAGCGCAACCTCTTCCTGATCCATATCGACCGGGATCAAGGTCTGCTCGCGCTGCATCAATTCATTGACCTGCACATTGCGCTGGCTGCGCATGATCCAGCTGAGCTTGCACGTGCCCACTGGCTTGTGTTGCGGATCGACGACGAAGATTTCCCAGAAATCTGTAGTCAGATCATGATGGTCGCGCAAATAGTCGATCAACTGCCCGACCGTCATATGCTCGGGCACCGCAACCAGATCGCGCTGCATGATACGGCCAGCGGATTCGTCGGGATAGGACAGAGCATCTTCAATAGCGGCGCGGTCTTCGGGGTCGAGTTCGGCGAGGACGGCCTGCTGGTCCTCCTCCTCCATGTCCTCGATAATTGCGACCGCGTCATCGGTATCGAGCTGGCCAGCAAGGTCAGCGACCAAAGCGGCAGGCAGGGCGTCAATAATATCCTCGCGGACATAATCATTGACCTCCGCCAGCACTTCAGCACTCATCAGGTCGCCAAGCGCAATCGCCAGTTCGCCGCGTCGGTCGCGCGGGGTCAGCTCAAACAGATCGGCGATGTCGGCTTCGTGCAGCGGCTCGACCAGCCGGTGGGCCTCTACCAGATCGCCCTCTTCAACCGCATCCAAAACGCGGTCGACAAAGTCGCGTGTCAGACGGTTGTCCTCGTCGAGTGTTTCTACGATTTCGTCTGAAAGGATGTCGGGATCGGCGATTTCGCTGGTCATGTGCGGCCTTTCCCGTGGCTGGAGGTGATCGTCGCCCCTCCTAGGCGGGCCACATCAAAAAGCAATGATTTTGGCTTTCCTATATTTGCCGCTTGGCCTAGTGCAGCGCCCAACATCACCCGGTAGCCAAAGGACAGAAATATGGCCGACGAAACACTGACATTATCCCTCGACAGCGGCGACGTTGTTATCAAGCTTCGCTCCGACCTCGCGCCAAACCATGTTGCGCGGATCAAGGAACTGGCGAGCGAAGGCTTTTATGACGGAATCACTTTCCACCGCGTGATCCCCGGCTTCATGGCGCAGGGCGGTTGCCCGACTGGTACCGGCATGGGCGGATCGAAAAAGCCCGATCTTGCGCAGGAATTCAACGGCGAACCGCATGTCCGCGGCACATGCTCGATGGCGCGTTCATCGAGCCCGAACAGCGCAAACAGCCAGTTCTTCATCTGCTTCGACGATGCCACATTTCTCGACAATCAGTATACCGCATGGGGCAATGTGATCAGCGGGATGGAACATGTCGATGCGCTGCCAAAGGGCGAGCCGCCTGCGAACCCAGGCAAAATCAACAAGGCGACGGTCGCCTAACTGATTAAAAAGGCGGCTGGGGAATAACCAGCCGCCTTATTTATTTATTGGGCTGGCTTTCCAGGCCCAGCGGGCGGTGGCTCGGGCGGACGCATTGCAGCCATGACTGTCTTCAATTCGTCGGACGAAATTTTGCCGTCCTTGTCGCCATCGACATAGTCGAAGTTCTGCGCCAACGGGCCTTTGGCTTCATCCTTGGCAATAAATCCGTCCTTGTTTGCATCCATGAATGCAAAGATTTGTTCAGGGTTGGGCATCCCGCCGCCGGGTGCCATTGGCGGTGGCGAATCCTGTTGTGCGGTGACAGCCGATGCCAACGTTACAGCTACCAATATTGCGAGTGATTTCTTCATGCGTGGTCCTTCATCTAATTGAAAATGGGGTTTGCTCACCGCAAACTGAACGTGCCCTTTACCACCGTGACGCATTTGCCCGATAGCCATGCGCGGTCGCCTTCGAGACGGCATCCCAGATAGCCGCCGCGCGCCGATGCCTGATAAGCTGTGAAGCTATCGCGGCTTAGTTCGGCAGCCCAATAGGGCGTTAGAACAGCATGCGCACTGCCGGTTACGCTGTCTTCGTCGACGCCGGCGCCGGGAACGAAAACGCGGCTGACGATGTCGGTATCGGTGCCGGGCGCTGTTGCGGTGAAGCTGTCGTCGCCAAAGGCCGCGAGCGCCTTCATATCTGGTTTGAGGGCCAGCACTTCATCGGCGGTGGCGTATCGGAACAGATTATAATGATCAGGGTTGCGGCGCATCGATAGCGGCTTGCCGCCCATGGCTGCTGACATTTCCCTAACATCGGCAGGGTCGGTGGCTATCGCTGGCAGGGCAACGGCATAGCCATCGACCTCCCGCCGCACTTCCAATACACCCGCCAGTCGCGTGCGGAAAGTGACTCGGTCCATGTTTGGGTTCTGGGTGAGGACGATATGCCCGCTCGCCAGCGTCGCATGGCCACAAAGCCTGATTTCGACCGCAGGCGTGAACCAGCGCAGCTCGTAATCGGCCTCACCGCTGGCATCGGGAATGTAAAAGGCCGTTTCGGCGAAGTTATTCTCTTCCCCAATCGCCTGCAGCACGGCATCGTCAAGCCATGCGTCCAACGGCATCACAGCCGCTTGATTGCCAGTGAAAGGCCGATCAGCAAATGCATCGACATGGAAATAGGGAAAGTCAGTCATGCGCGTGTCCGTCGTCGTGATGTTCGATCGTTTCTGACGGGATATAGCCCTTCTCGTCCTTATGGCCCTCGGGATCGGTATGAATTAGGACTTCGACGCCGGGAAATTCGCGCATCAGTTCCTCTTCGACTTCGTCCATAATTTTATGCGCTTCGAGAACGGTCATCGCTGGGTTTACCCAGACGTGAAACTGGCAGAAATCATGCACGCCGCTCGACCGCGTGCGCATATCATGAATTCCCTTTAACTCGGGATGGCGCATTGCAACTTCCAAAAAGCGTTGTCGCTTTTCTTCAGGCCATTCGCGGTCGAGCAATTGGTCGAGCGCCATACGCGCTGCTTTTGACGCGCCCCAAAGTAACCACAAAGCTATACCGATTCCAAATACCGGATCTGCGCCCTTGACCCGCAGCATCGTGTCCAGAACAATCGCGATGATAACCGCGCCGTTGAGCAAAAGGTCGCTTTGATAATGGACATGGTCGGCGTGGATCGCAACCGAGCCGGTTTGTTTGACCACGTGGCGTTGGTACGCGAGCAGCGCCAACGTGGCGACGATGGCGATCACCGATACACCGATCCCATATTCGGGATGCGCCGTGCTCTCGCCGCTGCCGAGCCGTTCAACGGCGCGCCAACCGATGAAAATCGCCGACACCGTTATCAGCACCACCTGCATCAACGCAGACAGCGCCTCCGCCTTGCCATGCCCAAACCGGTGGTCGTCATCGGCGGGCATCGCGGCATAGCGGACGCTGAACAGAGTAAGCAACGATGCGAGCACATCAAACCCGGTGTCGGCAAGAGATCCCAATAGCGCAACCGAACCTGTCTCTGCCGCAGCATAGACTTTGAGCGCCAGTAGGAACAACGCCATGGTGACGCTGGCAATCGCCGCGCGCGCGGTCAGGTTGCCGTGCGCTTCATGATGATGGTTGTGGGCCAGACTCACGGATAGAGCATCCCGGTCGTCCAGTCGTCGCCGTCGCGTTCATATAACCAGCGCTCGTGCAGGCGGAATTCGCGGTCCTGCCAAAATTCGATGCGGTTCGGGGTCACTAGCCAGCCCGACCAATGCGGTGGGCGGGGAACATCCTGATCTGCAAAGCGTGCTTCGACCTCAGCAAAACGCGCTTCGAAGGTTGCACGGTCTGCAAGCGGGCGCGACTGGTCGGACGCCCATGCCCCAAGCTGCGAATTGCGCGAGCGCGTGGCAAAATAGGCATCGGCGGTGGCATCATCGACCGGATTAGCCTCTCCCTCGATACGGATCTGGCGGCGAAGCGACTTCCAATGGAAAAGCAGAGCGACATTAAGGTTATCGTTTAGCTGCATTGCCTTACGGCTTTCGAAATTGGTGTAGAAAATGAACCCGCCTACATCGCGGCCATGGCCCTTGAGCAATACCATCCGCACCGAGGGTTGGCCGTCGGCGCCGGTTGTGGCCAAAGCCATCGCGTTGGAGTCGTTGATCTCGCTAGTCCGTGCTTCGGCATACCATTCATCAAACAGGTCAAAGGGATCGGGTCTTTCCATATCGCGGCGATAGGCTAGACTGCGGCACGATAAAAGGGGGAAGGATAGTTTATGCCGTGGGATGCAATTTTTGGCTATGCCAACCTTTATGCGATGCTCTGCTGGTCGGTTCTGGCGTTCTCGCCGAAGCGCGAGCAGATTGTACCTTATCTGTTCTACGCAGGTTGCGGCGTGTTGGCCTTGACTTATGCCGTCCTTATCGTTTCGCTAATGGCGGGTTTTATTAGCGACGGCGGCGCGCGGGGCGGGCCGAGCGCTGATTTCACCACGTTGGTAGGCATTATGGCGATATTCGATACGCCGGGGGGTGCGAGCATCGGCTGGATCCACTATCTCGCTTTTGATCTGTTTGTAGGCATATGGGCTGCACGAAATGCAGACCGGCGCGGTATCAACCGGATCATTCAGGTGCCGATATTGTTCTTTATCCTCATGGCGGGACCGCTAGGATTAGTCCTTTATCTGATTTTGCGGCAGTTTGTCGGCACCAAGCCTGAAAATTCATTGGTCCCGAGTTGACATAACGGGCGTAATACCGATTTAGAGTAATAGAGACGTAACACAGGGACCGAAATGGCTGATCCATATTCCATATTGGGCGTTTCCAAGGGCGCGGACGAGAAGACGATTAAGAGCGCTTATCGCAAGCTCGCCAAGGAACTGCATCCCGACAAGCATCCCGACGATCCCAAGGCCGCGGATAAATTCAGCAATGTAACGCGGGCCTATGACCTGTTGTCCGATGCCAAGAAACGCGGACAATTTGATCGTGGCGAAATTGATGAAAACGGCCAGCCAAGGGGCTTTGCTGGCGGCGGTTTCGGCGGTGCGCAGGGCGGCCCGGGTGGCGCGAGTTTCGATTTTGGCGGCCCCGGCGGAATCGATCTTAGCGATATATTCGACGGCCTGTTCGGCGGTGGCGGTGGCGGTGCGCAACAGCGCCCTGGACCGCGTCCGCAACAAGCGCCGCCGCCAAAGGGCGCCAATATTGCCTATTCCCATCTGGTATCGTTTACCGACGCCGCGACCTTGGCGCCGCAGCGGATCACTTTGGGTGACGGCAAGACGGTTGAGTTCAAACTGCCCAAGGGCGTCGTCGCCGGTCAGCAAATTCGGATCCCTGGCAAAGGCCAGTCCGGCCCCGGCGGCAGCGGCGACGCTATGGTAACGCTGACCATTGGTAAGCACCCCCATCTGGTCCGCGACGGCGACAATATTCGCATCGACCTGCCGATTTCGCTGAAAGAAGCGGTCGAGGGCGGCAAGGTGAAGGTTCCAACCGTCGACGGCAATGTCATGTTGACTGTGCCCCCCAGAACGGATTCGGGCGCAACGCTTCGGATCAAGGGCCGCGGATTTACCCGCAAGGACGGGGAACGCGGCGACCAGTTGGTGAGTTTGATGATCCACCTGCCCAAAGATCCTGAGGAATTGAAGAAATTGGCCGAAGCCCTTGGCAATGACGAGATGGTACGCGCGGCCCTGGGTGTCTGAGATTTCACCCCTCTCGCCGGAAGCGCGCGCTCATTTGCCCGCAACCGTCCACGCCAACGAGAGTGAAGCCAAATGGTTCGCTCGGCTCGGTGTAACTGGTCAAACGATTGAGGTTATCAAGCGGGTAGCTGTTGGCGTGTATAGTGACGGCTTTATTCATGCGGGCAACTTCGCTTATCTATCGTTGGTGTCGCTATTTGCCTTTTGCGTCGTTGCCGCGGCGATTGCTGGTGCGTTTGGACAAACCGAGTCAGGCCTCGCGCTAATTGGCGCATTCTTCGCGACGGTACCTCCCGGGGTTGCCAGCACGCTAAAGGAACCAATCGAAGCCGCAATGACAGCGCGGTCGGGGCCACTGCTGTGGCTCAGTGCCGTGGTCAGCCTGTGGACCGCAGCTAGCCTGATCGAAACGTTCCGTGACGTTTTGTACCGGTCTTACGGTGCCACTCCCAGCCGTGCGTTCTGGCATTACCGGCTTGGCTCGCTCGCTGCGATTATCTTTTCGGTGGTGCTGGCGATGGTCGCTTTTTCAGCCCAAGTGCTGGTCACCGCGATACAGGAGCTGGTTTATTTATATATCCCCGCAGCCCAGACTGTTTCGGGATATTTCGCGTGGGGGCGGATCATCCCTTTCGTTATTCTTTTTGTTGCGATTTACGTTATATTCAAGGGTTTAACCCCGACCAAATATCGCGGGAAAATTTACCCGAAATGGCCTGGTGCAGCGTTAGTCAGCCTTTGGTGGTTGGGGCTAACCGCTATGCTTCCACTCTTTTTGTCGAGCGTCGGAAATTACGATCTCGCTTATGGCAGCCTTGCCGGAGTGATGGTCGCACTGATTTTCTTTTACCTCGTTGGCTTAGGCATGGTGGCAGGCGCGCAATTGAACGCGGCACTGGCCAACAAGCATGAAAATGGATTAAAGGCGAACCAACTGTATTTAGAGGAAGATTGAGGGATTTATGAGCGGATTGATGGCTGGCAAACGCGGGCTGATTATGGGCCTTGCCAATGACAAGTCGCTGGCTTGGGGTATTGCCAAGCGTTTGAATGCCGAAGGCGCGGAACTGGCGTTCAGTTATCAGGGCGAAGTCATGCAAAAGCGCGTGCGTCCGCTTGCCGAACAACTGGGATGCGATGTTCTGATCGATTGCGATGTGGCCGACATGGCCAATCTCGATCGCGCCTTTGCGACGCTTGCGGACAAATGGCCGACAATCGATTTCGTCGTCCACGCGATCGGCTATACGAACAAGGAGGCGTTACGCGGCAAATATTTCGACGTTGGCCTCGAAGACTTTTTGATGACAATGAACATCAGCGTTTACAGCTTCACGGCAGTTGCCAAACGCGCGGCGGCAATGATGACGCCGCTTGATCCGGAAACGGGCGACGGCGGCGGTTCGATGTTGACGCTCAGCTATTACGGCGCGGAGAAGGTTGTTCCGCATTACAATGTTATGGGCATAGCCAAAGCGGCGCTTGAGGCGTCGGTTAAATATCTGGCTAACGACGTAGGCCCCCAAGGCATCCGGGTGAATGCGATCTCTGCAGGGCCAATTAAAACTCTTGCGGCATCGGGCATCGGTGATTTCCGCTATATTATGAAGTGGAATGAACTGAATTCGCCTCTGCGCCGTAATGTCACCATCGATGATGTTGGCGCGTCAGCGCTATATTTGTTGTCCGATCTTTCGGCAGGCGTCACAGGCGAAACACATCATGTCGATGCGGGTTATCACACCGTCGGGATGAAGCAGGAAGATGCTCCTGATATTGGCCTGGCCTGATGACAGCCGGTCATATTTTGGTTTAGAGCGGCGCAGACGTGCGTTACAGTAAATCTGTACCGCACAACCTAACGGGCGAGGAATGAGATGAGCTTCAACACCTTCGGCCGCGTTTTTCGCTTTACCACTTGGGGCGAAAGCCACGGGCCAGCGCTCGGTGCGGTGGTCGATGGCTGTCCTCCCGGGATTGCGCTAAGCGAAGCTGACATTCAGCCCTTCTTGGATAAACGGCGCCCAGGAACTTCGCGCTTTACCACTCAGCGGCAGGAACCCGATGTGGTGAAAATCTTGTCAGGTGTTTTTGAGGGCCGCACAACCGGAACGCCGATTTCGTTGATGATCGAAAATATCGACCAGCGCTCGAAGGATTATTCGGACGTCGCCAAGGCCTATCGCCCCGGCCATGCCGATTACAGCTATGACGCTAAATATGGTTTTCGCGATTATCGCGGCGGTGGGCGGTCGAGCGCGCGAGAGACAGCTGCGCGGGTCGCAGCGGGTGCCGTGGCGCGGGCGGTGATGCCCGATATCGCAATTCTGGCCTATGTCGCCGAAATCGGCGGCGATGCTATCGACCGCGATAATTTTGAAGCGACACAAATCGGAAAGAATCCATTTTGGTGTCCCGACGAGGTTGCTGCAGGCCGTTGGGAGAAACTGGTGGATGAGGCGCGTAAGGCGGGCTCGTCACTCGGTGCGGTCATCGAGTGCGTAGCAACTGGCGTGCCTCCGGGTTGGGGGGCGCCTTTATATGCCAAGCTTGACAGCGAACTTGCGTCGGCAATGATGAGCATCAACGCCGTCAAGGGCGTCGAAATCGGCGCTGGCTTTGGTGCGGCCCGTCTGCGCGGCGAGGAAAATGCCGACCGGATGCGGCCTTCGGCCGAGGGGTCGAACCATCCAGAATTTTTGGCGAACAACAGCGGCGGCATCGCGGGCGGAATTTCAACGGGGCAGCCGGTTGTGGTGCGAGTCGCGTTTAAACCGACGTCATCGATACTCACGCCCGTTGAAACGATCAATCAAGCCGGAGAGGCGACGGATATCGTCACAAAAGGCCGCCATGATCCATGCGTTGGCATTCGCGGTACGCCGGTTGTCGAAGCGATGATGGCGCTGGTGCTCGCTGACCAAAAGCTATTGCACCGCGCGCAATGCGGATAGGAGCTTGCGATGCCAAAAATCGATATCGAAGCAATCCCGCAAACAAACGCCACCGGTTACCCAGCACCGTTCGATGAAGCTGTCGAAGGCCGCTGGTGGCGCAGGCTCGCTCCTGCAACCGGTCTTACAAAAATGGGCGCGAGCCATGTCGTGCTGCAACCGGGCGCGTGGTCATCGCAGCGGCACTGGCATGAAGAAGAGGATGAACTGGTCATCATACTGTCGGGTGTGGCTGTATTAGTGGAGAATGACGGGGAAACGATCCTGCGGGCGGGCGATGTTGCGGCCTGGCCTGCTGGCGTTCACAACGGTCACCATCTGATCAATCGCTCAAGTGAAAATTGCGCTTTTATCGCCATTGGGGCCGGCAACAAAGATGGCGGCGGGGCGTATTCCGACATCGACATGACGTTCCAAGCCAATGGTTATTCCCATAAAGACGGCACGCCCTATCCGTCCGCCAGGATTAGGTAGCCGCGTCCTCGATCCGCTTGATCGTCCAAGGCTCTAATGCTGCCGCCGCATACCAATCTTCCATCCACGGATGCACCATCATCGCCTCGACATAGCTTTGGGCAAATCCCGGCAAGGTGAAGCCATAGGTAACAAAGCGTGAAACGACGGGTGCGAGCATGATATCCGCTGCGCTGAACGTGCCGAACAAATATGGCCCTTCGCGCCCGAAGCGCGAGCGTGCCTCGGCCCATGTCTGCAATATCCGGATTGCATCTGCGCGGGTGTCTTCGGACACTTTTACGCCCGTCACGGTTTTGCGCGTATTCATCGGGCATTCGCGGCGTAGCGCAGTGTAGCCCGAGTGCATTTCCGCCGCCATTGACCGTGCCATGCCGCGTGCAACATCGTCCTTTGGCCAGTAACGGTCGCGCCCCACCTTGTCGGCGAGATAGTCGATGATCGCGAGACTATCCCAGACCACCGCGTCGCCGTCCCACAAGATCGGTACTTTCCCCGAAGACGGCGCGAGGTCGACCTCACGTTTGCGTTCTGCCCAGTCGTCGCCAAATAGTGGGACGGTCATTTCATCAAAATGCAGCCCCGACTGCTTGACGGCCAGCCAGCCGCGCAAGCTCCAGCTCGAATAGACCTTGTTGCCAATGATGAGTTTGATGCTCATGAAGCGACAGCTTCTAGCACCGCTAATCGCAACTCATCAATCCCGCCCTTTTTTTCGGCCGATGTTACCGAAAGGTCGGGATAGGCAGCGACATGCTTGCGTAGTTTGGTCATTGTGTCCGCCTCGACCGCTTCGCGCTCGGTCGCCTTGATCTTGTCGGTCTTGGTCAGGACAATCCGGTAGCTGATCGCGGCGGAATCGAGCATTCCCATGATGTCATGATCGACCTCCTTAATGCCGTGGCGGCTGTCGATGAGAACAAACACGCGTTTGAGCACTGCGCGCCCGCGCAAGTAATCGTTGATCAGATAACGCCATTGCTGGACCGTTTTTATGGGTGCCTTGGCATAGCCGTAACCGGGCATATCGACGATGCGAAACAGCGCAGGGTCGCCGACATCAAAGAAGTTCAGCTCTTGTGTTCGCCCCGGCGTGTTCGACGCACGCGCCAAATTGTTGCGGTTGACGAGCGCGTTGATCAGGCTCGACTTGCCGACGTTCGAGCGGCCAGCAAAGGCGATTTCCGGCACCGTCGGTTCGGGTAAGAACTCAAGCTTTGGCGCCGATTTCAGGAAGCTGACCGGACCGGAAAAAATTCGGTTGGGTTCGGCTATTCCTGCAATGACATCCGCGCTCACGTTCCTGCCTTGGCTTTCGTCGCCGCCTTTTCCTCAGCATCCTTGGCGGCTTGCTGTTTCAGAATCGGGTGCCGCGAATATAGCCATTTCTGCTGCGCTATCGATACCAGGTTGGACATCACCCAGTACAATTGAAGCCCTGCTGCAAATGGCGCCATGATAAACATCAGGAACCACGGCATGATGGCGAACACTTGCTTCTGGACTTCATCCATCGGCTGCGGGTTCAATTTCTGCATCAGCCACATAGTTACGCCAAGTAGAATGGGCAGAACGCCGATTGCCAAGAACGCAGGGAGCGTAATACCTGTGCCAAGCATGTCGAACAACAAATGCGCCGAAGGGTCGGGAACAGAAAGGTCTTTCAGCCACAATGCGAACGGCTGGTGGCGCATTTCGATCGATAGCATCAGAATTTTGTAGAGCGCGAAGAAGATCGGAATTTGCAGTACGATGGGCAGGCATCCGGCAAGCGGATTGACCTTTTCATCCTTGTACAGTTTCATCATTTCCTGCTGCATGCGCGGCTTGTCGTCTTTCCAGCGCTCCTGCACGGCCTTCATTTTCGGCTGCACAACGCGCATTTGCGCCATCGAGGCAAACTGCTTTTGCGCAACAGGGAACATAAACAGACGGACGATGATCGTCAGGCCGATGATTGCGACACCGAAATTACCGAAAACGCCAAACAGCCAATGCAGGATCCAGAAAAAGGGTATGGCGATGAACCAGAACCAGCCCCAGTCGATTGAATAGTCGAGTAGAGGAATACCTTGCTTGTTGGCATACATGTCGAGTGTTTCGACTTCCTTTGCGCCTGCAAACAGGCGCGAAGTTTGCGTGATGCTTTCTCCAGGCGCGACCTTGCTTTGCGTGGCATTGACCATTTGCGACCAATAATAGCCATCAGCGGTCTTGAATGACGCGTTGGTTTTGACTTTCTGATCCGGAACCAGCGCCGCCAGCCAATATTTCTCGGTCTCGCCAAGCCAGCCGCCGGTGGTCGTGTAGTCGACTTCGCCTTTGGGCGCTTCGATCACATCGTCATAATTGACGTTGACGATCTTGCCATCGAACACACCCATCGGTCCGACGTGTATGTTCCAGCTGTCAGGATCAGGCGATTGCCCGTTCCGGCTGAGAAGGCCGAAGGGAGCGACCTGCGCTTCGATCGCGGCGCCATTGGTGAAGCGCTGTTCGGCACTGATCAGGTAGTCTTTGTCGACGGAAAGGATGATATCGAACTTCTGGTTTTCAGCGTTGGTCCAGCTTAGCGTGACCGGCGTTTCGGGTGTCAGTTTGTTCGCGCTTGGCGTCCAGACGGTTTTATCATCGGGTAAAGTGACGCCGCTGCCGACCCAGCCAAAACGTGCGAAATGGGCTTTTGCTGTTCCAGACGGCGCAAACAGGCGGACAGGGGGCGACTCCTTCGCGAGTTCCGTACGATGCGCTAGCAACAGAAGATCATCGATCCGCGCACCTTCGAGATTGACCGAGCCTTTAAGCTTAGGCGTTTCAACGAGGATACGGGCGGAACCTTTCAGTGCATCACCGAGCGGCACATTTTTTGGCGCCGCTGCCGAGGTGATGGCAGCACCTGTCGTCGCCGTGCCTGCGGCAACTGCTTCGGTCTTGGCGGGTGCCTCGACCACGGTTGGAGTAGGGAAAAACATGCTGGCCACATAGGGCCAGCCGAACAGGATAAGGCCCGTCAGCAAAACTGCAAAGATCAGGTTACGCTTGTCGTCCACGTGTTTTATTCCCCATTATTCAATATACTAGGCGGTTGCGGCACCGGATCATATCCGTGCCCGCCCCAAGGTTGGCAGCGCAATAGCCTTTTGGCGGCGAGCCAGCCACCCTTAATTGCGCCATATCTCTGCAGTGCCGTTATCGCATAGGCCGAGCAGCTCGGGCTATAGCGGCAAGTTGGCGGCAAGATGCGCGACGGACCTATTTGCCACCCGCGCGCAATCAGGATAAGAAGCTTTGCGATCACTTGCCAAGTTTATCCAAAGCACGCGCCATGTCGGTGCGTAATTCGGCGAAATCTTGATCGATCCCGCCATCGCGGCCGATTAGCACATGGTCGGCACCAGCTTTACCTTTGTCACCCAGCATCTCACGCGCCATTTCGCGGAATCTGCGCCGCATCCGGTTGCGGACAACTGCGTTACCGACTTTCTTGGTAATGGTAATACCGAGCCGGATTGCGGGGTCATCATCTTGCCGGTCTTTCACCAGCAAAACAAAACCGGGAGTAGCATATCGCTTCCCCCGGTTGGCGGCCAGAAAGTCTGATCGCTTTTTGATGATATTGTAACCGCGCATGTCGCGGTCCGCCGTTTCGGGTGTTAAGCCGACAGCTTCTTGCGGCCACGTGCACGGCGCGAGTTCAGGATGTTGCGGCCAGCAGCGGTCGACATACGCAGACGGAAACCGTGGCGGCGGGCACGCACGAGATTGCTCGGCTGAAAAGTGCGCTTCATGACTGTAATCCTTAAATTTTTTGCATCTTGAAAATAAAAGGGCCGCCGAATCTGTCCAGCGACCGCCTTTGTTGACGTGGCCGATACGGACAGGGGACGTAAAAGTCAACACGGCTTATGGCAGTTTTGCGTCAAGATCATCACGCCGGAACAGGTGCAAGATGTCGCGTTTTATATCGGGAAATGGCGGCGTGCCTTTGACCTTGTTGCGTCGCAAAGCCCAATTTGCCCAACGGGCATATTCGGGATGGTGCCTCGAAAGCCGCGAATAGCGTTTCTTTGCCCACAGCGAATGTTTGAGGATAACGCCGAGCCCGATGACAAACAATGCAATGCCGCCAGGTCCGGGTAACGGACTGGCAATCGGAGCAGCAACGATTAGTAGCCATCCGAGAACGACCATTGACCACCTGTAGAAACTCGTGTCGGTCCAATTTGTCGATTTGGCTTTGGGCATAATCACGATGTGGGATAGCAGGCCTGATGTTGCAAGTTGATGTCACTGACATCGGCTATTGCGGCAATGCGCCGATAAATTTACAGCATTGTTAATAACAGACGGCTGATGTTCATCTATTTGCTGTAATGTCTTTTAAACTCAAATCACTTATGGCTTTATCAATTAGATCATGACCACCGCCCTTCCTCATATTCACCGTATCGGTGTGTTGCCTGCCGACATTGATTTCATGGGGCACGTGAACAACGCGCGCTATCTGAACTGGGTGCAGGACGCGGTGCTTGATCACTGGAACAAACTTGCGCCACCTGAAACCGCTGCGAAATATCTGTGGGTCGCGCTGAAACACGAAATCACCTACCGCAAACCGGCGTTCCTGAATGACGATGTCATCGCTTCGGTAGTGTTGGAAAAGGTTCATGGCGCGCGGTCATTCTATGACACGGTCATCAAACGCGGCGAGGAAGTTCTGGCCGAGGTTAAATCAAGCTGGTGCTGTATTGATGCTGAGACTTTGCGTCCGGCCAGAATCGCAGCCGAGATTCAAGAATATTTTTTCCCGAAGGATTAAAGTTGGCCTAGCTGCAGATACAGCTCATCTAAACTTAACCGTCATACTGAACTTGTTTCAGCATCTTACCTTCGCCGTCAGATAATTAAGATCTTGAAACGAGTTCAGGATGACCGTTTTGGCATTCGGGTGCCTAATCAGAAAATCGGATCGTTTGCGCCGTCGTCGTCCAATGGCGAGACTTCGGTGTGGATACCGCACTCAACCTTGTCCCAGCCCTTCCAACGGCCCGACCGCGGGTCTTCGCCGAGGCCAACCTTTGTTGTGCAAGGCGAGCAACCGATCGAGGGATAACCAAGTTCGACCAGTGGATGCGCTGGCAGCTTGTGCTCGGTCATATAGGCGTCGAGCCGCGCTCGGTCCCAGTCGGCGAGCGGATTGACCTTCAACCGGCCTTCTTCGATTTCAAAACGCGGCAATGCCGAGCGGGTCGATGACTGAAACGCCTTGCGACCCGTAAACTGCGCATCGAAGAGTGCAAGTGCTGCCTTCAACGGCAATACCTTGCGAATTTCGCAGCAGCCATCGGGGTCATAGGACCAGCGGAGGCCAGTCCCGTCCTTTTGCGCCAGTAACTCGGGATCGGGGGTCAGATTGCGCAAATCGGTCAACCCCAGCCCCTCGCGCAACTCCTCGCGATAGGTAATCGTCTCGGGGAAATGCTTGCCAGTTTCGAGAAACAGCACCGGAACCGTTGGATCTATGCTGGCGATCAGGTGCAACAACACAGCGCTTTCCGCGCCAAAGCTTGAGACTATGGCGGCGTCGCCCAGCATATTTTCTTTGAGCAATACGGTCAGCATCTCGACCGTATCGCGACCGCGGAACATGTTATTCAGGCGAACGGCGTCGCTTTCCGAATAACGCGGCGCGGTGTCGATCCGGTCGATGATGCGGACCTGTTCACCCATGGCGCAGCTTCCACACGGGCACGGCGGCATCGGCAGCACCCTGATAAACATGGTCGTAGCGCGCAAACGCAGCATCGACGTCTGCCGGGTTCAACGAACCTTCAGGGGCGAAGCTGTCAAAACCGCAACGACGCATGAACGCGATCTGGTCGACCAGAACGTCGCCTTGCGCGCGCAATTCGCCTTTGTATCCAGCCTCGCGCAATATGCGCGCCGAGCTATAGCCCCGACCGTCGCGATATTTGGGAAAGGCGATTTCGATCAATGCCAGTCGGTCGAGAAACGGCAACAAGGCGCGCGCGTCGTCGTCGGGTTCCAGACGGACAGCAGTTGAATTCGACTGGTCCAGAAACGAATCGAGCGTAACCGAAGGCTGTTCGTTGACCTCGTCAGTGCGGTAACGAAACTCAACCATAAATAGCCTCCTTGAAAGGTTCGAGACCGACACGGCGGTATGTGTCGAGGAAACGCTCATCGCCTTCGCGCAAACTCTTGTAGACTTCGGTTGCCTTTTCGACCGCATCGACAACGCCGTCCTCGCTGAAGCCGGGTCCAATGATTTTGCCGATACTGACATCTTCTGCGCCCGAGCCGCCAAAGGTCAGCTGGTAATTTTCGACACCCTTCCTATCGACACCCAATATTCCGATATGTCCGGCATGATGATGTCCGCAGGCGTTGATGCAGCCAGATATTTTAAGCTTCAACTCGCCCAGATCGCGCTGCCGTTCCATATCGGCAAAGCGGGTCGCGATTTTCTGCGCGACCGGAATCGAGCGCGCATTTGCGAGGCTGCAATAATCAAGGCCGGGGCAGGCGATGATATCGCTGATCAGGTCGAGATTGGCATCGGCCAGTTCGGCGACATTCAGCCGCTGCCACACCGCGTAAAGATCGCGCTTGGCGACATGCGGCAGCACGATGTTCTGCGCGTGAGTCACTCGGAGTTCGTCAAAACTATATTGTTTGGCAAGGTCGGCCATGACGTCGATCTGGTCAGCGCTGGCGTCGCCCGGAATTCCGCCTATTGGCTTCAGACTGATGTTGACGATGGCGTAGCCTGCCTGCTTGTGCGGCTTTACGTTTTGGTCGAGCCAGACTGCGAAATCAGGGTCGCTCCGGTCGATGTCATCGCTCACTGTCTCGAATGCAGGCGGTGCAAAGAACGCGCTGATCCGGTCGAATTCCGCCAAAGGCGGGTCGATGCCCAACGTCTTCACATGCGCGAACTCTTGCGTGACTTGGCGGCGATATTCGTCGGCACCGATTTCATGGACGAGGATCTTGATCCGCGCCTTGTAGATATTGTCGCGGCGACCATAGCGGTTGTAGACGCGAAGGCAGGCCTCGACATAGCTCAGCAAATCTTCGGCGCGAACGAACGGGTTGATTTCGGGCGCGGTCATCGGCGTGCGGCCCATGCCGCCACCGACAAACACGCGGCCACCCAGAACGCCGTCCTGCTTTACCAGCTCGATACCGATGTCATGCAGCCGCATCGCTGCACGATCTTCAGGCGATGCAATCACCGCAATTTTGAACTTGCGCGGTAGATAGCTGAATTCGGGATGGAAGGTCGACCATTGGCGAAGTAGCTCTGCCCAGGGACGCGGGTCGGCGACTTCGTCGGCGGCAGCACCTGCATATTGGTCCGACGAAATATTGCGGATACAGTTGCCGCTGGTCTGAATCGCATGCATCTCGACCTGCGCCAGTTCGGCGAGCAGATCGGCGCATTCCTCAAGCTTGATCCAGTTATACTGGATATTCTGCCGCGTAGTGAAGTGGCCGTAACCGCGGTCATATTTGCGCGCGATATGACCCAATAGATGCATCTGGCGGCTGTCGAGCGTACCGTAAGGAATGGCGACCCGAAGCATATAGGCGTGAAGTTGCAGGTACAGGCCGTTCATCAGCCGCAGCGGTTTGAACTGGTCCTCGGTCATCTCGCCCGACAGACGGCGCCTTACCTGATCGCGAAATTCCTCGACGCGGGCGTCAACAATAGCTTGGTCGTAAGTGTCATATTGATACATTTCAAATCACCCATTCGCCAGCAGTGGGATCGGCCGGTTTCAATGTCAGGTCGGGACGAACGGTTGGCCCAAGTGCTCGAACCCGATCCTTGATGTGCGCTGGACGAGGGCCTTCGGGCGTTGCGATTGCATCGATGATATAGGGCGCGTTAACCCGGCGAGCGCCTTCCTCGGCGTGCAATATGGCTTCACCTTGCTCGCCGACATCGGCTGCGTCTTCAACATGGATCGACCAACCTTGGCCAGTCCACCAGGTGACGGCCCCTGAAGCCAAATCATTACCAGTCAGTATTTTCACACGAGTTGCTCCGCTTGTTTGGCAAATGCGCGGATCTTGTCCTGCGCATCCGATTTGAGGACGACTTCGCCGACGATGATGATCGCTGGCGATGCCACGCCCTCGCGGCCGATCATATCGCCGAGGTCAGTCAGTAAAGTGCGAATGGCGCGCGACCCCTTGCGCGTTACGCGTTCGAGCACCGCTACCGGCATGTCTGGCGATACGCCGTCGGCAATCAGCTTTTCGGTAATATCGGCTGCGGTGGCAACGCCCATATAGATAACCAGCGTGCGGCCCTTGCCAGCGAGTCCCGCCCAATTCTGGTCGGTCAGGCCCTTGCACTGGCCAGCAACGAAGCTGACCGCGCTTGACGCATCGCGGTGGGTGAGGGGAAGCATGGCTTCTGCAGCGCCACCCATCGCTGCCGATATGCCGGGGACAACTTCAACGTCGATACCTGCATCACGGCATGCCTCGGCCTCTTCGCCGCCGCGCCCGAACACAAACGGATCGCCGCCTTTCAGGCGAACGACAAGGCGACCTGCCTGTGCCTCGCGGACGAGAATTTCGTTTATCCCTTCTTGCGGCACGGAATGCCGGCTGCGCTGTTTGGCGACCGAAATAAGTCTGGCCGCCGGGTTCACCATATCCATGATCGCATCGTCGACGAGCCCGTCATGGACAATGACATCGGCTGTCGCGATCAGTCGCGCCGCTTTCAATGTCAATAATTCGGGATCACCGGGGCCTGCGCCGACCAGATAGACTCGTGCTTTTTCCATCAGTCAAACATGCCAACGCGGTGTGACAGCTTCAAATCAGGATATATTGCGCAGCGGGTAGCAGAACTTTAGAGGGCGGCTTTGGGTTCGAAAACCGGCGCGCTGTCTTCGTCCTTCAGACCTATGCCGATCATCGCCTTGGGTTGGTCATTTTCGGAAGAAACAACGGGATAAGCGCAATAATCGGCGGCGTAATAAGCGCTTGGCCGATGGTTGCCCGATAGGCCGATGCCACCAAATGGTGCCGCCGATGAAGCGCCATTGGTCGGCGCGTTCCAGTTTACGATACCTGCACGGCTATTGGCCCAAAATTCGTCATATTGGGCAGCCGTGCCGCCAATCAATGCTGCAGAAAGACCAAATCGCGTGTTGTTAGCCTCGATAATCGCTGCAGTAAAATCTGGCACACGGATGACTTGCAATAGGGGGCCAAATAATTCGATGTCGGGGCGGTCCTTCATGTCCGTTACGTCGATGATTCCGGGAGTGAGAAACGGCCGTCCCTGAATAGGCACCGCCATATGCTTGATCGGCCGTCCGCCACGGCTCATCAGAGCAAGAAAGCTCTCGACCAAATTGTCGCACAGTTCATTGTCGATAACTGGTCCCATGAAGGGTGGCGGTTCGCCGTGCGGTTCGCCGATGACCAGCCGGTCGGCGATTTTCCTCACCTCGCCGACAACCTGATCATAAAGCTCATCTTTCACAATCAACCGGCGTGCGGCAGTGCAGCGTTGGCCGGCACTCAGAAATGCGGACTGCACGACAAGCACTGCGGCGCTGTGAATGTCGCGGGTGTCCCACACAATGATCGGATTATTCCCGCCCATTTCCAGCGCGAGAATCTTGTCGGGGCGATGCGCGAACTGACGGTTCAAAGCTATCCCGGTTTGCGCCGAACCGGTAAACAGCAGCCCGTCAATATCGGGATGATGCGATAGCGCCTTGCCGGTTTCTGCGCCACCTTGCGCGATACGCACCACGCCTTCGGGAATGCCCGATTTCTGATAGTAATCGACGAGCATGTGGCCGACAGCAGGGGTCTTTTCGGATGGTTTAAAGACAATCGCGTTTCCTGCAATCAACGCTGGGATAATATGCCCGTTCGGCAAATGTGCGGGGAAATTATAAGGCCCCAGCACCGCCAGCACGCCATGTGGCTTATGGCGCAGCGCGCTTCGCGTACCGACTTTGCCCTCCAGCCTGCGTTGCGAAGTCCGATCAGCGTAAGCCCTGATCGAAATGTCGACTTTGCCGACGACCGATTCAACCTCGTTGCGCGCTTCCCACAGGGGCTTTCCGGTTTCGCGTGCGATGACATCGGCGAAGCTTTCAAGATTGGCGCGCACCCGGTTGCCGAAATTGCGGACTCGTTCGATGCGGTGCGATAAAGGCGCCGCCGCCCATTGTGGCCATGCAGCACGCGCAGCCGCGACCTCTTGGTCGACATCGCTCTCCGGTCCGCGCCAAAGCTCGGCACCAGTTGCGGGTTCAAATGAAATCAGTTCAGGCAAGGCATGCTCTCTGCCAACGCGGTTAATCGAAGTTTACTATAATGCCGTGCAAGTGTTTACCATCAAGTAAATTATATTTGTAGAAATGCCGGTTTCAGCGGTCTTTCGCATGGGCTTCACCCATAATCCGGATGGCAGATATCTTTCGATTTAAAAGGGCCCAATCGTCCCTGTCGGCAATTGCGCTCCAGATGCTCTCGACTTCGTCGATCAGCATTGAGCAGGGGTCCGCTTTCGCCCAGTACGAATGTCCGGCGGTACCAGGATTGCGGTAATCGCTTAGCATTTTGGCAAAGGCCCTGCGCATTTCGCCATATCTCGAGGGATCGTCCGAGCGCCCGGCGCGATGCTCAAAGAAAAGGCGGTCAATCGGAATCTGTTCGCGGACCATGGCTCGTTCACCCGCTTCAACCAGCAGCCTGTCCCTTTCTTCGCCCCGCGGTTCCACGCCAAGCCGCCACAGGAAACGGCGAACAATCGCATTCTGGAAAAGGCCCGGAAACCGCTCCAACGCTTCAATTAAGGGTGGTGCCTCGCAAATTAACCGAAGTGAAACCGCGAGTTGGCCCAGATTCCAGTGAATCGCCTCGGCTTGTCTGCCGAACGCATATAATCCGCTCTCATCGAAATAGGCGGCGGTGAAACGCGGGTCCCAAAATTCGGTAAATCGCCAAGGGCCGTAATCGAAACTTTCGCCGGTGATGTTGATATTGTCGGTGTTGAGTACGCCGTGGACAAAGCCTGCGACCATATAGGAAGCTGCGAGATCGGCGATACGCTCGACCGCAAGGTTGAGCAACTGCGCTGCCGGATTTTCTGTTGGCGTTTCGTTGTATAAATTCGTCAAAGTATATTCGACCAGCCGTTCCATCATTTCGACATCGCCCTCTGCGGCGATACGCTGGAATGTGCCGATTCGGATATGGCTATGGCTGAGCCGCACCATCATGGCAGACCGCGTCGGCGAAGGTTCATCCCCGCGCATCAATTGCTCGCCGGTTTCAATGAGCGAGAAGGTTTTGGAGGTGTTGACGCCCAATGCCTCGAGCATTTCGGTGGCCAATATCTCGCGAACCCCGCCTTTGAGCGTCAGGCGACCGTCACCCCGGCGGCTATAAGGCGTCGTTCCCGACCCTTTGGTACCCAAATCTAGCAACCGGTCATATCCGTCGCGCAACTGGGCAAAGAGAAATCCCCGTCCATCGCCAATATCCGGATTATATACGCGAAATTGGTGTCCGTGATAGCGCAACGCTAGCGGTTCGGACATATTTCCGAGAAGTGGTTCAAAACGTCCGAAATGTTGAAGCCATTCGTCATCTCTCAAAGATTCGAGTCCTACCGTTGCCGCCCAGCGGTCGTTTCGAAAGCGCAAAATGGTTTTCGGAAAATCCGCGGCCTGAACCGCATCACCGATTTTTTCACCAAGACTGGTGATTTTCGGATCGGGGCGGTAGGGGGACGGCATGACTTTGATTTGCATTAAACCCATCTGGGGGGTGCATTAGGGAAACACAAGCATGGCGGCGGTACGCATCCTCCATTTGCATAGCAGCTTCAATTTGGGCGGTCAGGAATCGCGTACCGTCCGGTTGATGAACCATTTTGGCGATCAGGCCGAGCACACGGTATTGTCGGCGGTTCCCGATGCTTTCGGCGCGGCGGACGCGATCGATAAGCGGATCAAGGTCAGCTTTCCTAAAGATGCCGCGCCTTCGCTCGCCGGAATGCCGGGCATGGGCCGCTATCGCAGGCTCGCCAAATATATGAAGAAATTCCATCTTGTACTCAGCTATAATTGGGGGTCGATGGACGGCGTGATGGCGCGCACATTGCTTGGACAAAGTATGGGCCTGCCGCCGCTGATCCACCATGAAGACGGTTTCAACCATGACGAAATCGACCGGCTGAAAGCCCGCCGCAACTGGTTTCGGATGATCGCGTTGCAACGCTCCCATGCGCTGGTGGTGCCATCCAAAACGCTTGAGCAGATTGCGCGCAATGCTTGGCACCAGCCGCCCGACAAAATCTGCCGGTTTCCCAACGCGATCGATACCGAACATTTCAACCGTCGCCCGCAACGTGGGTCGTTTCCAGGTTTTCAGAAACGCTACGGCGAAATCGTCGTAGGCACGATTGCTGGCCTTCGCACAGTCAAAAACCTGCCGCGTCTGGTTCGCGCTGTTGCTGCGGCCGGGCCGAATGTCCGGCTGGCGATTGCCGGTGAAGGACCCGAACGCGGCGCCATCATGGCCGAGGCGGATCGGCTCGGCATAGCTGACCGCGTCATGATGCCTGGCTTTTTGCGAGATCCTGCGCGGTATATTCGGCTGTTTGACATCTTTGCTTTGTCTTCGGACAGCGAGCAATATCCAATCTCGCTGGTTGAGGCGATGACTAGCGCGCTGCCCGCAGTTTCGACCGATGTTGGTGATGTCCGCAACATCGTTGCGCGCGAAAATCTGCCTTATATCGTGGCACGTCAGGACGAAGATGCATTGGCCGAGGCGATCCGAAAACTCGCAGAAGATGCCAGTTTGCGCGCGAGCGTTGGAGAGGCAAACCGGCTCGTTGCCTGCTCGCAATATGACGAAGCAACGATGTTTGCCCGTTATCGCCAGCTCTATGGTTCTGCGATGAAACGCGCCGATTTTGCGCGACAAAGCTGAATGTTTGCGATAGCGCAAAGTGATGCAGAGCGCGCTATTACGCGCCTTTTTAGGCTATAGGGGTCGAAATTGTGTTCAAGGGTCTGAAACCCATAATGTACGGTGGTCGCGAAGTGTGGCCGCTGGTCGAGGGCGGCAAAGGTGTTGCCGCAACCAATCATGCAAGTTCCGGAGCATGGGCCGCGGCCGGCGGAATTGGCACCGTTTCGGCAGTTAATGCTGATAGCTATGACGAAAATGGTGACATGATCCCGCAGGTTTTTCACGGCAAAACCCGTGCAGAGCGGCATGAAGAGCTTGTCGAATATGGCATCAAGGGCGGAATAGCCCAAGTCCGGCTTGCACATGAAATCGCAAACGGCAGGGGTGCAATCAACATCAACGTGCTGTGGGAAATGGGCGGGTCGCAGCGCATCCTTCACGGAATTTTAGAAGCAACCAAAGGCATGGTCACGGGTGTAACGTGCGGTGCCGGAATGCCTTACAAGCTTTCTGAAATTGCCGCGCAATATGGCGTCTATTATCTGCCGATTGTCAGCTCCGCACGGGCCTTTCGCGCGTTGTGGAAACGCGCTTATCATAAAGTGCCTGAATGGCTGGGCGCCGTGGTATATGAAGACCCTTGGCTTGCGGGCGGACATAATGGCCTTTCCAATGCAGAAGACCCGCGTAGCCCCGAAGATCCGTATCCGCGCGTAAAAGCGTTGCGTGATGTAATGCGGGCTGAAGGCATATCCGACGAGCTGCCGATTGTGATGGCAGGCGGCGTCTGGTTCCTTCGTGAATGGGAAAACTGGATCGACAATCCCGAGCTTGGGCAAATAGCCTTTCAGCTTGGCACGCGGCCATTGTTGACCCAAGAAAGCCCCATTCCAGACGGCTGGAAAGACGCGCTAACCAAGATTCCGGAAGACGGCGTATTGCTGCACCAGTTCTCGCCAACCGGATTTTATTCGAGCGCCGTGATCAATCCATTTTTGAACGAATTGCAGGCGCGCTCCGACCGACAGATTGCCTATGTACAGGCCGCCGACCTTGAACATACCGCTCAGCTTGATGTTGGCGTAAAGGGCAAGAATTTCTGGGTGACCACTGCCAGTTTGATGAAGGCCCGCGAATGGCACGCACGCGGTTTCACCGTTGCGCTGAAGACACCGGACAATACGCTGGTGTTTGTCACGCCGGGATCGGGCGAGGTCATCCGTAAGGACCAGAAGGATTGCATGGGCTGCCTGTCACATTGCGGATTCTCTTCATGGAAAGACCATGACAATAACTCGACCGGACGGCTCGCTGACCCGCGCAGTTTCTGTATCCAAAAGGCGTTGCAGAATATCGCTCACGGTGCGCCAATCGACGAAAACCTGATGTTTGCTGGGCACAGCGCTTATCTGTTTGGCAAGGATCCGTTTTATTCGAACGGCTTCGTACCCACGGTACAGCAACTGGTGGACCGGATATTGACCGGCGATTGACGGAATTTCACATTTACCGAATATTGACCTTATCCCGCTAGTCCTTTTGTCAGGGGATGTTGATGGGTTATATGACGTCGCAATATCGGAGAGTTGAACCTGCCCGGCTGGAACAACGCGAGGCAATGCGCCATCCTGTGCTGCTCGCTAAAGCTACAGTCCGGCGCCATGCCAAGCATCCGATTGAAGCCCGCCTTGTCGATCTATCGATTTACGGATGCCGAGTTTTGATCGACAGCAGCATCGAGGTTGGCGACCGCTTGTGGCTGCGGCTTGCAGGCAGCAACCCGATCAGCGCAACCGCCGTTTGGGCCGAAGGCGACAGACTCGGTTGCAAGTTCGACGAAATGCTCGACCGCGCCCTGTTCAGGCAACTGACCTTAAACGGCGGTTGACCGAATTGCTGTGTTCGCTACTGATTTAATCGTTCGATTAAATTGAGGAGCGCGGCGATGGATTTCAGTTTTACCGAAGAACAGCAGGCACTGAAAGAAACCGCGCGTGCCTTTGCGCAAAAAGAGCTCGCTCCGCTGGCTTCGAGCCTTGAGGCGAATAACGAACCCCTGCCGCATGATATGGTCAAACGAATGGCCGAGATGGGGTTTTTGGGCATCAATATACCCGAAGAACTGGGTGGCCTGAACCTTTCCAATCTCGACGCGCTAATTGTACTCGAAGAACTGGCGAAGGTCTCAAGTGCGGTCGCCTTTCCCTGTTTTGAAGCTAATGTGGGGCCAGTCCAAGCCATCCGCCATTTCGCGCCGGAAGCGTTGAAGCAGCGTTTCGTGCCTGCGGTATGTCGCGGCGAAATGATCGTCGCGGTGTCGATGTCGGAGCCCGGTGCCGGAACCGCGCTGACCGACTTGACAACGCGCGGGGTGGTTGATGGCGACAAAGTGACGATCAACGGCACCAAACGCTGGTGCTCGGGCGGCGGGCGTAGCGATGCGTATCTCGTTTACACCCGCCTGTCCGATGCGCCCGGTGCAAAAGGCATCGGTGCGGTGCTGGTCGAGAAGGGCATGGAAGGGCTGACCTTTGGCGAGCCTGAACTGCTTATGGGCTTTCGTGGGGTGCCGTCGGCTGACATCTACCTCGACAATGTGAAGGTGCCGATAGGCAATATCGTGGTTCCGGCAGGCGGATTTGCTAAGCTGATGGAGGCATTCGACCTAGAACGCTGCGGCAATGCGACAATGGCGTTGGCGCAGGCGTCTGGCGCGCTCGAGGATGTTCTCGCCTATGTGCAGGAACGCCAACAGTTCGGCAAACCGCTCGCCGATTTTCAGGCGGTGCAGATGAAACTTGCGGAAATGCAAATGGAGGTGGAGGCGGCGCGGCTGCTCATCTGGCGAGCCGCGGTGAATGCCGACAAAGGGCTGCCGTCAATTCTCGACAGCAGCACCGCCAAATGCTTCGCCAACCAGATTGCGCGAAATGTGACAGGCAATGCGGTGCAGATGATGGGTGGCTATGGCTATTCCACCGCCTACCCGATGGAACGCCGGATGCGGGACGCATGGGGCTGGGGCATTGCTGGCGGGTCGATTGATATCCAGAAAGTCAACATTGCGAGCGCCATGGTCGGGCGGCGGTTTGACCAGCGGCGGTAGCTTTCAGCGCCAAAGGTCCGGATTGATCTCACGCGGCTGCGATCCGTATTTTTTGTAATATTCCACAATACGGCTCATTAGATAGTCGTAGGGTTCGTCATCAAGCTCAACCAAATCATTCTGCCGCAATTGGTGAGTGATGTTACAGATACGTGTTTGTTGGAGCTCAGTGAAAACGGCGTCTTTGGCCAATGTATCGGCTAGGTAGTCCACAAGAATGACATGCTCTTTGTCGCGATTGCCATTTCCATTGCGCTGAGCCTCATCGCGCAGTTTCTCCACCGCGCGGATTAGTTCGCCTTCAACTGTCAGCGACTGCCCGGATTGCGGGACATGTGTCTGCCAGATTTTCGTGGCAATTGCTTCATCTTCAGCAGTCAACACTTCTTCAGGTTTTATAGCGGCCTCCTCGCCGAAAGCACCCGCCGATGTCAGCAGGGCTAATTCCGCAAAGAAGCTGCCGAGCCTCAATCCAGATCCCAAGCCCGCTCGCCATGGCTGGCAATGTCGAGGCCGTCGCGTTCTTGGTCTTCGCTGACCCGCATCGGTAGGACCATTGAGACCATATAGCCGATGATGAGCGTCACCACCGCCGAGTAGACGGCGACAATCGCGACGCCTTTCAATTGCACCCAAAGCTGCGACGCCATGCCTGCGCCTTCGGCATAGCCAACACCGCCAAGGCTCTCACTAGCGAACACCGCGAGGAGCAGCGACCCCATCATTCCGCCGATGCCGTGGACAGCGAATACGTCGAGCGAGTCGTCGATTTTCAACATGCCCTTGATCAGGCCAACGAACCAGAAACAGACCATCCCTGCGAGCAACCCAATAATGATCGCGCCGCCGGGGCCAACGGTTCCCGCCGCAGGGGTGACCGTGGCCAGGCCAGCGACCGCACCGGTGGCAAAACCGACGGCGGTTGATTTTCCTACTTTGATGCGCTCGATCAGCAACCATACCAAGGCCGCGACCGAGGCCGCAACATGCGTGTTGATAATCGCGCTTGCCGCCGCGTCGTTTGCCGCCAGCGCCGAACCGCCATTAAAACCGAACCAGCCTACCCAAAGCAAGCCAGCGCCTGCCACAGTCAGCGCCGGGCTGTGCGGCAGCATCAGCGTCTTGGGAAAGCCGATGCGTTTGCCCAGCATCAACGCCACAACCAGGGCGGAAATCCCCGCTGTGGTGTGCACGACAATACCGCCCGCAAAATCGATGACGCCCTGCTCAGCGAGGAAACCTCCGCCCCATACCCAGCGGGTCACGGGGACATAGACCAACAGCGACCACAATGCGCTAAATGCCACAACCCACCCGAAACGGGCGCGTTCGACCCACGCGCCAACGATCAGCGCGGGGGTGATGATGGCGAATGTCATCTGGAACAGAGCAAAGGCGAGTTCGCCAATCGTCTGGTCTTCCCGAACCGAATCCAGCAATCCGCCAAACATGAAATTCTCTGCCGAACCGATGTAGGCGTTGCCGTTCACCGAGAAGGCGAGGCTGTAACCGACACCAATCCAGATAACCGATGCCACCGCAGCAATCGCGCCGCATTGCACCAGCACGGACAGGAAATTCTTAGCACGGACCAATCCGCCATAAAAAAGCGCAAGGCCCGGTAATGTCATCATCAGTACCAGCGCCGAGGCGGTCAAGATCCATGCGCTGTCGCCGCTATTTACTTCAGGCAAGGTGATCATTGTATCCTGTGCGATAGCCGGTACTGCGACAAATGCGCTGAGCATCAATGCCAATCTGAACAAGTTTTGGATCATATCCCGCTTCCGCCCCAAATTACTTTTGCGGGGTCCTAATCCAGTAACAGCCCCAGTTGAAAGCAAAAAATTACGGTTAATGCCCGTTTTCCGACACAATATTGCGCTTAGCTCCAGCCTTCCAGCACCTGATCGGGCGGGCGGTGGGCGTCGGCCCACATCCGGATATTGGCGATGACGCGCTCGCCCGATGCCTCGCGGCCCTCGAATGTCGCGCTGCCCAAATGCGGTAGCAAGACGACGTTGGGAATGGCAAAGAGGCGCGGATCGACCGCCGGCTCGTGCGTATAAACATCAAGCCCTGCGCCAGCGATGCCGCCGGTTTCGAGTGCGGAGATCAAAGCGTCCTCGTCGATCAATTCCCCGCGCGAACTGTTGATGATATAAGCGTCGGGCTTCATCATGGCGATACGCTGCGCGTTGATAATTTTATCGGTTTCCGCTGTCAGCGGGCAGTGAAGGGTTATGATATCGGCGCGCGCCACGAGGCGGTCAAGATCGGGTTCGAATGTGACCCCAAGCTCCTCTTCGACGCTGGCTGGCAGGCGCTGGCGCTTGTTATAGATGATATTCAGGCCAAAGGCTTTGGCACGTAGCGCAACGGCCTCGCCAATCCGACCAAAGCCGATAATGCCCAGCGTTTTGCCGCCGATACGATGGCCGAGCATACCAGTCGGACGCCAGCCATCCCATTCGCCAGCGCGCATTGCCCTGTGCCCCTCACCCAAACGGCGCGGGACATTAAGGATCAGCGCCATCGTCAGATCAGCGGTATCGTCAGTGAACACGCCGGGCGTATTCGTGACCATGATGCCTTTTGCTTTGGCCGCCGCAAGGTCGATGTGGTTCACCCCGGCGCCATAGTTGGCAATGAGTTTGAGGCGCGGGGGCGCGCGGCCGATCAGGTCGCCATTGATGCTGTCGGTGACGGTTGGTACAAGGACATCACAGTCCGACATCGCGACCATTAATTCGTCGTTACTCTTCGGTCTATCGTCGGTGTTGAAACCGGCATCGAACAGTTCGGCCATCCGGGCCTCGACAGCGGGCAATAGTTTCCGCGTCACATGGACTCGCGGTCGTTCGATGCGGGTAAGTTCAGGCATGGGCGGACTAAAGCCGATTTTTACATGACGTCAAGACAGGATGGTTGCACTGTCGGCAGACCTTACACTATAAGCGGCGGTGGTGGGGTAAGATCATGGCAAATCACGCAAAAATCATTTGGCAGTCTGTTTCGATTTGCGCGGCTTTGTTCGGTACCTGCGCAGCAGTCGCGCAATCGCAGCAAAAAACGCCGTATTGGGCCTCAATCGAAGAGCCAGAAGCGCGGATGCGCACTGGCCCGAGCACCGAATTTCCGGTGAAATGGGTGTATAAAAGGCAGAATTTGCCGGTCAAAGTTGTGGCCGTTCACAGCGTCTGGCGTAAAGTTGAAGATCCTGATGGTGACCAAGGCTGGATGCACGTCCGGCTTTTAAGTCCGAAACGCACCGCGGTTGTTATCGGCAGCGGGGTAGGGTCATTGCGCGAAACCCCGCAAGAAACCGCGCGCATTGCCTGGCGCGTTGAGCCGGGCGTTGTTGGCCGCATAGAGGAATGCCAAAAGGGCTGGTGCCGTTTTGAAAATGCCGGCCGCTTTGGCTATATCGAAGACGAACGTCTATGGGGTGAAGAAGCGCCCTAAGCGAGCGCGGTTTCCGGCACTCCGATCTGCTCTTTGCCGCGTCCGACGACCTCGGCAAATTTCGCATGATATTTGGGATGTTCGGTTCCCATCCATTTGTCCCACCACGTGAAATATAGGCCGTAATTTGTGTTGAAGCCGCCATTATGGTGCAAGTCATGGTGCGTCGTTGTGTTGATCCAGCTGGTCAGCGGCGTCGCCAGCCACCAGCGTGGCATAAATTCGAAGCCGGCATGGCCCATGGCATTGCGGATGATCTGGAAATTGAGCCAGGTGAACATCACCCAGCCCGGTGTCGGAACGAAGAACTGCCAGATGGGCACAAACATGAACATGACCACAGCCTCGGGCATGGCGAAACTATACGCGGCCCAAGGTGTCGGCGTGATCGAACGGTGATGCGCGCGGTGGAATGTCTTGAACAGTTTCGGATGGTGCATGAAACGGTGCGCCCAATAGAAATAGGCGTCGTGCGCAATGATTATTGCAGCGAGAATGAACAGGTCGGTCCAAATCCCGATCCCTTCGCCAAGAATGCTGTAAAACAGGCCAACCTCGCGGCCCCAGATCAGGAAGCACACACCAATTGTGTAAACAAACACTGATTGAAGCGATTGCAAAAATTCGCGCCGCATGTCGGCTGAAGTTGCTTCGCGTGTCTGTATCTTACGGGTTTTAAGCGCGGTGCGGCGTAACATCCAGACGACTGCAAAGGTAAGCGATGCAGCGATCAGGTATCGCCCCATATCGAAGCTGACAATATCCAGCCCATGGTTGAGCAGAATGTCGAGGGGAGGAAATCCAGTGGTCATAGTGTGGTCCTTGGCAGTAAATACAATTCACCTGCCTGCCTAACGCGCAGTTTACTCGCATCATTCCGAAACTGGCTAGCCGATTTCGAAATCAGCCAGCGGCTTGTGCTCTAAACGCGCTGGGCGTCATCCCCTCGGCTTCACGAAATGCGCGGTTGAACGGACCGAGCGAACCAAAACCTGCATCTAGCGCGATGGTGATAATTGGCACTTCTTTTTGGCTAGGATCGGCAAGTGCTGCCTTTACTTCGGTGAGCCGATACCCGTTCAGAAACGCGGCAAAGTTCCGATGGCCAAGCTGTCCATTGATAACACGGCGCAACCGGTATTCCTGCTCGCCCAACTGGGCTGCAAGTGCGGCGATCGATAAACCTTCGTCACGCCATGCCAATTCGCGCTCCATATGGTTGCACAGTTTTTCTGCAAGCGGGTCGTCGGCAACAGTTCTGGCAGTTATCGGCTTTCCGCCATTTACTGGGCCGAACAAATCCGCCTGCCGCATTCCGAACATCGCCGCGCAAAACAGGAATGTAATCAGAACGATGCTACTGCCGACAATCCCAATAATCCAACGCGGGGCAGCGGCGTTGAAGACAGCGATTTCGGTAAACGCAATAATGATGACATAGCCGCCGACTGCCGCAACGATCCGCGGCCGCAATCTCCTGCGTCCCTCGACAAGATCGCCATTTCGTCCGCGCCATGCTTCCCACAGTCCTGCACCAGCAAACGCCAACATGCCGAGACGAAAAATAGCCCCGGTAATTTGATTGACGGCGCCGCCTTCAATAAAGCTAAGTTGCATTATCAGCATATTGAGAATCGAAAACAGCACTAGGTAAATGCTGCTCAAGCCGATCTGCTTTTCGTCGTTGAACCAAGCTTTGGAAAAAAGCCAAAACAACCCCGGTGCCGAACCTGCGCCCAAAGCAATGGTAAGGCCAAGAACACTAAAATGCCGGTCCATCCAATCGGCAGTAGTCAGCAAATAGCAAATAATCGCGATATTCATTAGCACCGCTACTCTGGCCGCAAGGACTGGGCGGTGATCGCGGATGAGCAACCAGCTCCATAAAGCAAGTAATGCAATAGAACCGCCACGCGCCATCAGGTCAATTTGGCTGAAGATAGACATGGAAGCTGGCTGCCAGACCGAATGCGTAGCGACAAGTTCTTTTGCCCAAGCGCTCTGGTCGATTTTGAAATCGGCTAGCTGCGTTTCGAAGCAAGCACGAAAGTCCGCTCTCCTCCTGCAAATTGTTGTCCGCGCATCGCGAAACGTTCCGGCGCAATATATCAATCAGGAGAATTTCATGTTGGTATTTACAAAATTGGCAATGGCAGCCATTTTCGCAACGCTACCTTTAGCCGCAAATGCCGCGTCGGAGGAAACCCATTCGGTCAGCGTCCGCACCGATGACATCAATTTGAACACCTCAAAGGGTCAGAAAATCCTCGCCTTGCATATTGATCGAACTGCGCGGGAAGTGTGCGATTTCGCCAACGACCAATTGGGCCACCAAGTGCGCAAAATCGAATGGGTGTGCCGAAACAAGGCCAAGGCATCGGCCTGGGTGATGGTCAAATCAGATCGGCGGCTTGGTGTTCGCTGAAATTTATATTCAATATTCCTGCGCTTACGGGATAAAGTCGCGCGCACTTAGTCGTTGCATTTCAATCATCGCACCAAGCAATCCATTCAGGATTTCTTCTTGAAATTGCGCTATACAACGCAAATATGCATCGGAGTATGAAGTGCCTGACATTGCCAGTCTGAAGTTATTGGGACTTGCCGGTGTGGTCTCCTACGCCGCTGCTCGGTTGGCCGCAAAGGCGGGTATGGTCGGGTATAGCCGGTTGACGCTCGTCGCTGTTCCGGTTGCAGGCATGCCCGTGATGCCAAAAGGCTTTCGGGTCGAACCGATATCGCCGAGCGCATTGCTGGGTCACATTATCGATGTGCCTCCAGATGTCCAACGCCTCCGCTTCGCACAAAATATGACATGTCTCGCTGCCTATAATCGCAAGGACGAACTTGTCGGCGTCACGTGGGTCGGGGCTGGCCCTTTCGAAGAAGACGCGATGCCGATCCGCTTTCATGTGCCCTTCGATGCCGCGTGGGATGCAGGCCTGTGGATCAAGCCGCAGCATCGGCTTGGCAGGGGATTTGCCGCATTGTGGGCGGGAACTGCAAAATGGCTCCGCGAACATGACAGGCGTTGGTCGATGAGTTGGATTGCCGACTATAATTTGCCATCGCTGCTTTCACACAAGCGGATGGGCGCAGTAACGATAAATCAGGTGATAACCTTCCGCTTTTTTCGCTGGCAATATATGACCGAAGGGACGCCCAAGCTGGTGCGTATAAATGGCGGAAAACCTGCAAACATCATGCTAGCAAAGCCCGATATTCATCCCGAATTCAGGCAAGGAATGGCGTGATTGTTGGCTTAGGGAATCGAGGAGAGATCGAATGCGTGTGTTTGCGGCAAGCGTAATTTTGGCGTTTTCATCAAGCAGCGCCTGATTGGCGAACCCGATGGTAAATAGTTTTCCTGGCGACCCGGCCTACATAGCCAATCCGAGTACATACTTGTACGAATTCGGCCCAACCTACTCTGCCCGAAAAGTTCTTGCAAAGTTGCGCTGCGTTTGCAGCAGTAATAACAGCACCGATAAACGTGCATGCAGCCGCGGGATGGCTGTTCTCAAGCGCGGCTACGTCGAATTGCAAACCCGCCGCGCCGCTGAGCCCGCTATAACCGACTAAGTTCGGTGTCCCGTTCGTTAATTCGCCATAGGCGCAGGCGAATGCCGCTGCTATCGAATGCGGCATGTCCGAACAAAAGCATCTCTACCTGGTCGATGGCTCCGCTTATATTTTCCGTGCCTATCATCGCCTGCCGCCGCTGACCAATCAGCACGGTGAGCCTGTTGGCGCAGTCTATGGATACACCACGATGCTGTGGAAGCTGGCGGATGACTTGCATAAGGCGGACGGGCCGACGCATATGGCAGTCGTGCTCGACAAATCGAGCCAATCGTTCCGCAACGAAATTTACGACCTCTACAAGGCTAACCGGCCTGAGCCGCCGGAGGATTTGCGCCCGCAATTCCCGATGATCCGCGATGCCACGCGTGCCTTTTCGCTGCCCATGATCGAAGAAGATAATGTCGAAGCCGACGACATGATCGCAAGTTATGCCAAGGCGGCGTGCCGGGCAGGGTGGCATGTCACCATTGTGTCCTCCGACAAAGACCTGATGCAGCTCGTTGAACCGTGCGTCGACATGTTCGACACGATGAAAAATGAACGCATCCGCACCGAGGAAGTGACCGAGAAGTTCGGCGTCGGTCCGGAAAAGGTTGGTGACGTGTTGGCGCTGATGGGCGATAGCGTGGACAATGTTCCGGGCGTTCCTGGGGTCGGTCCGAAGACCGCAACCAAACTCATTCAGGAATTTGGTGACCTCGAAAGCGTGCTGGCTGCCGCGCCCGGTATGAAGCCTTCGAAAATGCGAGATAATCTGATCGAACATGCCGAAAAAGCGCGGCTGTCGAAGGTATTGGTAACGCTCAAGGAAGATTGCCCGTTGCCAATTGCGATTGACGATATGCAACTCGGCGCGATCCCCGAGGAACCACTAGCGGCTTTCCTCCAGCATCATGGGTTCAACTCGTTGCTCAAACGTATCGGCTTGGTAACCGGCGATACCGCTGCTGCTAATAAATCGATCGCGGGTAATCCCAAGGCCACGAGCAACGGTGATGGTGCGGCGGCTGCACCGGCCCAGGGAAGTTCGGCTCAGCCTATGCAGATGCCGCCCATCGACACCAAAAGCTACGAGTGCGTAACCGACCTGGCGCGGCTCGACCATTGGATCACCCGCGCACATGAAACCGGCACGCTCGGCTTCGATACCGAAACCGACAGCTTGCAGGCCGCGAGCGCCAATCTTGTCGGCTTTTCTCTGGCGGTTGCGCCGGGCGAGGCGTGTTACGTGCCGCTCGCCCATGGCGGCACCGATATGTTTGCCGAAAAGCCGGAGCAGGTCGAAATGGCGTTGGCTATCGAGCGGTTGAAACCGTTGCTGACCGACCCGTCGGTCCTTAAAATCGGGCAGAATCTGAAATATGACATGTCGGTGCTCGCGCGGCATGGTGTTACCATCAGCCCCTATGACGATACGATGGTCATGAGCTTCGCACTCGACGCGGGGCGACAGGGGCATGGCATGGACGAGCTGGCCAAAGTGCATCTTGGCCACGAGTGCATTTCGTACAAGACCGTCACCGGCACTGGCAAAAGCCAGATTGGCTTTGCGGCCGTGCCCTTGGCCGACGCCACATGCTACGCCGCCGAAGATGCCGACATAACCTTGCGACTTTGGCACCATCTGAAACTGCGGCTTAGCCCCGAAAAGGCGACGAGCGTGTATGAACTCGTCGATCGACCGCTCGTCCCAGTGCTGTCCAAAATGGAATGCACCGGCATCAAGGTCGA
This sequence comes from Sphingomonadales bacterium Ga0077559, assembly GCA_001464315.1. Lineage (GTDB taxonomy): Bacteria > Pseudomonadota > Alphaproteobacteria > Sphingomonadales > Sphingomonadaceae > Sphingorhabdus_B. Next base: position 58,609 of record LNFK01000053.1, on the reverse strand, counting down.
CCGGGCTGTGCTGGCACGGCTATCGGGCGAGTTTGCGGCGCAAATGGAGGTGCTGGAAAAAGAAATCCATGCGCTCGCCGGTCAACCATTCACAATCGGCAGTCCGCAGCAACTGGGAGAAATCCTGTTCGGCAAATTGGGTCACAAAGGCGGTAAGAAAGGCAAGTCCGGGCAATATTCGACTGATGTAACAGTGCTCGAAGACTTGGCCGGGCAGGGGGTCGAAATAGCGCGTAAGGTTTTGGACTGGCGGCAATTATCGAAGCTCAAATCGACCTACACCGACAGCCTTCAGCAGCAGATCGATCCGGCGACTGGCCGAGTTCACACCAGTTATAGCCTTGTTGGCGCTCAAACCGGGCGCCTGTCTTCAACCGATCCAAACTTGCAAAATATACCGATCCGCACCGAAACCGGACGGCAAATCCGCGATGCCTTTGTGGCCGAACCGGGCAATGTTATTCTTTCCGCCGACTATAGCCAGATCGAGCTACGGCTCGCGGCGCATTTTGCCGATGTCGAACCGCTGCGCGATGCCTTTGAAAAGGGCGAGGATATCCACGCGCGTACAGCAATGGAGATGTTTGGCGAGGTCAATCGCGACACACGCGGGCGAGCGAAGACGATCAACTTCTCGATCCTTTACGGTATCTCGCGGTGGGGATTGGCAAAGCGATTGGAGTCGACTTCCGACGAGGCCCAAGCGTTGATCGACGCCTATTTCAAACGCTTTCCCGGCATTTCGAATTATATTCAGGAGACGCTCGCAGAGGTACGCGAGGTCGGCCATTCGACGACGCTCTTTGGCCGCAAGACATGGTTCCCTCGGATAAAGTCACCCAATCAAGCTGAACGGCAGGGTAGCGAACGCGCTTCGATCAACGCGCCGATTCAGGGGACAAGCGCCGATATCATCAAGCGCGCCATGGTTCGAATGAGGCCTGCCTTGCTGGATGCGGGCCTGCCCAATGTCAAAATGCTGCTGCAGGTGCATGATGAACTGGTTTTCGAATTGCCCGAGGCGGACGTCGCGGCAGCGAGCAAGGTTATCGAGGCGGTCATGGCGGGCGCAGCGGAGCCGTTGGTCAAGCTGACTGTACCGCTTGGCGTTGAAATCGGAACCGGAGCGAGCTGGGGAGCAGCGCACTAAGGCAGATGCGCCCCTAACTCATTTCACATCGGCATGTTTTTTTCGGTTTCTTCAGATTCCATGGCAACTGCAACATCGCCATTGGCCGAAAGCCGGACGGTGCCATCTTCAACCGAAGCAACCAGTCCGCCGTCGATATAATGATGATGACCTTTATGGCTGCCTTCGCCTGAATCTTTTTTGGTCAGCTTGATGCGATTGCCTTCAACGCCATCAACCGTGCCAACATGGACGCCGTCGGCGCCAATGACTTCTGCATGTTCCTGAATTTGCGATAGGTCTGCCATTTTAGTGTTCCTTTGCATGGGCCAGGCTTAACGCGCCAGATGACAGGAAGGTCCATGTAAAATGACCGTATCGGCCATGTCGCAAAATCTTCTTATTTTGAGAGCGGAACTGTCGCAGGAATTTCGCAATACTGACGCCATCGCTGCGCATAGGGCCGGTTTCCCAACCGCAGGAGCCTCCCAAAATGCGTCGTCCCTATATATCTGCAACTTTCTCCATTCTTTGCGCAACGACAGCGATGCCTGCGTTTGCCCAAACAGCCGAAGCCGACGATCAGGCGTTCGAAGGCGATATCATCGTTACCGCGCAAAAACGCGAAGAGCGTCTTGTTGATGTTCCGGTAACTATCAGCGCCGTCAGCCAAGCACGGCTCGAAGAACTTGGCGTCAGCGATCTGGACGAACTCGCCAATTATATTCCCGGCCTTAATGTTCAGGAGCAGAGCGCGAACAACCCAGGCATCGTGATCCGCGGAATAACCTCCGATTCTGGATCGGCGCAACAGGCGGCGCGGGTGACGCTATATTATAACGGCGTCGACATCTCGCGGTCGCGTGGTTCCTATCAGGATATTTATGATGTCGAGCGTATCGAAGTCATCAAAGGCCCGCAGGCGACGTTATTTGGTACCGCCTCGGCAGTAGGCGCGATCAGCATCATTTCAGCGCGGCCAAAGCCGGGTTTTTCGGGCGCGCTGACCGCAGGTATCGGCAATTATGACCAACGGCTGCTGACCGGCAATCTTAATCTGGGATCGGACATTATCGCCGGACGCGTCGCATTCGCCTATAAAAAGCGCGACGGTTATGTGAACAATTTGGCCCCCAATCAAGATGATTTGAACGGACAGGATCAGCTCGGTGTTCGCGGTTCGCTGCGGTACACGCCGAACGACGCGCTGACTGCCGATCTTATTCTCACCTACGATCGTCAGCGTAACCCGGGCACCGCCTTCGTGTCGCGGGCGCTACCGACAGCGTCCGGTCCAGGCGATCCGTTTGGTGATGCATATCTCGGTGGGTCATCACGGTCATTGCAGGATCTGTATCAGGCAGAGCTTGGTCTGACCCGCGACGTTTACGATGCCAATTTTATCGTGAACTATGAATTTGCCGACAACTGGGCGCTGACCATGGTCAACGGTTATCGCAAATTTGACTCGCTCGAAGTGTTCGATGCTGATGGTTCAGCCGCTGAGTATCTTGAATTTACCGAGCTGGCCAAGGGCGACCAGTTCAATCATGAAACCCGCTTTGCATATACCGACAACAATTTCCGTGGGTCGTTCGGGTTCAACTTCTTCCACGAAAACAGCATTCAGAATGTCCCTTTTTCGACGAACGAACGGGTGTTTTTTGCTTGTTTGACGAGCACTGCGGCAACCCGGGCGCAGTGCGTTGCACCCAATGGAAGCGTTCCGGCGCAAGCACTTCCTCCTGTTCCCTACAGCTCGGTTTTTGAAAATAAGGGCCGCAACGATAGCTATTCGATGTTTGCTGATGGCACTTGGATCCCCACGCCGAAGTTAGAGATCACAGCTGGTGCGCGTGTCTTAATTGAAAAGCGTCGCTCGGGCTTCTTTGCGCGGGTTCCGCGTTCGGCTGTCACTGGTGGCGCATCCGTGGTGCCAGGGCAAATTGATACCGGAGGCCAGACATTCCGTACCGAGGACAGCTTCGCTGCGGTTCTGCCGCGCTTCAACTTGCTGTACCGATTCTCAGATAATTTCAATGGCTACGCCACTGTTTCAAAGGGCCGCCGCTCGGCTACGGTGCAACTTGGTGCACGCACCACGCCAACTGGCCCCGCTGCAAACTTTACGCCAGTGCTCGCCGAAAATATCTGGAATTATGAGGTAGGGTTGAAAGGGGCTGTTGGCATTTTTTCGGGGTCAATTGGCGCTTATTACCTGACCTATGACAATTTCCAGGTCAGCGTTGTCTTGCCAAACGGCACCACGCAAACACAAAGCGCCGGTACTGCAACGAACAAGGGCGTTGAAGCCGAACTGACGATCAAACCGACAAGCTGGCTGAGCATCTTTGGCAATATCGGTTACATAGACGGAGGGATCGACGACAAACCGACCATTGCCGCCAATTTCCGGGGCGCCAAGTTCCGCTTGCAACCTGAAGTGCAAGCATCGGGTGGTTTCACGATAAATGCACCTTTGGGCGGCGTTACCTTCTTTGCCACGCCTTCGGTAACCTATCGTAGCAGCATGTTCTTCGAAATTCCAAATAACCCTGTCACCAGCCAGGATGCGGTGACGCTGGTCAATGTCAACGCAGGTTTCCGCTTTGGTGGCGACCGCTTCGAGATTTCGGCCTTTGCCCGCAATCTGCTAAACGAAGACTATTTGCTCGATGCGGGAAATACCGGCGGCGCATTTGGTATACCAACCTTCATTCCCGCCGAGCCACGTTTGTACGGCATCCGGGTCGGCGCAAAGTTCTAAACTGACGCAGAAAAGCGGTATTTGACTCGAAACTGTCACGCGTATGACGTGAACGCGTAACGCGTGACAGTTATTCGGCAGTTCCAGTTAAGGTAACGACTGGGAAATTCATGACTGATGTTTTAAAAGGTGGCGTTCTGAACAAGGGCGAAGTCACCAGTATATTTGACTCAAAAATGCCCGATTGGTTCCATGAAAAAGAACCACGCAGTTACCAGCCGAAGCAAAAATACCGGACTGTGTGGATATCGGATATCCACTTGGGCACATCGGGGTGCAACGCCGAACTGCTGCTCGATTTCCTGCACAGCATCAAATGCGAAACGCTATATCTTGTGGGCGATATCGTCGATGGATGGCGTTTGCGCAAAGGCTGGTACTGGCCGTCGAGCCATAATGAAGTACTCCGCCGAATTCTTAAAATGGCGCATAAAGGCACGCGCGTTGTCTATGTTCCCGGCAATCATGACGAGATGTTCCGCGATTATGTCGGCCTCGGTTTTGGCGGCGTCGAGCTGGCGCATGAAGCAATCCATGAAACCGCCGACGGACGCCTTTTGCTGGTTACCCACGGCGACATGTTCGACAGCGTCGTGCTTTATGCCAAATGGTTGGCCTTTTTGGGCGATGCGGCTTACACATTCCTGCTCAAAGCCAATGTCTGGCTGAACGCGGTGCGCCGCAGGTTCCATCTGCCTTATTGGTCGCTTTCCTCATATATGAAGCTGCGAGTCAAAAACGCAGTGGCCTTTATCGGCCAATATGAAGAGGCAGTGGCACGCGCAGCAATCGAGCGCGGCGTCGACGGCGTTGTATGCGGCCACATCCACCATGCCGAAATTCGCGAATTTGATGGCGTGACTTATTATAATGATGGCGACTGGGTCGAAAGTTGCACCGCTTTGGTTGAGGACAAGCATGGCAACATGTCGATAGTCGATTGGGCCGAACACACGCGCCAGCGTCGCCTCGCCGATAAGCTCGCCAAGGTCGCGGCGTGAGAATCGCCATCGCGACCGATGCATGGGCACCGCAGGTCAATGGTGTGGTCCGGACATTGGAGATGACGGTTAAGCTACTGCGCGAGCGTGGTCATGATGTGATCGTCATCAGTCCCGACCAGTTTCGCACCTTGCCATGTCCGGGTTATGGCGAAATTCGGCTGGCGCTGGCCCCACGCTTCGGTTTGCGGAAAAAGCTTGGAGAATTCAGGCCTGACATTGTCCATATCTCGACCGAAGGCCCTATCGGTTGGAGCACACGGCGCTGGTGTTTGTCGAATGACGTGCCCTTCACGACAGCGTTTCATACCCGCTTCCCCGATTATGCTTCGGTTCGCACCGGGCTTTCACCTGATTACTTTTGGCCAGTGATGCGCCGTTTCCATGCGCCATCGCGCGCGGTGCTGTCGGCTACGCCGCGATTGAGCGATGAACTTGCCGGGCGAGGGATTACTCATACACGGCCATGGACCCGAGGGATCGATACCGCGATATTCAAACCCGGGCTCGATCCGCATCCCACCTTGGCAAACCTGCCGCGACCTATCCTGTTGTCGGTTGGCAGGGTGGCAATCGAGAAAAATCTAGAAAGCTTTTTGGATGCCCATGTCGAAGGCACCAAAGTGGTCGTTGGCGATGGTCCGGCTCTAGAGGAGCTCAGGGCGCGATATCCTGCTGCCACATTCACCGGCAGTTTGAGCGGCTCTGAACTTGCTCAGGCTTATGCCGCTGCCGATGCTTTTGTGTTCCCGAGCAAAACCGACACTTTTGGACTCGTAATGATTGAGGCGCTGGCCTGCGGGGTACCAGTCGCAGGGTACCCGGTGCCCGGGCCGCTCGACATTATCGGAGCAAATGGACTTGGGCCGACGGACGAGCTTGGCGATGCGGTCGGCGCGGTTTCGGATTTGCTTCAGCAGGCCATTTTGGACGCATTGCGCTGCGACCGCAAAACGGCCGCCGAATATGGCGCGCGTTTCACTTGGGATAACGCAGCCGATCAGTTTATCTTCGCCTTGGATAATGCTTGGGGAATGGCACTGAAAGCGGCCTAACCGCGTTTGCGGGCTTGCTTATAAGTACCAAGCAAGCGCACTGAATTGCAGTGGAAATGCAGTTCGTCGAGTGCGCGGTCGACCGCCGCGTCGCCGGGTGCCCCTTCGATATCGGCAAAAAATTCGGTCGCAGCAAAGCTGCCGCCATTTTGATAGCTTTCCAGCTTGGTCATATTGACGCCATTAGTGGCAAAGCCGCCCATGGCTTTATAAAGCGCCGCTGGGATGTTCTTCACTTCGAAGATGAAAGTGGTCATGACCGTACCGTCGAACGGCGTACCCGCACGCGCTTCTCGTGAAAGCACGACGAAACGGGTCATATTATGGTCGGCATCCTGGATATTCTCGCGCACCATTTCGAGGCCGTATAATTCTGCGGCCAGCGCAGGTGCGATCGCAGCGGCCCCTGCGTCATCGCTACCAGCGACAAACGCTGCTGCCGCTGCGGTGTCGGCATAAGCGACCGGAATAATCCCGTGCTCACGCAAATAATGGCGACATTGGCCAAGCGCTTGCGGATGGCTCATCGCGGTCGTCAGCGCAGCATTCGCCGATTTCGCCATCAGGCAATGGCGGATCGGCATGAAATGCTCGGCAATGATGCTCAAGCCCGATTCGGGCAGCAGAAAGTGAATATCCGCAACGCGGCCATGCAACGAATTTTCAATCGGGATAATCGCACGCGCGGCAGTCCCGTCTTTGACCGCATCAATCGCATCTTCGAACGAAAAGCACGGCAGCGGCAGGCAGTCTGCATCAAATTCCAGCGCCGCGAGATGCGAATTGGCACCCGGCGCGCCCTGAAAGGCGACGGCACGGTCGCGAGCGGTTGCAGCGGCGGCAACCATATCGTTGACTTTTGCAAGTGCAGTTGCGGGATAGCTGTTCATAGTGATTTTGCGCGTTAGGGGACGCCGCAATATCGGGCAAGACCGGATTTCGGCACTTGCACGGCCCCCTAACCCGGATTAGAGGGGCGGCAGATTCATCAGGGCTATCGGCAACGATAGTCCGAATTATATTCAGGGCAGATATTTCATGGATACTCGTAGCAACACTATCGCTGGCTGGGTTTTGGGCGGAGGCATTGCCGCCTTGGGTCTGACCATAGCATCGGGCATGCTTTTCGAGGCTGAGGCGCCCGAAGGCGGTAAGCAGGGCTACGCGATACAAGGCGTTGAGTCGGGTGATGTTGGCGCGGTTGCGGCTGTGCCAATTGCTACCTTGCTAGCCTCAGCGGATGTTGCGAAGGGTGAAGCCATTTTTAAGAAATGTGTTGCTTGCCACACAATCGCGTCGGGTGGTGCTAACGGCATTGGCCCGAATCTTTGGGCAACCGTCGGTAAGCCATTGGCAGGCCATGCTGGATTTGCTTATTCGGACGCGTTGAAAACGAAGGGCGGTAATTGGACTTTTGAAGCGTTGAACGAGTGGCTCGCAAATCCAAAGAAATATGCGCCGGGTAACAAGATGACTTTCGCGGGGCTCGGCAATCCAGAAGAGCGTGCTGCGGTTATGCTGTATCTGAACTCGCAAGGATCGAACCTTCCGTTGCCTGCGGCTCCAGCACCTGAAGCGGCCGCAGCACCTGCAGATGGTGCCACGCCGCCTGCGGCTGACGCTGCTGCGGTACCCGCCGAAGCGGCACCGGCTGCTGCTGCTTCCGCTCAATAAGCAGAAGGATCGTTATCCTGAACTTGTTTCAGGATAGCGCGCCGCCGTTTGTTGCCCGGAACGAGTTCGGGATAATGGAAACAAAAAGCTTAAAGCAGTTGGATTTTAGCAGCTTTCGATGTTGTAAAAACTGCGGATCGCGGCCCACGCCTCTTCGGCTGTTTCGACAAACTGGAATAGATCGAGATCGGGTGGGCTGATGACGCCTTCGAGCATCAGTTCCTCGAAATTGACAACGCGGTTCCAGAAGTCTTCGCCGAATAATAATATCGGCATTTTCTTGACCTTTCCGGTCTGGACCAAAGTCAGCAGCTCGAAAAATTCGTCGAAGGTGCCGAAACCGCCGGGGAACACGGCCAGTGCGCGCGCGCGCAGAAGGAAGTGCATCTTGCGGAGCGCGAAATAGTGGAACTGGAAGCTAAGGCCGGGCGTCACATAGACATTGGGTGCCTGCTCGTGCGGCAGAACGATGTTTAGCCCGATCGATTCTGCTCCGACGTCATGCGCGCCACGATTGGCTGCCTCCATGATCGAAGGACCACCGCCCGAACACACCACGAAATGGCGTTTGCCACTTTCATCGGTAACCGAGCATTCGCTGGCAAGTCGAGCAAGTCTGCGCGATTCTTCATAATAGCGCGACTTGTCCTTCATTCGCTCGGCGATGGTCTTGCTCCGCGCATCGGTTGCCAGTGCAACCAACGCATCGGCAGCCTCGGGTTCGGGAATGCGAGCGGAGCCGTAGATCACGAGCGTCGAAGCAATATTCGCCTCTTCGAGCAGCATTTCGGTTTTCAGCAATTCAAGCTGAAAGCGAACAGGCCGCAACTCTTCGCGGAGCAGGAATTCGGTGTCCTGAAAAGCGAGGCGGTATGATGCGCTTTGGGTTTGGGGGGTTGAAAGCTGCTTTTCGGCGAAGCCAGCTTCCTGCTTGGCTTTATAGAACCTGCGGTCTGATACGTCTTTATCTGTCATTAGGCGGCGTTTAGGCGTGCGGTCGGGGTTTTGCCACCCCCTATCGGCAATAGGCCGACCCATCTTTCATCGACTGCGCCATATCGAAGTGGAAATGATTGGCATGTGCGCTGTTGTAGTCGGGGCCAAGTACGGTGCCGAAACGTTTGCACGCCGACTGGTGAAGGCGGCGGAGAAATTCCTGTTCGGACTTCGCCCCGCGCCAGCCATTCAACACTGACACGCGCCTGCCATCGCGCAGAACGAACGCCGAAATATCAATCGCGTTACCAAAGGCATGTTGCGACAGTTTGTCCGACCGTCCGCCATTGATGTTGCGGCAGCTATAGGTGCCCATAGTCTCGATCCGGACAACCTCCGAACCCAAATATTGTTTTGCCGCCGGCCGAACCGCATTCTGTGCCCATGCAGTGAAGTTGGACGCAAGCGGGCAGGTCATTGCGCCCAGATTGGTTGTAGGGGTCCCGAAATCCATTAGTTTGATTGTATCGATCGTACGGCAACCCCCGCTGAAATCTTGATTGGGTAGGGCCGCAAACTTTACCGATTTTGATTTTAGATCACTCAGACACATCCGCGCATCAGCGGTTTTAAAGGCGTCGTTTGGGCGTTGAACGACTTGCTCGTCTTTGCGCCCACCGCACGCGGACAGCGCGAGCAGCGCGGCGGCAGTCAATACGATTTTCCAAGAGCGTAAAACCATCCTGGCAACTTAGTGATTCGTGGTTAACAGGCCGTCAATTTATTTACACAGCCCGGTCACCCGGCGCGTTCCAAACACCGGTCGGCGAAAAGCTGTTCCGACAGACTTTGTTACAAAATCGGGATTGCGTGAAATTCAATGCGAAACTATCAGCAACCCGTTTTGCGAATCATTCTTAACAATAAATATGCATTCTGGGCTTTGCTGGCTATTCCGGCAGCTTTCATGCTGCGCGGTTATCTAAGCGGTGAGAAAATCGCGATGGATATGCTTCATCCAACCGGCGAGTGGTCTGCGCGGTTCATGATTATTGCGATGATATTAAGCCCGCTGGTTGCAATCCTTGGCCCAAGGACATGGCTCAATTCGCTGGTCAAACGCCGCCGTGCGCTTGGTGTCGCGTCGTTCATTTACGCGGTTCTTCACCTGATTTTCTATCTGATCGACATGGGCAATCTCGATGATATCCTCGCCGAATTCTTGGCGCTGGGGATATGGACTGGCTGGGCCGCTATGCTGCTCTTCATACCATTGGCATTGACAAGTAACGATGCGTCCATGCGGGCATTAAAGGCGGGATGGAAGCGTCTGCAAAGACTTGTTTATCCGACCGCTGTCCTCGTCCTAGTCCATTGGATATTCATCCACAATAATTTAGGTCCGGCGCTAGTCCATTTCGTTCCACTCGCGGCCTTGGTCGCCACCCGATATTTTCTAGTCCCCAAATTAACCCCCAAAGGAGCATGAACATGCGTGTATTTTCAACTCTCATCCTTGGTGCCGCCGCAGCAGCCGCGCTTGCCTCGGCACCAGCAACCGCCACCGGCGTTGTCACCTGCAAAGCTGGGCCGCAGTCGGGTTGGAAAAGCCAAGAGGCTTTGACCGCCAAGCTGACGAAGGAAGGCTGGACCGTCCGCAAATCCAAGGTCGATGGCGGCTGCTATGAGGTTTACGGCACCACGCCTGAAGGCGACCGGGTCGAAGCCTATTTTCATCCAGTGACGCTCGAAAAACTCTATGTCGGCCGCCGCGGCGAAGTACTGTTTCGCAAGGCCGGTTACTGAAGACAAAATGCGATAGTCGTTGACAAAACCGGGGCCGCGCTTAAACGCGGCTCCGGGCCACGCGGTCCCAACGCCGCGCTGCTCTCTGCAAGGAGAAGCTTACATGACTATCAGTAAACCCGCCGTCAAACCGGCGCGTCCGTTCTTTTCTTCCGGTCCCTGCGCAAAGCCGCCCGGCTGGGAAGCCTCCAAATTAGCAATCGAATCACTGGGTCGCTCGCACCGCGCCAAGATCGGCAAGTCGCGTTTGCAACTCGCCATAGACCTGATGCGCGAAGTGTTGCAGGTGCCCGACACGCATCGCATCGGCATCGTGCCCGCGTCCGACACCGGCGCCTATGAAATGGCGATGTGGACGATGCTCGGCGCGCGTCCTGTGACCGCAGCAGCTTGGGAAAGCTTCGGCGAAGGCTGGGTTACCGATGCCGTCAAGCAACTCAAAATCGACCCGACAGTCGTCCGCGCCGATTACGGGCACCTTCCCGATATGGCGGCGATTGACCAAAGCCATGATGTTCTGTTCACTTGGAATGGCACTACTTCCGGCGTCCGCGTTCCAAACGGTGACTGGATCAGCGACAGCCGCGAAGGCCTGACCTTCAACGATGCGACCAGCGCAGTATTTGCTTATGACATGCCGTGGGAAAAGCTCGATGTGACGACTTTCTCCTGGCAGAAGGTACTCGGCGGAGAAGGCGCGCACGGCGTCATCATTCTGGGACCGCGTGCGGTCGATCGGCTTGAAACTTATACGCCGTCATGGCCGTTGCCGAAGATATTCCGGTTGATGGCCAAAGGCGCATTGGCCGAAGGCGTCTTCAAGGGTGAAACCATCAATACACCATCGATGCTCGCGGTCGAAGACGTGATCTTCGCACTCGAATGGGCGAAGTCGGTCGGCGGGCTGCAGGGCTTGATGGCGCGTTCGAATGCCAATGCAGCAGCGCTTGGCAAGATTGTTGAAGAGCGTTCATGGCTTGGCCATCTCGCGGCGAATGCGGCAACGCGTTCGAAGACCTCGGTCTGCCTGACAGTCGAGGGTGCCGACGAAGCGTTTATCAAGAAGTTCGCTGGTCTGCTCGAAGCCGAAGGTGCGGCCTATGATATCGCCGGTTACCGCGACGCCCCTCCGGGCCTTAGGGTCTGGTGCGGTGCGACCGTTGATACCGCTGATATCGAAGCGCTCGGACCTTGGCTCGATTGGGCTTACGAGACAGCTAAGTCCTAATGCCCTCTCCCCTTGCGGGAGAGGAGCGAAACTTATGAGCGTAGCGAATTAGTCGCAGCGGAGAGGGCCCTCTCCAACTTCGCCTAGGCAACAAGTTGCTGAGGCTCCGTATTCTCTCCTGCAAGGGGAGAGGAACAGCAAGGAAAAAATCATGAACAAACCACGCGTACTTATCTCCGACCAAATGGACCCAAAAGCCGAACAAATCTTCCGCGAGCGCGGCTGCGATGTTGATGTCATCACCGGCAAGACCCCCGAGGAATTGAAGGCGATCATCGGCCAGTATGATGGCCTCGCCATCCGCTCGACAACAAAGCTAACCAAGGAACTAATCGAAGCCGCGACCAATCTGAAGGTCGTCGGACGCGCCGGGATTGGCGTTGACAACATCGATATCCCCGCCGCATCGGTGAAGGGCATTGTTGTCATGAACACGCCGTTCGGCAACTCGATCACCACCGCCGAACACGCCATCGCCCTGATGTTCGCGCTCGCGCGCCAATTGCCCGAGGCCGACGCATCGACTCAGGCTGGCAAGTGGGAGAAGAACCGATTCATGGGTGTCGAGGTTACCGGCAAGACATTGGGCCTGATCGGCGCTGGCAATATCGGCAGCATTGTCGCCAGCCGTGCCCTTGGTCTCAAGATGAAGGTCGTCGCGTTCGACCCATTCTTGACCGCCGAACGTGCGATCGAAATGGGCGTCGAAAAGGCCGATCTCGATACGCTGCTCGCCAAGGCCGACTTCATCACACTGCATACCCCTTTGACCGATCAGACGCGTAACATCCTGAGCCGCGAAAATATCGCCAAGTGCAAGAAGGGTGTTAGAATCATCAACTGTGCGCGCGGCGGACTGGTTGACGAAGCCGCGCTCAAGGACGCGCTCGACAGCGGCCAGGTTGGCGGCGCAGCGCTTGACGTGTTCCAGACCGAACCAGCCAAGGAATCGCCCCTGTTCGGCACCCCGAACTTCATTTCGACCCCGCATTTGGGTGCATCGACTGACGAGGCACAGGTCAATGTCGCGATCCAGGTCGCCGAGCAATTGTCCGACTATCTGGTCAATGGCGGCGTAACCAACGCGCTCAATATGCCAAGCCTTAGTGCTGAGGAAGCGCCCAAGCTAAAGCCTTATATGACGCTTGCCCAAAAGCTTGGTTCGCTTGTCGGCCAACTCGCGCATGACGATCTCGACAACATCGCGATCGAAGTCGAAGGTGCAGCGGCTGAACTCAACATCAAGCCGATTACCGCCGCTGTTCTGGCGGGTTTCATGCGCCGCTTCTCCGACGCCGTGAATATGGTCAATGCGCCCTATCTCGCCAAAGAGCGTGGTTTTGACATCCGTGAAGTGCGGCACGACAAGACCGGCGCTTACCACACGCTGATCCGAGTGACCGTGAACACCTCGGCGGGTGCGCGCTCGGTTGCAGGGACCCTGTTCGGTAATGGCGAAGCGCGGCTGGTCGAGATTTTCGGCATCAGCCTTGAGGCCGAGCTTGAGGGAGACATGCTCTATATCGTCAACGAAGATGCGCCTGGTTTTATCGGCCGCGTCGGCACGACCTTGGGTGAAGCGGGTCTTAACATCGGTACCTTCCACCTTGGCCGCCGCAGTGCAGGCGGCGAGGCGGTGTTGCTGCTGTCGATGGACGCCAAAATCGAAGAGCCTGTGTTGTGGCAGGTCTGCAAGCTGCCGGGCGTGAAAACGGTGAAAGCGCTTAAGTTCTAAAGTGGGTTGGGTTGAAACCTTTGCCCTGAGCAGAAGTCGCGCAGCGGCCGTTCCCCAGTGCGGCGCACTGACGGCTCAGAGCTACGGTAAAATGTCGAGCGGGGGTTTTCTATTCCTTCCTTTCAAGTAAAGAGCGCGCATGACCGATATCCCGTCCGACCTGTTGCCCGAAGGCTTCCGTGACCGCTTGCCACCGCAAGCGGAGGCGAACGAGCGCGTGTCGCGCGCCATGCTCGACGTCATGGCGTCGAATGGTTATGCGCGGGTCAGTCCAGCCATTGCCGAGTTCGAAAGCAGCCTGTCAGCGCGGAGCGGTGGTGCTGCGCGCAACGCGCTGCTGCGCTTTACCGACCCCGTTTCCGGGCACACGCTGGCGCTGCGCGGCGATATCACAGTTCAGGTCGGACGGATCGCAACGACCCGAATGGTCGATGCTCCACGCCCGCTGAGGCTTTGCTATCATGGTCAGGTGCTTCGCCTGCGCGCGCGCCAGCTTCGCCCTGAGCGTGAGTTTACCCAATTGGGAGCAGAGCTTGTTGGCAATGACAGTGTTGCCGCCGCCAGCGAGATCGTTTCGGTTGCCATCGACGCATTGGAGGCCGCTGGCGTAAAAGACATCACCGTCGATTTCACATTGCCTGACCTAGTCGAGACTTTGGCCGAAAAAGCTTTACCACTGGCCGCTGACCAAATCGATGCGGTCAGGTCCGAACTAGATATGAAGGATGCTGGCGGATTGAGTTCGCTTGGCGCTGATACCTATCTGCCGCTGCTGGCCGCAACCGGTGCGTTCGCCGACGCGGTTGAGAAATTGCGCGCGATTGATGCTGGCGGTGCTCTGGCATCGCGTATCGCGGCGCTCGAAGCGATTGCATCCTCGGTCGCGGGCCGCGCAACGATCACTTTGGATCCAACCGAGCGGCACGGCTTCGCTTATCAAAGCTGGTTCGGCTTCACATTATTTGCCAAGGGCTATTCGGCGGCGCTCGGCCGTGGCGGTACGTATGCGATTGCAAAACCGGGGGGCGGCGAAGAGGTTGCTATCGGGTTCTCGCTTTTCCCGGACCCCTTAATTGACGCGGCGACCGGCGACATGGAAAGACGCCGCCTGTTCCTGCCATTGGGCACACTTCCCGCTAAAGCCGCACAGATGCGAAGCGAAGGTTGGGTGACTGTTGCCGCGCTCGGTGCTGACGAATGCGCCCAAGCTTTGGACTGCGCTTTTGTGCTGGAAAACGGTCGCGCCGAACCGGTTTAGGTGCCGAACACGCTACGCAGCCACGCATCGACAACAGGGGTCGCCGGGTATTCGGGATCACCCAGTCTGCGGTTAATCTCGGCATGGCCTTTCAGACCTTTGCCTTCGAATGCCTGCAGTTGTACCCTCACGCCGTTTTTGCGCAAGGCATCGGCAAGCGCCGCAGATTGCCGCGCGCCGTCATCGCGGTCGACATGCAGGATGAGGAAAGCGGGGACGTTTGGCGCGGCTGCTTGCCAGAAGGGTGATAGTACCTTTTGTCTCTGCGGTTGGGTTCCAAAGGCCTGTTCATAGGTGTCCTGCATGATTCGAGCGCCATCGGTCATTTGGGCCGGAACATCATAAGCAGCGCCATCGAGCGGGATAACGCCCGCAATCGCAGTCATATCCAGATCCGCTTTACGCAGATATTGCGGATCAGTGCCGACCAATGCTGACAAATGCGCGCCTGCGCTATGGCCCATCAAAACGATGCGCTTCGGGTCGAGGCCGAGCGAAGCTGCATTCCTCCGGAAATAGGCGACTGATGAAGCGACATCGGCAGCCTGCTGTTCGACGGTTGCGCCCGGAACCAACCGATAGTTGATGCTGGCAAAGGCATAGCCCTGCTCCAGATAATGCGGCGCTTTATACTGCCCGGTGGCATTGCCCTTGTCGCCGCGTTTCCAGCCGCCGCCGTGGACGAAGATCACCAGCGGCGCGCCTGCCGTCTTTGCTTTCCAGAAATCGAGCTTTTGGAGCGGGTCATTGCCATAAGCCATTTCAGTTGCGCCAACAGCCGATCGTTTCGCTCCAGTTGCACCACCACGCTTGCCGATTTGTTTGCGAAGTTCGCTTCGGCAACTCTCCGACAAATGGCTGGCTTTCTCCTGCAAACATCCGCGCATCGCCTCGCGATTCATGCCGCATAATTGAACAATCTCTTTGCGGCATTCGGCTGGCAATCGCCCGCCACGCTGCGCCAATGCAACTGTCCCGATCAGTGCGATCGCTGCACTACCAAATATCCATTTCCGCATCTTTTGCCTCCATTGACGCTTTAGGGTGGACGTCGGCCACCCATAGTCATAACGGGGCGCACGGCGAATCCCTTCGCAAGAAAATAGTCTTGCGCAGAAAAAGGCCCTCGAAGAAGAGGAACTTATGGCAAATGTAACCGTGATCGGCGCTCAATGGGGCGACGAAGGCAAAGGCAAAATCGTTGACTGGCTGGCCGAACGTGCTGATGCCGTGGTCCGTTTTCAGGGCGGGCATAATGCCGGCCACACGCTCGTCGTCGGCGACAATGTCTACAAATTATCACTGCTGCCGTCGGGCATCGTCACCGGAACGCTGTCAATCATCGGCAATGGCGTGGTGCTCGATCCCTGGGCTTTGCGCGACGAAATGGCAAAGCTGCGCGGGCAGGGGGTTTCGATCACCACCGAGAACTTCGCGCTTGCAGATAACTGCGCGCTGATCCTGCCAATCCACCGCGACCTAGATGGTCTGCGCGAAACCGCAGCTGGCTCGGGCAAGATCGGCACGACTGGTCGCGGCATAGGCCCTGCCTATGAAGACAAGGTTGGTCGCCGTGCGATCCGGGTATGTGACCTCGCGCACCTTGACGCGATCGAACCGCAAATGGACCGTTTGTGCGCTCATCATGACGCACTGCGCGCCGGTTTCGGCGAGCCGCCAGTCGACCGCGCAGCGCTGATCGCCGAGCTCAAGGAAATCGCGCCGTTCATCCTCGAATATGCGCAACCGGTCTGGAAGCGGCTGAAAAAAGTCCGCAAGGCTGGCGCACGGATATTGTTCGAAGGCGCTCAGGGCGTTTTGCTCGACGTCGATCACGGCACCTATCCCTTCGTAACCTCCTCCAACACCGTATCGGGCACCGCTGCGAGTGGTTCGGGACTTGGCCCCAACGCGACTGGCTTCGTCCTTGGTATTGTGAAAGCTTATACCACCCGCGTCGGCTCCGGCCCGTTCCCGACCGAACTCGAAGACGAAACCGGCCAGAAATTGGGTGAGCGCGGCCATGAATTCGGCACCGTCACTGGCCGTAAACGCCGCTGCGGCTGGTTCGATGCCGTGATCGTTCGCCAAAGCTGCGCCGTTTCGGGCGTGACGGGAATTGCGCTCACCAAGCTCGACGTTCTCGACGGGTTCGAGACGATTAAAATCTGCACCGGATACCGCTTGAACGGCAAGGTCTATGACTATCTGCCCGCGCACTCCGCCGATCAGGCCGCTGTCGAGCCGATCTACGAGGAAATGCCAGGCTGGCAGGAAACGACCGCTGGCGCGCGAAGCTGGGCCGATCTGCCCGCTCAGGCGATCAAATATATCAGCCGCGTGTCTGAACTGATTGAGACGCCGGTGGCCTTGGTCTCCACGTCGCCGCAGCGCGAGGACACAATATTGGTTCGCGATCCTTTCGCTGACTAACCGCTCTTGAGCTCATCCTTAAGTCGCAAACTTGCGCGCCAGAAAAAGAACGCCGGAATCAGCCCGAGCCATGCCGCGCCGTAGAGCACCCAGCGAACGCTTTCTTCGCCGGCCATTGGCTTGAACGCGTCGGACATGATGCCGAACAACAATGGTCCGAGGCCGAGGCCAATGAGGTTCTGCGCGAACAGCATGACTGCAGCGGCCATGGCACGCGCTTCGGGTTTGACCAAGCCTTGGACACATCCATAGGTTGGACCGTAATAAGCGGCGTTAAGTGCGGTGGGAACGAACAGCAAAACAATCGCAACGCGCCAGTCGGTGGCAAAATAGCCAAGAAACAGGATCGGCGTCGCGATCACCATTCCGATGGCGGGCGTGGTGAGCAAATGTCGTTTGTCGGTTTTGCCGAAGCGGTCGGCCATCATGCCGCCCATCCAAGTGCCGATCATTCCGGCGACCCCAAGAACGATGCCCAATAAGGTGCCTGTTTCACCCGGCGAGAGGCCGTGCGAGCGAATGAACAGAATGACCGCCCAGACGCCTTTGCCATAAGAGAGGAACGCGGTAAACGACGCGGCGACGGCGAGCATGACAAAGGCGCGCGAGCTGAACACTTCTTTCAGTGCTTCTTTGGTCGAGAGCACGGCGCGTGCCTTCTCGCCCGACAGCAAGCGTGCAGCATTTTCCGCCTTGCGTGGTTCACGCAAGATGAAAGGCAGAAATGCAGCCATGATCAGCCCTGGAATCGCGACCACCATGAAGGCCGTCCGCCAGCCATAAGCATCGTTCAATGCGCCGCCGATAACGAGCCCCATCAAGCTGCCGATTGGAATGCCAAGCCCATAAAACGCAATGGCCGATGAGCGCTTCTCCGGGGGCACGCTATCGGTGATCAGCGAGTGCGCGGCTGGTGTGCAGCCAGCCTCGCCAACGCCAACGCCGACGCGGGCAAGTGCAAGCTGTAAGAAATTCTGGGCAAAGCCGCATATCGCGGTCATCGCCGACCAGACTGCCAGCGAGATAGAAATCAGTCCGACGCGGTTGGTGGTACTATTGTCGGCATAGCGCGCAATCGGGATGCCAAGCAAAGTATAGAATAATGCAAAGGCGAGGCCGGTTAGCAGCCCAATCTGTGTATCCGAAAGCCCCAAATCGCGGCTGATCGGTTCGGCCAATATGTTGACAATCTGCCGGTCGAGGAAATTGAGGACATAGACCACCATCAATATCCAAAGCAGGACCTTCGGATTGGTAACAGTCGGGGTAACGCGCTGAGTCGATGCGCCATCGGCCATTCGGTGTCTCCTCTTCCTGCGATCAGATATCCTGCATCCTTCCGAATTGTCAAAGCATTGGAGATAAATAGTGAGGGCAATCGTTTGTCTGCCGAAAACGCCAACAGTGCCGAAAATCGGGCAGTCCGTTAAATGGTTGATTGACTGTTTAGCGCGCAGGGTCATTGGAGATAATAATGACGACGCGCGAAACGACGGCCCTGTTGCCGCTAGACGATATCGGTCTCGACCTCTCTTTGGGAGACCGGGCGATGGTGACTGCCTATGGCGCGATTCAGTGGCCGTGGCTGTTGCGCAGCCTGCATGGCGGGCGCAAGGCTGACAAAGTGGCCTTGCTCGAACATCTTGATCTGCCGCTCGACGCTTTGCCCAATCTGGGAAGCTGGAAAGCCGATACCAATTTCCTTTGGCATATTGTTCACGCGATTGAGCAGTTGCGCCCGGCCCAAGTCGTCGAACTCGGCTGTGGCGCGTCTAGTTTCATCATTGGCCGTGCGCTGCAACTTAATGGCGGCGGACATTGCGTCAGTTACGACCAGCACGAGCAATTTGCGGCGATTACCCGGGAATGGATTGTTGAGAACGGCATTCCAGCCGATATCCGCCACGCACCGCTCGGCCCGCCGCCGTCTGGCTGGCCCGGGCATTGGTATCAGTTAAGCGACGTGCCCCCTCAAATCGATCTGCTGGTCGTTGACGGTCCGCCTTGGGCCATCCACCCACATGTGCGCGGCAGTGCCTCTAGCCTTTTCCCTAATCTCCGTCCCGGCGGCCGCGTGTTGCTCGATGATGCAGCGCGGCTGGGCGAGCGCGTGGTTGCCCGCCGGTGGCGCAAGGAACATCACAACATGCGTTTCATCCTGGATAGCAAGGGCGCCAAAGGCACCCTGCTAGGGCAAAAGCTCGTCAGTTAGAGCTTGGTCGTCCGCTCGTCGGTCACCATATCTTCTGCCAGATCAAGCCCGGCCTTGCCTCCGGCAATAGTATGGGCAGGGGCATGTGGTGGCTCGATGAACTCTGGCTCTTCGACTTCCAACATACCTTCCCATTTGGTTATAACGGAAGTCGCCACCGCGTTGCCAACCACGTTGGTCGCCGTGCGCCCCATGTCGAGGAACTGGTCGATAGCAAGGATCAGCGCAACGCCTTCCACCGGCAAATCAAACATTGCGAGCGTGCCTGTGATTACCACCAGCGACGCACGCGGAACAGCGGCGACGCCCTTTGAAGAGATCATCAGCGTCAACAGAATCAGGATCTGCGTCGCAATCGGCAGGTCGATGCCATACGCTTGCGCGATGAAGATCGTCGCGAAGCTCATATACATCATCGAGCCATCGAGATTGAAGCTGTAACCCAGAGGCAGCATGAAACCCGAAATCCGGCGCGGCACGCCAAAGCGGTCGAGCTGCTCGAACAGCTTGGGCAATGCGGCTTCAGACGATGCGGTCGAGAAGGCAATCAGCATCGGCTCACGAATATAACGGATCAACGTGAATATCCGCCGTCCGAGGAATATCGCCCCAATCGACAGCAGGATGGTCCACAATATCGCCAGCGACGCATAGAATTCGAGGACAAGCTCAAGATACGTGCCGAGGATCGCAAGTCCGCTTTTCGATACAACTGCCGCCAGAGCACCGAACACCGCGATGGGCGCATAACGCATCACATAATGCGTGATCTGCAACATCATTTCGGCAAGGGCATCTGCCCCGCGCACCAGTGGTGCACCCTTTTCGCCGAGCGCCGACAGGGCGACACCGGCAAACAAAGAGAACACTAATATCTGCAGGATATTATTGGTCGCCATCGCTTCAAGCGCGTTTTTGGGGAAGATCGACAGGATGAATTCCCAGAAATCGAGTTTCTTGATCTCGCCGATGGTCGCTGCGGCATTTGCGATGCTGTCCACCGGCGCGCCAACACCGGGCTGGAACAGGTTGACCATCAACAGGCCAAGCCCAATCGAAATGAAGCTGGCAATGATGAACCACGTGATGGCGCGAAAGCCAATCCGTCCTAGCGCTGTGCTGTCGCCCATATGCGCGATGCCAACGACAATCGTCGAAAGGATCAGCGGCGCAACCAGCAGCTTGATGAGATTGAGGAAAATATCAGAGAGCAATTTGAAGGTCTTGGTGAGATATTCGAACCAGACATTGTCGGCGGCAATTCCGACATGGACGCCGTAACCTACCAACACGCCCAATATCATCCCGATCAATATGTAGACCGTCAGCCGCTTATCCATAATTGTCCCTCTTGCTCTTTAGGCGTTTCGGCCACGCTACACAGGCGGCATAATCCTCGCAACAGGTTACGGTCGTTACTTGTGTAGTGCATCGAACGTCGGCATAAGCGTTGAAATAAAATTACAATGGTTCGCGTCGTATAAACTTGCGTGAAACCGGATCGTCGTGGGTTCAGGAGAAATATTCATGGCTGCTGCCAAAGCGTCAAAACCTTCCATAAAAATCGATAGTGCCTTGATGAAGGCAATGGCCTCGGCCTTCTCCGAAAGCGCGCTGCCGGGGGAAAATGAAGGCTTTGACACAAAAGCCTGCGAGGATGCTGCGCGTTTCACACTCGAACTGGCGCACAGCCGCAAGTCGGGTAATCCAGCAGTCGCGCTCGATACATTTGCCGATGCGCAAGGGCGTCTGGCAATGCGGATTGCGATGAATAATGACGATATGCCGTTTCTCGTCGATTCGATCTCGGCGACGCTCGCTGCCAAAGGGGTGGGCGTCAAACGGCTGATCCATCCGGTTCTGAGCACGTTGCGCGACGAGGATGGCATATTGAAATCGGTTAGCCGTAAACGCGATACGGCGGACCGCCGTGAATCGTTTATCTATCTCGAAACCGACCGCATCGACGCCAAAGAGCGCCGCATGTTGGAGGACGATTTGCTCGCAGTGCTGCGCGATGTGCGCGGTGCAGTGACCGACTGGCGCAAGATGCTCGCGGCGATGTCCGACGATGCCGACAGCCTGCCCGACGGCGAAGGTGCTGCGCTGGTGCGGTGGTTCCTCGACAATAATATGACGGTGCTAGGGCATGAGCAGCTGTCGCGGAATGGTGAGCGTTCGCAGCGGCTCGGGCTGTCGCGGGTCAGCGACTTGCCCTTATTGTCCGAACAGAGCGTTGGGCTTGCAGTAAAATGGTTTGAAGAGGGCGAGCGTTCGCCTTTGGTGCTCAAGGCCAACCGCGTTTCGAGCGTTCACCGCCATGTGCAGCTGGATCTGGTGGTTGTTCCGCAACGCGAGGGCAGCAATGTGACTGGCCTATCGATCACGGCCGGGCTTTGGACCAGCGCAGCGCTGGCCACCGCGCCTGACCGTATACCGGTGCTACGCACCTATCTCGCAAGCCTGATGGACCGTTTCGGTTTCGATGCGTCGGGCCATGCGGGCAAGGCGATGACCCATGCGCTGACCTCGCTGCCGCATGATTTATTAGTGTCTTTGAAGCTCGCCGATCTCGAACGCGTGACGCTGACGATGATGTCGCTGATCGATCGTCCGCGGCCCAAATTGGTTGCCGTGAGGTCGCCGCTTGGCCGGCATCTATATATCTTCGTCTGGTTGCCGCGCGACGACGTGTCGACTGGGATGCGCAAGCAGATTGAAAATATGCTCGTCGCGTTCACCGGCGGCGCGCTGCTTGGCTGGACGATCGGGCTTGAGGATGGCGGTATCGCCTTGCTGCGCTACACGCTCGATTTGCCCGACCGCGATCAGGCGGTTGATGAAGCTGCGCTCGACGCCAAGCTCGAACTCATGGTACGCGGGTGGGAGCCTGCGGTTGAAGCAGCGCTCGTCCGGCTGACCGACGAGAAGCGGGCAGCGGCTATGATTGTACGCTATGCGGCGGGTTTCCCGCTCAATTACCGCAACCATTATTCGACCGACGAAGCCGCGCGCGACATGGTTGGCTTGCTCAACATGGAGCGCGACCATAGCTGCATCACGCGGCTTTCGGCTGGCGGCGATCATCTGCGATTGAAGGTATATAGCGAGGGCGGCGCGATGCCGCTAAGCGATATCGTTCCCGCGCTCGAAAATTTCGGCTTTGTCGTGCTGGAAGAATCGCCAACCAAACTTGGCGATGGCAACTATATCCACGATTTCAGGCTTGCGCTGCGCACTGGCGATGTGCCGACCGTGATGGCGCGCGCATCGGTGCTTGAAGGCGCTCTTAGCCAGGTGCTCGACGGTGACGCCGAAAACGACGTTTTCAACCAGCTGGTGACGATCGCCGGTTTGGACCCGCAAGCGGTTATCTGGTTGCGCGCATGGTACCGCTATTTGCGCCAGACCGGCGTCAATTACGGGATGCCAAGTGTGGTTGCCGCGCTGGCAAAAAATGTCGGCGTGACGCAGGCGCTGATCGCGCTGTTCGCTGCTGCGCATAACCCCGCACACAAGGGTGACCGTACAAAGGAAATCGCCAAGCACAGCAAGGCAATCGAAGACGGCCTGTCTGCGGTTGCGGCCATCGACGAAGACCGGATTTTGCGGCGTTATCTGGGCATTATCCGCGCTACATTGCGGACAAATGCCTTTGCACCTGCTGCGGCGGAAGCGCTCGCGTTCAAGATGGACAGTGTGTTGGTGCCCGGTCTTCCAGCACCGCTGCCGTGGCGCGAGATTTTTGTGTATTCCCCCCGCGTCGAGGGCATCCATCTGCGCGCTGGCCCTGTTGCCCGCGGCGGACTCCGCTGGTCCGACCGGCGCGACGATTTCCGAACCGAAGTGCTCGGGCTGATGAAGGCGCAGCGCGTGAAGAACGCGGTGATCGTGCCGACTGGCGCAAAGGGGGGCTTCTATCCCAAACGCCTTCCCGATATGCGCGTCGACCGCGACGCGTGGTTTGCCGAAGGTACCGAAAGCTACAAGATTTTCATCCGCACGTTGCTTTCGGTCACCGATAACATTGTCAATGACAAGGTCGTTCATCCGGCAGACGTCGTCATCCATGACGGTGAAGACCCCTATTTCGTGGTCGCCGCCGACAAGGGCACAGCAACATTTTCCGACACCGCCAACGCAATTGCGCTCGAACGCGGCTTCTGGCTCGGTGATGCGTTCGCGAGCGGTGGCTCGGTCGGTTATGATCACAAAGCGATGGGCATCACTGCCAAGGGCGGCTGGCTATCGGTCCAGCGGCACTTTGCCGAAATGGGTATCGATGTGCAGAAAGAGTCAGTCACTGTCGCAGGTGTTGGCGATATGTCGGGTGACGTGTTCGGCAACGGCATGCTATTGTCGAAGTCGCTTAAGCTGGTCGCGGCGTTCGATCACCGTCATATCTTTTTCGATCCAACCCCCGACCCGGCCATAAGCTGGAAAGAACGGCACCGGATGTTCAATCTGCCACGCTCAAGCTGGCTTGATTACGATGCGAAGCTGATTTCCAAAGGCGGCGGCGTATTCGCGCGCACCGAAAAGAGCGTCAAGACAACGCCCGAAATCCGCGAACTGCTGGGAATCGAGGACAAGGAACTTGAACCCTCCGCGTTGATGACAGCGATCCTGAAAGCTCCAGTGCAGCTGATGTGGTTCGGTGGTATCGGCACCTATATCAAGGACGCTTCTGAAAATCATATCGAGGTCGGCGACCCCGGCAACGATGCAATTCGAGTCAACGGCTCGCAAGTGCTGGCTCAGGTGATCGGCGAAGGAGCCAATCTCGGCGTCACGCAGGCGGGCCGCATTGGCTTCGCGCTGAAAGGCGGACGGATCAACACCGACTTTATCGACAATAGCGCGGGCGTTGATTGCTCGGATAATGAGGTCAACATCAAGATCGCGCTCAACGCCGAGATGCGCGCCGGCAAGCTCGAAGAGCCAGTGCGTAATGCGCTGCTTGCCAGCATGACAGATGCGGTTGCCGATCTGGTGCTTGAGGATAACCGGCTGCAAACGCTGGCTCTGTCGATTGCGCAAACCGGTGGTGCCGGCGATTTGCCAGCCTATGTCCGGTTGATCGAAACGTTCGAGTCTACCGGGCGTCTTGACCGCGCGGTTGAGGGCATTGCCGGTAACGAAGATCTGTTCCGCCGGGCAAGCGAAGGTCACGGTCTGACCCGGCCTGAACTGGCGGTGTTGCTTTCGACGGCGAAGCTCGCCGCGCAAGACGGAGTTGAAGACGCACCATTGGCGCTTGATGCGTCAATGGAAAGCGAACTGTTTGCTGCATTCCCTGCGGCGATGGTTGTCGACCATAAATCTGCGATATTGGCACACCGGTTGCGTAAGGAGATCATCGCCACAAAACTCGCCAATCGGATGGTCAACCGACTCGGTCTGTTGCATCCGTTTGAACTGGTCGAGGAGGAAGGCTGTAGCCTTGCCGACGTGGCCGCCGCATTTGCGATTGCCGAGCGCATTTATGATCTCCCGACATTGTGGCAGGCAATCGATACCGCAAAAATGGACGAATCGACGCGTTTGATGCTGTTCAGCCAGACGGCGGTTGAAACCCGCGCGCAAATGGCTGACATCATCCGCAATGCGCATGAGGGCCGCGATGTCAGTAGCGCAACCGCGCTCTATGCGCCGGTTATCGACCAGCTGTCGGCAGCGCTCGATGATTTGTTGCCAGCCGATATCCGTCACCAGACCGAAAGCTTCGGTGCTCGCTTGACCTTGGCTGGTGCTCCTAAAGAAATCGCCGACCGGCTTGTCCGGATGGCGCAGCTCGATGGTGCTGTCGGCCTCGCGTCGCTTGCGTCGGCGCAAAAGGCCGATGTCGCACAACTGACGAAAGCGTTCACTGCCATTGGTGACGCGCTGGGCATCGGTTGGGCGCAAGGTGCGGCTATGCAAATGGATCCGCACGACCCGTGGGAGCGACTGCTCGTTTCCGGACTTGCAAGGGATTTCCAGGCAATGCGGCTCGATTTTTTAAGGCGGCGTTCGGCGAAAAACTCACTCGCCGATACGCAGGACTGGATCGAAACCAACGCTGCACGCGTCCGTGCTTTCAAGGCTACGGTCGACCGCGCCCGAATGGCGGGATTACCTACACCCGCGATGCTCGCGCAAATTGCAGGGCAGGCGCGGGTCTTGTTAGGTCGCTAAGTTTTAGAGGCCATCAACCCGGCAACACTTCCCTTGGTTGACGGATTGGATGCGTTTTGCTTTTTGGGCTTTTCAGCCTTTGGCTTGCGCGTTTCTTTGTTCGTCTTCTTCTGGCTCTTGGCCATGATCGTGCTCCTTGCGGTTTTGGAGCAAAGCTGCCGTCACTCTGCTGGTTCGGCGATTGCCTTTTTGTAAATGCTGTTCAGCGGATATTGGAACAGCTTCATTACCATCGGCTCGAAAAACTCCAGTGGCAAGCTGTCATATTCTGGGTCGAACGCCGGGCAATCATATTTGTCTATAAATTCCTCGGTATCGGCGAACCATATATGCCCGCGAAATTTCTCGCGCATATCGCGGTCGAGGCCAAGATGATGGAAAAAATTATGCCCCTGGAAAATGCCGTGATGCTGGACAATCCAATGCAGTTTTTCCGAGACGAACGGTTTTAATATTGCCGCTGCGATATCCGGATGGTTCGCTGCGCCTAGCGTGTCGCCGATATCGTGGAGCAGTGCCATCACGACATAATCCTCGTCCCGCCCATCGCGGTGCGCCCGCGTCGCGGTTTGCAAAGAATGTGTGAGTCGGTCCACGGCAAAGCCACCGAAGTCGCCGTCAAGCAGCCTTAAATGGTCCAATATCCGTTTTCCGCCGTTTTGCGTGAACGGAATATTGTGTTTGATGATGATCTGCCAATCCTCAGCGGTGCTTTGTGACATGTCGTGAAAAGTGGCGCGGTCGTCTTCGTGGTCCATGATACAAATCCTCTCGGATCGAATGCTATCATTGTTGCAGCATGAAACAAGGGCTTCATGCGCGCGTAAAATGCGGCTAGACCACTTGAATGGCTGTTTTAGAGCTGACCGATAAACCCTTTTTTGCCGACAAGAACCGTGCATTCTGGAACCTGCATTCTGCTGGCTGGGCGGGTGCGGTGATTTTGCGCGCCGCATCGGGTATCGCGCAGGGTCAGCCCGTCAGCTTCCTCGTGCCCATCCTGATTTCAGCGGTCACCGGCTATTCGATTACCTTGGTGCTCTCGGTCATCTATCGTTTCTTAATCGATCAGCGACCATTTATTACATGGAGCGTTACCGCCATTGCGGTGTCGGTGGCCACCATAGGGTACGCCTATATCGACGTCTGGGTGCTGCAAACCATCCGAGAAGGTGCCGACGAAACACCGTTCGCGCAACTATGGCTTGCGGCGATTTACATTAACTCGGTGCTGCTCGCCGCATGGTCCGCGCTATATTACGCGATCAACTATTTTGTCCGCGCGGAGGAACAGCAGGACCAGATGCTTCGGTTGGAAGCGCAAGCCACCAGCGCGCAGCTGACCATGCTGCGGTATCAACTCAACCCGCATTTCCTTTTCAACACGCTGAACAGCATATCAACGCTCGTGCTGCTCAAGCAAACCGAACAGGCCAATGCGATGCTGTCACGACTGTCGTCGTTCCTGCGGTTCACATTGATTAATGAGGCGGAGGCAAAAGTGCCGCTGACGCAGGAAATCGAAACGCTGAAGCTTTATCTCGATATCGAAAAAATGCGGTTTGAAGAGCGGCTACGCACCTATTTCGTGATTGATCCGGCGGTCGAAAATGCGCTTGTCCCCTCGCTCCTGCTCCAGCCACTAGTTGAAAATGCGATCAAATATGCCGTGACACCCAAAGAAGAAGGCGCTGATATTTCGGTAAGCGCTCAACTCGTCGGTCAAAGGGTTCGCATCACCGTGTCCGATACAGGACCGGGGTTGCAGCCCGGCTATCAAGACCACAGCCTGTCAACAGGCGTTGGCATGGCGAACACCCGCGAACGACTGGCGCAAGCCTATGGCGAGGATCAGCGTTTCGAACATTATGTCAAAGCAGGCGGTGGATTTGAGGTTTTGCTGGAACTACCCTATCAAAGCCGGATTATCGCAGTCGAGAACAATCAAGCGGGGGCAAAATCACAAGGAATGATAACCGCATGACTATTCGTACAATATTGGTGGATGATGAAAAGCTGGCCATCCAGGGCCTTGAGCTGCGGCTGCAGCCGTTTGACGATATCGAAATCGTGGCGACCTGTCACAATGGCCGTGAAGCCATCCGCAAGATCAAGACGCTCAAGCCCGATCTGGTTTTTCTCGACATCCAGATGCCCGGCTTCGACGGATTTTCGGTGGTTCAAGGCATCATGGACATCGATCCGCCGCTGTTCGTGTTCGTCACCGCCTATTCAGAACATGCAATTAAGGCTTTCGAAGCGCAGGCCATCGATTATCTGATGAAACCTGTCGAACCTGACCGCCTTGCCGACACGATGGAGCGCGTGCGTTGCCGTTTGGCCGACCGTCGCACATCAGACGAGCTTGAACGGTTACGCAATGTGATCAACGAAGTTGCGCCGAACGCAGCGGATAATCTCGCCTCGCTCGACGACGACATCACGGCTTCGACGCGTTTTGAAAAGCTCATTAATGTCAAGGATCGTGGCCAGATTTTCCGGGTCGATGTCGAAAGCATCGAACGGATCGATGCTGCAGGCGATTATATGTGCATTTACACCGCAGATAATTCGCTGATCTTGCGCGAGACAATGAAGGATCTCGAAAAGCGCCTTGATCCTCGGACTTTTCAGCGCGTGCATCGTTCGACCATCGTCAATCTCGACCAAGTGCGTCAGGTCAAGCCGCACACCAATGGTGAATGTTTTCTGGTGCTCGAATCGGGTGCGCAGGTGAAGGTCAGCCGCTCCTATCGGGACGTCGTTGCACGGTTCGTGCACTGATACAGGGATTGTCCCTATTGCTTGAGCGTCGCCCTGTGAACAATTAGGTGAAAGCATCTGCGTGACCGTCACAGAAGGAGAGTATTTTGTCTGAAGCCGACCCGGCGCGCCGCATGAAGGCGAGCGATTTCCACCCCTATATTCTCGAAATCTTCGACGGCTATGTCCACGGTAAGCTAACCAAGCGCGAGTTTATCCGTGAGGCAGGAAAATATGCAGCAGCTGGAATCACCGGCCTGATGATTCTGGACCAACTTGCGCCCGATTATGCGCTGGCGCAGCAGGTGAAAGCCGATGATCCGGCAATTGTAACGTCGCGGGTGACGGTACCAAGCCCTGAAGGCCACGGCTCGATTAACGGCCTAATGGCGATGCCCGCCAAGGCGAAAGGCAAGCTGCCTGCCGTTCTGGTCATTCACGAGAACCGCGGACTCAATCCCTATATTGAGGATGTGGTGCGCCGCCTTGCGAAAGCTGGTTATATCGCGCTGGGGCCTGACGGATTGTCGTCAGTCGGCGGCTATCCGGGTAACGACGAGAAAGGCCGCGAATTGCAGGCCAAGCTCGACTCTGCTAAATTGCTCGAGGATTTCTTCGCAAGCTTTGCGTTCCTGCGCGAAAATAAGGACAGCACCGGCAAGGTTGGCGCGGTCGGTTTCTGCTACGGCGGAGGCGTGTGCAACGCGCTTGCGGTCGCCTATCCCGAAATGGGGGGGGCGGTGCCTTACTACGGACGCCAGCCACGCGCCGAAGAAGTCCCCGCAATCAAGGCCCCGCTGCTCGTCCATTATGCGGAGGTCGACGAACGCATCAACGCGGGCTGGCTACCCTATCAGGCTGCGCTGATTTCGAATCAGAAGAAATTCGAAGTGCATTTCTACCCCGGCACGCAGCATGGCTTCCATAACGACTCGACCCCTCGGTTCGATAAGGCCGCAGCGGAATTGTCATGGGCGCGGACTCTGGACTTTTTCGGGAAGAATTTGCGCTAACGCCGTTCGGCGAAAAACTTCCTGAGCAACTCCGCAGCCTCGTCGGTTGCAATCCCTGCGTAAACGTCCGGCCGATGGTGCACGGTAGGCTGATCGAACAAGCGCGGCCCATGCGCCACCGCGCCTCCCTTCGGATCTTCCGCACCATAATAAAGCCTGGCGATCCGCGCATGCGCGATAGCGCCTGCACACATCGCGCATGGCTCCAGCGTCACCCACAAATCGCAGCCGGTTAGCCGGTCGTTACCCAGAAACGCCGCAGCTTCGCGGATCGCGATGATTTCGGCGTGCGCGGTAGGGTCGTGGCTTTGGAGCGGCCTGTTGGCTCCGCGCGCGATGATAACGCCGTCCTTGACGACAAGCGCGCCAACCGGCACTTCCCCGGCTTGCGCAGCGGATCTTGCGAGCGTCAACGCTTCTTCCATCATTTCGCGGGCTTTGGTCAGCGGCATGGGGTCTCGCTAGCGGTGTTTGGCGCATTTGGCTACACAGCGGCTTGACGTTTCGGGGCTTCGGGGTTAGGGGCAGCGACTTTCACGGAACAGTGATTCCGTATACACTCATTTTTACAGGATACACATCATGGCGCGCATCTGCGAACTCACTGGCAAGGGCCGAATGGTCGGCAATAATGTGAGCCACGCCAACAACAAGACCAAGCGCACGTTTCTGCCTAACCTGCAGAACGTCACTTTGCTCTCGGACGCTATGGAGCAGGGCTTCAAGTTCCGCGTATCGACCCACGGTCTGCGTTCGGTCGAGCATAATGGCGGCCTCGACAACTGGTTGCTTAAGACTTCGGACGAGAAGCTTTCGACCAACGCCCGCAAGGTGAAGAAAGAAATCGCCAAGAAGGTCAAAGCTGCGGCCTGATTTTCCGGCGCTTCGGCGCTGGGTTTTTAAAGAGATTCGAAACCGGGAGCAGCCACCGCTTCCGGTTTTTTCTTTTGCCTGCGCTCGGACAGGCGGAATTTCATCAAAAGCGTCCGCTGGAATATGTTGAAATTATTGTCTGATACCAGCCAGACGATAACATGTGCTCCATCGCGGCTGATCGCAATCCCCTCCATATTGTCGACCAACAACGGCGAAGACAATGTCGCGATAACCTTGCCCGATACATTCGCGCCCTTTTCAATGCTGCTTGTATCGACCAGCGATAGCTTGGCGGCAAATCCATTTGGCACACCGACCCAACGGTTTAGAATCAGCAGCCGCCCATCGGGCAGCTGCGCGCCATCGGTAACTCGATAGCCGGCTGGCGGGCGATAGGTGAAGCGCGCGATGTCGGTGCCGGGTTCGACCGGATCACCCGAAAACAGTAGCGCCTGATGCGAATCGTCATCCTCAAGACTCTCCGAAATGACCATGAACCGGCCATCGACAAGCCGGATGATGCATTCTGCGCCTTTGTTAATTGGCCAATTCTGCATTTCGCGAGGGCGAACGATGCCAGTTGAGCGCGCGAAGGAGCGGGAGAATCGCCGAATGGCGTGATTTGCTTCATAACTTACCCAAAACTGGCCGCTATCGACGTCAAGGGCGATGCCCTCGCTATCGCGGTCTTTGTAGGTAGCTTGCAGACCGCGCGAATCGGGCAATGGCGCGATGAACGGGCGGTCGGTCTGGTCGTCGCGGGTCAGGCCGAAGCCGATCAGCGTGCCCGCATCGCTCACTCCGATGAAACGGCCATCGGCGAGCGCAGCAAGCGCAGAAATACCGCCGAAATCCTCATTATTGCTGCCGAGTTCCCACGCGCTCAGGAAAATGAAATCGCCGACACGGCGCGGGCCGGGATGGGCAGGGTCTAGCGCCAACGGGCGCAAGACGATGCTTTGGCTGCTGCTGGGATAAATTATCCTGACGCCGCCGACCGTCAAAAAAACCAGCAATAGAACGGGCAACAGGCGAAAAATCCGAGCGATCATATGGCTTTTAGACTGTTCATCTTAAATGCCCTCAACATGAACAAAAAATAACGACGCATTCAGCCAGCGCTCAATCATGGCAGTCCATAACAGCATCAACAGGAAATCAAACCACCTGCTTCTCTCGTCCTTCGGGGAATAGAAACAGGCCAAAGCAAGGAGCAAGTCTATGACCAAGTTTAAGAACACGATTGGCGCACTCGTCCTCGCTGCAACGGCAGTGACCGGCCTAACCGCAACGCCTGCAACGGCTGGCGGCCGTTACGATGATGGATACAGCCGTTACGACCGGGGTGACCGCTATGATCGTTATGACCGCGATGATCGCTATGACCGCCGTGAATATCGCCGTGGCGACCGTTATTATCAGAATAGCCGCAACGATTACCAGCGTTGCAGAAATAGCGGCACCGGCGGCACCATCATCGGTGCGGTAGCTGGCGGCTTACTTGGTAACGAAGTTGCGCGCCGCGGTAACCGTACCGAAGGCAGCATTATTGGTGCCGCCGTGGGCGCCTTGGCTGGCCGCGCAATCGACAAGTCCGATAGCAACTGCAACCGTCGCTATCGCTAAATCCTGAATTTCCACCGGCGGCGTCCCTGAACCTTCTCTGCCGCCGGACGGAAACCCTTACGGGGGTGGCCAGCATTGGAAACGGTGCTGGCCTTTTTCGTTGCATCGGTAACTTGTTTGCCTGGCCGATATCCGGCAAAGCGCTTTGATGACATTATCGCTCGATTCCGCCCGCGCCGCCGTCCGCCCTCTATACCGCAAATCCGAACCCGAGATACTCGCACCGCTCGTTGTCGCGGCGCAAGTGAACGCGGCCGAACGGGCGGCCATTGTCGCGAACGCGCGCAAGTTGCTCGCCGACCTTCGAGAAACGCAGTCCGACGGCTGGGTGAACCAGTTCCTGCAGGAATACCGGCTTGGGACAGAAGAAGGGACAGCGTTGCTGTCGCTCGCGGAAGCATTTTTGCGCGTACCTGACCCCGAAACCGCCGATTTACTCATCGCCGATAAACTCACCGACGCCGACTGGCGCGGGCATAAAGGCCAATCGTCGAGCCTTCTGGTCAACAGCGCAACCTGGGGGTTGGTACTCGGCAAGGCGGTGCTTGGTGATAGCGACAGCAGCCTCAAGCGCCTGATCGCACGTGCTGGCGAGCCATTTGTTCGGCAGGCTGTCGGCGCAGCAATGCGGTTGATGGGGCAGGTCTTCGTCATGGGCCGCGATATCGGCGAAGCCATGAAGCGCATGGAAAGCAAAGACAATCGCGGATTTACTGCCAGTTTCGACATGCTGGGCGAAGCGGCCCGCACCAGCGCTGATGCCGAGAGGTATTTTCAGTCCTATGTCGGCGCCATTACCGCCGTCGGCAAAAAGGTGGATCGCGGACACAGCGTATCGGTCAAACTCTCCGCGCTTCATCCACGGTATGAAACCGCGCAAGCAGCGACTTGCGTTCCCGAACTTGCTGAAATGGTCCGCGAACTCGCGCGCTCGGCAGCGTCGCTTGGCGTGCAGTTGACGATCGATGCCGAAGAGGCGGCGCGGCTCGAGATGAGTTTTGACATTATCGAAGCCGTCGCACGTGACCCCGCACTCAGCGGCTGGGACGGCCTCGGCATGGCGGTTCAGGCTTATTCAAAGCGCGCGCGTCCGACGATTGCCTGGGCCAACGCGGTCGGTGACTCAACGAAGCGCATCATGCAGGTCCGGCTCGTCAAAGGGGCCTATTGGGATAGCGAGATCAAGCATGCCCAGGAACGCGGGCTTACCAACTTTCCTTTATTTACCCGCAAGCCAGCCACAGATGTTTCCTATCTGGCGTGCGCGCGCGATATGTTCGCCGCCGCCAGTATCCGCCCAGCATTTGCCACGCATAATGCGCTAACCGTTGCAACCTTGCTCGAATGGGCCGGGGACAACCGCGATTTTGAATTTCAGCGTTTGCACGGCATGGGCGAGGGACTTTTTGAACGGCTGGTACGCGAAGAAGGCTATCATTGCCGCACTTATGCGCCCGTTGGCGGACATCGCGACCTGCTGGCCTATCTCGTCCGGCGCCTGCTCGAAAACGGCGCTAACAGCAGTTTCGTGCATCAGCTCGCCGATCAATCGGTCAGCGAGGATGAACTGCTCGCCGATCCGGTGGAAAAGGTGATGGCGGTCGGCGGCATGGGTCATCCGGCAATTGCCTTGCCTGCCAACCTGTTCCAGCCCGAGCGGGCGAATAGCTTGGGGCTGGACCTAGACGATGCCGAAGTTTTGGCCGAAATCGCTGCTGAAATTGCAAAGCCTGCAATGCTCGACGGCAAAGCCAGCAAAAATGCCGAAAAGGCCATCACCGCAGCGCTTGGCGCTTATCCCGACTGGTCGGCAACGCCGCTTGAAACGCGTGCCGATTGCCTCGACCGTCTCGCTGATCTGCTCGAAGAAAAGCGATCCGCGTTTATGGCAATAGCCGTCCAAGAGGCGAAAAAGACCATCCCCGATGCGCTGTCAGAAGTGCGCGAGGCGATCGATTTCTGCCGCTATTATGCCGCGCGTGCACGAACCGATTTGCTGCCCGTCGAACTGCCCGGACCAACCGGCGAGCGCAACGTGCTGCGCCATGAAGGCCGCGGCGTGTGGGTTGCAATTGCGCCGTGGAATTTTCCACTGGCAATTTTTCTGGGCCAGGTCGCGGCGGCGTTGGTCGCAGGTAACACCGTCGTTGCAAAGCCGGCGCCGCAAACGCCGGCCATTGCGGCCTACGCGGTTGAACTCGCGCATCAGGCCGGCATTCCCAATGCAGCATTGCAACTGGTGGTTGGTGGCGGCGATGTTGGCGCAGCGTTGACGGGCGATGTTCGCATATCCGGCGTCGTTTTCACTGGCTCGGTACCCACCGCCAAAGCCATCGCCCGCAGTCTGCTTGCAGATGACGACCGGCCATTGGTGCCGCTCATTGCCGAAACTGGCGGCCTTAACGCAATGATTGTTGATTCGACTGCGCTGTCTGAACAGGTGGTGCGCGATGTCATATTGTCGGGGTTTCAGTCGGCGGGGCAGCGCTGTTCTGCGTTGCGGCTGTTGCTGCTGCAGGAGGACGTCGCCGAACACACATTAGAAATGCTCAGCGGGGCCATGGACACGCTGAATGTTGGTGACCCAGCAAATCCTGCGACTGACATCGGTCCGGTGATCGATCAGGCGTCGTATGACAAGCTGATGGCATATCGCGAAAGCGCCAAGGATCGGATTGTTCATAGCATTCCGGTTCCA
This sequence comes from Sphingomonadales bacterium Ga0077559, assembly GCA_001464315.1. Classification (GTDB taxonomy): domain Bacteria; phylum Pseudomonadota; class Alphaproteobacteria; order Sphingomonadales; family Sphingomonadaceae; genus Sphingorhabdus_B. Next base: position 24,222 of record LNFK01000053.1, on the reverse strand, counting down.
GCGTACGGTCTCTTCGTGCCGCCAACGGTCATCCGGTTGGGCAACTTAGATGATCTAAACACCGAATATTTTGGCCCGCTGGTGCATGTAGCGACATGGAAAGCTGGGACACTCGAAGCGACCGTCAAACAAGTCAACGCTAAGGGCTTCGGCCTCACCATGGGCATACACAGCCGGATTGCGCGTAGCAGCGAGGCGGTTGAGCGGTTGGCCCGCGTCGGTAACCTCTATATCAATCGCTCAATGATCGGTGCGGTGGTCGGAAGCCAGCCCTTCGGCGGTGAAGGTCTGTCGGGTACTGGCCCCAAAGCAGGCGGCCCGCATTATCTCTACCGCTTCTGCGCCGAGCGCACGACGAGCACCGACACGACAAGCGCGGGTGGGAATGCTTCGTTGCTGTCGCTTGAGGACGGAAATTAAGCTTAGTGAATAGTCCCCAGCGTCGTTTCAACGCTCAGCATGATGATGAGCCGCTCGATCTGGCGCCAGCGGCAGAAATTCATGTGGTTTCCGACATTGCGGCTGTGCTCCGCCCGGTCTGCGGCCTCAATACCCGCCGCTTTGCCGAATTCGTCGATTAGCGCTTCGGCTTGGGCGACGTCGCGTGGCTCGACATATAACGGCAAATACATTGAGCGGTCGACCTTCCTGTGATTATCGGGTGGCAGACAGACCCGGGTGAAATTGGCCTGTCTGCGAAAATGCGTTTACATCTCGGATATCGCATTTCCGTCAAAGCAATTGGTTAGCGCGCATTTACCATGATGTTCGCGCTTGCTTGCCGGTTGGCATTGGTGGCAAAGGACGATCATGTCAGAAACTGAAAATAGCAGGCCGCGTTTAGCAGGCGGTATCTTTGTCGCCCTGGGCCTTTTGGTCGGTGCCATCGCTGGGATCGCCTTAAACCAACCTTCGGCGGGCATGATTGCAGGCTTTGGTATCGGGGCGACTATTGCGCTGATCATATGGTTGATCGACCGCAAGCGCGGCTGAAAAGGATCGAAATATGTGGAAACATATCCGGAATATCACGCTCATCTTCATCGTGCTCGGTGCCATCGGCGTCTGGTTTCTAACGCGTCCCGATGAGGCAAAACTCCCCGAATCCGCGCTTACCGGGCCTCAACCGCAGCTGACCGAACCGCGCCCGCAGACGTTCCCCACGGTCAAAGTTGCCGACGTTGATCGTTGGAAAGTAGGCGAAGCGCCAATTGCCGCGCCCGGCCTCATTGTTGAGCGCTTTGGCGAAGGTCTCGACCATCCACGCAATCTTTATGTCTTACCCAATGGCGATGTGCTTGTGGCTGAAACCAACTCACCGCCGCGTGACGGCGGCGGCATCGAAGGCATGGTCATGCGCTGGCTGATGGGCAAGGCCGGCGCTGGCGTTCCGTCTGCCAACCGCATCACGCTGCTGCGCGATGCCGATGGCGACGGTAAGGCGGAAGTCAAGACACCCTTCATCACCGGCCTTAATTCACCTTTTGGGATGGTATTGGTCGGCAACCGGCTGTTTGTTGCGAACACTGACGCGTTATATTCCTTCCCCTATAAGGAAGGCGACACGAAGATTGCGGGCGAAGGCAAAATGCTGACCCGCCTCAACGCAAAGGCGCCGAATAATCACTGGACGCGCAATCTGGCAGCATCGCCTGATGGCAAAAAAATCTATATCGCGGTCGGATCGAACAGCAATATCGGAGAACGCGGACTCGACGTCGAAGTCGGCCGCGCCATGGTCTTCGAATATGATATCGCGAAGGACGTCAAAATTCCCTATGCCAGCGGCCTGCGCAACCCGGTCGGGATGGATTGGGACAGCAAAGGCCGTTTGTGGACCGTGGTGAACGAACGCGACATGCTGGGTTCCGATCTCGTACCCGATTATCTCGCGTTGGTTGAATTCGGTGCAGATTATGGTTGGCCGCATCATTATTGGGGTGGCTTTACCGACGCCCGCGTCCAACCGCCCAAGCCGGAAAAACGTGAATATGAAAGGCGGCCCGATTATGCGCTTGGCGCACATACTGCGCCTTTGGGGCTGGTCTTCGGTTATCAGGCAAAGTTGGGCGCGGCGTTTACCAATGGTGCGTTTGTGGCGCGACATGGCTCTTGGAACCGCAAGCCTGCGTCAGGCTATGACGTGATCTTCGTTCCCTTTCCGAACGGCGAGCCTGCCGGAAAGCCAGTCAATGTCCTGAAAGGGTTTCTAGACAAGGATGGCAATGCGCAGGGCCGCCCGACCATGGTGACGGTGCACAAAGACGGCTCGTTGCTGGTCAGCGATGATGTCGGCAATATCATCTGGCGCGTGCGGGCGAAAACTTAAATCTTCCGCCCGGCGCGGCCGGCGAGTTCCACGGTGTAATGCCACGCCACCCGGCCTGACCGGCCGCCGCGTCCGTGCGCAAAAGCAAGTGCGCCTGCCTCGTCCCAATCTAGATCGAAATGTCCGGCATAGGCCCCAACCATTTGAAGATATGCTTCCTGATCAGGATATTGAAAGCCCAACTTAAGACCAAATCTATCCGCAAGTGCCAGGCTGTCGTCGATACTGTCGCGAACATTGACCGGCTCATCCTGATCGTTTGCGGTCCGTTCGACGATGTTGCGCCGGTTGGAAGTAACGTACAGCCGGACATGATTCGGCCGTGCCTCGACCCCGCCTTCAAGCAGCGACCGCAGCAGTCGCGCGCCGTCGTCATTCTGCTCGAATGAGATATCGTCCACGAACAGGATATAACGGCGGCCCGAAGCTGCTAGTTCCTCAAACAAAGTTGGCAAGCTAGTAACTTGTCCCGCGGCGGCCTCGACCAAAGCGATGAAAAAACCTTCGTCCTGCAAAGCGGCGACGACAGATTTGACGAGGGCGGACTTGCCCATGCCGCGCGCGCCCCACAGCAGCACATCATGGGCGGCGGCCCCAGCTGCGTGACGGCGGGTGTTCTCGATTAAGTCTGCTTTCTGCCGGTCGACACCAACAATCAGTTCAGCCGGAAGCGGACGAAATTCATGGACGGCTGCCAAGCGCTTGCCGTCCCAATGATAGGCCGGAAAGGACGACAAATCGGTGGGCGGCGCTGGCGGCGGCGACAGCCGTTCGAGCGCCTCGGCGATTCGCTTGAGAATGCTGTCGTTCAAGCGGCCATTTCCGCAGCATCAAGCGCATATAGCAGATCGGCACCTGCCATCGCGGTTCCCCTCAACGCATTCGCTTCGGGCACCATGACGTCCAAATAATAACGGCAAGCGAAGACCTTCGACTTCAGGAATGCGTTTTGATTGTCCAATGCCATCTCCGCTTCGGCGGCCCGTAACTGCTTGAGCATCAACCAGCCTGAGGTCGCGACTGCCATCATCGTGGTATAGGCATAGCTCCCCGCCAAACGGTCATCGGTGCTTGCGCCTAGCATATATTCGGTAACGTTACCGCATGCGCCGGTCAGCGCGGCCAGGCCAGCCTGATCGCCCGCATCCTTCGCGATTGCTTGTAAATGCCGCCGGATGACATCGCCGCCTTCCATAGCCAGTTTGCGCCCGACTAAATCCGCCGCCTGAACGCCGTTGGTGCCTTCATAAATCGCAGCGATCCGGATATCGCGGTAAAATTGGGCTGCACCGGTTTCCTCGACAAAGCCCATGCCCCCATGCACCTGTATGCCAAGCGATGCGATTTCGCTGCCCATGTCGGTGCCGTAGGTTTTGGCAAGCGGGGTGAGCAGATCGACCATTTCGCGTGCGCCGGGTTCGCCCAAGGCGGAGCGGTCAACAAAGCCCGATGCGTAATATAGCAGAGCGCGGATGGCTTGTGTGCCTGCCTTCATCCGCATCAGCATCCGCCGGACATCGGGATGTTCGATAATCGCGACCGGATCGCGCGACGGTCCGCTAGCCTTGGCCGACTGCACACGTTCGCTGGCAAACCAGAGCGCCTTTTGCGTTGCGCCCTCGGCAATCTGCACACCTTGCAGGCCGACATTGAGCCGCGCATTGTTCATCATTGTGAACATCGCACGCAGCCCGCCAAATTCGGGACCGATGAGTTCGCCGACGCAGTCGCCTTCTTCGCCAAAGGCCAGAACGCAGGTGGGCGATGCGTTAATGCCCATCTTATGTTCGATCGATATGACATTGATATCATTAGCATTACCGAGGCTGCCATCGCTCGCAACCTGAAATTTAGGGACGAGGAAAAGCGAAATGCCTTTGGTGCCGGCAGGCGCATCTGGGGTGCGCGCCAGCACGAGATGGATGATATTTTCCGCCATGTCATGGTCGCCGAAGCTGATGTAAATCTTCGTCCCGCGTATTTGATATGTGCCGTCACCGCGCGGCGTGGCGGTCGTTTTAAGCGCCCCCACATCGGATCCGGCCTGCGGCTCGGTAAGGTTCATCGTGCCCGTCCATTCGCCGGTCGACAGCTTAGGCAAGTAGGCCGCCTTCTGCACGTCCGAGCCGTGGTGGTTGATCGCCTCAATCGCACCAACCGACAGGATTGGGCAAAGTGCGAATGCCATGTTCGCCGCACCCAGCGAATCGAGCGCTACGGTTGCAAGGCTGAACGGCAGGCCCTGGCCGCCAAAATCGGCTGGTGCATTTATCGAGCCCCAGCCATTGGCGACATAGGCCTTGTACGCTGGCACAAAACCGTCGGGCATAACGACTTTGCCGCCTTGCAACCGCGCCCCTACGATATCACCAATTCGGTTCAGCGGTGCGAATTCGCCTGCTGCAAACTCGCCAATACCTTCGACAATCGCCTGCACCATATCGGGCGTTGCGTCGGTAAAACGGTTATGTCCGGCAAGTTCATCAATGCCGGTGATGTGCTTCAATACGAACAATTGCTCGGCAACGGGTGCGGTAAATGCCATGGGTCTCAAAAAATCCTGTGAAAGCGGGTTTGCAACTGCCTATAACCACGAATGATGTTCGGCTCAAATACGTTAGGTGAAGGCTGGGTGCTAGCTGCCGATGACGCTGCTGTTTCAGCAGCCGCAGACCTGTTGCGCGGCGGCCAGATTGTGGCGATTCCCACTGAAACGGTTTACGGTCTCGCCGCCGATGCCAGCAATGCCGATGCTGTGGCTAAGATCTACGCCGCAAAGGGCCGTCCCGATTTCAACCCGCTGATCGTGCATGTGCCGGACAAGGCGGCGGCGGAACGGTTGGCGGTGTTTAACGAATTGGCAGACAGGCTGGCGGCGCGGTTCTGGCCGGGGCCGATGTCATTGGTGCTGCCCTTGAGGGACGATGCGCCGGTGGCAAGAGCGGTGACCGCAGGCTTGCCGACCATCGCGATCCGCTGCCCCGCGCATCCGGTGATGCAGGCCGTCCTTGCGGCGAGCGGGCTCAATATTGCTGCACCTTCGGCGAACAATAGCGGCGGCATCAGCCCGACGCGGGCCGAACATGTGCTGGCGAGCCTTGGCGGCGCGGTGCCTATGATATTGGATGCAGGGCCGTGTGCAGCGGGGCTTGAATCGACCATTGTTGCGGTACGCGAAAACGGTTGGCAAATATTGCGGCCAGGGCCGGTCACATCGGAAGACATCACTGCTGTCGCTGGCTGTCCGCCATCGGCCAACACAGATAAAAGAATCGAAGCGCCAGGCCAACTTGCTAGCCATTATGCGCCGTCTAAGCCGCTGCGGCTAAATGCCGCTTCGCGCAATGTAGGCGAATGGCTGATCGGCTTCGGCGCGCTTGGCGGAGACGACAATCTCTCCGCCTCGTCCGACTTGGCACAAGCAGCAGCACGTCTGTTCGATGCGCTACACCGTGCCGACGCGAGCGACGCCAAAACGATTGCGGTCGCGTCAATCCCGCATCACGGCATCGGCGCCGCGATTAACGACCGGTTGGCCAGGGCCGCTTCACGATGAGGGCGCTGGCTGTAGTTATGATGTTGTGCTGGTCAGCTGTCGCCCATTCAGCGCCGTCATCTGACCAGATTGCCGCCTATCGTGCGCTAGGTCAGCAGGATTTGCGCCTAGCGGTCATTAGTCACCGGCTGGCGGCAGCAAATGCACCTTTTTGCGAGCGCCGGGAGCGAAACCCGGGATGGGTGCTCCACGACGAAATTCAATATCCAGATCTGGAAACAGCGCGCGCTGCGTTCGGCTTTCGGCAGCCGATTTCGATATCGGCGGTAGTTCCCGGCGGTGCGGCGGACCAGCTGGGCATTAAAGCGGGAGACGGGTTGGTTGCATTTGACGACGAAATGTTAGGCGCGGACACGGAAGTCCGGAGCAAGCAGAGCGCCGAACGGGTTGAGAATATCCAGCGCGAGCTCAAGCAGAAGCTGGCAACTGGCGAGCCCATCAAACTTACTCTCGATACAGTCCACGGCAAAAGGCCATTCAACTTATCCCCGCCCGAAGTCTGCACCTCGCACTTCTGGGTCGATGCACGTTCTAACCTTGACGCCGGTGCCGACGGCGATGGCGTCCGGATTACCGAAGGGCTTATGACCTTTGTCGGCACTGACGACGCCGAACTGGCTGCGGTTGTGGCTCATGAATTGTCGCATAATCTGCTTGGACATCGCAAACGGTTGAAATCGGCAAGACGCCGGACGAAAGAAGTATTGGCGACCGAGATCGAGGCCGACCGGCTTTCGGTGTGGCTGATGGCGAACGCAGGATATGACCCGAAAGCCGCGCTTCGCTTTACCGAAAGGCACGGACGCAAAACCGGCCTAGGCATATTCTCCGATGGGACGCATTTACGCTGGAAAAACCGGTTGAAGGTGATGCAGGCCGAAATCGATTTGATGGCGGCAACTCCAAAGCAGGGCGGCCTGCTGCCGCCACCGCTGTTAGCCGGTGGCGAACTGGCAACGCAGTAAAGAAATTTCAGTTGCATATCAGGATGCTGTTTCATCCTGCGACGCTTTAGCCTATCACTTACTGGAGCGCAGTACGGGGGAGGCCGATTTGCCCATAAAGGACAAAATCTTAGTTGGGTTGCTGCCGCTTGCGCTATTGGCTGGATGCGGCGAAGAAAAAATCGCATCTAAGGCCAAATCCGATGACATTCACACTGTTCAGGTGGTCACGGTCCAGCAAGAAAATCTGCAGCGAACGGTCAATGCCGTTGGCACCATCCGCTATCGCCGCGAAACACCGCTCGGTTTTACAACGGCGGGCAAAGTCGCAACCGTGCGTTTCGAAGAGGGTGATTTCGTCAAGCGCGGTGCTTTACTGGCCGCGCTCGATACGACCTCGGTTGGCGCGGAAGTGAGCGTTGCGACAGCCGAACGCAACCGTGCGCGCGCCGAATTCGACCGGATGCGCTCGCTTTTTGCTGATGGCTGGGTGACCAAGGCTCGTTACGAAGCCGCCGAGGCGGCTGTGACATCCGCCGACGCCCGCGTCCGGCAAGCAGGTTTCGCCAGCGGAACGGCGCAGCTTTATGCGCCATCGAGCGGCGTCGTGCTCACGCGCAATGTGCAGCCAGGGCAGGTGATCGCCGCTGGCACACCAGCGCTGATTTTGGGCGAAGGGGATGACGGTTTTGTCTTCCGCGTGCCAATTGTCGACCGCGACGCGTCGAAACTGCGCGTCGGCATGGCTGCCGATATCTCAATTGAGTCGTTGGGCGGCACACCGATTAGCGCCACTATCTCAGAAATCGATGGCCGCGCAAATGAAGCGACGGGCGCGTTTTCGGTGCAGTTCCGTCTGGCCAACCGCCCGCAATTACGCTCAGGTCAGATTGGTACGGCGAGTATCAAGCTGCCAGTATCCGATGGCGGCGATACGCTGCAAATTCCGGCTGGAGCATTGTTCGGAGTACGCACCGGCGAGGGACTGGTTTATATTGTCGATGCCAAGAACCGCGTTGAAACCCGCAATGTCGCCATTGAGCGGGTGACCGATGAATTTGTGATTGTGTCGGGCGGTATCAAGCCGGGCGACACCATCGTGACATCGGGCCTCGAAAAGCTGCGCACCGGCTCCAGGGTGCGTCCTATCAAAGCGCCCGGTTAAAATATGCACATAGCCGAGGTCGCAATCCGTAAATGGCAGCTGACTTTGGTGCTGTTTACGTTGCTTTGCGCGCTTGGCTTTTCGGCGTTCCAACAGGTTCCGCGCGCGGTCGACCCGCATTTCGCGATGCCCGTTGTGTCGATAGTGGCGTTGCAACCCGGCGCTGATGCCGCCGAGGTCGAACAGACCATCACCAAGCCAATCGAGGAATTGCTGCAGGGGCTTGAGGATGTGCAGAGTGTCGCCTCGACCAGCAGCGACGGCAATGCCGTCATCCGCGCTGAATTTGACTGGTCGGGCGACCCTGACCAATATTTCAACGACGCGGTCCGCGAGGTCACCGCCATTCGCGGTCAGTTGCCCGCCGATTTGCAACGGCTGACGTTCGAAAAAGTAAGGACCACCAACACCTCGATCCTGCAGATCGCATTGCTCAGCGATACTGCCAGCTGGTACCGGATGGAAAAATACGCACGCGACATCAGTGAGGCTTTGGGCCGCTATGGCGATGTCCGGCAGTCCGATATCTACGGCCTGCCGCAACCTGAAATCAGTGTGGCAATCGACGCGGGCAGGCTGGCCGCGTTGCGCGTCCCCGCAAGCTCGGTCGCCGATGCCATCCGCGTCGGCGGTGCCGATGTGCCAGCCGGAGCGGTCACGAGCGGGGCGCGGCGCTTCAACGTCGAAGCGGGCGGCGCGTTTCGGGATCTCGACAAAATCCGCGACCTCCCGCTTCGCAGCAACGACGGAAGTCTGCTGCGCGTTGGCGATGTCGCCGAGGTCAAATATGGGGCGAGCGAACAGCGGGTGAAACTCAGCCATAATGGCAAACGTGCTATCTGGATTACCGCCAACCAGAAACTCGGTACCGACGCGACCAAATTGCGCAATTTGCTGGTAAAGGAGCTGGCGCTGCAGGAAAAACTGCTGCCGCCCGATATTACGGCGGTGGTGCAGTTCGATCAGAGCCGGGACATCACCAAACGCCTGCGCGAACTCGCGCGTGATTTTGGTATTGCACTGTTCCTGGTGCTGTTCACATTGTTACCGCTCGGCTGGCGCGCGTCGATTATCGTCATGATTTCCATCCCGTTGTCGATCGCATCGGGCTTGCTCGCGGTTTCGGCAATGGGCTTCAATATGAGCCAGCTTGTTGTTGCCGGCTTCATTCTGTCGCTCGGGCTACTCGTCGATGATTCTATCGTTGTGGTGGAAAATATAGCGCGCCATTTGCGTATGAAGAAAAGCCGCGATCAGGCTGCCGTCGATGGCACGCGCGAAATTACCATGGCGGTTATTGGCTCGACCGGGGTTCTGGTCTTTGCCTTTTTCCCGTTGTTCTTCCTTCCCGAAGGTGCAGGCAAATATACCCAAAGCTTCATCGCAACCATCGTCGCCACCATTACTGCATCAATGATCGTATCGCTCACCATTGTGCCGTTCCTCGCCAGCCGGATATTGAGCCGCGATGAGCATGAGGGCGGCAACGCGCTGCTTCGGTGGATGATGGATAAAATTGACCGTTTCTATCATCCGATGCTGCATTGGGCGCTGGACCGGCCGCGCCGCACTGTATGGGGTGCGCTGGCGGTAACCTGTGCCGCGTTCGCGCTTGTCCCTGTGCTGGGTTTTAGCCTGTTTCCCAACGCCGATACGTCCTATTTTCGTGTAACAGTAGAAGCTGAGCAGGGGGCGAGCATCGCCGAAACCGGACGGATTGTGAAGCAGGTTTCGGACATTTTGAAAACCGAACCAGCAATTAAAGTTCGCGCGGAAAATGTCGGCGCTTACAATCCGCCGGTCTTCTACAATGTGTTCCAGCGCGGCGAGAACCCGACGCATGGCGAAGTGCTGGCGATCATGGAGAACTGGCAGGGCGAAAAGAGCAGAGCGATGGTTGCCCGGCTGCGCAGCAAGCTTGACCAAATACCCGGCGCGCGAATCAAGCTGGTTCTGTTCCAGAACGGCGCGCCGATCAACGCCCCGGTGGAATTCCGCGTCTATGGTCAGGACCAGGGCGAGCTTCGTGTCCTTGCGGCGAAAATGGAACAAGTGCTGCGGGATACACCGGGTACGCGCGATGTGAACAACCCGGTGGCGTTCGACCGAGTGGATATTGATATCCGCGTCGACGATGCAAAGGCAGCATTGCTAGATATCCCGGCCGGCGCACCGCGCCGTGCGATCCGGCTCGCATTGAGCGGCGAGCGAGCCGGCACCTTCCGCGATGTCGAAGGCGACAGCTATCCCGTGGTCGTCCGGTTGCCGCTGTCGGAAACGCAGCCGATTTCCGCGCTTGAATCGATCTACGTCTCAAACCGGAGCGGGCAGGCGGTGCAACTGGCCGAGATCAGCAGTCCGACACTCGAATCGACCCCTGCGGCGATTTATCGCTATAATCTCGAGCGCAATGTCAGCGTCACCGCGCAGATATCGGAAGGGGCGGTGTCCAAGGTCAATGCAGATGCGCAAGCGCGCATGGATAAAATCCCTCTGAAACCTGGATATTCGATTGAGCTTGGCGGCGAGGCCGAAAAAATCAACGACACATTCGCGGGTTTTGGCCCCATCGTGATGATCGCGATGTTTAGTATCTTTGCCATTTTAGTGGCGGAATTCGGCCGATTCAAAGAAGCGTTGGTCGTCGCCGGCGTCATTCCGCTCGGGACGTTCGGCGGTTTGATTGCGTTGGTGGTCACCGGCAACAATCTCTCTTTCCTCGCGGTCATAGGCTTCATCGCGTTGATCGGAATCGAGATTAAAAATTCGATTCTGCTTGTCGATTTCACCAGTCAACTGCGTGAACGCGGTGTGGACCTGCGCGCAGCCATCGAGCAGGCAGGCGAGGTTCGCTTCCTACCGGTGCTGCTGACCTCAATCACCGCCATCGGCGGGCTGATGCCGCTCGCGCTTTTCGGCGGCAGTTTGTACGGCCCGCTGGCGATTGTGCTCATCGGGGGGTTGATTTCCTCGACCTTGCTATCACGTATAGTCACGCCAGCAATGTACCTGCTGGTGGTGCGCGGCGATGAGGCGAAAGCCAAGAAGCCGCCCGAAGACATACAAGGAATCTCCCATGCCACATGAAGAAGCGATTTTTGCCGGCGGCTGTTTCTGGTGTACCGAGGCGGTGTTCGGCCAGCTGAAAGGCGTGAGCAGCGTCGAAAGTGGCTATATTGGCGGTAGCGTCGTCGACCCGACCTATAAACAGGTATGCGGCGGTGCCACCGGCCATGCCGAAGCGATCAAAATCCATTTCGATCCAGAGGTCATCAGTTACGCCGACCTGCTCGACATTCATTTTGCGACGCATGATCCGACCCAGCTTAACCGGCAGGGCAACGACATCGGGACGCAATATCGCTCGGCGCTATTTCCGCTTGATGAGGAGCAGCGCGCGGAAGCTGAGGACGGAATTGCGCGCGCTGCCGCCGATTGGCCAGCGCCGATTGTTACCACCATTGAAGGTCCGACGATCTGGTACCCGGCTGAGGATTATCATCAGGAATATTGGGATAAAGAAGGCCAGCGCAACCCATATTGCCTTGCCGTCATTCCGCCCAAGCTTGCCAAGTTGAAAAAGGGGTTTGCGGAACGATTGGTGTCATAGACAATTCACCCTGTTTCTTTATGGAACGAAAGCATGATACTGAAACCCATTAGAAAAGCCGTGTTTCCAGTCGCTGGACTTGGCACTCGTTTCCTGCCTGCGACCAAGGCGATACCGAAGGAAATGCTTCCCATTGTCGACAGTCCACTTATCCAATATGCGGTCAACGAGGCGCGAGAGGCGGGGATCGAACAAATGATCTTCGTTACCGGTCGCGGCAAAAGTGCGATCGAAGACCATTTCGACATTGCTTATGAGCTCGAAAGGACGATGTCCGAGCGCGGCAAGGATTTGTCGGTGCTTGAACCGACGCGACTTGGCGCTGGAAATTGTGCCTATGTCCGGCAACAAGAGCCGTTAGGGCTTGGTCACGCGATCTGGTGCGCGCGCGATATTGTCGGCGATGAGCCCTTCGCGATTTTCCTGCCCGACGAGTTCATGCACGGCTCACCAGGCTGCATGAAACAGATGGTCGATGCCTATCACCGCCTTGGCGGCAATATCATCAGTGTGCTTGAAGTCCCGCATGACAAAGTCTCGAGCTACGGTGTGATCGCGCCGGGTTCGAGCGAAGGCGCGGTAACAGAAGTACTGGGATTAGTCGAAAAGCCAAAGGCCGAGGACGCGCCGTCGAACTTGATCATTTCGGGTCGGTACATCCTGCAGCCTGAAGTGATGCACGTGCTCAAAGGGCAAGAAAAAGGTGCTGGTGGTGAAATCCAACTCACCGATGCCATGGCGCAGATGATCGGCAAGCAGCCGTTTCATGCGGTCACCTTTGATGGCAAACGCTATGACTGCGGGTCTAAGGTTGGGTATATCGAGGCAAATCTGGCCATCGCGCTTGAACGCCCGGATATGGCGGATGAGGTCCGTGCGATCGCATTGGATTTGCTGGCCTGACGACGTGATATTCAGCAGGCGCTCATCATCTCTGACCTAAAATGGTCGCGACAATTAAGTTGGGAGGCTTCTCATGCGTTTGATTTTTGCTGCGGGCGCACTGCTAATGCTCTCAGGGTGTGTGGCCTCTTTGGTTGGAGACGTCGTCACCGCACCGGTCAAGATCGTATCGAAAACCGCCGATGTGCTGACCACCAGTCAGTCCGAATCCGATGAAAAGCGCGGGCGCGAGATGCGCAAGCGCGAGGAGGAACTGGGCAAGCTCGCCCGGCAACGCGATAAAGCCCGCGAAAAATGTGAAGATGGAAATCGGGACGCGTGCGAGCGCATGTCTGAAATCGATGAACGCATCGCCGAGGCACAAGACGCACCTTACTGAAGCGCACTCGTGACAAACCGCCGAGTTCATTCGACCAACGCATAATTGTATGGCCATATTGTATTTGGTCGAACGCGCGGCGCGTTTGTCGAACAGCGCTGCCATGATATCGTTTACGGATGTAGTCGCTGCCACAGGACGGCAAGATGTTTTAATCATCGGCCCCGCCGGGAGGCTAGATGACTGATTTACGACACTTTATTTCTCTACTGCTGAGTAGCACGGTGGTCGCCATCCCGAGCGTTGTACACGCCGAGGACGCAGCCGCTCCGGTGGCGCAGGCGCCAGTTGACGGTCAGCGCCAATTTCGCGCAGACTTTTTTGCCGCTTACGGTCCGGTAACCGCGCTCGACATGGTGCGCCGGATTCCTGGCTTTTCTATTGAAGGCAGCGACGGCCGGCGTGGTTTTGGCGACAACGCGGGTAATGTATTGATCGACGGCGACCGACCATCGACAAAGTCCGACGACATTTTCACGATCCTGTCGCGCATTCCGGCAAGCGAAGTCGACCATCTCGCACTGACCGAGCAAGCGGGGGCTGATGCCGAAACGCAAGGGCAGGGGCAGGTCGTCAATGTGGTGCGCAAAGTGTCGGCCAAAATCAGCGGGACGTACGAAGGCAATCTGGTTTTTGGCCACCGTTATGGTTTCAGGCCTTCAGGCAGCGCGTCGACAACTTTGCGCCGCGGCGACACCACCTATGAACTGAACTTTTCGTCCTATTCTGAACGGATTTACGGTTACGGGCCGGAAGATTTCAAAACAGGTACGGGCGCGCTTGTCGAACGGCGTTATTACCGCGGTAAGGGCGGCTATGACGAGGCGAGCATCGGCGGTGCGATCAAGTCGCGGATTGGCGGCGCGAAGATAAATCTCAACGGACGGCTCCGGTGGAATGATGGCTTTGACCGCCGGTTGGGCGAATATTCCGATGTTGCAGGTGCAATTACCGGCGACGAAATATTGCTTCGCGGCGGGCCGATCAGCGACCTCAATTATGAAGTTGGCGGCGACATCGAGTTCGGGGTCGCGCCCAAATTGAACACCAAAATTATCGGGCTGTATCGGTCAGGCACCGAGAGCAATGATTCCACGATTGAGGCTATGCGCTTGGGTCAACCGACCGCATTGTTTGAAACGCGTAGCCGGAATAAGCCCTCCGAAGCCGTGGCGCGCATCCAGAACGACTGGAGCGGCATCGGCAACCACGCGGTTCAGTTCGGCGGCGAGATCGCCTATAACCGGCTCGATGCCCGGTTTTCAGCGGCTAATACCGTTGGCGGCGCGACAACCAACTTCCCGCCTTCTGATGTGCTGGTCAAGGAAACTCGGCTAGAGCCATTTGTAACCGATGTCTGGACGCTTGGCCCTAAATGGAAAATTGAGGCGGGTGTCGTCGCTGAATTTTCAAAGCTGACCTTGTCGGGCGACAGCACGGCGTCGCGCAGTTTCAAGTTCATCAAACCGCGTGCGATTGCGACATGGACGGTTACGCCGCAGACTACGCTTGAATTTCGTGCAGAACGGCAGGTGGCGCAACTCGATTTCGGCGAGTTTGCGACTTCAATCGACGTTGCTTTGGGCAACCAGGTCGATGCGGGAAATGCCGATCTGGTGCCCGAGAAGGTCACCAATCTGTCGGCGCTGATCCGCCACAAATTCCTTGAACGCGGTAGCATCCAGTTTCGTGGTTCGTATCAGTTCGTCAGCGACACGCAGGATCTGGTGCCGGTGACGCAGCGCGATGCGGCGGGCAACATTACCGCGCAGTTCGATGGCGCTGGCAATATCGGCAGCAGCAAGAGATGGGATGGCGAGCTCGAAATCACGCTGCCGTTCGACTGGCTGACCAAGCCGGCGGGAATAACGGGCATCGAGGTCAAATATACCGGCCATTATCATGGCAGCCGCGTTACCGATCCCGTAACAGGAGAAAAACGGCGGATGTCTAACCGGCCGTTATGGCATCAGGAATGGCAACTGCGCCACGATATTGCCGATAGCGGCTTTGTTTACGGGGTCACGACATATGTGCAGGAGGCAAGCAACGCCTATTTTCTAAACGAATTCCGCCGCCAGAAAGAGGGCGTCCGTACCAACCTGTTCGTTGAATATAAGAAGTTCAAACTCGGCACGTTACGGCTGCAATATACCAGCATAGCCGATTTCAACCGTGACCGGTTTATCTACACTGGCACCCGCGCGACGGGCGCTGTCACGCAAATCGTCAACCGACAGCGTTTTCTCGATCCGTTGTGGCAGCTGACGCTGTCGGGCAAGTTTTGATTACTCGCTGCGGAGCGCTTCGATAGGAGATAGCCGGGACGCACGGATCGCGGGGTAGCCGCCAAAGACGAGCCCGATCACCGCTGAAAAGGCTACGGCCATCAGCGCCGTGTCGATGCCAATGGGAGCCGGAAAGTCCGCGAGCTGCTGGAAAATAGCGGCAGCGACCATCGCCAGTATCAGGCCGATGGCGCCGCCGATGACGCACAATACCGCGGCTTCGACCAGAAACTGGTTGCGGATGTCGCTTCGCTTTGCCCCTAGCGCCATACGAAGCCCGATTTCGCGCGTCCGTTCGGTGACGCTGACCAGCATGATATTCATGATCCCGATGCCGCCGACGAGCAGTGAGATCGAGGCGATGGCAACCAATACGGCTTGGAATATTTGCGTCACCTGTCCGGTCGTCTCAGCAATTTCAGTCGTGGTGCGAACAGTGAAAGGGTTGATCCGGCCTTTGGGGACCCGGTAGCGGTCGCGCAGCAGGCGCTTGATTTCGACCTGTCCGGCAAGCAGCGCCTCCTCATCGTCGAAGCCGACAAATAGCAGCGTTACATCATCCGGCCCCTGCGTGGCGGTGGTCAGTAGCCGCTGACGCAGCGTGGTAATCGGCACTACAATCTGGTCGTCATTATCGTTACCGAGATTGCTTCCCTTGCTTTCGAGCAGCCCGATCACGGTGAACGGCACACGGTTAATCCGTACAGTTTCGCCGACCGGATTGGCGTCCGCGAATAATTTGTCCGATACTGTCTGGCCGATGACCACGACGCGCGCCGCAGCGCTGACGTCACCTTCGGTCAGGAACCGGCCTTCGGACGCGGTGACGTTGGAGACCACGCCATATTCAGGCGTCGCGCCGGTCGCTTGCGTTGTGGCGCTTCGGCCCGGCGCCACCAGTTGTACACTGCTGCGGATTTGCGGGGCAACCGCGCTGACGCCGGACACCTGACGCAATATTGCCCGTCCGTCTCGTTCGGTCAGGCGGCCCCGGTCGGTCGGTCGGGGAGGGCCGCTGCCGCTATCGGGTTGCGGCACGACGATGGCCATATTCGAACCAAGCGTGGCGATCTGTTGAGTGACAGAGACCTGAGCACCGTTGCCGACAGCGACTGCCAGTATCACCGAGAATACGCCAATCATAACGCCGAGAGTGGTCAGAATGGAGCGCATCAGGTTGGTACGCAGCGCAGTCATGGCAATCGCCACGTTGACGCCCCAACCAGCGAGCGAGCCAAGGATATTAGGCATGAGCAGTTGCCCTGCGCCGCGATTTGACCGCAGCATCCTCGATCACCTTGCCATCGCGAAACACCACGCGCCGCGCCGCATATTCGGCGATATCAGGCTCATGCGTGACGACCACCAAGGTGATACCGTCGTCATTCAGCTTCTGGAAAATGCCCATGATATCGAGCGAAGTTTGCGTATCGAGCGCTCCGGTCGGTTCATCAGCAAGCAACATCAGCGGGCCGGTAACGAGTGCGCGGGCAATCGCCACGCGCTGCTGCTGGCCGCCCGAAAGCTTTGCTGGCGTGTTCTCCAGCCGGTTGCCGAGGCCCATCTCTTCGAGCTTTGCCTTTGCCCGCTCGCGCCGTTCAGCATAGCCAAGTCCGGCGTAGATCAGTGGCACCGCAACATTGTCGAGCGCACTGGTGCGGGCGAGCAGGTTGAACTGCTGAAAAACAAAGCCGATTTTGCGGTTCCTGATTTCGGCTAAGGCATCGCTGTCGAGCGTTTTGGTGTCCACGCCATCGAGCAGCAAGGTGCCCGAGCTCGGTACGTCGAGACAGCCGATCATGTTCATGAAGGTCGATTTGCCCGATCCGCTCGCCCCCATGATCGCGACAAATTCGCCGCGCGCAATCGACAGCGACACATGATTGCACGCGTGCACGACTTCGCCACCGATCTCGTAATCTTTTACAAGATCATGCGTCTCAAGAAGCGGAATCGTCATCTTCGTCCGCGCTGTCGTCGGTGGGAGCTCTTGGCTTCAACGATTTCGTCCGGACGAGAACCTTGTCGCCAACCTTGATGCCGCTCGTCACCTCGGTAAAATCATCGCCCTGAAGCCCTGTTTGCACGCGCTTCTTGGTTGGCCGGTAAGCATCGGTGGAGGCAAGATAGACAGTCTCTCCGGGACGTTTCTTTTCCGGATCGGCTGGCTGCTTGTCGGCTTCTTCCTCGATTCTATCCTCGATGCGGGGACGGAACCGAAGCGCGTTGGTCGGTACACGGAGCGCATTGAGCTTCGCGCCGGTTATGATCTCGACATTGGCGGTCATTCCGGGAAGCAATTTGCCGTCGAGATTGTCGACGTCGATGATCACCAGATAGCTGACGACATTTTGCGTCTCGACAGGTGCCTGCCTGACCTGACGAACCTTGGCGATGAACACGTCCTGCGGGTAGCTGTCGACGGTGAAGCGGACATTCTGGCCTTCCTTCACCTGACCGATATCGGCCTCGTCAACCGATGCCTCGACCTGCATCTTGGTGGTGTCGGCGGCGATTTCGAACAGGTTTGGCGTCTGAAAGCTCGCGGCGACCGTTGTGCCGGGTTCGACGAGCTTGTTGATGATCACCCCGCTGGCAGGCGCGACAATCACCGTCCGGTTTAGATCGAGCTGAGCCGAGGACAGTTCAGCCGTGCCCTGCCGGATTTGTGCATTTCCGCTCTGCGTCTGGGCTTGTGCCACCTGAACCGCGTTGCGCGCGCTGTTAAGTTTGCTTTGGGCGATGTCGAGCCCAGCTTTTGATACGAAACCACGATCGGCCAGCGCTTTTTGTCGCGCAAAATCGCGTTCCTGAATTTCGAGCTCAGATCGCGCACGCGCCATATTGGCGACGGTCTGCTGCAGGTTCGCGCGAGCGAGCGCCACTTGCGCTTCGGATTGCTGCACGCGGGCGTTCACTCGGGTTGGGTCGATCTCCGCCAGAACCTGCCCCGCCTTCACGACCGAATTGAAATCGACATAAACCTTGGTGACCTGGCCCGACACTTCAGTACCGACCTTGATCGTGTTGAGCGCCCGCACCTTGCCGCTGGCCGAGACTTTGCGAAGTACTTCGCCGCGGGTAACGGTCTCGCTGAGATACTCATATTCATGCGGGGCGGGGCGCAGAACGCGGTACAGCATGAACAGTAGCACAAGGACGATGATGCCTGACCAGATCGGGTGTCGCTTCACCCATGAAGTTATGATCGCCAGCATAATTTTCCGCCCCGTCTCGTATTCGAGCCTGTGTATATTGAGTGAGATAGCTGCTGGCTAGCAGTTATGGATAATCATCGCCCCGCCACTATTATTTCCATAAAATTCGAAATGATAATTGACAAAGCGCCATGATTCGATATTTCTACGATTATCGAATCATTAGAGGCAGAGATATGCAGGCCGACATAGTAATCCGTGCATTGGGAGCGCTGGCGCAGGAACACCGGCTCGCCGCGTTTCGCGCGCTAGTGCAGGCCGGGGAAAGCGGATTGTCAGCTGGAACACTCGCCGAAGCGTTACAGCTTCCTAACTCATCGCTTTCTTTCCATCTGGCTCAACTGACCAACGCCGGTCTCATCCGGCAACAAAGGCAGGGACGATCGCTGATCTACTCGGCGGATTATGCCGCGATGAACGGCCTGATGGGTTATCTCACCAAAAATTGCTGCGCCGGTGCGGTTTGCGCGGCCGATGCCAACTGTTCAATTTCAGAAGAAAGGAATGTCGCATGAAGCGGTTTCACGTTCATATGGGGGTCAAAAATCTCGACCGCTCGGTTGCTTTTTATTCAGGCCTGTTCGGCGCTGAACCAAGCGTCATCAAACCGGATTACGCCAAATGGATGCTCGATGATCCACGCGTGAACTTCGCCATCTCAACGCACGAAGGCGTTGCACGCGGCATCGAACATCTTGGGGTTCAGGTCGAAAACAGCGACGAACTTGCCGAGGTCTATGGGCGGTTGAAAGCCGCCAATGGCCCGGTCGTCGAAGAAGGCGCGACGACCTGCTGCTACGCCAAGTCTGAAAAGAGCTGGATAGCCGACCCGGACGGCATCATGTGGGAAGCGTTTCTGACCAACGGCGAGGCGACGGTCTATGGCGACAATGCAGAGTTGCAACGGCTTGTCTTGGATAACGCAGCGGCGGGTGCATGCTGCACGCCTGCAGCGCCGGTGAAGCCGAACCTGTCCGCCGCCTGCTGCTGAGGCCTACATGACCGACCGCATCTATAATGTGCTGTTCCTGTGCACAGGCAATTCGGCACGTTCTATAATGGCTGAGGCGTTGCTCGAAAAATATGGCGCTGGGCGCTTCAGATCGTTCAGCGCGGGCAGCTTTCCCAAAGGTGCGGTTCATCCCATGGCGCTGTCGGTGCTTGATGGACTCGGTTTCGATGCAAGCGGTTTTCGCTCCAAAAGTTGGGACGAGTTTTCGGCACCCGGTGCGCCGGTATTCGATTTCATCTTCACCGTCTGCGACAATGCGGCGGGAGAGAATTGCCCGATCTGGCCCGGCCATCCCATGACCGCGCATTGGGGCATCGAAGACCCGGCGGCGGTCGAGGGCGAAAGACAGCGTGAAGCCTTCATGACCGCCTTCGGTTTTCTTCAGCGCCGCATCGACCTGTTTCTGGCGCTTCCGCTGGACAGCATCGAAGCGATGACTCTACAATCGCGGCTGAACGAGATCGGCCACAAGGCAGGCGCGACCAACCAATCCGAGCTGGCCTGAAGGGTAATCCATGTCCTCACCAGAAGCCCGGCCCGACCGGCTTTCGTTCCTCGACCGTAACCTGACTTTATGGATTTTTCTGGCGATGGCTGGCGGCGTCCTGCTCGGAACCGTCTTCACCGGCTTGCCAGCGGCGCTCAACAGCCTGTCGGTCGGCAGCACCAACATTCCGATCGCCATCGGACTTATCCTAATGATGTACCCGCCGCTCGCTCGGGTGCGTTATGAGGAGCTGCCCAAGGTCTTCGCCGATAAACGTGAGCTGGCGATTTCACTGATTCAGAACTGGATTATCGGCCCGGTATTGATGTTCGTTCTCGCCGTGATTTTCCTGAGCGATTATCCCGAATATATGACCGGCCTCATCCTGATCGGTCTGGCGCGCTGCATCGCGATGGTGCTGGTGTGGAACCAGCTTGCAAAGGGTGACGACCAATATGTCGCCGCTCTGGTCGCGTTCAACTCGGTGTTCCAGATATTGTTTTTCAGCGTCTATGCGTGGTTCTTTCTGGCCTATCTGCCGTCGTTACTCGGGCTTCAGGGTAGCGTGATCGACGTCGGTTTCTGGACGATTGCGCAGGCGGTCCTGATCTATCTCGGCATCCCGTTCCTCGCCGGTTTCCTGACGCGGCGTACGCTCGTCGCGCGTAAAGGGGAGCAGTGGTATGAGGAACGTTTCCTGCCGCGTATCGGGCCGATTACGCTCTTTGCGTTGCTGTTCACGATCCTGGCGATGTTCAGCCTGAAAGGTGCCGACGTCGTCCGGTTGCCGATGGACACAATTCGAATAGCAATCCCGCTGACCATCTATTTTGTCGTCCAGTTCACCATCAGCTTCTTCATGGGCAAACTGATCTCGGCGGACTATCCCAAGACGACAGCGGTTGCGTTTACCGCCGCCGGAAACAATTTCGAACTCGCGATTGCAGTGGCGATAGCCGCCTTCGGTTTAGCGTCACCGGTAGCGTTTGCGGCGGTGATCGGACCATTGGTCGAGGTCCCAGTGCTGGTACTGCTGGTCAACGTAGCGTTCTGGTTCGGGAGACGGTGGTTCAAGGATAGCGTTCCCGCCCGTGATAGGTAAGGCGCAGTTAGCCCAATAATTTCCTGAATGCTGCTTCACCGGATGGTCAAACACGGATGATGCGGCCGTCATTTGCGCGCGTCATCCATCCCAAGGCAACGAACCGGTCGAGCAACGCCGCACTCACGCTGCGCGCCAGATGCTAACGCCGCATGCTCCAGTCGAGGCAGGGGTGACAGAGCGGGCGGCGCTTTTTGTATAGGCTTTCCAGATCGATTCCGAAACCGGTGAGCGCCTCGCGACCGCGATTGGTCAACGCGATAGAATTGAGGGCACGTAATGGTTGACCAACAAAAAGCCCACCAGAATCACTCCCGGCGGGCTTTTGTTTTCAGCGCATAACGCCAGCGGAAAGTTTTACTCTTTCTCGCCCGCATCCTCGACCATGACGTCGCTTGCATCTTCGTTCAGATACTCGCCGGCATCTTCGTCGGTGCCGTGGGTTTCGCCGGTTACGGCGCCCAATGGATCATCACCAATCGCGGCTTCGGGGCCTTGTGCCAGTTCGGCTGCATGCTCTTCTTCCGCCGTATCGGGCGCAATCAGGCTTTCCTGCAGCTTTTTATACTGAGCACGTAGCGCGACATCGCGGCTGGTTGCGGCGATCCGCATCCGGTTCATGGCTGAACCGGTACCCGCCGGAATCAGACGGCCGACGATCACGTTTTCCTTCAGGCCGGTCAGGATGTCTTTCTTGCCCTCAACCGCCGCCTGCGTCAGCACGCGGGTGGTTTCCTGGAACGATGCAGCCGAGATGAACGAACGTGTCTGCAGCGAAGCCTTGGTGATGCCGAGCAGCACGGGGTTACCCGTTGCGTGCGCCTGCCCCTTGGTCAGCTTGGCGTTGATCGCGTCCATTTCTTCACGGTCGACCTGTTCGCCGGGAAGCAGGGTGGTGTCGCCGCCAAAGGTGATTTCAACTTTCTGCAGCATCTGGCGAACGATCGTTTCGATGTGCTTGTCGTTGATCTTCACGCCTTGCAGACGGTAGACTTCCTGGATTTCGGCAACCAGATATTCGGCCAGCGCCTCGATGCCCATGACTTCGAGAATGTCATGCGGGTTCGGCGAGCCAGCAATCAGGTTGTCGCCCTTACGGACGAAATCGCCTTCCTGCACATCGAGCACCTTCGATTTCTGGATTAGATACTCAATCCGGTCGCCTTCTTCCGGGACGATCGCGATCTTGCGCTTTGCCTTATAGTCACGGACGAATTCGACACGGCCCGAAATCTTGGCGATGATCGAGTTGTCTTTCGGAATACGCGCTTCGAACAGTTCGGCAACACGCGGCAGACCGCCGGTAATGTCGCGGGTCTTAGCGGATTCGCGGGTCACACGGGCGAGAACGTCGCCTGCCTGAACCTCTGCACCATCCTCTACCGAAAGCATTGTGCCGACACCCAGAAGATAGCGTGCCGCTTCATCGGTCTTCTCGTCGAGAAGCGTCAGGCGCGGACGGAGGTCTTCCTTCTTGGTACGGCTACCTGCACGGTCCTCGATAACGACGCGCTGGGCGATACCCGTTGCTTCGTCGGTTTGTTCGGCCAGCGTCTTGCCGTCAATCAGGTCCTGATATTTCACAATACCTGATTTTTCGGTGATGATCGGCATGGTGAACGGGTCCCATTCAGCCAGACGATCACCGACATTGACCTCAGCGCCATCAGGGAATGCCAACGTCGCACCATAAGGCAGACGGTGGATTTCCATTTCGCGGCCATCCTTGTCGACGATGATCAGCTCACCATTACGTGCCATCGCCAGACGCTTTTTGCGCTTGTCGATGATGCTCGGCAGATCGCGGTACATGACCTTACCCGCCGCTGTTGCATCGAGGTTGGATTGTTCGTTGAGCTGTGCCGCACCGCCAATGTGGAATGTACGCATCGTCAACTGGGTACCAGGCTCACCGATTGACTGAGCCGCAATAACGCCGACAGCTTCACCAATGTTGACCGGAGTACCACGCGCCAAGTCACGGCCATAGCAGGTTCCGCACACGCCGACCTTGGATTCGCACACCAAAGGCGAGCGGATCTTGAGGGCCTGAATGCCGGTTTCTTCCATCGCGGTGACCATTGGTTCGTCGAGCAAGGTTCCAGCGGGGATCAGTACCTTGCCATCGAGGCCCATGATGTCCTCAGCCGTGGTACGACCGAGCACGCGCTCACCGAGCGAGGCGATCGTCGAACCACCTTGGACGATCGAGCGCATTTCCAGCGCACGTTCGGTTTTGCAGTCGACTTCAACGATGGTGCAATCTTGGCTGACATCCACCAGACGGCGTGTGAGATAACCGGAGTTTGCGGTCTTGAGCGCGGTATCGGCCAGACCCTTACGGGCACCGTGGGTCGAGTTGAAATACTCGAGAACGGTCAGACCTTCCTTAAAGTTCGAGATGATCGGCGTTTCGATGATCTCGCCCGAAGGCTTGGCCATCAGACCACGCATACCGGCAAGCTGCTTCATCTGTGCTGGCGAACCACGCGCACCTGAGTGGCTCATCATGTAAACCGAGTTGACCGGCAATTCGCGGCCATGCTCGTCCATCGGCGAAGCCTTCAGCTTATCCATCATGGCGTTGGCAACCTTGTCGCCACAGGTCGACCAGGCGTCGATAACCTTGTTGTACTTTTCTTGCTGAGTGATCAGACCATCCTGATATTGCTGCTCGAAATCGGCAACAATTGCCTTGGTTTCGGCAACCATTCCTTCTTTTTCTTCTGGAATGATCATGTCGTCCTTGCCAAACGAAATGCCGGCCTTGAAAGCGTATTTGAAACCAAGCGACATGATCGCGTCGGCGAATAGCACGGTGTCCTTCTGACCGGTGTGGCGATAGACCTGATCGATAACGTCGCCCAATTCCTTCTTGGTAAGAAGGCGGTTGACGGTTTCGAAGGGCACGCGGTGGCTCTGCGGCAGCGTTTCGGCAAGCAACATACGGCCCGGCGTGGTGTCAAACCGCACCATGCGCTGGGTGCCATCTTCATCGGTCTGCGGGACGCGGGCGATGATCTTAGAGTGAAGCGTCACCGCTCCAACCTCAAGCGCCTGATGCACTTCGGCCATGTCCGACAGCATCATACCCTCGCCCGGCTCACCCTTACGGTCCATCGATAGATAATAGAGACCTAAGACCATATCCTGCGAAGGAACGATGATTGGCTTACCATTGGCTGGCGAGAGGATGTTGTTGGTCGACATCATCAGCACGCGGGCTTCG
>LNFK01000052.1 GCA_001464315.1 Sphingomonadales bacterium Ga0077559 | reverse complement strand
ACTTTGTTGATGAATTATTGTTCTGGCGAACGGCAGCTATCTCAACTCTTCGTCGAAGACCTGCCTGTCCGCTCCCCCCAACATTCCAGCCATTAGTACTCCGATCTGATCCACAGAAGCAGTCGTTGGCAGCGGTGACAATGCAAGATGAACGAACGACAGGTTTCGCGACGCGGGATTAGCCATTTAACCGGCAGCATTTATTGGCGACAGCAGTCATCTTGTTGATCCATCCCCATGATGGCAACTTTGCGTCCAAAATCGGGCAATCGCATGTGCTCGCGACTTGCCTGAAAGCGGACGCTCGCACACGTACCTTCTGCGGGACAATTTGCTTTCGGGCAGCTGGACCGATAACAATGAGGGACAAGATTAAAATGGGAGAGCGGGATGATCAGGAAAAGGTCGGCTATTTGCGCGATTGCGTGGGTTTTGGGCTTTGGGACAGCGGCAGCAGCGGTCGCTTCCCCGCCAGTGAACACGCTTAAGTCTCAGTCTGTGGTAGAAGTCGAGGCACGGATGAAACTGGCGCAGGAAATCAATGATTCCTTGTTCAGCTTCAGCGAACTGGCTTTCCAAGAATATGAAACCGCCAAGTATCTGACAGAAGCCCTCGAAAAGGAAGGATTTACAGTCCAGCGCGGTGTAGCCGGACTTCCAACTGGTTGGGTTGCCCGCTGGACCAACGGCACTGGTGGGCCGGTAATCGCACTGGGAAGCGACATCGATGGCATCCCTAAGGCCAACCAAAAGCCAGGCATCCCCTGGCGCGAGCCGCTGGTCGCCGGGGCACCCGGGCACGGTGAAGGACATAATTCAGGTCAGGCAGTGAACATCGTCGCAGCGCTGGCGGTCAGAGACCTGATGAAGCGCCACAACATTGCCGGCACGTTGCTACTTTGGCCAGGGGTCGCCGAAGAACTGGTCGCGGGCAAGGCATTCATGGTGCGCGAAGGCGTATTCAAAGACGTTGACGCGGTGCTGTTCACCCATGTCGGCAACAATCTCGAAACAGCATGGGGTCAACCATTAGGCACCGGTCTGGTATCGGTTGAATATACATTCAATGGCGAAAGCGCGCATTCGGCCGCTGCCCCATGGCGCGGCCGCTCTGCACTCGATGCCGTCGAACTGATGAACATGGGCTGGAATATGCGGCGCGAGCATCTCCGTCCGGAGCAGCGCTCGCATTATGTTATCAGCGACGGTGGCGATCAGCCGAACGTCGTGCCTTCCGTGGCGTCGGTCTGGTATTTCTTCCGCGAACAGGATTTCAAGGGAATCCAGAAAAGCTTCGACATCGGCAATTCGATATCGGAAGCAGCCGCGAAGATGACAGATACAACGGTCACGCGGCGAATCATTGGCACTGCGGCCCCGAGACACTTCAACCGACCGATAGCGGAAGCTGCCTATGCGAACATCAAAGCGGTTGGACTGCCAAAATGGACTGATGGCGAACAGGCCTTTGCCAAGCTCGTCCAGAAGAATGTGCAAGCAGAGAAGCAGGAGGGTTTAGCGGTCGATCTCAAGAAGTTCGAGCCACCGTTGGCGGAACCCAAAAGCGGCGGGTCCGACGACATCGGCGACGTGTCATGGACGGTGCCGACGATTACCATCAACTATCCGTCCAACATTCCTGAGCTGCCAGGCCACCATTGGTCCAATGCAATCGCGATGGCGACACCTATTGCTCACAAAGGTGTGGTGGCAGGTGCGAAGGTCGTCGCGATGACGACACTTGATCTTCTCACCAACGCTAAGCTCCGCCAGGCAGCAAGAGACTATTTCACAAACGTCCAAACCAAGACGCAGAAATATCTGCCGATGATCGGCCCGAACGACAAACCCGCGATCGAGATAAACGCCGAGATCATGGCCCGCTACAAGCCTGAGCTCAGCAAATATTATTATGACCCGGTGCGATATCCGACCTACCTAGACCAACTCGGCATTCAATTTCCGGTGCTGGAGAAACCGACTGGGACTGACGACGGCAAATAGCTGCCAATCATGCCCAAGCAAATGTCTGCAAGAGGCTTGCTTTCAGCGACCGGCGCTCGCAAGGCTACTGTTGAAAATCAAAAATAGGGGTGTCGCATAAACAGTTTACCGCAGGCTTGATACGCTGACTAAGCTTCTCATTACCCATCAGAACCATTACCTTTGCCATCCATCTGCGGAGATAACATGAAAATCATTTTGAACGCCTGCGTTGTAACTGCAATCGCGGCATCACTGTTGTCAGTTAGCCCTGCGCGTGCGCAAAAGCTTACGGTGGCGGCGGTTCCTGAAACGGCGGACACCCGCCTAACTTTATTTCTCGACGGTGAATTCAGCGAGTATCTGAAGCAGCAGCCGCAGGTTGCCACACGCCTGGGGATGAAAGAAGGAGGAGATCGTTGGAATGACATAAGCGACGAGGCTGCTGCGGATCAAGTCGCTTGGCGTAAGGCAAGTGTCGCCCGAATGAAGGCGAGCTTTAATCGCGATGCTCTGTCACCCGAAGCGCAGGTAAATTACGACATCTGGGCACTCGAAGCTGATCGGGCAGTCATTGCCGAAGCGAACCGGGTCTATCGGCCACCTTTTTATTCTCGGCTGTATTCGGCTCATAGCCAACTGGCCGATTTCTTAGTCAACACGCACGGAGTAGCAGATGTCATCGACTTGAAGCATTATATCGCTCGGCTGCGCGGAATACCGGCTGTGCTCGATGTCGCAATCGACCGAAGCAAAGCCAGCGAGCGCGCTGGCGTTCGAGCGCCAAAATTTCAGATCGAAACTGTTATCGCGGGCAGTGAAAAGCTGACTAGCGGCGCTCCTTTTAACAAAGGCCCCGATGCGGCATTATGGGCGGACGTTCAGGCGAAGACTGAAGCTCTCGTCACGTCAGGCAAACTTCAGAGCAAAGAAGCCGACACGCTGCTTGCGGAAGCACGCGCTGCCATATTGGCGCTCAAACCTGCTTATGGTCGAGTGATTGAATGGGCGAAGGCCAGTTTGCCGGATGCGCCCAGCGGACGCGTCGGCGCCATTTCGCTGCCCGGTGGTGCTGATTATTATGCGAACGAACTGAAACTGAATACGACGACTGATTATAGCGCCGACCAAATACACAAGATTGGCCTTCAAGAGGTGGCGCGGATCGAAGCCGAGCAAGATGCGTTGGCACAAAAGGAAGGATTCAAGGACCGAAGCGCGTTTTATGCCGAACGCGCAAAGCTTTTTCCGCCCAAGCCCTATGACGACGCCTCACGCGCCGAATATCTCGCCACCGCCAATGCGTTTGTCGCTAAAACCCGCACTTTGCTTCCGGCATATTTTGGTATGTTGCCAGCTTACCGGATCGAGGTGGTTCGCGAGCCAGCTTTTAGTGAAGTTGCCGGTGGCGCAGCGCATGCATCGGCGCCAAGTCCCGATGGTGTGCGTCCTGCTCGCACATATGTTCACCTTGTAGGAAATACTGGGGACCCTGCGGCTCTCTATACGCTGATGTGTCACGAAGCCGTTCCAGGCCATAATACCCAAGGCGACATCCAGGTCCGGCAAAGTGGCGGACCAAAGTTCCGTTCAGTAACCGGTTATGTGGCCTTTGGCGAAGGCTGGGGACTTTACGCGGAGGCCTTATGTAAGGAAATGAATGCTTTTCCTGACGTCGCGGCTGATTTTATGCGGTTGGATGCCGAATTGTTCCGCGCGGCGCGCCTCGTAACCGATACAGGTATTCATGCGCTTGGCTGGACCGAGGACGAAGCCGTGCAATATATGAATTCGACGGGTCGGCAACCAATCGAACGGTCGCGCTCCGAAGTGCGGCGCTACATTACACTGCCGGGGCAGGCCACAGGATACAAGATCGGCATGATCAAAATTATGGAAGAGCGCAAAAGAGCCGAGGAGGCGCTCGGTAACAAATTCGACATTAGGGGTTTCCATGATCTCCTTATCGCATCTGGTTCGCAGCCATTATCGATCCTCGAACGCCGGGTTGACGAATGGATTGCAGGACGGGCCAAATAAGTTAGGTCATGGCCGTCAAGGAGAGGTGGCAGGTTAGGACAGGTTGGCGACTGAAAGCAGCCCGTCCGCCCCGGCCCACTTCCAGCCATTTCTGAAGCGACGATCCAGACTTGAGTGCGAAATGTCTGCTATGGGTTGAAAGCAGATACTCCCCGGCTATGCAACGGGTCGCTGCGATAGCGAAAGCTTCACTGTCGCGGAAGGCCCTGTTCCGGCCAGCCCATCCGCCGCTTCTCTGCCGCTACCATTACGGCGACGTCCGCGAGCAGCTGCTTAGCATTGTAGACGATCCCGTCCTTCACGGTGTAACTGACGCCGCCGACCCGCTCCAGCTTTTGGGTTTGCTCGTTCAGCCGCAGCGTCCCTGTACCGTAGAGCGTCTTGAAGTTCTGAAGCGGGTTTTCTCTAACGATCACGAGGTCGGCAAGCTTCCCCACCCGGACCATCCCGATTGGAGGTTCGGTGATCCCTTTGGGCTCATAAAGCGTCTGCGCGCCATTCATCGTTGCAGCGCGGATCACCTGGTGCGGATTGAAGCCCGCTTCCTGCAGCATCTCCAACTCCTCGGGGAAGCCGAAGCCATAGGTTTTAAAGATGAAGCCACTGTCAGTCCCGGTAGTCACCCGGCCGCCGATATTCTTATAGTCATTTAAGAGCCGCATGTAGCGATGGTAGAAATTGCGCCATTGTGTCTCGTGCTTGGTTGTCCAGTCGAAGAAGTAGGAGCCGTGATTCTCGCGGGACGATTGGAAGAAGCTCCAGAGCTGCGGCATCGTATACTCGTCGTGCCAGTCGGCGTTCCGCGCCCGCATCAGGTCCCGCGAGGCCGCGTAGATACTCATGGTGGGATCGAAGGTGACCCCCTGTTCCTTCTGCGCCTTCAGATAGTCGGTCCATTCCTTGGAGCCCGGCTCGTAGATGTCGTCCCAAATGTCTGCGACCTCCGCGAAGCGATACTGCTCGTCATTGAAGCTGTAGTCGGTAGAATGATCCTGGATCGCCCCGTTCTTCAGAAGCGATTCCATGTGGCCGTAGAAGTGGGTCACCGTTCCGAGCCCCGCCTCCCCCGCCTGCTGCGCGTTCATCATCGCGACCCCGGTCTGCGTAAGGTGCGCCGTGGTGCCAAGCCCCAGCTTCTTTGCCTCATCGATCGCGGCTTTGAATACCTCCGGTCCTTCGGTCGGGCCGATCCCGAACTTGATGCCGTCGATATTGTTCTTAGCGGCCCAGCGGACCCACTCGCGAGCCTGCTGCGACGTGAGGACCGGTCCCCCATCCCAGCCTTGGCCGAGCCGCTGGTAATCGAAGATGCGAGGGGCAACGATCTCGTTGCGGGCGGAGCGAGCCTTCTCGACGGTTGAGACGTTCCAGGGAGCCAGATTCACACCCCTGACCGACGTCACCCCATGGGCCAGCCACAGCTTATAGGAATAGCCGAGGTCCGGCGCTTTGTCGGCCGAACTGCCGTGGACATGAGTGTCAACGAAGCCAGGCAGTACCCACATGCCGGCGGCGTCTATTTCATGGTCGAAGTCGCGGGGCTCACGCCCCTGCTTCATCGGCAGCCCGGGCGTACCCGCGTCTAGAATGTCCGTGATCCGATTGTTCTCAACAACGATGTCAACCGGTCCGCGCGGCGGAGCGCCGGTGCCGTCAATCAGCATCGCGCCGCGGATCACCATTTTGCGGAACGGCCCTGCACCTTCGCCAGCCGCCCGTGCGGGCGCCGGGTTCGCTCCCGCCCTCGGTTTCACCGCCTCGACCTTCTGCTGGACTGGGGCTTGGGCGAATGCCGGGGAAGCCGCGCACATAGCGGCCGAAATCGCGCCGGCAACCAGCCACACGTCAAAAAAAACACGCATCGTGCCTATCCCCCGCCAATAAGCCTAGAGTGGCCCCTTGCATGGGCGCACCATAGCGGCGTCTCCGAAAGCCGAAAAGGATTTTAATGGGTCGAAGGCAGACATCGGCCCTTCGCCGGCTGAAGGTCCGCTCCTCGCTCCAGCGACCCGAAAGCAGCCAGTCGGCTTCCGGCCCAGAAACGGAAGCTGAACGAATGGCAGCTTTTAAAAAACGCCAGAACCTTATAACCGCCCGACAAGTTGTTGTATCTTGAAAGGCTGCTTTAGGTTAAGATTTTCGATAAGCCGACGTTATGTTCCCCCGTTATTGATCCAAAGATATCGAGAAGCATGTGTTGCACATTAAAATACTGAAAGCGTCGACCAATCCCCCGTCTGCATGAATAATTGTGTGAGACATTGCATGCGGGGCACCGCAGAATTGCATGGTCCACAAAGAGACAAATTGAGCGTTTATCTCATTGATTTATATGCTTTTGTTATATGCTTACCGGGGAACCATAATGCCAGTCCGCAAAAAGTTCTTATCTGCTCGCAAATGCCTGAAAGACGTCGGAAAGACCCTCTGGCTGGCGCATTTTTTGCATGAGTTTTACGGCAGCTGCGACGTCTAGCGTGTAGTGCGTTACGCTATCCAATGTTGGTTCACGCTTCGCGCCAAGCGATTTAATCAAAGCTGTCGCCGCGTTATTTTCGCTGAGAACCTGCATTTCAACTATGGGCAAGTCTTCGGCCAGACAGTCGAGCAGCACTGCGGCAATTAATGTCCTCGCAAGACCGACGCCTTGATAATCGTCGAGTACCGCAATCGCGAGTTCAGCATGCCTTCGCTTTTCGGGCAATCTAATCGCGTGCGCTGCTGCAATAGGCGGATAATCTTGCCCATCGAGCAGGATTGCGCCCCATCCGATATGGTCGTGGCCATCAACGGCACTAAGCCGTTTGACGATGCTTTCCGGCGGTTCGCGGAAGGCGGAAAAGAAGCGGAGATAGCGCGACCGGTCCGACATTTCGGCGATGCCCTCCCTGATCCGCGCCTCATCGCTTGGACGGATGGTACGTAAACACACGGCGCGACCATCGGAGAGTTGCGTTTCAATCTCGCAAAGCGGTTTGCGCAAGGGTTCACCGGCATCAGGCATCGACCCACCGAGTATAGCGCATTTTTGGCGCCTTTGGCAGCGCTTACCGGGGGGCGAAGAAAAAAGACCGCCCTCCTTTCGGAAGACGGCCCTTTTTGTCTTTAAGGTGAATTCGATCAGAAGCGAAAGGTTACCGTTCCGCGATACGACTGGTTCGACACATCGCTGCGTCCGATAGTGGTGTCCGCACCGAGCGCGATTTCGAACTTCTCGCTGCCAAAGGCGATACCCGCACTGGCTTCGAACCAATCCGAATCGGTTCCAGTCAGTGCAAATACCGCTGGCAGGCCAACACCGCCGACGAAATTTGCACCGAATGACGCGGGCATGTCCTGGAATTCATGGACATAATAAGCCGAAGCATAAGGCCGGAACTTCATGCTTCCACCCGACAATGTCAGGCCGGCAAGCCCTTGCAGGCTGTCATACCGACCACGGTCGAATGCCAGTGCAGGCGCACCGCCGGTTTCAATTGTTGGCGTAAACTCGATCCGGCTGGCGCGCATGGCAACGCGCGGCCCGATTTCGAGCGAGCCAGCTTCGAACATCTTGCTGAGGCCGACTTCTGCCGACAGCGCCAGCGTATCGTCTTCGCTCTGCAGACGGTAGCTCGTCGGTCCAAGGACCGCCGTACGATCGGTAGTGGCACGGAACAGAGCCGCACTAACCTGCGTATCGAGCATTATGCCGCTGCCATATTGCAGCTTTCCATACAGTGTCCCCTGGAACAGCTTGCCCGATGCATTCTGTACAGCGCCACTCGTGGTGCCATCAATGTCGGTGTAGGACAACGCAAACCCGATACCCGCATTATCGCCTAGCTCGCTTTCGATACCCACGGCAGCATAATAGCCGTCATAATCATCGTCACCGCCAAACGGAATTGCTGTCGCCATCGAGCTGCTCTGGCCGTCAAGATAGCCACCTGCAAAGAATACACTGACCGTATCGGGCAGCGCCGCCGATGTTTCCGTGCTGTCCTGAGCATAGCCCATCACAGGCTGGCCAGGCTGCAACTGGCTCGACGACATGCGCGAGACAGCCTGCAACGGGTTGCCAAGTGTTGCTACCTGACCGCCGAAGCCACCCGGGATGTCCATCGATGCCAGGCGACCACGGAAGAACCGGTTCATGTTGTCGATTGCAGTCGTTCCAATTGCAGCCTTCAGCGTTTCGGCCCGCGGTGCCCAGCTTTCAAGCGCTGCCTGAATTGTCCCGGCATTTTGCAAATCTAGGAAATCATAGAGCGGCGCGACATTCGTTCCACCACGATTGCTATCAAGTAACGCCGCGAAGCTCCGCTGAACTGGCGTCAGGGCAAGCGGGAAATAGCTGCCTGCATTGATCCGCGCCTGAACCGTGTTAGCGGTGTAGATAAATTGCGGTGTCAAGATTGCGCTGAGCGTGGTGGTCGAGAATGTTCCTGTCACACCGCCTGTTGCCGTAAGGATCGTGTAAAGATCGTTTGCGCGGATAATGTTGCCGCCCGCTGCCGAGAACACAACGCGGCCACCGACATTCGCCATACCCGTACTCGTGCCGTTTGCGACAACTGCCAGACGGTCCGAAGTTCCGCTTGGTCCAAGGTCGACGGCAAAGGTGCTTCCCGATGCCATGACAAGGTTACCGCCAATAGTGAGCGTGCCGACCGTTCCAAGAGTCGCAGGAGCAAAGTTACCCAACACGCTGGTCAGGAACGGCGTATTGACGCGACCGGTGCCGCCCAACAGCCCGGACGAGAACAGATAATCGCCGCCGGTGGTGATCGTCCCGTTATTCTGCACAATACCGGTCGAGTGCATAACGTCGATCAGGCTTGTCAGCGAAGCGCCTGAATTCACGGTCAGTTGCGACGAAGCGCCCAACACCGTGAAACGGTCGACGGTGACATTCGAATTGAGCGTCACGATGCCTGCATTGCGCAGCGTCACATCATAATAACGCCCCGCAACGCCCGTGGCACGCACGCTGTCGACGTTATTTGGTACGAAGTTGGTTGCGCCAGGAAGGCCGTTTAAAATCGTAGGTGCGGGCAACGGTCCATCGCGGAAGCCGGGTGCGGCCATAGGCGATTCGGACGCGACCATACCCTCGCGCGTGGCCGCTGTAATTGCTTCATCAGTTGTCAACGCAGCTGCCGCTGCTTCAATCGCCACACTGTCTGGCGCAGCGGCATCGGTAAGCACCGCTGTCAGCGATGGCGAACTGTCGACGGTTCCACCGGGCGTGTTTGGTACGCCATTGCGAATTGCGCCAGTCGTGATGTCCTGACACTCATTGGTGCCGCCGAGTTGGAAGCATTGCTCCCCAAACTTCGGCGTTGTCGCGACAATCGTACCACCGAGCTCGGTTGGAACGCCATTTACCAGCTGACCACCCGAAATGATGTTATAGGCCGGATCAAGTGTCGTAACCCAAGCAGTCGCGTCTTCCCAATTCCGGTTACCGGCATTTGCGGTGACATAGCGATATGGATTGTTGGCAACGATCCAGTCCCAATAGAGGAACAAGGGCTGGTAAAAGCTCTGCGTACCATAGCTGCCGCCGGGCTGGCCTGCGAAGAAGGTCGAACCGCCCGACAGAACGCCAAGGACAACGCTCTTCGAAAAGGCTTGATCAAGGATCAACGGGCCGCCTGAGTCACCTGGGCCGGTCGAACCTTCACGTGGCAGTGCGTTATCACGGAAACTGTTAAAATCGCGCGGATTCGCCGCCGCGGTTCCACGGGCTGGATCATCGAAGTCCAACCAATATAGCAACTGCGGACGCGATGGCGTACCGGTTGTGCCGAAGAGGAACAGGTTACGTTCGCTAATCGAAGTCAGGGCGCCCAGCATATTTTCTGCGGCGCGCCGGCGGAAATCATTGCCGCCATTTTGACCAGTCGTACCAGTACCAAAACGGCCGTAGCCAGCGACAGTGACATGATAACCTGTACCCGTTGCTGGGTTGATCGCGGCAGGCGTCGCTAGCGGTGAAAACAGCAACGCCCAGGTCGGAACTCCGCGCGTCGGCGCATCAAGCACAGCAGTCGCAATATCGGCTTCGAGGAAGCAGGAGCCAGGTGCGGTGCACGAAGCTGCGGCAAGCGACGCAGGGTTATAGAAAATCTGGTCGATATTGTACAATTGCTGTGCACGGTTGGTCTGGTAGCGTCCTGGTCCGGCACCAGCGCCGAGCAACCAATTCACCAGTTCATCCGGCTGGCCAGCGGCGTTGGCGCGTGTGTTAGTTTCGAAACCGATGGCGATGCCCACACCGCCCGAACCGGCGCCGTAAGCGGTCGCGGCGCGTCCATTAACGCAGTGTGCGGCAAAAAGGACAACACGCGGATTGATCAGTGAGGCTGTGCACAGGCCTACCGAGCCACCGCCCGCGTCGGTGACGATCTGGCCGATACCGTTAATGTTGACAGGGTCGCGCGCATCGGTTGGCGTGAAGTTGTTGTTGATGGTGATTTCGGGCATTTCGATTGCCTCAACAATCGAGACGCGCGACGCAGCGTTACGCTGGGCATTTTCAACCGCGTCGTTTAAACCATCTGTAATTGCGATATCATTGTGTGGCAGTTCAAACGCTTCGATTGGGCGGTCTGCGCCATCTTGGGCGAATGCCGCAGCAGGCATTGCAAGAAGCGCTGAAGATGCAAGTAACGCGCCGCGCAAGCGATAAGCAATCGAGTTAAACATGTCGCAAATTCCCCTAATTCTGCAGGGTCTATCCCCACAATTATAGGGTTCGGGTAACACGCAAAACAGATCCTTCGCAACGGCCCAATTTAAAGAAAGTTTAACTGTGATTATTATGCAACTTCGGCGGCTCTATGCCGTTTTTCAATCGTTTTCTGAACCGTCGTAACGCAGTTCGAGATACCGGCCGCGCACCGCAAGCTTATCCAGTTCACCGCGAGATATCTGGCCGGTCATCGTTTCGATCTCGCGGTCAATGAGCTTTAACCCGTCGACAAGTTGTTGCTCCGGCGTCTTGCCGCCATGTTCCTTGCGCTTGAGGCTGTCGGGGATTCGTTTGTAGCCGTTGATAAGTTCGGGCAGATGCTCGCCCACCAGTTTACGTACTTCGCGCGATGCGGGGTCGTTTTCGTCCAATGTCTGCAGTTGCGGGGCAAGCTGGTCTAGCCGAACGCCGATATCCTGCATGATCGTTACCGCGGGCGCAGGCAATGCAGGCCGCTGCGCCTCGAGCCATATTTCGGTTTTGCCAGCCAGTGTGCCGAGATCAGTTTGACGCAAGCTCTCCGTGGTAGGCATCGGCATTTCGGGATAACGCATGAGTACATAGGCCGCCGCAGCGCCGACAAGGCCGGTAATCATCACGCCCCAAAATCCGATACCGTCGATGACTGCTCCGACAACGCCTGCTCCGACCAGCACCACGCCAACCGCGAGTGCGGCCTTCGAGACTTTACCCCAAAAATGCGCGCGGCGCAGCGCCTGGCTCTTAGTACCAATGGGCGGCATCCGGACATTACGCAGCGCGCGGCGGCTGCCCTCGAGGATTTGGTCGGATTGTGAAGCAATGTTCGGCAAGGATTAAGCCTCCAGCGACAGCAAACCGCTGTCTTGAACCGATTTTGTAGCCTGGGCCTGCCCTTCGGCGCGCGCGATATAACCTTTGGACTTTTCGACTTCTTTTTCGAGGGCTTCGGACGTCTGCTTCATGCTGTCGAGCGCTTTCATCTTGAAAGTATCGATCGCATCCATCGTATCGTAGATATTCTGGAACGCGCGGCTCAAAGTTTCGAGCGGGATTGTCGATGCCGCCGCCTGTTCGTGAATGCGCGCGGTGTTGTCGCGCAGCAACTTGCCCGTACTGTCGATGATATTGGCGGTCGTAGTGTTGAGCGACGTTATCTGGTCGAGCACCAGTTTCTGGTTGGTCATCGCTTGCGCCACGGTAACTGCGGTACGTAACGCGCCCACGGTCGTGGTTGATGCACGGTCCACGCCCTTCACAAGCTCCACATTGTTCTTCTTGACTAGGTCGAGCGCGAGATAACCTTGCACTGTCACGGCCATCTGCGTCAGCAAATCTTGCGTGCGCTGACGGACATAGAATAACGCGCTTTCCTTGATCGCACGTGCCTTGGCCGGGTCGGACAGTTCCAACTCGGCGGCTTTTTCCTCCAGTTTCGCATCCAATTGCTTGGACATAACGATCATCTGCTCGAGTTTGCCCATCGCAACCCACAGATTCTGCCGCTCGACGTCAATCGCGGCATTGTCCATCAGCAATTCGTCTTTGCCATTGCCAAGACGGCCCAAAATCGAACTGATATGCGTTTGCGAGCTTTGATAGCTGTCGAAATAATTGCGGAGCTTGCTGCCCCAAGGAATGATGCCGAACAGCTTTTCCTTGGTCATCAGATTGCCCTTTTTCGAAGGATCCAAATCCTCGACAACGCGGCGCAATTCGGCAAGGTCGGCACCGACGCCAGAACTTTCGTCCATTCGCCGGATCGGCTTGTCGAGGAAGCGGTTCGACTGGTTCGACGCTTCCATGATTTCCTTGCGGCCCATATTGGTCAGCTGATCGACGCGCTTGCCAAATTCAGGGCTGTTCACATCCTGAGCGATAAGATCCGCGACATAAGCCTCAACGCGTTCCTGCAATTTGGTCGTTTGCTCATCCGTGACCGGCACTAGCCCCATAGCTTGTTGCGGCGCAACGGTCGGCACAGGGTCGGGCGGGGTCAGTTTCAGGTCGCTGGCAGTTTGCGTAACGGTTTCGGTCGACATCGCTTCTTCCCTCTGGCCTTAAGTCACCAACAGATGGAACGAGTGCCCGACCATTTCAAGCACTTCCGTCCCCAGCTGTATTATTTTTCTAATACAGTATTACCCTGTTCCTTCAAAGCAGCTTCGACCAGCGGCGATAATCCTTCGACCACCCGCGATACGCCTTTTGCATTTGGGTGGATGCCGTCGGGCAGCATCATCCCCTTATCGGTCACTACCCCGTTGAGGAAAAATGGATAAAGCGGCGCACCATATTGCTTTGCCAGTTGCGGGAATAAGCCATTGAAAGCGTTTGCATAATCCTGCCCTAGATTCGGTGCAGCCAGCATCCCTGTCAGCACAACCGGAATGTCGCGCTTTTTGAGTTCGTCCAACATTGCGACCATATTGGCTTTGGTTTCCTCGGGCTTGATCCCGCGCAACATATCGTTGCCGCCGAGCCCGAGAACCACCAAATCAGGCTTTCGCTCAAGATTATCGAGCACAAAGCTCAACCGCGATTTGCCTGCGCCAGTGGTGTCTCCGGAAACGCCAGCATTGTGAACACGCGCATTGATCCCCTCAGCCTTCAACGCCGCTTGAAGCTGAGGCGCGAGACCCTCATTAGGCGCAAGCCGGTATCCGGCGTACAGACTGTCACCAAATGCGACTACCAGACGGTCATATTGCGCAGGCGCTTCGCTCTTTGCAGAAGCTGGTTCGCTTTTCGTCGATTCTGCTGCTGGCCCGCAGCCAACTAGCACTTGGAGAAGCAGGGCAAACGCCCCATATAGACCAGAACTACGTTTCAAAAGGCTATCTCCTTGCACGCTCCCATCACGTCATCGCCGGATATGGCAATCCGCGCGGCAAATGTCACCCTAAGCCTTGGTTCGAACGACGCCGAAGTGTCGATTTTACGCGGGGTCGATCTTGAAGTCCCCTATGACAGCAGCGTTGCGTTGCTTGGGCCTTCGGGGTCGGGCAAATCTTCGCTGATGGCGGTGCTGGCGGGATTGGAGCAGGCCAGCGGCGGTACGGTGCTGGTCGATGGCCTCGATTTTACCAAACTTGACGAAGATGAACTGGCACGCGCACGGCGAGGACGGATTGGCATTGTTTTGCAGGCGTTTCACTTGCTGCCCACGATGACTGCACTTGAAAATGTCGCGATCCCGATGGAATTGGCTGGAATCGATGACCCGTTCGGCCGAGCCGAGGCTGAATTGGAAGCCGTCGGCCTTGGGCATCGTCTGACTCATTATCCGTCTCAGCTTTCGGGCGGCGAGCAACAGCGCGTGGCGATTGCCCGTGCCATGGCGGCAGCACCGAAGATCATTTTTGCGGACGAACCTACAGGCAATCTTGACGGCTCAACGGGAACATCGATTATCGACCTGCTGTTCGAACGCCGCGCTGCGTTGGGCGCTACGCTGCTCATCATCACCCACGACCCCGACCTTGCCAAGAAGTGTGACCGGATTATCACAATGCACGACGGCCATGTGGTGGAGAGCGTGGCTTGAGCCTTCCACTCGCCGCGATCTGGCGCATTTCCCGCCGTGACGTGTCAGTGCGCATTCGTGGGCTTCGCCTGCTTGCGATCTGCCTGTTTCTGGGTGTCGCTACATTGGCGGCGATTGGTAGCCTTACGGCCGGGATTGCCGACGAACTTTCGCGGCGCGGGCAGACGATATTGGGCGGCGACGTTGAAATTGGCATTGCCCAGCGCGAGGCAACCGAGGCCGAGATGGCCGCGCTGCGCAAGGCAGGGTCGGTTTCCGAAACAGTGCGGCTGAGAGCGATGGCTATTGGCGAAGATAGTTTGCTGGCCGAACTCAAAGCCATCGACAATGTCTACCCGCATTACG
Source organism: Sphingomonadales bacterium Ga0077559 (assembly GCA_001464315.1). Classification (GTDB taxonomy): domain Bacteria; phylum Pseudomonadota; class Alphaproteobacteria; order Sphingomonadales; family Sphingomonadaceae; genus Sphingorhabdus_B. The sequence goes on along the minus strand of LNFK01000052.1, from coordinate 42,677 downwards.
GCGCGCTTAAGCTGCGTGACGGCGGCATCGTCAAAGCGCCTGCCAAGGGCGAGATATATGTCGGCCCTACCCTGTCCGAACGGCTCGACATCGAGACCGGCGGCACGGTCCGCTTTGGCGAAGCGACGTTCAAAGTGGCAGGGATCATCGACGAAGAACCGGACCGCTTGGGCGAGGGCTTTACGTTGGGTCCCGTTGCAATTATCAACATGCAATCGCTTCCCGACACCGGCCTGATCCAGCCGGGCAGCATGTATGAAGCGAAATATCGAATCAAGCTCGCGCCTGACCAAGATGCAGCCGCCGTAGCCAAAGCGCTAGAGGCACAATTCCCTTCGGCAGGCTGGGACATCACCGACCGCTCGAATGGCGCGCCGGGTACGCGGCGGTTTATCGAGCGGATGGGGCAGTTCCTGACGTTGGTCGGTCTCGCAGCTTTGGTCATCGCGGGCATCGGCGTTGGCAACGGTGTCGGCAGTTACCTCGCGAGCAAGCGCGCGAGCATCGCCACGCTGAAAGTCACCGGCGCTGACAGCCAGACGATTTTCCGCATCTATATGCTGCAAATCCTAGCGGTTGCTTCGGTGGCAATATTGGTCGGTCTGGCAGTCGGCAGCGTCATGCCGATGGCAATCGGCTGGGTCGCAGGCGACATATTGCCCGTTGCGCCGGGCTTCAATCTGCACTCGCTGCCATTGGCCGTGAGCGGGATCTACGGCCTGCTGATCGCGCTCGCCTTTGCCCTGCCCCCGCTCGCCCGCGCCCGCACGGTGCCCGCAGCAGGCCTTTTCCGCGCCATTGTCGAGGGCGACAGTCGCATCGACAAGCGTAGCACGATCTGGGTGGTTGCGGCTATCTGCGCCATTGTCGCGCTTGCCGTTGTGACCGCACGCGAACCCCTTTTCTCGCTTGCCTTCATTGGCGCGGCGTTCGGTCTCCTACTGCTCCTCACCGGCATAGCCTTCCTTCTGCGCTTCATAGCCATTCGCCTGCCGCGCCCCAAGGCACCACTGCCCCGCCTCGCACTCGCCAACCTGCACCGCCCCGGCGCGCAGACGCAGGCTTTGGTGGTTGCTCTTGGCCTCGGGCTCACCCTGTTCGTCACGCTCGCCGCCATCCAGACCAGCATCAATAACGAGATCAAAACCAGCGTCCCCGAACGCGCGCCGAGCTTTTTCGTGCTCGACATTCCCCGCGACGGCGCGGCGAAATTCACGTCGATGGTCAAGGACGCCGACCCCAACGGTACAATAAACCTCATCCCCGCCTTGCGCGGCACGATCATCGAATATGGCGGCCAGCGTGTCGACCAGTTGGAGGAGTTGCCAGAAGGCGCATGGGTACTCAACGGCGACCGTGGTTTGACCTACAGCCCCACCGTTCCCAAAGGCAGCGAGCTTGTCGCGGGCGAATGGTGGCCAGCCGACTATAAAGGCCCCGCGCTTGTCAGCCTCGACGCCGAAATCGCCGAAGTGCTCGATGTCGGCATTGGCGACAGCCTGACGGTCAGCCTGCTTGGCGTCGAAGTACCCGCCAAAATCGCTTCGCTTCGCACCGTCAATTGGGAAAATTTCGGCCTCAATTATGTGATGGTGTTCTCTCCGGGCAGCCTCGACGCCGCACCGCACAATATGGTCGCGACTTTGACGGTGTCGAAGAACGCAGAGCGGACGCTGGCCAAAGCCTTGCCGCCCGCCTTCCCATCATCCTCGCTTATCGAAGTCGGCGAAGTCACCGCACAGATTACCACATTGCTCTCCCAAATGGCGCAAGCCATCGCCGCCGCTGCTTCGATCGCCATCTTGGCGGGAATCGCCGTATTGGTGGGCGCCATTGCCGCTGCGCGCCAGTCCCGCATCTACGACGCGGTGATCACCAAAATGCTTGGCGGTACGCGCAGGCAGATATTGGGCGCGCAGGCCATGGAATATGGCATATTGGCGGTTGTGCTCGGTTTACTGTCACTTGCGCTCGGCATGGGCGCGGCATGGTATGTTGTGGTGCAAATCTTCGATTTCAGCTTTGCGCCAGATTACGGGATATTAATGCTGACCCTGGTCGGCGGCGCAGGTTTGACCTTCGTTCTGGGCATCGTTGGCTCGTTGCCGATATTGGCCGCAAGGCCCTCGGAAGCTCTCAGGAGTCTTTAGCCAGATGCGTCGCCAACGGCGCAGAGAGGATCAACTGCGCCATATGATAAGCCAGCGTTGGTAGCAGCACCATTCCGGCAATCGCGGGCGGGAATATCGTGGCCGCCAATGGCGCGCCAATCGCGATGCTTTTCTGGCCACTTGAAAATAGCATAGTAATCCGGTCGCCGCGCGGCAATTTCATAATCCCGCCGAGCAGCCATGAACCACCGAAGCCGACTGCGAGCATGACCGACAACGCGACAGCCAGCCAGCCCAGTTCGTCTCCGCGTACAATGCTCCAGATGCCAGCGACGACCGCTCCGGAAAATGCTACATAGACCGCAATCGCAATCGAAAACCGGTCCATCCATGTCGCTAGCGACTTGTGGCCATCAACCCACGGCTTGAACCATCGTTGCGATAATTGCCCGAGCGCGAACGGCAGCAATAATATCAGCGCAATCCGGCCCACCGCTTCACCCGAGACATTAGCCTCGCCCACATGCGCCAGCGCCGCGAACAGCAAAGGCGACAAAACCACGCCGAACAAATTGACCAGGGCCGCCGCAACAACGGACGCCGCGACATTACCCTTGGCAAGCGCGCTGTAAGCAGCAGCCGACTGGATTGTTGAAGGCAATATGCCCGCGAATAACAAACCCAAAGCGAGCGTGGCAGGCAGGATGTTATCGAACATATGTGACAAGCCCAAACCGACCATCGGCATAACCCCGAACACAAACAGGAATATCGCCCCTTGAAGCCGCCAGTTGCGCGCCCCGTGCAGCACCTCGTCGCGTGGCAGGCGAACTCCGTTGAGGAAAAACAGCAGGAATATGGCCGCCATCGAGATCAGCGATGCGGTCTCTGCAGCTTGCCCACGAACCGGCAAAACGCTCGCCAAAACTATCGTTGCAAGCAACAGGAGAACGAAGCGGTCTGCAAAGATACGGGCAATCATGGCGGCTGCTTTGGCCACACATAACTTGCAATGCAACAGCAGCGATGTTGCGCTGCAACGAACTTTACGTTAAGGGCGCGGCGAAATCGGGTGATTGCGGTCACCCCACTCCCAAAAGGCAATACTCTATGTCCCTTCGCAATATCGCGATTATCGCGCACGTTGACCACGGCAAAACCACATTGGTTGACCAGCTTTTCCGCCAATCTGGCACCTTCCGCGACAATCAGCGCGTTGAAGAACGTGCGATGGATTCGAACGATCTCGAAAAAGAACGCGGCATTACGATTCTCGCAAAGTGCACGTCGGTCGAATGGGAAGATACGCGCATCAATATCGTCGACACGCCCGGACACGCGGACTTCGGCGGCGAAGTCGAGCGTATCCTGTCGATGGTCGATGGCGTTATCTTGCTCGTCGATGCGTCCGAAGGCGCTATGCCGCAGACGAAGTTCGTGACTGGTAAGGCCTTGGCGCTTGGGCTGCGTCCGATCGTTGTCGTCAACAAGGTCGACCGTCCCGATGAGCGCATTCAGGAAGTACTCGACGAAGTATTCGACCTGTTCGTGTCGCTCGATGCGACCGATGAGCAACTCGATTTCCCGGTGCTCTACGCATCGGGCCGCAACGGCTATGCGTCGACTGACCCGGACCGCCGCGAAGGCACGTTGACACCGATGTTCGAAACCATCGTCAGCCATGTCCCCGCTCCGAAGGCCGATGTCGACGGCGAGTTCAAGATGCTGGTTACCCTGCTCGACCGCGACAATTTCCTTGGCCGTATTCTCACCGGTCTCGTGCTGTCGGGCACCGTCAAGGTGAACCAGCAGATCCACGCACTCAGCCCCGACGGCAAAATCGTCGAAACCGGCCGCGCGTCGAAAATCATGTCATTCCGCGGCCTTGAGCGCGTACCCGTCGAAGAGGCCAAGGCTGGCGACATCATCTCCATCGCCGGTATGACCACCGCGACTGTGGCCGACACCATCGCCGAGCCGAGCGTTACCGAGCCGCTGCATGCGCAACCAATCGATCCTCCGACATTGTCGATGCGTTTCTCGGTCAACGACAGTCCGATGGCTGGCCGCGAAGGCACCAAGGTTACTAGCCGAATGATCCGCGACCGCCTGATGCGCGAAGCCGAGAGCAACGTCGCCGTGCGCATCACCGAAGCCGCTGACAAGGACAGCTTCGAAGTAGCTGGACGCGGAGAGCTTCAGTTGGGCGTTCTTATTGAAACAATGCGCCGCGAAGGGTTCGAACTCGGCATCTCGCGCCCGCGCGTTCTGTTTGGCGAAGACGAACATGGCAAGCCGACCGAGCCTTATGAAACCGTCGTGATCGACGTCGATGACGAATATTCGGGCACTGTTGTTGAAAAAATGGCTGTTCGTAAGGGCGACCTTACCGACATGCGTCCGTCGGGCGGCGGCAAGACGCGTATTACCTTCAGCGCGCCGTCACGCGGCCTGATCGGTTATCATGGCGAATTCCTCTCCGACACGCGCGGCACAGGCATCATGAACCGCCTATTCGAAAAATACGGCCCGCATAAGGGTAAGATCGAAGGCCGCAAAAATGGCGTGCTGATTTCGAACGGCGCAGGTGAAGCAGTTGCGTACGCGCTTGGACCGTTGGAAGAACGCGGCATCCTGATGGTATCGCCTGGTGAAGCACTGTACGAAGGCATGATCATTGGCGAAAATGCCAAGCCCGACGACCTCGAAGTCAATCCAATGAAGTCAAAGCAGCTCACCAACTTCCGTTCGACCGGTAAAGACGACGCGATCCGCTTGACCCCGCCGTGGCGGATGACGCTCGAGCAAGCAATTGCCTATGTCGACGACGACGAAATGGTCGAAGTAACGCCCAAGAACATCCGCCTGCGCAAACGCTTCCTCGATCCGAACGAGCGCAAGAAACAAAGCCGCGCCAAACAAGCTGCATAAAGGCAACAAAAAGGGCGCTGGCTTTCACCAGCGCCCTTTTTTTGTGCTTAATCCGTCGTCTTAGAAACGGAGCGCTGCAGTAAAACGGATATTGTGCATATCAAAATCGCTGTCATCGCGGCGCATTTCGGTGCCCGCTGGGTTGACCAGAAGGAACGGATTGGTCGCCGGCGCTGTGCCGCGACCGACCGATACGCGATAGTCGTCGTCGACATAGTTGGTGTACAGATATTCAAGACCGATCGACAGGTTTTTGGCGACCTTCACCTCAGCACCGCCGCCATAGGAATAGCCCCAGCTCTTGGTGCTGCCATTAGTGGTGAAGCTGTTCGCTGTGTTTGACGACGTAAAGCTGTTGTCAATCTTGGCATAAGCCGCACCGCCCGTTGCATAAAATAATGCGCCACGTGCCGCATAGCCAACGCGCGCGCGCGCCTGCAATGTGTAATCGAGTTCACGTGTGAACACATAATTGGCGGGCGTTGTGCTGAAGGCTGTTACGCTATCGACCGCTTCGTTCTTGCCAGCTTCGAGGACAAAACCGACGACGATATTGCCCATTTGGCTGTCATAACCGGCACGGATATTATATTCGAGACCATCCTTGTCACCGCGGCAGCCTTCGATTGGCGTACGTCCTGTAGCCGCACCTCCGCAGAAGCCTGGCGAAAATGCATTTGCGCCCGCGACTGTATTGACGTTGTTGTCAAAATTGCCGTCGAGATTGGTGTCGAAAACAACGCCTTCATTTCGGTCGTTATTTTGTGCAGCCAAGCCAATAGAGCCGCCGATATACGCGCCTTCCCATTCTTCGTCTTCGGACTGGGCAAATGCGGGGGTTGCGACAAACGCGAGTGACGCCGATGCGAGCATCAGAAACTTGGTGATTTTCATTGGGTTTTTCTTTCATGTCTTTGAATGACAATGAAGAAACACCGAAACGGACGATTAGGATGCACTACAAGCTATTTAAATGCGAATATGTTGCACTTCAGCAACAGTTTTATCGGTGGCTACAGTGACTGCCCCGCCGCCATTCCGCTTGCCCAGGCCCATTGGAAATTATAGCCGCCAAGCCAGCCGGTGACATCAACCGCTTCGCCAATGCAATAGAGACCGGGCACCTTTTTCGCCTCCATCGTCTGCTGCGACAAGGCATCTGTTGCGATCCCGCCCAGCGTCACCTCGGCCTTGGCATAGCCTTCGCTGCCGTTCGGCATAAAGGTCCAATTGGCAAGATGGCGCTCCGCTTCCTCCAGCGCCCGGTCTTGCGTATCTGCAAGGTTGCCGCTTGCGCCGAGGCGCTCAGCTAATCTCTCGGCGAGACGGCCCGATAGCTCGCCCGCGAGCACCGCCTTTATATTGCTGCGTGGCTTTTCGCGCTTCAGTATCCGCAACCATCCGGGCGTTTTGTCGGGCACAAAGTCGATGCCCACGGGCTGCCCTGGCCGCCAATAAGAGGATATCTGAAGAACGGCAGGCCCGGAGAGTCCTTTATGGGTAAGCAGCGCCGCCTCTCGAAATTCGGTTTTGCCGCAGCGTGCTACGACATCGGCCGATAGGCCCGACAATTCTCGGAACAGCACATCATCGCCGCCGAGCGTCAACGGCACCAAAGCCGGCCGCGGTTCGACGATTTTCAGCCCGAACTGTCGGGCCAGATCATAAGCAAAACCGGTCGCGCCCATCTTGGGGATGCTCGGCCCGCCCGTGGCAATGACCAGCGACGGTGCGCTCGCATGCAAGCCGTTATAGGTCACGCTATATACGCTGCCGTCGTGCGACACCTCGTTCACCGGCGCGTTGAAGGCAAAATCGACATGACCGCCGCAGGCAACCGAACGGTCGCATTCATCCATCAACATTTCGACGATTTGCCGCGCGCTACCGTCGCAAAATAGCTGCCCCAAGGTCTTTTCATGAAATGTGATGCCATGGGCTTTGACCATTTCGATGAAATCGGTCGGGGTATAGCGTCCAAGCGCCGACTTCGCGAAATGCGGATTTGCCGACAGATAGCGTTCTTGCGCATGCGTAGTCGTCGCATTCACATTGGTGAAATTGCACCGCCCGCCGCCCGATATCAGGATTTTCTTGCCCGGGTCGGTGGCATGGTCGATCACCAGCACCCGTCGTCCGTTTTGTCCGGCCATAAGCGCACACATCAGCCCCGCGCCGCCAGCGCCAAGGATTATCGCATCGTAATTTCCCGGGTTCATTCAGAGCCTTTGGCATGGCATACATCAGACATGAAGAGAATTATCGCAACTATTGCTCTGCTAGCTCTAACGCCCAGCGCGTCCGCCAACGATAGTAGTGCCGCAGTCGGCGTCGGTGGGTTGGAACTTACTCAAAATAACGCGATTAGCATAGACAGCGAAGACCTGTTCGTTTCGCGGGGGTTGGTAAAGGTCAAATATCGTTTCACCAACCGCAGCAACAAGGATGTAGAAACGCTTGTCTCGTTCCCGTTGCCGCCCCTCCCGTGGGGCATCGCGCCGTATCTGAGCGAGCAAGGCTATCCCGACTGGAACAACCTACGCTTCAGTACCAAGGTCGACGGCAAAGCCGCGATGCTCACTCGCGTCGACCGCGTCGAGGTGGGCGGCAAGGATGTTTCTGTGCGATTGGAGCAGCTTGGTTGGCCAGTCGCTTACTGGGAAAACTACGAATTTATGGAGAGGCTGATCGGGCTGCCCGAAAAGCAGAAAGCAGCGGCGCTTAAGGAAGGCTTGCTGCGACGCCCAAAGGACGACCCCAAGTCGGTTGAACCCGCTTGGCAACTGGTCACGCATATTACCCGCAAGCAGATATTTCCTGCTGGCAAAACGATCACTGTCGAGCATGAATATATGCCCGTCGCGGGCGGTAGTGTCGGAGGCGCATTAGTTGCCGAATATCGCAAAAATCCAGAAATGCGGTTCGCTGATTATGCCAAGCAATATTGCATCGACAAAGCGTTCCTGACCGGTTTCGACAAGGCCTATGCGACGAAACTGAAGAGCTATAACGCCAAGGGTGCTGATTATTCCGGTGTGCCTCACATGGAGCACTGGGTCAGCTATGTGCTGAAATCGGGCGCGAACTGGAAGGGGCCAATCAAGGATTTTCGCCTAGTGATCGACAAGGATAAACCTGAAAATTTGATGAGCTTCTGCGGAACAGGCGTGAGAAAAATCAGCCCGACGCGGTTTGAAATGCGGAAAACCAATTATGAACCCGCCGCCGACCTCGATATCCTGATCGTCGAATTTTTCGATCCCGAGAAGAGCTAGGCAACTTGCCAAGCGCGGGCCTTTGCGGCAAAGGCGCGGCCATGACTGACGAACCAACAACAGCCGGGACCGATACCCCGCCCGACCATCTTTCAATCCACCCGGCGAACCCGCATTTCGATGGCGATAAGCTGGCACGCGGCATTGGCATTCGTTTCAAGGGCGAAAAGCGCACGACTGTCGAAGAATATTGCATTTCCGAAGGCTGGATCAAGGTTCAGGCGGGCAAGGCGCGCGACCGCAAGGGTAATCCGCTGTTGCTGAAACTGAGCGGCCCGGTCGAGGCGTGGTATGAAGACCTCGGCGACGACGCTCCGGTGGCTAAAACCTAACCCTTGGGAAATATCGAAATCAGCTTCGCCAACTGATCATCAATCGGGTCAAGCTGATCGTCCTGCGTATTGCCCAGCCTTACAATCGTCAGCCGGTGCTGCGGCGATATCACCACGAACTGCCCAAGATGCCCCAGCGCGGCGAAAACATCGGACGGCGCTTTGTCCGGAAATAATACCTGATCGCGGCCATCGTTGCGCTTCCGGTTGAGCCAGATATGCCCGCCATAGCTGTTGTCAGTCTTGCTCGGCGTTTTCATGAAACGCGTCCAACTGGTTGGTAACAACTGCGCTGCACGTACCGATCCGTTGTTGCGCAGAAATTCACCGAATTTCGCCCAATCCCGGGCCGTGGCATGAATGATACTCCCGCCGAGCATCGTGCCATTGCGATCGAATTCGATAAATGCGCTGCTCATGCCCAAAGGCTCGAACAATCGCCCACGCGCGTATTCGAGCATTGCGTCACGGCGGACTTCGGGGTCTTTGCTTGGGGTCAGCGAGCGGGTCATGATATCGGCGAGGATGTTGCTCGTCGCGCTGCTATATTCGAACTTTTCGCCCGGCTCTGCCTCCATTGGGCGACCCTCGGCATAGCGCGCGACGTTTTCCCGCCCATCGAGAAAAAGCATTTGCGGGGTGTCGGCATCGAAAATTTCGACATCGCCTTCGGCCATTTCGGTGTGATCGAGGCCCGACGACATATGCAGTAAGTGCCGGATGGTGATTTTTGCGCGCGGGTCGCCAGGGGTTTGCCATTCGGGCACCGGTGCTGGCTCGTCGAGCGCGAGGCGCCCATCGGCAATCATCAGCCCGACCAAAGTCGCGGTCACGCTCTTTGCCATCGACCAGCTGATAAGGCGCGTGTCGGGACCATAGCCCGGCGCATATCGCTCGGCGACCACTCGCCCGCCTTGCATCACAACCAAAGCCCGGGTTTCCCCAACAGCCGGATCCTCAAAAAACGGCGCGATAGTCTCGGCCAGCCGTTCCTTGCTCACCACCGCATCGTCAGCGATCATCGATTGCCCGGGTTCGATGGGCTTTGCAGGGGGTTGCTTTGCACATCCGGCAATCGCCAAAGCGGCGAGGCCATAAAAAGCGGTTGCGGCGGGACGGAATTTGTTTCTAGGCATGGCGCGCACCGATGCACCAACTGGAGGGCCAATGGCAACCGCAACTTCTACCCTGCCCCGAAAAGCACCTTCAAAGAAATGGCGCAATGCCAAGCTCGTGGCATTGGCACTACTGGCGCTTGCGGCATTGTGGCTGGTGTGGAACTGGAACAGCATCAAAGGTCAGGCCCGCGTTGGCGCGGCTTATGGTGCGCATATCACCTGTTCGTGCCGTTATATCGAAGGCCGCGACATGGCGTCGTGCGAAACGGACAAGGAAGCGGGCATGGAAATGGTTGGCCTTTCCGACGATCCTAAAAACAAGCGGGTCACTGCATCGGTACTGTTTCTCGCCGAAGCTGTAGCCGAACGGCGCGGTGCTTTCGGGTGCGTGCAATTGAACGAAGCCGAGATGGAAGCGCTTTAATTCTTGCGTTCTGGTCGACGCAAGATTGCAGCGGAAAACAGCAATTCGATAGTGCCGCCCGCAATCGCCACCTGATATGGCGGCAGCTGCAAAAACCAAATCGACACAAAACCGACGGCAATCAGCACCGCGCCCAGAATGATATAATGCGGAATGCCGTATATTGTCTGAAACACGAGATAGCGCGCGCCAACCGCGAGCAAGGCAATCGGGAAGAACCAGTTGGCGTGGGTGTCACTGACAACAAACCCAATAACGAGTCCGACAATCAGAAACGGCGTCGTTTGTAGCGCCAGCATTTCAAGCGGGTTCGACCCAATGGCCTTTTCCCGTTTGTAAATGAGCTTTTCCATAAGCAGCGACAACGGATGAATCGCCATCCCGCCGAAGAACAAGGCCACCATGCCAGCTTGGAGCGAAATATTCTGGGTTACCAATCCCGCAACGATCCACACGATGCCCGACACAAGGACCCCAAGTCCTCCGTTAACATAAGCCCTGCACATATCGCGCTGCAGTTCGGTAAATTCCATATGCCCCCCAAAAGCCCGCGCTAGGCAGCAACGTCGATCATTGCCGCCTCGGTTTCCTCAATCCACCCACCCCCGAGCACGCGATCGCCGTCATAAAACACAGCCGCCTGTCCCGGCGCAACGCCATATTCGGCGGTGGCAAAGCGAAGCCACTCGCCATCTATTGTCGCCGCGACCGGCTTGGCCATTGAACGGACCTTGGCCATGATCTTACGGCCTTGGACATCGCCCAGCCAGTTCGCATCGACCACGCGAGCCGCGTCGACCGCCAAAGCTTCACGCGGGCCAACTATGACTCGCTGGGTCGCAGGCTCAAGACGGATCACATAAAGCGGCATCGGCTGCCCGCCCACTTCAAGCCCTTTGCGCTGGCCGACGGTAAAGTGAATCATGCCTTTATGCTGTCCCAGCACGCGGCCATCGAGGTGGACGATGTCGCCGCAGGTGTCGGCATCGGGCCTAATTTTGCGAACGACGCTGGCATAATCGCCATCGGGGACGAAACAGATATCCTGACTATCGGGCTTCATTGCGACTACCAGCCCCATTTCCTGCGCGATCGTCCGCACTTGGGCTTTCGGCATTCCCCCCAATGGAAAGCGTAGATATTCAAGCTGGTCCTGCGTGGTTGCAAACAGGAAATAGCTCTGGTCCCGGGCCGGATCAGCGGCGCGGTGGAGCTCGGCGCCTTGCGGTCCTTCGAATCGGCGAACATAATGTCCAGTCGCCAGACAATCAGCGCCGAGTTCCTTCGCCAGCCGGAACAAGTCAGTGAACTTCACTCCCATATTACAGCGCACGCAAGGGATGGGCGTCCGCCCAGCCATATATTCGTCAGCAAAATGGTCGATCACCGATTCGCGAAAGCGGCTTTCATGATCGAAAACATAATGCGCGATGCCCAGTCTGTCGGCGACCGCCCGCGCATCACGGATGTCTTGCCCCGCGCAACAGGCCCCTGCCCGCTTTACCGCGCTCCCGTGATCGTACAGTTGCAACGTAACGCCAATGGTTTCCGCGCCGGTGCGTGCAGCCAAAGCCGCAACGACCGACGAATCAACTCCGCCGGACATGGCAACAACGATTCTTTTTCCCGAAAGATCGGCACCGAGTTGAAAATCTGCGTGATAAATATTGTCAATCATTTGACAGCGGTCATAACTGCAACCGCTTGGAATTGCCAGTTTTGCGTGGACATTTCTCGAAATGATACAGACGCCGCACAGAAATGATAATTGCCGTTAACCTCGGCTAACATCATCTGAATTTCGCCTTTACCCGCTGTTATATGATGTAACGCTAGGGGGGTGTCATGGAAATGACATTTCCCCATTTTGCGCAGCGTCAGGATTCGGTCGCCCAATCCGGTTACCAGGCAATGCTTGCGGCCGCGATCGCTCGGCAAACAGGCAGCCGGACCGTGCGTGCTGTACGGCAGGCCGAGACTGCAGTTCAGCAAAAGGGGGATGCGGCAGAACAACGTATCCATTATTTTGCACAGGCCGGGTGCCGGAAAGTCCTGGTTCGCGGCGCATTCTGGCGCGATCCGGAAATGAAACATAAATCTGAATCTGGCGTTTACCACGCCGGTTCAACCAATATCAAAGTCCATGATTTAGAGCATGGAGCAACTGGGGAACAGTTAACCCATGCGGGGCATGGAGCGAGGAAAATATGATTGAGAACCAGAAAATACGTCCAGCACAGGTCATTGGTCCCTTGGGCGAACCACTGACACTGGCCAGCCTTCCCCCCGCTGGAACAACGCGGTGGGTCGTGCGTCGCAAGGCCGAAGTTGTCGCCGCGGTCAACGGCGGGCTGCTGTCGATTAACGATGTGTGCGAACGTTATGACCTGACACTTGAAGAGTTCGCGTCGTGGCAGCGTGCGGTAGATCGTTCGGGCATGCCAGGATTGCGCGTTACGCGGATCCAGCATTATCGTGACCTGTACGAGCGCCAGCAAAAATACTAATTCGGCCTAATTTACTGATTACAAAAGCCCCGCAGAAATTGCGGGGTTTTTGTTGGTGACCGAAATTTACATCCGCCAAACCTAATTGCGATTTGGCATTCCCGCGGGGAACAGTTATCCATTGGGCACGTTCAGGACACCGTTGAACGTCAAAATGGAGGAATCAACATGGGTTGGATTATCGCAATTATCGTCGGCGGTATCGCTGGTTGGCTGGCTAGCAAGGTCATGGGCCGCGATGCTTCTATGGGCGTGATATGGAACGTTGTCGCCGGTTGTATCGGTTCGGTGGTCGGCAATCTAATCGCCAATCAATTCGGCATTGTCGGCAGTGTGCAGGAATTCTCGCTCACCGGTCTGGTCGTGGCTTTTGTCGGCGCAGTGATTGTATTGGGCATTCTCAATCTGGTCCAACGCGGCCGCGTCCGTTAAGTCAGTTTTCAAATTTTTAAGGCCGTGCAGAGCGATCTGTGCGGCTTTTTTGTGTGCGTTAAGTCGTTTGTCGAACAGATTTGCCGCCGGTCTGTATTGTTGCCCCGTTCGCTTTGCTGTATCGTATACCAAATAGCCAACATTATCCGGCTCTAAAACTGCGTCTTGCAGAGGGTGACTTATTTGGATAATACAGTGCGACTTGAAATCAGGGGCGCCGCGCGTGGCCCGTAACCGAAGAATTTGGACTGGCACATGAATTACGAAACAACGATAGGCACGTTGGATGGCGGCATTCTGGAAGACGATCGGCAGCGCAAGCGTCGGCGTTTAATTATCGCTGCGGTTGTCTTGGCAATCGTTGCCATTGGAGCGGCAGCTTATTTCATGATGGGCAGCGGCGGCAAAACCGCAGCCACGCCTGGCGAAGACAAGGCTGGCCAGGCGCAAACCGTGACCGTTGTCGCACCAGGCCGTGATACCGTGGTGCGCGCGATCAACGCTACAGGTACACTTGCCGCGCGCCGCGAAATTCCTGTTGGGGTTGTCGGCGAAGGTGGACAGGTCAACCGCGTCTATGTCGATGCCGGTGACTGGGTAAAACAGGGTCAGGTACTCATCAGTGTCGACCGTTCAGTTCAGATACAGCAAGCCGCAGCGCTTGAAGCGCAGATCGGTGTTGCCCGCGCTGACCTTCTGCTTGCGCAAAGCGAACTCGACCGTGCGGCGCAGTTGATTGACCGAGGCTTCATTTCGAAAGCCGACATGGACCGCAAGACTGCAACCCGCGACTCCGCACGTGCGCGCGTTAATGTTGCCAACGCGCAACTTGGTGAAACCCGCGCGCGCAATGCCCGCCTCGATATCCGCGCGCCGGTGTCGGGCTATGTTTTGGAACGCAATGTTGAAACCGGCCAGACGGTCTCGGCTGGCAGCGGCATCTTGTTCCGTCTGGCCCAAGACGGCCAGATGGAATTGCAGGCGGCATTGAGCGAAGATGATCTTGCGCTGATCTCCGAAGGCGTGCCTGCCAGCGTTACACCGGTGGGCACCGACCGGCAGTTCAATGGAACGATCTGGCAGGTGTCGCCGATGATCAACGAAACATCGCGTCAGGGAATGGCACGAATCTCGCTGCCATTTGACCGCGCGTTACGCCCTGGCGGTTTTGCCTCAGTTGAAATCAAGGCTGGCGCAACGACTGCGCCAGTCCTTCCTGAGTCAGCTGTCCAAACAAGCCGCGAAGGCAGCTTTGTCTATATCGTCGGCAAGGACAACAAGGTGAAGCGCCGTCCAGTCAAGGTCGGGACGACCACTGCAAATGGTCTGACCATTGCCGAAGGCCTCGACGGCACTGAACGCGTGGTGCTGTATGCTGGCGGGTTCTTGAACCCGGACGAAGTCGTCAAGCCAAAGTTGCTCAAGAAGTAAATTGCATAACCAACGGGACGCAAGCCCATGAATTTTAGTAATATTTCTGCATGGTCGATCCGCAATCCCGTGGTTCCTATTGTCTTGTTCCTGGCGCTGACGCTGGCGGGCGTCATGTCATTCATGAACATGAAGGTGCAAAACGACCCCGATATCGAATTTCCGGTGGTCGTCGTTTCCATTTCGCAGCCGGGTGCCGCGCCATCCGAAATGACCACGCAGATTACGCAAAAGGTCGAGAGCGCGATTCGAAGCGTGCAGGGTGTACGAAACATTGATGCCAGCGCGACCGAGGGCAACACAACGGTCAGCGCCGAGTTCGAAATCGGCGACGATATCAATGCGGCAGTGAGCGAAGTCAAAAACGCGGTCGACCAGATCCGTAGCGACCTGCCCGATGGCATATTGGAACCGCAGATTTTCAAGGTCGCGACGTCGAGTGATCCTATCGCCTATTTCGCGGTCGAAGCCAGCGACATGACGCTCGAACAGTTGAGCTGGTTCGTCGATGACAGCGTCGCGCGCCGCCTACTTGCGGTCGAAGGAATGGCCTCGGTTAGCCGCAACGGCGGCGTCTCCAGAGAAATCCGTGTCGTGCTTGACCCTGCAAAAATGCAGTCGCTTGGCGTAACCGCTGCGCAGGTTAACGGCGTTCTGCGCCAGCAAAATGTCAATGCAGCAGGCGGCCAGTCCGAAATCGCCGGTTCGCGCCAGTCGGTACGTGTGCTTGGCAATGCCGAAAATGCATTTGCCTTGGGCGAAACGCAGATCAGCCTTGGTGGCGGTCGCACGATCAAATTGGCTGACATTGCCGAAGTCACCGACGGCTTCAGCGAGCAGAAATCGATGGCTTTCGAAGGCGGCAAACAGGTCGTTACCTTCGGCATGTCGCGCGCAAAGGGTGCATCCGACGTCAGCGTATTCGACGAAGCCACGATTAAAATGGCCGAGATCGAAAAGGAAAATCCGGGCATAAAATTCACGACGCTTTTCAACAGCGTCGATTACACCAAGGGCCAATATAAAAGCTCGATGGCGGCGATGATTGAAGGCGCGTTGCTTGCCATCGTTGTCGTGTTCCTATTTCTACGCGACTGGCGCGCAACGGTTATTTCGGCCATCGCCATCCCGCTTTCGGCTATCCCGACATTCTGGTTCCTTGACCTATTAGGCTTCACGCTCAACACTATGTCGCTCCTAGCCTTGGGTCTGGTCGCGGGTGTGTTGGTCGATGACGCGATTGTGGAAATCGAGAATATCGTGCGCCACATGCGGATGGGCAAATCCGCCTACCAAGCATCGATCGACGCTGCTGATGAGATCGGCCTTGCCGTCGTTGCCACCACATTCTCGATTGTCGCGGTATTCTTGCCCGTAGGCCTGATGCCCGGCGTTGCCGGACAATATTTCAAGAATTTCGGCCTCACCGTTGTGGCGTCCGTGCTAATGAGCCTTGCCGTTGCACGGATGATCACGCCGATGATTGCTGCGTATTTCCTAAAATCCTCGGGCACTGCCGAACATGGTGAAGGTGCTTTAATGGACCGCTATATGAAAATTCTGCGATGGTCGCTTGGACATCGTCGCTGGATGATGGGCCTCGGGGTGCTGGCTTTGGCCGCGACCATCGCGCTGATGGTTGTCCTCCCGAAACAGTTTTTCCCGACCGGAAATCAGGATTTCAGCCGCGTTCGAATCGAGATGGTGCCCGGAACCACGCTCGATCGCACCAAAGCTGTTGTCGATCAGGCTGCGGCAATCGTTGAGCGCCAGCCGGAGGTTAACACCGCGCTTCAAAGCGTGCGCGAAGGCAGCGGCAGCATCTTCATCACACTCAAGAAAGACCGCGAACGTACAAGCCAGGAATTTGAACAGGCCCTTGGCCCTGCGTTAAGCCAAATTGCCGATGCGCGCGTTTCGTTCCAGGCATTCGGGCCGGGCGGTGGCGGTTCGGGCCGCGATGTCTCGGTCATGCTGTCAGGTTCAGACCCTGCGGCGCTTGACCGGACGGCAGTGACTTTGGTTGAACAGATGAAGGGCCTGAAGGAGGTTCGTTCACCGCGCATTGCCGCCGATTTGCAGCGTCCAGAACTGCTGATTACCCCGCGCACCGATATCGCGGCGCAGCTTGGCGTGACCACTGTTGCGTTAAGCCAGACGATCCGTATCGCGACATTGGGTGATATCGACCAAAACAGCGCCAAATTCTCGCTGTCCGACCGTCAAATACCAATCCGCGTCATGCTAGCCAAAGAAAGCCGTCAGAGCCTTGATGTCATTCGCAACTTGCCGGTGCAGACCGCAAGTGGTGGTTCGGTGCCGCTGTCACGCGTTGCCGACATCAGCTTCGGTGCCGGGCCAACGTCGATCGAACGTCGCAACCAGAATTTCCGCATTTTTGTCGGAGCTGATTTTGCACCAGGAGTTGTGTCATCGACCGCCGATGCTGCAATTAACAAGCTACCCGTGATGACCAACCTGCCCACCGGCGTATCGCGTGCACCTTTCGGTAGTCAGGAGTGGGAAGCCGAAATGCAGCGCGACTTCTTGGTTGCGCTGATCTCGGGAACGTTGCTGGTTTTTGCAGTACTGGTGCTACTCTATCACCGCTTCATGTCGCCTTTGGTCAACATGGGATCGTTACTGCTTGCACCCTTGGGCGGATTAATGGCGTTGGCCATCGTGCAGCAGCCCATCTCAATGCCCGTATTCATCGGCATGCTGATGTTGTTCGGCATCGTTGCCAAAAACTCGATCCTGCTGATTGATTTCGCAATTGAGGAAATGGCGCGCGGCGTACCCAAATTCCAGGCAATTATGGAGGCCGGCCACAAACGCGCGCAGCCAATCGTCATGACCACGGTCGCGATGACGGCAGGCATGATCCCAACCGCACTGTCACTTGGCGGTGACGGTCAGTGGCGTGCGCCGATGGGAACTGTCGTGATCGGCGGTCTTATCGTCTCCACAGTGCTGACTTTGCTTATCGTCCCGGCAGGTTTTAGCCTTGCCGATGGCTTTGAAAAGCGCGTCGGACCGTGGCTGCGTAAACGGCTGCTGACCTATGACCCCGACAAGCATGGCGAGGCCGAACTGGCCCCCGCCAAGCCCGTTAAAAAGCCCGTTAAAGACGACGGCAAGGGCGATTTGGGCGGCTTGCAACCTGCCGAATAAAATGACCCTGCACTTGGCAGCACTGACTGCCTTGGCTAAGGCGCTGGTGTGAAGTCGACCAATCAACTGGGGCAGTCCGAAAAGACCCGTTACGCAGAGCGCGACGCCGAGCTGCGCCAGATGCGGATTATTGCGACAGGTTTGCTAGCATTCATGGCGGTGTTATTCGTCGCGGGCAATTATATGGAAACGCGCTACGCCGCCCATTGGGGCTTTCTGCGCGCTTTTGCCGAGGCGGGCATGGTTGGCGGTCTGGCCGACTGGTTTGCAGTAACTGCGTTGTTCCGCCATCCATTAGGCATCCCTATACCGCACACGGCAATTATCCCGAATAACAAGGAACGCCTTGGCCGGACGCTGGCGAATTTCCTTCGGACCAATTTCCTGACTACCAAAGTCGTCGCCCGCCGTGTCCAGCGCATGGATGTGGCAGGCGCAATGGGCAAATTCCTAAGCGCACCAGCTGGCGGCGAAGGCCGAATGCGCATGGGGGCATCACGGCTACTGGGCGACATAATCGCCGCGCTCGACGACGAACGCCTTGGCGGTGTTGCCAAGGGCGCGATCCGCCAGCAACTCGACAAGCTTGATATCGCGCCGTTGCTAGGACAACTCCTGACGGCGATGATCAAGGAGCGGCGGCATGTCCCGGTGCTCGACGGGATCATCAAATGGGCATCGAAAACGCTCGAGGCCAACGAACATCTCATCCGCGCGATGGTCGAAGAGCGTGCGAACACCATCATGCGCTGGACCGGCCTTGATGACCGGCTCGCAGACGCAATCGTCAATGGCCTCACCAAATTATTGCACGATATGGCCGCAGACCCCGACCATCCCTTACGCGAAAAGGGCGAAGAAGGCCTTGCCAGCCTCGCGCATGATTTGCGTCATGACAAGGAGCTGCAAGCGAAAGTCGCGCATTGGAAAGGCCAGTTGCTCGACAATCCGGCGATGAGCAAATGGATCAACAGCCTGTGGGATCAAGGCCGCGCCGGACTTCTTAAGGCTGCACGTAACCCCGATGCGGCACTGGCGGGCAGCTTCGGCGATGCGCTCATCAAGCTTGGGAGCACGCTGCAAGACGATGCACGGCTCAAGCACCAGATCAACCGCTTCGCCCGCCGCGCGATTGTCGGCACCACCGAAAATTACGGCGACAATATCGTCGCTTTGGTGTCCGAAACAATCAAGGGCTGGGATGCCTCGACACTCACTGACCGTGTCGAAAATGCTGTTGGCAGCGACTTGCAGTTCATCCGCATCAACGGCACGCTGGTTGGCGGCATGGCCGGGATCGTCATCCACGCGGTAGGGTTGTGGATTTAAGCAGGAAGCGCGGCAATCATCCGTTCGGCGGCATCGGCTGCCAATCGCGCACCGCGTTTCAGATTGCTCTGGAAATCTCCGCCGCTATTGCCATCAGCATTATCGGTCGTCGCCTTGATTGCGGCCCACGGCAGGTCCATCCGCGAGGCGGCCTGCGCAACCGCTGCGGTTTCCATATCGATCAGGTCGCCGCCAAGTGCTTCGTACAAACGCCTGCCATGATCGGGATTTTCAACAAAACTGTCGCCGCTGATAATCCGCACTTTGGGTAAGCCAACATCGGGCATCGTTCTCGCGCGGAAAGGCTCGACATGCGCTTCGCCAATTGGCCAGGCACCAGCGGTATAATGCGCGAACCGGTCATGCCGGGACGCGCCGTAATCGCCCTGCACGGCCTCGACTATCTGGAAACATTCGCCTTCGACATTGCTTAATTTGCCCGCGGTTCCGACAACAATTAACAAATCGACTTGATAATGTTCGGCGAGCATCATCGCCGCCATCGCCGCATTTACCTTGCCAATGCCGCTGCAGGTAATCGCGATATGCTTGCCGGCATGCTTCACCTGACGCACCAAAAAGCCATGCAGCGGCTCGCCATCTGCGCTTTGACCCGGAAAAAGCGCGGCCGCCTCGGCATCGACTCCGGTAATGATACCTATCTGATTGATCATAAACGGCTGCCCTTCTGTGCATGAGATTCCCTGCCTTAAGGCGGATTTGATGTGATTATGATGACAAAGCTCCGAGATTCGGCGACGGCTTGTGATATGCAAACAAATGCGCTTAAAATATTCTTCGACGGCGGATGCCGACCCAATCCCGGCAACATGGAAACGGCGGTGGTTGCGCGCGGGGTGACGTATATCAACAGCAATGTCGGATACGGAACCAACAATGATGCCGAATGGCTTGCTTTAATCCATGCTGCGGAAATCGCAAAAGCTATTGGCGCGCGTGACATTGTGATGCTCGGTGATTCTGCGTTGGTGGTTAGTCAGGCAAACGGTACCGCCAATTGCCGAAACGCCGATTTCCAAGCGCATCTTGCCCGGTTTCAATCAATCTCTTGCCGTTTCGATCGCATCAAAATCCGCAAAACTCCCCGCAATCAAAATCTGGCGGGAATTGCGCTTGCCCAAATGCATAGGTGATTAGCCGCCAGCGGCGATCATATCCTCAATCCGGACAAATTTCTCGCGTGGCGCCCCTTCGCGGGCTCTTGCGATTTCGGCCTCCTCGATCTTTTTCCAGTCGCTGAAAGTCACAACCTGAACGCCGCGCTTTTCGAGCAAAGCATTGAGCCCGGGGCGACCACTTTTTCCCTCGCCCCCCCGCATATCCTCAGCGACAGCATCGATAATATTATAGCCATCGGGCCGGTTGGTGCCGATGGTCCCCGAAGGCCCGCGCCGTGCCCAGCCGACGCAATACAACCCCGGCAATATCCGGCCCTCGACATTGGCGAAGCGCCCTCGTCCATGTTCATAAGGCACGCCTTCAATCGACGGCGTCTGATAGCCAATACAGCTGATGACCAGGGAACAATCAAGCGCATAGGTTTCACCCGTGCCGATGCTGCGCAGCCGGTCATCAAGGCTCGTGCGCTCTACGATGACGCGTTCAACTTTGCCATCGCCTTCAATGGCTATAGGCCCTGCAAAAAAATCGAAATTGATGCTGATCTGCTTGTCGGCGCGAAAACTTTCGGGAATCGCGGCGAATTCGCGCAAATGCGTCACGGATTTGCGCATTCCGGGTTCAAGCAAGGCATCCTCGCGAATATCGGGTAAATCATCGCTTTCAACCCGCGGTGTCGCGCGTTCCAGATTTGCCAGTTCGCCCAATTCCTTGGGCGTCATGGCGATCTGATGCGGGCCACGGCGGCCTAGGATCGTTATTTCCTCAATGCGCGAATGCTCAAGCATCTCGAGCGCGTGGCCCACGATGTCAGACCCGCCAAATTCGGCGCGCGTCTTCGACAATATTCGCGCCACATCTAGCGCGACGTTGCCGTTGCCGATCACGACGACATGTTTGCCACCAAGTGGCGGTTCATGGTCCGCAAAATCGGGGTGACCGTTGTACCAGCCGACAAAGGCCGCGCTGCCTAAAACACCCGGGAGGTCCGCTCCTGGTATATCAAGCTTGCGGTCATTGGGTGCGCCTGTCGCAAGTATCACAGCGTCATATAGCGATTGCAATTCGTCGATTCTGACATCCTTGCCCACCGTGACGTTGCCAACAAAACGAACATTTTCCGAAAGCGCCACTTTTTCATAGCGGTCTGAAACCGCCTTGATCGACTGATGGTCTGGCGCGACGCCAAAGCGGATCAGTCCGAAGGGTACCGGCAGACGGTCGATGATATCGATGCGCACATCATCGCCAAACTTCTTCTGTGCAGCCTCGGCGGTGTAATAGCCCGCAGGACCTGACCCGATGATCGCGATATGGCGCATGCCTGTTCCCTCTAAACCAACACGCTAACGGACTTTGCACAAAAGAAAAGGGCCGGAGCATTTTCACGCTCCGGCCCTTTTCCAAAACCAATTCTATGAGTGCTTAGAATTTAGCTCCGACCTTCACGCCGTAAAAGCGCGGAGGCGAAGGGTAAACTGCAAAGCTGTTGCCCTGTTCCGGAATCGGGAAGGCGGTGATGTTATAATAGGTGTCGAACAGATTTTCGACATATCCTTCGATGCTGTATTTACCATCGCCGAAGTTCACGCCGGCGCGCAAGTTAACGATGCCAAAGCCGTCATTCGCGGTAAAGCGACGCGCCAGTGGATCGTTCAATGGGAAAGCATCGCTGTTCACCCGGAAATCTGCATGGAACAGACCGTTAACGCCAGCGGTGATTTCAGGCGTCCAGGTCATCGCACCGGTAATCGTGTGCTTTGGCTGGTTCGATGCCTGACGGCCATTGTCAGCGCCTGCGAGCGGATCGGTAACCTTGGCATTAACATAGGTGTAGCCGAGGTTAAACGCCAAATCCGGATGCGGACGAATGATGCTTTCGAGCTCGATACCCTTCGATACAAGCTTGTCATAGTTCAATACGACGAAGCTGTTTCCAAGGAAACGGTTCGATTGGTAACCTTTGAAATCCGAATAGAATAACGAAGCGTTGAACTGGAACTGGCGGGTGAAGTTGGTCTTCAGGCCGATTTCATAGGCATCAACGGTTTCATTGCCGAATTCAAGATCGCTCATCTGCGCGCCGTCACCGCCGAGGATGACCGAGTCGAAGCTGCCCCGGTCGAGATTGTACCCGCCCGATTTATAGCCGCGATCATAGCCGCCATAGACGAGGATATCGTCATTCACCTTGAACGACAGCTTGGCTGTACCAGTGAATTCGCTTTCCGAACGGCTGTCCGAACGGGCGCCATTGAATTCGCTGTTCACCGTTGGGTTGCAAGTCAGCAAGAACGCCGAGTTAAGCAACCCGGCCGATTGCAACGCCGCACGATAGGTCGCGGTGCCCGGATTCTGGAAGAACGAGCAAGCTGGAACCACCGACGTCAGATTGGTATCGATATCCTTGGTTTCGTGATTATACCGAAGACCAAGCGTCAGCGACAGATTGTCGGTGAAGTTGATGATGTTGTGCGTGAACGCGGCGAAAGCCTGAGTGTCCACCTTATACGCATCATCCTGCTGACCGGCACCATTTGGCGTGCGCGGAAGCGGGCTGTTGAACTGTGCCAGCAAGGCGGGGTTCGCCAAGGCAGCCGCTAACAGCGCCGGGTTGGACGCCAAGGCTACCTGACCGAACAACGGCGTTGCCGGGCCAAGCGTACCGAACAATTGCAGGCCAGACGGCAATGCCGCACTGCGTGTCAATTCGCGGATCACGCCATCGACATATTGGTCGGCCTGGTTGCCGAATCGCACAGTGTCGTTCAGCGTCAGTTTTTCGTTCAGGTAAAATCCGCCAACGAGCCAATCGACGCTGTCGTTGAACGCTGTACCCTGAAGCCGGATTTCCTGCGTGAAATCCTTGATACCGGTGCGATAGTTGTCACGATAGGCACGGTCTAGGCCCGAGAAATCGATGTCTTGGTTACGCCGCGCGTCCCAGTCACGATAAGCCGTGATCGAGGTCAGGTTCGCACCGCCCAGATCCCAGTTGAGCTCGCCCGAAACGCCCCATTCCTTGACACTTTCGGACAAATCGCGGCCCGGCGTCACTGCCATGCGGCGGCTGCCCTTGGTATATGCAGGAATACCGACGGTGCCAGCAGTCCCACCGAAAGCGGGAACACCTGCAAAACCATTGATGATATTGGTCGCAACCAGCGCGAGCGCCGAATTGCTGGTCGCGTCGATACCGGGAAAAATCGACAGGCCGCTTAGCGTATTGACCGCACCGCAGCATACTTCGTCGGTTTTCGCGTAATCGCCGATGAAGCGGAAGCTGACGTCTTCATTTTCGAACAACGCCTGACCGCGAACGAAATAGCGGTCGATATTGTTTATCTTGTTGCCGCTGTTGACGTCGGTGATGTAACCGTCACGCTTGTGATAGCCGCCATCGAGACGCACCGCGAGTAATTCGGATACAGGTCCGGTCACGCCAGCCTTGACTTCGATTTCGTCAAGATTGCCATAGCTGCCCTCGACATAACCGCCGAATTCAAACTTTGGCTTTTGGGTGGTGATGTTGAGCGCCCCAGCCGAGGTGTTGCGGCCAAACAATGTGCCCTGCGGTCCGCGCAAGACTTCGACGCGCTCGATTGGCGGCAGTTCGGCAAGTGCCACACCAGCGCGCGAACGGAAAACGCCATCAATGAACACACCGACGGCAGGTTCAAAACCGGGGTTATCGCCAGCAGTACCGATACCGCGGATCGACAGAACAGCGCCGGTCGCCGACGACTGGCCGGTGGTCGTCTTCAACGAAGGCGCAAGCT
Source organism: Sphingomonadales bacterium Ga0077559 (assembly GCA_001464315.1). Lineage (GTDB taxonomy): Bacteria > Pseudomonadota > Alphaproteobacteria > Sphingomonadales > Sphingomonadaceae > Sphingorhabdus_B. The sequence continues at coordinate 18,694 of LNFK01000052.1, read as the reverse complement.
GCTGAATGCCGCGAATGTCGACTACACCGGCATTGGCAAGCTGCTCGCCGCCGACAACGCTAACGGCCAGCGGCACGTCCTGTGCGGCCTGGTCACGGCGTGTCGCGCTGACAATGATTTCATTGTCTGAATATTCTTCTTCGACAGCACCACCTTGTTCGGTGGCAGTCTGGTCTTGGGTAACGGTTGTATCCTGCGCAGAGCCGGTAGCGACTTCGCCTTCTTGGGCAAATGCGGCAGTGGTCGGCGCGACAAGCACCGCTACGCTGGCAAGCAGCATGTGAATCGATTTCATGATGTTCCTCTAAGACTTTACAGCGGTTAAACCGCCTTTGGGGGAGAATGACTTCAGGCGAGAACCCGAACTCAACCTTCCGCTAGCGGAAACTTGGCAATTGTTCCAAGGGAATCAGCCATTTTCCTGATTTCCGGTCGGGCTGTGGCCATGTTGTCACAATATGGCCACAGCAATCCTTTGCACCGACGATGCTGGCATTCGTATGCACGCATTTTCATGTTTTCGACATGATATTCTAAGCGTAGTAAGGGCCATTGAGGGGATCAGCATGAATTTAATCAACGCGGCAATCGAGGCCGCAGATAAAGCTTTAGGCGCAAACGGTCCCGCCGTTGAAGCAGCGGCCAGCAGCTTTACCCCAACCGATTACAGTATTCATTTCTTCCTGCAATTGGCGATCATCATATTGACCTGTCGCGTGGTCGGGTGGCTCGGACAGAAACTTCTCGCGCAGCCACAGGTTGTTGGCGAGATGATCGCGGGCGTCATTTTAGGACCATCTCTGTTCGGCCTCCTGTTCCCCGAGATCCAAGCTGCCATCTTCCCCAAAGAAACGAAAAACGTTCTTTACACAGGCGCGCAGTTGGGCGTGGGGCTTTACATGTTCCTCGTCGGCACCACGCTCCAACTCGATCATTTCAAATCCAAGGCGAAAAGCGCGATCAGCGTATCGGCAGCGGGTATCATCGTGCCGTTTCTGATCGCGGTTGCGATCACTCCATGGCTACTCACAATACCCGGCCTGTTCGCGCCGGGTATCTCGCAGTTCAATGCAACATTGTTCATGGGCGCATGCATTGCTTTAACGGCGTTCCCTATGCTTGCGCGGATTATCAACGAACGCGGTCTGGCGAACACGTCGCTCGGCACGCTGTCCCTAACCGCAGGCGCATTCGACGATGCCGTATCATGGTGCGTGCTGGCAGTTGTGCTGGCGACATTCGGAGGCGGCCCGGGCGTTGCGGTATTGGCGATTGGCGGGGCGATCTTCTACGCGACTTTCATTATGCTGTTCGGGCGGCGATTGCTCGCCCCATTGGGCCGCATTGTCGAACGCGAAGGTGAGATGAGCTTGACCGTCTTGGGCATTACCCTTGCCTTATTCTGCCTGTCGTGTTTCCTGATGGACGCCATCGGCATTCACGCGATATTCGGCGGCTTCATCCTTGGCGCAGTCATGCCGCGCGGGCTATTCGCGGTGGAGCTTAAGAAAAAGGTGGAGCCGCTCGCGGTCATCTTGCTGCTGCCGATGTTCTTCACCTATTCAGGCCTCAACACGCGGATGGACATGGTCAATTCAGCCGAACTTCTGCTGATTGCATTAGCAATCCTAGCCGCATCAATCGCAGCGAAATTCGGTGCCTGCTATGCTGCGGCGCGCATCGCAGGCGAGGACAACCGCACTGCGCTCGGCATCGGCGCACTGATGAATTCGCGCGGGTTAATGGAGCTCATCATCATCAATATCGGCCTGCAAAAGGGTATAATCGGGCCAACATTATTCTCGATGCTCGTGCTGATGGCCATTGTCACCACGATGATGGCGAGCCCCCTGTTCGAGGCGGTTTATGGCAAGAAAGCACGCGCAAGCGGGGAGTTGGGCAAAGTTGGCGCGCCTGTGATAGACGCTGCCTAGGCCGCTTTCCGTTCTTCCACCACCGCGCGGTCGAGAAACCCGAGGATCGCCGCGATGCTCTCTTCGACGTGACTGAGCAGGAACAGATGTCCCCCATTTTCGACGACAAGCAACTCGCTATTCGGGATCAGAAATGCCAAAAACTTGCCATTGGCCACCGGCACAATCTGGTCTTCGCCGCCCATCACGATCAGCGTTTCGGTTTTCATAAATGGCAGGAACGGCGCGCTGGTCCAGCCCATCATCGCGATCAGCTGATAAAAATATCCGGTCTTCGAAGGGGGTTTCAGACGATTGATATGTTCGGCCTTGTTGCCAACCATGCCGCCATATAGCGTTTTGAAATGCTTCGCCATGAAATCGGGGTCGATATAGCGGCGCGGATCGGCCATCTTGATCAGCGCCTTTGGATTGCCTGGTACCATTAGCATGCCAGCGCTGGTTGCGATCAGTATCAATTTGTTCGTGCGCGGCCCGTTCTGCAGCGCAAATTGCTGCGCCATCGCCCCTCCCCAGCTGACGCCCATGACATCAACCAGAGGCATTTCGAACCGGTCGAGCAATAGCGCCGCAATCCGCGACATCAGGATCGCGTTGTATGGCACCACCGGATCAGGAGATCCGCCAATCCCCGGCATGTCAAAAGTGATAAAGTCGCGGTCGGAGAGATGCTCAGCCAGCGGAGCCATCGCCTCAATATTCGCGCCAATGCCGTTGAAGAACAAGATCGGCAGCTTGGTCGTCGCCTTGCTGCAACGCCAGACAGCAACCCGCAAACTGCGGCCATCGATGGTTTCCATCGAATATTCAGGCAGGCGTTGACCCATAATGTTTCCTTTTCGAACTAGCATTTGTTAATAGCGAAACGCGATTGCAAACAGATTTGTGCCGCACCGCACCATATTTATTCCAAAACATACAATCCCGGCGCTGGCTCCGTCGCCGGATACGCCTTGCTGCCCAGCGCTGTCGGCGCCTCTACTTCCTTGCCCGAGCGCGCGTGGAGCCATTCCATCCAGTAGGGCCACCAGCTTCCGGCAACTTCCTCGGTGCCCTTCATCCACTCACCCACATCGGCGGGGGTGTTGTTCTTGCTGTGCCGCCAGTATTTCGCCTTGGGGTTGCCCGGCGGATTCAGAATTGCCTGCATATGGCCAGCTTGGCTGAGGATGAATTCGACATTCTTCGACCCGAACAATTGCGTCGAGCGATAGCAGGCGCGCCACGGCGTAATATGGTCAGTGGTGCCGCCCAGAATAAACATGTCGCCGGTCACCTTGGTCAGATCGAGCGTGTGATCGGCAATCTCGAACGTCCCCGGCGCGGCATAGGCATTCGCCTCAAACAGTTCGAGAAAATCGCCCATCAATGCCGACGACAGGTTGGTCGCATCTGCATTCCAAAAGAGAATGTCGAACGCGGGCGGGTCATCGCCCATCAGATAATTGTTGATAACATAATTCCAGATCAGGTCATTAGGCCGCAACCACGCAAATCCGCGGGCAAGGCTGCTCCCCTCAATCACGCCCTTCTTAGCCGCGCGCTGCCGCGCCAGCGCGATGCCGTTGTGCGACACCATCGACGACGCCTCGGTATCGCCGGGTTTCGGCTCAAGCACGCACACCATCATCGTGATCGCGTTGGCGCGGTTGTCGCCCATCGCAGCGAGCTTCGACAGCAAGACCGACATCGTCTGCCCGCCCGAACAGCCGCCCGAGACATTGACCTTTTCGCTGCCGGTGATGTCGCACACCACGTCGAGCGCCTTGATGCAGCTTTCGATATATTCGGCCATTCCCCACACGCCCTGATCGTGCGTCGGGTTGCGCCAGCTAATCATGAACGGCTGGATGCCGTGATCGGTCTGCCATTTGATCACCGATTTTTCAGGCGACAGATCGTTGATATACATTTTGTTGATTTGCGGCGGAATGGTCAACTGCGGGATGGCGTAAACCTTGTCGGTGGTCGGCGCATATTGAATGAGCTCAAACCGTTCATCGCGGTACACGACGGCGCCCTTCGCGGTCGCTACATTCTCGCCGAGCTTGAACGGCTTTTTATTAACCTGGCTCACCATCATGTCGTTGTGAACCATGTCGTTATAGGCGTTTTTGAGGCCCTTCACGAGACTGAGCCCGCCCGAATCCACCAGCCGTTTCTGCGCAGTCGGGTTACCGATCAGGCTGTTGGTCGGTGACAGCGCGTCCATGATCATCTGGCTGACGAAATTGGCGCGGTCGCGTTCGATGGCGTCCATTTCGAGGTCTTCGATATAGCTTTTGACGCCTTTTTGCACCGCCAGATAATATTGCGCGCCTGCCTTGAAGAACGGGTTGAACGTCCATGCCGGATCCATGAAACGCTTGTCCTTGGGATCAGGCGACAGGTCCGACTTGCCAGTCATGATTTTCATCACATCTTCGCTAAATCCCTTGGTCGCTTTGAACGCTTTGTCGGGATTGGTCGCGGTCTGCCGCAGCATCAGGCCGATGGCACCGATAAAATCCTCACGAGCTAGGCCAGCGAGCGGTCCAAGCGCCGAAGTCGCATCATTCGCGGCGTCAAATGCTCCAGATATGCCGCTAAAAGGCGAACCCTTTGCTTTCGACTTCTTTTCCGCTTTTTTCTTGTCAGCCATACGCCGTTCCTCTCCTGTCCCTGTCGGGAGATGGCACAGCGCAGCGCAGGCCGTCAATCGGATTGGCGGAACATTTGACCTGTCCTTTGGTTAGTCGTCAAAACCCGGAGACAGAATATGAGCATATTTGGCGCGTTATTAGGTGCAGCCATCGACCGGACTGACGGCGATTCAGGAATCAAGGGCGCGATAATCGGGGCGAGCTTGCAAAAAGCTGCCTCTGCTCTAGCGCCGATTGCCGTTACGTTTGCCATCGGCTGGGCAGTTCAAAAAGCCGCTGGCATGGCATGGGACGCGTTCCCCGATATTGGCGGCGATGACTCTGCTTCAGACAAGGCGCGGCGCTGACTGCCATGGCAGCATAAACGGCGATCTTAGCAAAAATTGTGTCGCGGACCGCGAGACATAATCCCCTATTGTGCGATGCAGCACTCGCGCCCATAAGTAATGCATGCCGGAAACCCATATCATCATTGCTATTATTTGGGCTGTCCTTTTGGGCGGCGCGGGCGGCCTGCTGACCACAATCGGGCCGTGGTACCGCAATCTAAAAAAACCTAGCTGGCAACCACCTGATTGGCTTTTCGGGCCAGCGTGGACGCTGATTCTCGGCCTGGGCGCATGGGCCGCAATTTTGGCATGGCAAGGTGCAACCGACGATGTGGGTCGCCGTGCGATCATCATCATGTATGCGGTGAATTTTGTCTGCCACTTCCTCTGGTCGCCACTGTTTTTCACGCGTCGGCGACCCGATTGGTCGCTGATCGAGGTGGTATTTCTGTGGGCGTCGGTGCTGGCGATGTGCATTGGCTTGCGGCAGTTTTCGGTGCTCGCCAGCTGGCTTATCGTACCCTATTTCATCTGGGTCAGTTTTGCCGCGATACTGAACCTTTACATCGTCCGGTTGAACGGTCCGTTTGGCGAAGATAAGGCGCGGGCATAGGCAAACCGCCGACTGCATTGTAATAAGCTGGATTTTGCCGTTCGACACTGGCACCAGCTTGCGTCATGAGCGCCATCGAGATTATCGCCGTCCTGCTCGGGCTAGCCAACATAATACTAATCATCCGCCGTTCGGTGTGGAATTTTCCGGTCGCGATTGCGATGGTCAGCCTATATTTCGTGATTTTCCGCGATGCCAAGCTATACAGTGACGCAGGGCTTCAGTTGTTTTTCGCAATTGTAAACCTGTATGGCTGGTGGTGTTGGAACCGCAATAAAGCCGACGCAGGCGAAGTTGTCGTCCGCCGCCTGCCCGCCTTTGCTTATGGCCTTTGGATCACCGGATCGGTCGCGGCGATTTGGGGTTGGGGCACGTTCATGGGCACCTACACAGGAACCAGCTACCCTTATTGGGATGCGTCGGTCGCGATGCTGTCGGTGGCAGGCCAGATATTGATGGCGCGGCGTTTTGTTGAAAGCTGGCACTGGTGGATTATCGTAAACCTGATCTCGATCCCGTTATATGTGACCAAGGAATTGTATCTGACGGCAGGATTGTACAGCGTGTTTCTGGTGCTGGCGATTGCGGGACTGGTGGAATGGCGGAAGGTGCAGAGCGCATGAGGCGCATTTGCCTCCACGGACCAGAAAGCACGGGCAAGTCGACGCTTGGGACGCGGCTTGCGGCGCGTCTGGGGTGCGAAGTCGTTCCAGAATATGGCCGCGCCTATTGTGAAGCAAATGGTACCAATATCGGCATGGCTGAATTGGTGCATATCGCCGAGACGCAAGATGCAATGAACCTCGGAGCATCGTCACGGGCAGCAGATTTGGGCACAGAATATGTACTGTTCGATACCGACCCACTGATAACGGCGGTCTGGGCGAAAATGATGTTCGGAACACGCGATCCATGGTTCGACGCTTTCACCGGATATGCCGATCTCTATCTGCTACTCGACATCGACCTACCCTTTGTCGACGATGGCCTGCGGGTTTACTCGGGTGCGGATGAACGTCGCCAATTTTTTGAACTGTGCCGAGCCGAATTAGAGGACCGCAGGGTGCCCTACTCTAGAATATCCGGTATAAGCGAAACGCGGTTCGACTCAGCGTTGGCCGCAATCGGTTCAGGCGGGAGCGTAACCTAATGACTGAAGTGCAATCCCCCTGCATCGACATTTGCGATGTCGACGAAAGCTGCAAATTTTGCATCGGCTGCGGACGTTCGCTCGACGAGATTGCTTCGTGGCTAAGCGTGAGCGAAGAGGAACGGCAGGCAATATTGGCGCTGCTGCCGGAACGGCTGAAGCATTTGAAGGCTTAACCCGCCTTTTCCAGCGCTTCGCTCGCCACAACCCACCGCGCCTCCGCCGCTTCCTGCGCCGCGACAATCTTTCCCCGGCGCTGCGATAGTTCGCCCATCGTCAGGTCTTTATACTCGTTCGCCGCCGAAACAGGGTCGAACATGGCTTTGTCGATGGCGGACAGCACGACTTCGAATTTCGCCAAATCGGCCTCGGCATCGCTGACGGCACGTTTAAGCTTCGTCTGCGCTTCGCGCGCGGCGGCTTGGGCCTTTTTGTCTTCCTTACGGTCGGCCTTCGACATCTTTTCCTTAGCCGGACTTTTGCCGAGGATCATATCGGTATAATCGTCAATACTACCCTGATATTCAGTCGCGGTACCGTTATCGACGAGCACGAGCCGGTCGGCGGTCAGCTCGAGCATATGCCGGTCATGGCTGACCAAGACCACCGCGCCTTCATAGTCGTTCAATGCCTGCACCAAAGCTTCGCGGGCATCGACGTCCAAATGGTTCGTTGGCTCGTCGAGGATCAGCATGTGCGGCGCATCGCGGGTGATCAGCGCCAGCGCCAACCGAGCACGTTCGCCGCCCGACAGCTTACCAACTAAAGTCGTCGCCTTCGCGCCCGAAAAGCCGAAACGGCCAAGCTGCGCGCGCACCGCACCGGGAGTCGCGCCTTTCATCAGGCGGCCCATATGCTCAAGCGGCGTGTCCTTGCCGTCGAGTTCCTCGACCTGATATTGCGTGAAATAGCCAACGCGCATCTTGCCCGACGCGTTCATGCCGCCCTCCATCGGGGCGAGCTGTGCTGCGAGCAACCGCGCCAGCGTCGTCTTGCCATTGCCGTTGCGCCCCAGCAACGCGACGCGATCATCGGGGTCGAGGCGCAGGTTCAGGCGCTGCAATATCGGCTTATTCTCGGCATAGCCAACGCTCGCCATATCGAGCGTCACCAATGGCGGGCGCAATTCGTCGGGCGATGGAAAGTCGAAGCTCAAAGTCGGATCTTCAGCCATCGCCGCAATCGGCTGCATTCTTGCCAGCGCCTTGGCGCGTGACTGCGCCTGCTTGGCGGTCGAAGCGCGGGCCGAATTGCGCGCGACATAGTCCTGCAGCTTTGCACGCTGCGCATCCTGGCTGGCCTTCGCCGCCGCCAGCTGAGCCGCGCGTTCGGCGCGCTGGCGCTCGAACGAGTCATATCCGCCCGAATAGAGCGTCACCGCCCCGCCTTCGAGATGCAGGATATTGTCGACCACATTGTTCAGCAAATCGCGTTCGTGGCTGATCACCACCATCATCGACGGATAGGATTTAAGAAAGTTTTCGAGCCACAACGTCGCTTCCAAATCCAAGTGGTTCGAAGGCTCGTCGAGAAGCAGCAGGTCAGGTTCGGAGAACAAGAGCGCCGCCAATGCCACGCGCATTTTCCAGCCGCCGGAATAACTATCGAGCGGCCGCCCTTGCATTTCCTCGTCAAACCCGAGGCCCACCAAGATCCGCGCCGCCCTAGCTGGCGCCGTATACGCGTCGATCGCAATCAGCCGCTCGTGCAGCTCGCCCAGCCGGTCGGGGTCGGCGCAATGCTCGGCCTCTTCCATCAAAGCCGCGCGTTCGACATCGCCCGCGAGCACGGTCTCGAACGGCGTCGCGGTGCCGCTTGGCGCTTCCTGCGCGATATAGCCGATACGCGTGTTCTTTGGCATATCCATGCTGCCATCGTCGGCCTCAAGCTCGCCGATCATCACCTTCATCAGCGTCGATTTGCCCGCGCCATTGCGGCCAATCAGGCCGACGCGCGAAAAGGGGGGCAACGTCGCGGTCGCGCGGTCCAATATGGTGCGGCCGCCAAGCCGCACGGTGATTCCGTTCAGATTTAACATTATGGCCGCGCGCCTAGCAGCGCCGGAGCCTTATGTCACCGCATTACGCACGGCGAATTCGGCCTTTCGATATTCGCCGCTTTCAGTGATCTCGCGCATCATCTCTCCGGCGCGCCAGACATCGGCGTGGCTGAGCGTCAGCGGGGTCAGGCCAAAGCGCAGTATGTCGGGGTCGCGGAAGTCGCCGATGACGCCGCGCGCGATGAGCGCTTGCACGATTTCATAGGCATTCGGGTGGCGGAAGGAGATATGACTGCCGCGCTTAGCGGGGTCGGCTGGAGTGACGCATTCGAGACCGGCGGCGGTTCCGGCTACGTGGAAGATGTTCCACAGCGCAGCCGATTTCGCCTCGATTTGGGCAAGGTCGATGCTGTCCCAAAGCTTTAGTCCACTTTCGAGTGCCGCGAGTCCCAACACCGACGGCGTGCCGGTCAGCCAGCGCTTCATTCCCGCCGCCGCTTCATAGCCATCGGCAAATTCGAACGGCGCGGCATGGCCCATCCAGCCCGACAGCGGGTTGTGCAGCCGATCCTGCCAGCGCTTCGCCACATAGAGAAACGCCGGCGCGCCGGGACCGCCGTTCAGATATTTGTAGCCGCAGCCCACCGCAAGGTCCGCTCCCGCAGCATTCAACTCCACTGCAACCGCGCCTGCGCTATGGCTCAAGTCCCAGCAGATCAGAGCGCCAGCATCATGCGCGACCCTGGTCCACGCCGTCATGTCGAAGCGCTCGGCGGTCTTGTAATGTACATGCGTCAGCAGCAGCAGCGCGGTTTCATCGCCAAGCGCCTCGGCCAGCACGCCGCGTTCGACCACCTTTAACTGCGCGCCCGCGACCGCAGCCACCGCCCCTTCGGCGATATGCAGGTCAGTAGGGAAATTCCCCGCCTCGCTCACCACCACATTGCGCGATGGATCGAGCCGGAGCGCCGCGACAATCAGCTTGTACAAGTTCACCGACGTCGAATCCGCCGCGATTACCTCGTCCGCGTCGGCCCCGATCAGCGGCGCGATCATCGCGCCCACCCGGCTCGGTGCGTCGATCCAGCCTTCGTTCCAGCTTCGGATGAGCCGCTGCCCCCACGCGCGCTCCATTATATCCGCACCCGCTGCAACCGTCTCCGTCGGCAATAGCCCAAGCGAATTGCCGTCGAGATAAATCACGCCCTCAGGCTGGACAAAGCGGTCGTGGTACCCAGCCAGCGGGTCCACCGCGTCGAGTGCTTGCGCCTGCTCCAAAGTCACGTCTTTGGTTCCTTTAGGCCAAAGGCCTTCAATATGACCGCGCGCTGCTTGCCCCAAGACACCGTCTCGGGTGCGATTAGCTCGGCATGGCCTTCACCCGGCGTTGTTACCATCTCTGCACCATAAGCCGCGCCGAACGACGGCGGCGCGATGCTGTCGAGGTCATTGTTAAACTGCAACTCGCGCGCACGCCCTTTGGGCATTTCTGGCGGAGAGGTTCGCGCAAATTCCGCGCCAGCCATCTTCGCCGCCGCCTCGTTGCCGCAACCATGATCGGGCAGCGTCATTTGCGCACGCAGATCAGGCAGACCGCCTTGCGATATCGCCACATCCACCTTCAAAGGCCTCTCCCCTCGCAAGGCATCCCCCTTCGTCAAGCCAGCCCGCCGCGCCAGCCACAGCGCCAGATGCCCGCCAGCCGAATGCCCGATCACCACCACCGGCGCGCCAACCTTAAACCCATACTCCCCGCGCTTCGCCGCAAACATATCCGCCGCTGCACCCACATCGAGATACGTCCCCGGATAGCCACCTCCCCGGTCGACCCCGCGATATTCGATATTCCACACACCCACACCGCGCGCGCGCAAATCATCTGCGATCCAGTTCATGATATCACGTGTCGCGACCTCGGTCTGCCAGCACCCGCCATGGATCATAACCACCGCCGGATGCGGGCCAGTTCCCTTGGGCTTCCAGACATCCACCAATTGCAAAGCATCCGCGCCATAAGTGATCGTCGCATCGGGCGCTGGCTTTGGCCGCGAGAGCAGGTCGTCCCAAACCATGATTGGCTTTGGTTGATTTATATGTTGTGCTTCGTTCACCGCGCCGTCTTCTAGTACCGACGCCTCGCCTTGTCGATGCGGCAGGCCGGGCGAATGCTGGGTGGAGCAAGACGCCGCCGCGGATGCCAGCAAAATGGCGAACACTATATTTCTCAAACCGTCCCCTCCTTGATCGATCCCATTGTCTCACCCGGTAGGGCGATTGCAACTCGATAATGACGGTAGCGCGCGCCCATGCGCTTAAGTGTTTGAAATAAAGACTTTGCTTCAACTTAATCGACCGGCGGGCATATTAACTACAACATCTTTGTTTTGATTATTATTTTCGATAATTCTGCAACTTAACTTTTAGTTATAGTTAATAAGTGATTACCGTTGGAGTCTAAATCCAAAATATATTAAATTCATCATGTCCGAGTCGCCAAAAAAACAATAAATAATCAATCGATATTAACGCCCGCATATATTTCGCGCGCTGTTTCATCATGTTTATTGAGGAGGACATTATCATGGCAGGTAAAGATAAATCGAGCTCGCAAGTGGACAATCCGGGCGAGGAAAACGAAGGCGGGCCGGTCGGCGGCGCGTCATCGTCTGGAAATCCCGAAAATCCCGATGCCGATTCCGCCGGGCTTGAGGCATTGGGTTATGAAGCAGAGCAGGAGGCCGTGTTCGCCGAGGCGGGTGTGTCGGACGATCTGCTCGCGCTCCGCGATGCGGTCGGCGATTCGTTGCTCGCGGCCACCGGCGAATATTCGGTACTTTCCGAAACGCAATCGACGGGCGGCATTGTCGGTGTCGGCATCGGCCTTGCCGACCCGAGCGAACCCGGCTTCAACATGGGTGCGCCAGGCGAACCGGTGCTGGTCATCCACACCGAAAGCGCAATGCCGCAAGAGGCGTTGATGGCGCAGCTCGCGCAATCGGCCGGGACGAGTGCGCTGTCCACGCTTGCGGTGCAGCAGCGCGTGGTCGGCATCGTCGAAGCCTATTCGCACCGCGCCCGGCATCGGCCCGCACCCGGCGGGGTATCGGTGGGCCATGTCGCGGTCACAGCGGGAACGCTCGGCAGCCGTGCCATCGGCCTGACCGCGCCGTGGAACAACCGGCACCTGATCCTTAGCAACAACCATGTGCTGGCAAACTCCAACCGGGGCCGGGTCAACGACAGCATCATCCAGCCAGGCGCTTATGACGGAGGCAGGCACCCCGCCGACCAGATTGCCGTACTGGCGCGCTGGGTGCCGATCGCCTTTGGCGGCGCACCCAATTTTGTCGATGCGGCGTTCGGCTGGGCCTGGCACGACCGGATCCGCGGCGAGCAATATTATCTGTCGGGCGGCCGCGGTGCATATTACCGCACCGGTACTGCGCCGCTTCCTCCCTCGCTCGGCCTGACCGTCGGCAAGAGCGGCCGCACCACGGGGCTTACTCAGGGCCGTATAACCGAGTTCGGGATGATCGTGAACGTCAGCTTCCCCGGCATCGGGGTCGCCCATTTCCGAAACCAGATTGCGATCCGTTCGGTCAACAACAACCCGTTCTCGGCGGGCGGGGACTCGGGCTCGCTCATCTGGCACTGGGCAACCGGGGTGCGGCCTGTCGGCTTGCTGTTCGCAGGCGGCGGCGGCACGACTTACGCCAACCCCATCGGTTCGGTGCTGTCGGCGCTCAACATCCGGCTGCTGCCGTAACAAGATGCCCGGCTTCCCTTTAAACTTTGCGGCCGATTTCTTACATCCCGGCGGTGCGAAGGAGATTGAACGATGAGCGAGCAAGGGAAGCCGGGCCCCGATTTTTCTGGGTCGGGACCAGTCGAATATAAACCGGACGAAACACAGCCGCGATCGTCTATCGAACAGCTTTTGGCAACCGAGCAATCGCGGCTGATGGCCATCCCCGGCGTTGTTTCGGTTGGCATCGGCCAGGGCGGCCCCGGCGGATATGCCATTTCGGTCGGCGTAACTGACGCCGGTGTCGCGGCGCATGTGCCATCGGAGATCGGAGGCTTTCCGGTCACCATCACGGTTACCGGAGAGGTCGAGGCGCAGAAGCTTCGTTAGATGGCTTTTACCCGATTTCGGAACATAATAAGAACACCTGTCCTTCACGCCGGATTCGAAAAGTGAAGAAGAATGCCGTGCAGCATCTGGAGCACGACCATCGAGTGCGCGCGGCGGCGCGGCTAACATACGATACCGTGTACCCAAGAGAAGAGTGGACACCGCTCCCCTTTGCCGACGCGGAGAAGTTCCCTCACCATATCCCCGAATGGAAGTTCGTCGCGGAACTTCGCGTGGCGGAGCCCGTTGGTTGTTTATCGCATTGGCACCCTGATTGGAGAGCGGCATGACCATCGACGGAAAAGTGGCTCTCATCACCGGAGGAGGCCAGGGCATCGGCCGCGCGATTGCGCTTCGACTGGCGAAAGACGGCGCTGATATCTCCATTGTCGACCTTGATGAAGCCAAGGCGAAAACCGTGGCGCAGGCGGTTGAAGCCATCGGCCGCAAGGCGACCCACTTCCGGGCCGATGTGTCGAACCGTAGCGAAGTCTATGCCGCGATTGATCACGCGGAAAAAGAGCTCGGCGGCTTTGATATCATGGTCAACAATGCAGGCATCGCCAATGTCCAGCCGCTGCAGGAGGTAACGCAGGAGGAGGTCGATCGGATACTGAAGATAAATATCCAGAGCGTCCTGTGGGGAATTCAGGCGGCTGCCAAAAAGTTCAAGGCGCGCAAGGTCAAGGGCAAGATCATCAGCGCATCGTCGATTGCGGGCCATGAAGGCTTTGCCATGCTCGGACTATATTCGGCGACCAAATTTGCCGTCCGGGCATTGACCCAGGCGGCGGCAAAAGAGCTTGCCAGTGATGGCATCACCGTCAACGCCTATTGCCCCGGAGTCGTCGGCACCGACATGTGGACCGAAATCGACAAACGGTTCGCAGAACTCACCGGAGCCGAGGTCGGCGCAACGTACAAGAAATATGTGGACGGCATCGCCCTGGGCCGTGCGGAGACTCCCGAAGACGTGGCTGCATTCGTCTCCTTCCTGGCAGGACCCGACTCCGACTATATGACCGGACAGGCCCCGCTCATCGATGGCGGCATGGTGTATAGATAAGGACTGGGGTTCGGGGGGCACGCGAAGAGGCAGTCTAGCCTGTTTAGCGTTGTGTCCCCGGAACTCGCGCCCGGCCATTATTGGGCCTGTCACAAGAGGACGAACATATCGCGGCGTTCGTGAAGCGGCGTTACTTTAAGGTCGAACAAACCAGCGAGCCACCCGACGGCCCGTTGCTGCCGGGGCCGGATGAGGTTGAGTGGAAGCGGTTTGTTAGGGGGCAACGGCGGTAGGGGGCGGGTGGTCCATATTGTACTTATTACCGATGGCCTTGCCGCAACTTGTGTCTATGACTAAGCTTGAACAAGGGCATATCGATCGCGACACGCATCGATACTATAACTCAATTCATTGGCTAGATTTAGCAAAATCATATCCAAATGCAGAAGCTCGATCCGTTGCAGCACGCGCATTAGCTCTGCGGTCTGATCGATAGGATCTAACGTCGGCTTGCAATTTTCATATTAAAAAGATTACTCCTCGCCCATCCGCAGCGCGGCGATGAAAGCCTCCTGCGGAATGCTCACATTCCCATACTCCCGCATCCGCGCCTTGCCCTTTTTCTGCTTTTCCAGCAGCTTCTTCTTGCGCGATATGTCGCCGCCATAGCATTTCGCGGTCACGTCCTTGCGCATCGCGGCGATGGTTTCGCGGGCGATCACCTTGCCGCCGATCGCTGCCTGGATGGGAATCTTGAACAAATGGCGGGGGATCAGGTCCTTCAGGCGCTCGCACATGCCGCGGCCTCTGGCCTCTGCGGTGCCGCGGTGGACGATCATGCTCAGCGCGTCGACGGGATCGCCGTTGACGAGGATACTCATCTTCACAAGGTCGCCCTCGCGGTGGCCGATCTGGTGGTAATCGAACGACGCATAACCGCGCGATATGCTCTTTAACCGGTCGTAAAAGTCGAACACCACTTCGTTGAGCGGCAGTTCGTAGACGAGCTGCGCGCGGCCGCCGACATAGGTCAGCTGTTTCTGAACGCCGCGCCGGTCCTGGCATAGTTTAAGGATCGACCCCAGATATTCGTCGGGGCAGTAAATCGTCGCCTCAATCCACGGCTCCTGAATTTCCGCGATGCGGTTGATGTCGGGCATGTCGGCGGGGTTGTGCAGTTCCATATCGCGCGCGTCTTCGGTCTTCGAACGGCTGAGTTTCAACTTGTAGACCACCGACGGCGCGGTGGTGATCAGGTCGAGGTCGAATTCGCGAGTCAGGCGTTCCTGAATGATTTCGAGGTGGAGCAGCCCAAGGAAACCGCAGCGGAAGCCGAAGCCCAATGCTGCGCTGCTTTCGGTCTCAAAGCTGAAGGAGGCGTCGTTGAGGCGGAGCTTGCTGATGCTTTCGCGGAGTTTCTCGAAGTCGGCGGCGTCGGTGGGGAATAGGCCGCAGAACACCACGGGCTGCACTTCCTTGAAACCGGGCAAGGCTTCCGCGGCGGGGCGTTTGGCGTCGGTGATGGTGTCGCCGACCCGGGTTTGCGCAACTTCCTTGATTTGGGCTGTAATGATGCCGACTTCGCCCGCCGCGATTTCGGTGAGGATTTCAAGCTTGGGCCGCATGCATCCGACGCGGTCGACCAGATGCTTTGTGCCGGCGGCCATGAACTGGATTTCCTGGCCCTTTTTGATGACGCCGTCGATCACGCGGATCAGGATGACGACGCCGAGATAGGGGTCGTACCATGAATCGACTAGCATGGCCTTCAGCGGCGCGTCGCGGTCGCCTTTTGGCGGGGGGATGCGGGTGACGATGGCCTCGAGCACCTCGGCGATGCCGATGCCGGATTTGGCGCTGGTGAGGACGGCGTTGTCGGCGGGAAGCCCGATGATTTCCTCGATCTCAGCCTTGACCTTGTCGACGTCTGCGGCGGGGAGGTCAATCTTGTTGATAACGGGGACGATTTCATGGTCGTGCTCGATCGACTGATAGACATTCGCGAGCGTTTGCGCCTCGACGCCTTGTGCCGCGTCGACCACGAGCAATGCGCCTTCGCATGCGGCGAGGGAGCGCGAGACTTCATAGGCGAAGTCGACATGGCCGGGGGTATCCATGAGGTTGAGTTCGTAGAGGACGCCATCGGTCGCGGTGTAATCGAGGCGAACGGTTTGCGCCTTGATCGTAATCCCGCGTTCTTTCTCAATATCCATATTATCAAGGACTTGACTGGTCATCTCCCGTGCTGTCAGGCCACCCGTCTGCTGGATCAGCCGATCAGCGAGCGTCGATTTGCCATGGTCGATATGCGCGATAATCGAGAAGTTACGGATACGGGAGAGTTCGGTCATCCCGCGCCCCTAGCAGGGCTGCCCTGCCCCTTCAAGCATGGCGGAACGCCTGTATACTCGCGGAACCCCTATGGCGCCCGTGCGTTAGCCCCTCTCCCCACCGGACAAAACGATGACCGAAAAGACGCTAAAAACAGGCGACAAGGTAACCTGGAAAAGCCACGCAGGCACCGCGCACGGCAAGATCGTAAAAAAGCAGACGTCGCCTACGCAAATAAAAGGCCACAAGGTCGCTGCGTCGAAGGATGACCCTCAATATATCGTCGAGACCGACGAGGGGAAGAAAGCGGCGCATAAGGCTGGGGCTTTGAGGAAGGAAAAGGGTTAAAACTGGCGGCCTGAATTACGCGACGCACTTGCAATGTAGGATTTGAGTGGTCAGGTCTGGCAACGAAAATCGCTAACCGCCCCTCTGGTTGATGGGGCCTTGTACATCAGCCGTTTGCAAACATTGCCCGAAGAACGTGCTCCGCCGGTGACGTAGGCTTATCTTCCTCATCTTTGTAAGCCGGGGCTTACAGTTTAGCGCGCCGAAATCGGCTCCGGACAGGCTTGACCCCGGACCCCTCGCCGCCTATACCACACCCAACATCCTCCCCTTCGGGAATGGCCTTGTCGTCGCGCAACTTGGCTAACGCATTGATGGGACTGGATTTTCACATACGCGAAACGGCTGCACGGCAGGACCCGAATCCGGGGCCATTGCCATGCGGCCTTTTTCCGTCTGTGGATTGCATCTTGCGCGCCTGATATTCTGAACGAAGGCACAAGCACCTTATGGCATCACGTACCGCTCCAGCGTCACTCTCGCGTCAAAAGCGTATCCGCAAAATTTTCGGTAACATTCACGAAGTTATCGACATGCCCAATCTGATCGAAGTCCAGCGCGAAAGCTATGAGCAGTTCCTGCGCTCCGACCCGTCGATCGGTTATGTATCAGGTCTGGAAAAAACGCTGCGCAGCGTTTTTCCAGTCAAGGATTTTGCCGGAACCTCGGAACTCGACTTTGTGCATTATGAACTCGAAGATCCCAAATATGACGTCGAGGAATGCCGCCAGCGCGGAATCACTTATGCCGCGCAGATGAAGGTGACATTGCGCCTGATCGTGTTTGAAGTTGACCCCGACACCGAAGCGCGCAGCGTTTTGGATATCAAGGAGCAGGACGTGTATATGGGCGACATGCCGCTCATGACGCATAACGGCACCTTCTTCATCAACGGTACAGAGCGCGTTATCGTTTCGCAGATGCACCGTTCGCCGGGCGTATTGTTCGACCATGACCGCGGCAAGACTCACTCTTCGGGCAAATATCTGTTCGCCGCGCGCGTTATTCCATATCGCGGTTCGTGGCTCGATTTCGAATTCGACGCCAAGGACATCGTCAACGTCCGTATCGACCGCAAGCGCAAGCTCCCGGTTTCGACTTTGCTCTATGGTCTCGGGATGAATGACGAGGAAATCCTCAACCATTTCTATGACACCGTAACCTTTCAGCGCGGCAAGGGTGGGTGGATCATTCCGTTCAATGCCGAGCAATGGCGTGCGTCGAAGCCGATGTTCGACATCGTTGATGCGAAATCGGGCGAAGTCATCTTCCCCGCCGGCACCAAAGTTACGCCGCGCGCTGCCAACAAGGCGGTCAAGGACGGCCTCACCGACCTACTGATCCCTACGGAAGAAATCTTTGGCCGTTATTCGGCGTTCGAACTGATCGACGAAAAAACCGGAAGGATTTATGTCGAGGCAGGCGATGAAATCACCGCCGAAAACTTGGAAGCACTCGACAAGGCTGGCATCGATGCGATCGAGTTGCTCGACATCGACCATGTCATCACCGGCGCGTGGATGCGCAACACGGTCAAAGCTGATAAGGCCGAGAACCGCGATATGGGCCTTGATGCGATTTACCGCGTCATGCGCCCAGGCGAGCCGCCAACGCGCGAAACCGCAGAGGCGTTGTTCGCCGGCCTGTTCTTCGACCCAGAGCGTTATGACCTGTCGGCTGTGGGCCGCGTCAAGCTCAATATGCGTTTGCAACTCGATGCCGCTGACGACCACACCACCCTGCGCAACGAGGATATCCTCGCGGTTGTAAAGGAACTGGTGAACCTGAAGGACGGCAAGGGCGAAATCGACGATATCGATAACCTCGGCAACCGCCGTGTCCGTTCGGTCGGCGAATTGCTGGAAAACCAGTATCGCGTCGGTCTGCTCCGCATGGAGCGCGCCGTGAAGGAGCGTATGAGCTCGGTCGACGTATCGACCGTGATGCCAAACGACCTCATCAACGCCAAGCCAGCGGTTGCAGCCGTGCGCGAATTCTTTGGTTCGTCGCAGTTGTCGCAGTTCATGGACCAGACCAACCCGCTGTCAGAAGTCACCCATAAGCGCCGCGTGTCTGCGCTTGGACCAGGCGGTCTTACCCGCGAGCGCGCAGGCTTCGAAGTCCGCGACGTTCACCCGACGCATTATGGCCGTATCTGCCCGATTGAAACGCCGGAAGGCCCGAACATCGGTCTGATCAACTCGCTG
>LNFK01000051.1 GCA_001464315.1 Sphingomonadales bacterium Ga0077559 | reverse complement strand
ACAGGTTCCGAAACCGACTGGCGCGGAATGATGCCGGGGGCCTTGACTTCAACGCGGCTGCGCTGCGTGGTCTTGAGTGGGCCCTTGCCATCGATCGGGTTGCCAAGACCGTCAACCACGCGTCCGAGCAGTTCCTTGCCGACGGGAACGTCCACGATCGTGCCGGTGCGCTTGACGACGTCGCCTTCGCGGATTTCTGCGTCGGAACCGAAGATAACCACACCGACATTATCGGCTTCGAGGTTCAGCGCCATGCCCTGAATACCGTTCGAAAATTCGACCATTTCACCGGCCTGAACATTGTCGAGGCCGTGGATACGGGCGATACCGTCACCGACCGACAGCACACTGCCGACTTCCGAAACCTGAGCTTCAGTGCCGAAGTTGGCGATCTGGTCCTTGATGACCTTGGAAATTTCTGCGGCACGGATGTCCATGATTAGCCTTTCATCGCAGTCGCGAGGGTGTTGAGACGGGTTTTGATAGAATTGTCGATCATCTGGCTGCCAATACGGACAGTCAGACCTCCCAAGAGCGAGGGATCGACTTTAGTTTGAATGGCGACATCGCTACCGACGCGCGCTTTGAGCTTTGCTGAGAGCGCCTTCATCTGGGCAGCGCTCAATGCGTGCGCGGACGTCACTTCAGCGGTCACTTCACCGCGATGCGATGCGGCAAGCGATGAAAAAGCGCGGGCTACCGCGACGGTTTCACCAAGGCGGCGGTTCTGCGCGAGAACGCCCAGCGTTTTGGCGGTCAGGCCGTCGAGCTTCATCGAAGATGATACTGCCGAAATAGCCCGCTGTGCATCGAGGCGGGACAGAACGGGATTTGTGGTCAGCGCCTTGAGATCCGCCGATTCGCCGATTGCTTGAGATACCTTCGAAAGACTAGCTTCGACCGCGTCGATGGCCTTGGCATCACGAGCCAACTCGAACAAAGCCGTCGCGTAACGGCCGGCCAGACTGGCCTGTATATTAGCGCTTGTGCCGCCGGAATTATCCACGCGTGAGTGTCCTCGAATGTGAGACTGAAAAATTTGGTGACCGGGCCGAAAGGTTGCCCTTTGTCCGCCGTCGCCGCGCGCCTAGCAGGGCTTTTGCTGCGTTGCAAGATAGCTATGCGACAAACTCTGCGATCTCGGCGGCCTTTGCGTGAACCAGCATCTTTTCAATTTCACGCATAGGTCGCAGAGTGCGCCGAGGATAGGAGTAGTAAATGGGTGAAATGATTCGAATGACGATGTCCGACAGCGCGGAAATTTCCGTTTATCATGTCGAGCCGGAAGGCGAGCGCCAGGGCGGCCTCGTCCTTATCCAGGAAATCTTCGGCGTCACCGACCATATCCGCGAACTGTGCGATGAATATGCGGCGGACGGATATGAAGTTCTGGCGCCTGCTATTTTCGACCGCGAACATCCGGGGTTCGAGGCGGAATATACCGGACCCGATTATAACCGCGCTGTTGAACTGGCCCGTGAACTCCATCCTTTCATGCTCTCGCTCGACGATGCCCAAACCTGTATCGATGCGCTCAAATCCAAAGGCCCTGTGTTCATCACCGGTTATTGCTATGGCGGCTCGGTGGCATGGGCGATGGCCGGAATCAGCGACGAACTGGCGGCGGCGTCCTGCTATTATGGCAGCCTTGTGCCGACCATCTATGCCGACAAGCCGCCAAAATGCCCGACAATCGCTCATTTTGGTCGATATGACCAAGGCATCCCGATGGATGGCGTGGAGGCGTTGATCGCCAAGGAACATCCGATGGCGCAGATATTTGTGTATGACGCGAACCATGGCTTTAATTCCGACCGGCGCAAGGATTATCACGAGCCGAGCGCGGAATTGGCACGCGAGCGTACTTTGGCGTTGTTAAAGGCATGTGGCGACTAATTTGCTTTGAACGCAAGTTTCGGGACGCAGCCGATTTACTTCGTAGCTATTCCGGCACCCATTGAACAAGGAGCCGGAATATGAGCTATCGAATTACAGGTCTGGACCGCGAACAGTTTGCAGGACTATTCGAAATGGATGATGCTGCCTTGGCCGAGCAGGGTGCGGTGCGCTTAACCGCTGCGGCCGATAAAGGCTGGCCATGCCGGATCAGTCTGGAAGACGCCAAGGCGGGCGAGGAACTGATCCTGTTTAACTATCTCAGCCACGATGTGACGACCCCTTATCGCTCGGCTTATGCTATTTATGTGCGGCCAAAAGCCTTAGAGGCAGCGGAATATGTCGACGAAACTCCGCCGGTGTTCGAAGGTCGTCCGATGGCGTTTCGGGCGTTCGATAACGATGGGATGCTACGACGCGCGGCGCTGGCATCGCCCGGGCATGCCGATGCGAAAATCCGCGAACTATTCGCCAGCGACGAAATCGCCTATATTCATGCACACAACGCCGCGCATGGCTGCTTTTCGGCCAAGGTTGAGCGAGCGTGATGCTGGAGATGAAATTGGACCGACAAAGCGCCGTCGATATCGACTGGGCCTTCCAAGCCTTCGACCGGCGCGACCGGTCGCTCGACGGGCAGTTTGTCGGTGCGGTCAAAACGACCGGCATATACTGTAAACCGAGCTGTCCAGCGCGACGGCCGTTGCGGCAGAATGTCGAGTTTTTCTGGACAGCAGCCGAAGCAATCGTGGCGGGATATCGGTCGTGTATGCGGTGCAAGCCGGACGCCGTTGGACGTGACCGTGAGGCGATTGCGGCAGCACTCAAATTAATTGAGGAGACCGAGGAAGGACTGTCGCTTGAAGATCTGGCGGCGGCTGTGGATTATGCGCCACATCATTTTCACCGGCTGTTCAAGCGCGATACCGGGGTAACGCCAGCGGCCTATGCACGCGCGCTTCGCGCAAAACGCGCGACGGCTGCGCTCGATGGTAATGGTAGCGTCACCGAAGCGATTTACGAGGCAGGCTATTCTGGCCCGAGCCGATTTTACGCAAATACCAAAGGACATTTGGGCATGACGCCAAGCGCATGGAAAAATGGCGGAGCAGGGGTGACCATCCGCTGGGCGGTTGTTGAGACCATGCTCGGCAAGATGCTGCTGGCCGCGACCGATAAGGGCATTTGCCGTCTGTCTTTCGACGAAGACGAGGCCGAACTTGCGCGGCGGTTTCCAAATGCCGACATTGTTGCTGGCGGTGCCGCGCTGGAGGAACTGATCACTGGTGCGATTAACGCAATCGAGCATCCCGCGCAAATGCCCGACCTGCCGCTGGACATTGCGGGAACGGCATTCCAACAGGCGATCTGGAATGAACTTTGCCGGATCCCTGCGGGCGAAACACGGACATACGCCGAAATCGCAGCTGCAGTCGGCAAGCCCAAGGCGGTGCGCGCGGCGGGCAGTGCCAATGGCGCGAACAATGTGGCAGTGCTCATCCCTTGCCACCGCGTTATCCGCACCGATGGCGGGCTCGGTGGCTATGCCTATGGGGTAGAGCGCAAAAAGAAACTGCTGTCCGCTGAAAAGAAAAGCGCATGAACAATCGGGTTAAGGCATTTGGCGATTTGCATGTCCCTGGCGATCCGCTGGTCCTCTACAATATCTGGGACGCCGGCAGCGCCAAGGCGGTCAGCGAGGCAGGCGCAAAAGCAATTGCCACGGGAAGCTGGGGCGTTGCGTGCGCATTGGGTTTCAAGGACGGAGAGACATTGCCGCTCGATGCTGCGCTCGAGAACCTGGAGCGTATCTTGTCAGTCACCGATCTGCCGGTAACCATCGATATGGAGGCGGGCTATGGTGCCGATCCGGCGGCGGTCGGTGCGTCGGTTGCGCGGGCTGCTTCGGCTGGTGCGGTCGGGATCAACATTGAGGACAAGGACCCGGTTACGCGGAAATTGTTCGAAACCGCCGATGCTGCGGCCCGGATTGGCGCCGCTGCCGCATCGGGAATGTGGATTAACGCGCGCGCCGATCTCTTCATCCTAACGCCCAAGGAGCAGCATGATGCAGCCTTGGTAGATGCGGTCGCCGAACGCGCCAAGGCTTATGCCGACGCGGGCGCGAACAGCCTGTTTGTGCCGTTCATATATGATGCTGGCCTGATCGCGCGGCTCTGTGAAAAGTTGCCTTTACCGGTGAACATCCTCGTTGGCGACGGCATCCCTGATATCAAAGCGCTTGCAAGCTTGGGCGTCGCGCGGATCAGCCACGGGCATGGTCCGTGGGCGAAGGCGATGCAGGATTTGGGCGAAGCCGCCAAACAGGCAATGGCGTCGCTTAAATGAGGTTAAGGCCGCAGCCTAATTGCGACATAAAGATTCGCATATCGGGCCGTCCCCAAACAGGACAGCACTGAATTTACATCACAAAACTGGTTAATCCTAACGGTCTGTTCACCTTTTTTCTCCATAGCAAAGTCCAATCTGCGACAGTTGCAGCCATGCCAATAGGGGCGTGACCGTCTGATTCTTCGCAGTCAAAGAGGACTGGGCAATGAAGAACGCGTTGAAAATCAAGCTGATGCTAGCTCTGGGGACGAGCGCTGCGGCATTGACCGGATGCGGTTCGATTGCTGGCGGCCCTGAACTCCCCCAAGCCCCCACCGTCTCGGTCCGCGAAGGTCCGGGTGAAGATTATATGATCGGGCCGCTCGACCAGTTGACAGTCTTCGTCTGGCGCAATCCGGAGCTTGGCGCAAAGGTGCAGGTGCGTCCCGATGGCCGGATTACCACGCCGCTGATCACGGACATGCCCGCCGTCGGCAAAACCCCTACTATGCTGGCGCAGGATATAAAGCTGCAGCTGACGCAATATATTAACGACCCGATCGTCTCGGTCATTGTCAATGAATTTGCCGGGACGACTTCGCAACAGGTGCGGATTGTCGGTGCGACCGAAAAGCCAGCGTCGATCCCTTACCGCGCCAATATGACAGTGCTCGACGCGATGATTGCTGTCGGCGGCCTGTCCGAATATGCAGCAGGCAACAAGGCACGGCTCATTCGCCACAATAAGGGAACGGGCGCTCAAACGGAATATTCGCTGCGCCTCGGCGATTTGCTTAAGCGCGGCGACAGCAAGGCCAATGTCCTACTGCAACCGGGTGATGTCATCATCATCCCAGAGAGCATGTTCTAAACCATGAATTCGTTCTACGACGAATTCCGGATTGCCGTCCACAGCGTGTGGAACCGCCGCTGGCTAGCGCTTGGGGTGGCTTGGGGCGTGTGCATCTTGGGCTGGCTGGTGGTCGCTTTGATCCCCAACAAATATGAATCGAAGGCCCAAATTCAGGTGCGCACGCAGTCGATGTTGTCGAGCCAGGCCGGGTTCGATCCCCAGATGCAGCGTCGTGATATCCAGCAATTGGCGCAGACGCTGATCTCCTCTGCCAATCTTGCCAAAGTCGTGCGCGGCACTGATCTCGGATCAACGATTGCGACCGACCAGGAACTTGCCGGGAAAATCGAGGGCTTGCGCGCCAATATCGAGGTCAAGGCCGAACAGGACGATTTCTTTGCGATCAGCGCTAAGCAACCCAGCGGCAAACTGGCACGCGACGTGGTGCAGAAGCTGATCGACGTTGCCGAAGAGGATAATCTCGCAGGCGACCGCAAGGAGACGAGCCAGACGCTGCGTTTCCTCGATACGCAGATCGAGGCGCGGCAAAAAGAATTGGCCGAAGCCGAGGCCAAGCGCGTTGCCTATGAAACACAAAATCTTGGACTGCTGCCAGGGGTCGGTTCGGTTTCGCAGCGGATGGAAGCATCGCGCGCAGAACTTAGCCAGATCGATTCGCAGCTTATCCAAGCGCGTAGCGCGCTTGCCGCGCTGAACGGTCAATTGGCGGGAACCCCGGCAACACTTAACACGCCTTCGATGGGCGGCGGCGGCGCGCCGAGTGCCTTGGGTCAAGCACAGGGCGAACTGGCCTCGATGCGCGCGCGCGGTTTCACCGACAGCCATCCCGACGTGGTCACAGTCAAAAATCAAATTGCAGCGCTACGCTCGGCAGGCGGCGGCGGCGGGTCATCGGGCGGCAGCAGCTATCGCACCCCGAACCCGGCCTATAGTTCGCTCCAGTCGATGCAGGCCGAACGCGGCGCAGCAGTTGCCGCATTGCAAGCCCGAAAAAGCGCGCTTCAGTCGGATATGGCGCAATTGGCAGCAAAGCAAACCGCCGAACCCGGCATCGCTGCGGAATATCAGCGGATCAACCGCGACTACGAAGTGCTCAAGGCGCAATATGACAAGCTGGTGCTCGAGCGCGACCAGATTCGCCTCCGTGGTCAGGCAGAAACCCAGACCGACGCAGTGCA
Organism: Sphingomonadales bacterium Ga0077559; assembly: GCA_001464315.1. GTDB lineage: Bacteria > Pseudomonadota > Alphaproteobacteria > Sphingomonadales > Sphingomonadaceae > Sphingorhabdus_B. The sequence continues at coordinate 47,111 of LNFK01000051.1, read as the reverse complement.
GTTTCGTGTCGTCAAGGAGCCGTCGCTTTCCAGCGTGCCAGCAGCGCCCAATCGACCTTTATTGCTCGCCGCAGTGCTAATTGCAGGGATTGGTGCCGGGATAGGGTCAGCCTTTGCACTCGGCCATTTGCAGACGAACTTTCCGACGGCGGCAAAGCTAGAACGCGCCAGTGGCCTGCCGGTCATCGGTTCAATTTCGCAAATGCTGACGGGTGAACAGCGCGTGGAGCGCAAACAGAAAATGAAGTTGTTTTACGGCGCATCAGGCGGGCTGGTCGCCGTGTGGGCAATGCTGCTGGTTGCTGAATTCATCCAGCGCGGTCTGACGGCCTGAGGGGCGGATTGATATGAACAAGCATAGTTCTATAAAATCTTCGGGATCGCTGGTCGAGCGCGCAGCCGAAATGTACGATTTTGGCGCAGCGTTCCGCGGAAACGCAGCACCGGCCGTACCGGTGGTGGAACCAGGCCTGCCGACTGCCGCTCAAGTCGGAACGGCCCCCACGGCTCCGCTCCCACCAATGCAGCCTCGCGTGCACCATTCGGCAGCAACGCGCGTGGTCGAAATCAATCGTGAACGGCTCGCGGCGCAAAATTTCATCGTTCCGGACGGCCCGGTCAGCGGCCTGTCCGAAGAATTCCGCATCGTCAAAAGGCAGTTGCTGCTGGCGGCACGCGGCGGCAAGGGCTTTGATGCGCTGCCGCACGGCGAGAGGATTCTTGTCTGCTCGGCGCACCCCAATGAGGGCAAGACCTACTGCGCAATTAACCTCGCGCTGTCGATGGCCAGCGAAAAGGACAATCGCGTTCTTTTGGTTGATGCAGATTTTGCCAAACCCAGCGTTCTTTCGACGCTCGGTATCGAGAGCGGTCGGGGCTTTATGGACGCGCTCGCCGACGATACGGTCGAGGCGGAAAGCTTCATCATCGAAACCGACATCGAGGGTTTATCGATATTACCTGCTGGCAGCCGTACCAACCAGGACACCGAATATCTTGCCGCAGCACGAACTGCGCAGATCATCGACGACCTGACGCGCAATGATCCGTCGCGGATCATCATTTTTGACTCGCCACCTGCGCTCGCGGCCTCGCCTGCGTCGGTGCTCGCGCTGCACGTCGGCCAGGTGCTGATGATCGTGCAAGCGGATGAAACCACTGACAGCGCGCTGCATGACGCGTTGAGCCTTTTGAACGGTTGCGACCACGTGCAGCTTCTCCTCAACCGCGCGAAATTCTCTCCCACCGGCCGCAAGTTCGGCAATTACTACGGATATGGAGCATCATGATGCACAGATCAGTTTTCAAATTCATCCTGCTTTCGGGCGTTGCTCTTGCACCGCTGCCCGCAGTGGCTCAGCAAATCGACTCTGGCTGGTCGCCGATGGACGACAACTATGGCAGCTCCGAAGAGGCCGTGCCGCAGGAAAGCGCTACAGCCGAAAAGCGCAGCCGTGGCGGCAGCAAGCGCGAAGGTCCTCGCGTTGAAGTCACGCCCTATATCGAAGCCACGCAGGTTGTTTTTGCCGATCTGAAAAATGGCGGTGACGTACTTACCTATTCGACCGTGGCCGCAGGCGTCGATGCCTCGATTGCCACACGCCGGGCAGAGGCGCAGATCAACCTACGTTATGAGCGGTTGATCGGCTATGACAATGTTCAAGATCAGGACATCGTCACCGGGCTTGCACGCGGTTCAGTCGCACTGACCCGCAATTTCAGCCTGGAGGCTGGCGGCGTCGCGTCGCGCACCAGCGTCGACGGGCGCGGTGCGGGGACTTTCAATCCGCTCGGTAATCCCGACAATGTAACTCAGGTCTATTCGGTCTATGGCGGTCCAACCTTTACGACGCAAGTAGGCGACCTCAGCGTCAATGCCGCCTATCGCGCGGGCTATACCAAGGTCGAAAGCAAGGACGTCGTTGCATTGCCGGCCGGCCAGCAACGTTTTGACCAGTTCGATGACAGCATTAGTCAGGTCGCGACGGCTTCGGTCGGAATGCAGCCGGGCGCCTTGCCATTCGGCTGGGCGGTCAGCGGAAGCTGGGAACGCGAAGATGCGGGTCAGCTTGATAGCCGGTTCGAGGGCAAATATGCCCGCGCCGATGTAACCGTACCCGTGACGCCAACGCTCGCGCTCGTCGGCGGAATTGGTTACGAAGACATCGAGATTTCCGAACGCGATGCGCTTCGTGATATTAATGGCGATCCGGTCGTCGGCAGCAACGGCCGTCTCGTCACCGATCCCAATTCGCCGCGGCTTGTCGCTTACCAGCAGGATGGGCTGATCTGGGATGCAGGCGTGCTGTGGCGGCCAAGCCCACGCACATCGGTCGAGGCGCGCTATGGCCGTCGCTACGGCACCGATACCTATATTGGTAGCCTAAGCTATCAGCCCGGTCGCGATTGGGCGGTCAACGTGTCGGTCTATGATCAGGTCACCGGCTTCGGCGGGCTTATCAACGACAGTCTTGCCGCATTGCCGACGCAGTTCCGCAGTTCGCGTAACCCGTTGTCAGGGGATATCGGCGGATGTGCTTTCGGTCAGACCGGTGGTTTCTGCTTGAATGATTCGCTGCAAAACGCGTCTTCGGCAGCATTCCGCCAGCGCGGCGTGACGGGATCGTTCAGTGGAACTAACGGCGGCTGGGATAGTGGATTTGCCGTCGGCTATAACCAGCGCAAATTCATCGCGTCGCAATTAGGCGCGCAGGCGCAGATCGACGGTCAAAAGGACGACAATTATTTCGCTGTCGTTGCGCTAGGGACAGAGCTTGATCGGCGGACGCGGTTTGAATCGAATGTCTATGTCAATTATTTCGATCCGGGTTTTGCAGGCGCTAGCGATGTTTTACAGACGGGCGCCAATGCGGCATTATATCGCCAGATCATCCGCGGACTTTCGGCGTCGGCGGCGGTGGGTCTCGATAGTTACCAGCAGGATGATTTCGACAGCGAAGTCACGGCCTCGGCGCTGCTCGGTTTGCGTTACAGTTTCTAAGGGGCATTTAGAATGTATGACCAATATTACGGCCTGACCGGACGTCCGTTTCAGCTGACGCCCGATCCGCAATTTTACTTCGAGAGCGCAACGCACCGCAAGGCGCTGTCATATCTCGGATACGGGCTTGCCCAGGGCGAAGGCTTTATCGTCATCACAGGCGAAGTTGGCGCGGGCAAATCGACGTTGGTCGGCCACCTAATGCAGAGCGTTGACAAGGCGCGGCTCACCGCGGCAACCATTGTTACCAGCCAGCTTGATGGCCTCGATATGGTGCATATGGCGGCGGAGAGTTTTGGCATCGACACGCGCGGGCTGGACAAGGCGGCGACGCTGAAGAGCATCGAGAATTTCCTGCATGCCGAAGCGCGCACCGGCCGCCGCTGTTTGCTGATCGTCGACGAGGCGCAGAATCTCTCGATAGATGCGCTCGAAGAATTACGGATGCTCTCGAATTTCCAATTGGGTTCGTCGGCGTTGTTGCAGATTTTCCTGCTCGGCCAGCCCGAGTTTCGCGATCTCGTGCGGGATGCGCCTGAGCTGGAGCAATTGCGCCAGCGGGTAATAGCGACACACCATCTCGAGCCTATGGAGGCTAACGAGGTCGAACCATATATCGTCCATCGCCTGTCGCGTGCAGGATGGAATGGTCGCCCACAGGTCACATCGGATGCCTTTGTCGCACTTTTTGCCGAAACCGGCGGCGTGCCGCGCAAGCTGAATACGCTGATGAACCGCGTGATGCTGATGGGCGCGGTCGAGCAGGTAGATTTGCTCGATGGCGGGCTGGTCGAGGCAGTGATCGCCGATATGGCGGGCAAGCCTTTCGAATATGAAGCGCCAATGTCGGCGCGCGCGCCGCTGATCGTAGAAGCGCCAAGCGCAAAAGATGAGCTAATCGCTGAAAAAGGACCTCCGGCTGAAGAGGAGTTCGTCGCCGATGCTGTGAATGAACCCGCCGAGCAGGACATTGTGGCTGAACTGGTCGCTAAGCCAGTCGAAGACGTCGTAGCACCGCTCGCCGCTGTTGCGCAGTCCGAACCTGAAACTCTAGCCGCCTATAATCCGGCGCCTGAACGCCATGCCGATATGGAAGCCGTATTGGTGCGCATAACTTCGTTGGAGCAGCGCGTGTCTGAACAGGATGCCGCTCTCCGCCGCGTGCTTGCCATGATGATTGATTGGATGGACACGGAAACCAGCGTCAAAGCGCGGTTCATACAAAACAGCCGCGCCGCCTGAAATGAACCCGGCCATGTCGGCCATGCAAGGAACTGATACTCAGTGCAAAACGCGCTATCTGTCGATGTTGAAGACTGGTTTCAAGTCGGGGCGTTCGAAACTGTAATCGACCGCAAGGACTGGGATTCGCTTGAATGCCGCGTCGAGCGTAACACAGATGCTGTGATGGCGTTATTCGACGAAGCCGCAATAAAAGCTACGTTCTTTACCTTAGGCTGGGTAGCCCAGCGTTATCCGGCATTGATTCGGCGGATCGCCGACGCTGGTCATGAAATTGGCAGCCACGGCTATGGTCATGAACGCGTGTTTACGCTGACGCCTGACCAGTTTGCCGCCAATATCGAGCGCGCGCGCAAGCTGTTGGAGGATGCGTCTGGAGAGAAAGTCACCGGCTATCGCGCACCAAGTTTTTCCATCGATCAGCGGACGCCTTGGGCGCACGAGATATTGGCCGATCAAGGCTATTTGTATTCGTCGAGCGTGGCGCCAGTGAAGCACGACCACTACGGCTGGGCCGAAGCCCCGCGCTTCGCCTTCCGTCCTATTGAAGGCAGTGATTTTCTTGAAATTCCTGTGACCACGGCGGAACTCGGTTCGAAGCGGCTGGCAGCGGGCGGAGGCGGGTTTTTCCGGCTTCTGCCTTATGCGTTCTCGAAATGGGCCATCCGGCAAGTTAACGAGCGCGATAACCGCCCTGCGGTCATTTACTTTCATCCTTGGGAAATCGACCCAGAGCAACCTCGGGTCACCAATGCACCGATTAAATCAAGGCTGCGGCATTATACCAAATTGGATGCCATGGCTGACAAACTGCGCAGGCTACCCCAGGATTTTCATTGGGAGCGGCTCGATAGCGTTGTTGCGCGTGAACAAGCGAGGCTGGCATGAATGCGCCGATGCTTGGACCGAAATTGAGTGTGCGCCATGCAGATTTGGCGGATAGAAATGAAGCCACGCGGCTTGACGCTTGGATTATGTCGCAGGAGAATGGCCTTCCGTTTCACCGCCCTAAATGGCTCAAAGCCATTGAAGTGGGGACAGGGCAAACGGCACATTGTCTGGTTGCCGAATCTCCAGGCGAAATTGCCGCCATCCTGCCATTCCATCTTGTTCATTCGCCGTTTTTCGGGCGAGCTTTGGTGTCGTCGGGCTTCGCCGTGGGCGGCGGCATATTATCCAACAATGCCACCGCGACGCGCACCCTCGCAGCTGAAATTTGCGCACTCGCCGAGCGGTGCAGTTGCCCAACCGTCGAACTGCGCGGCGGTGCAATGCCGGGGGGCAATTGGTTGGAAAAGCGCGATGCGCACGCCAATTTCCTGAAAGCGCTGCAGGCCGATGACGAAGCCGAATTGCTCGCCGTTCCGCGTAAGCAGCGCGCCGAAGTCCGCAAGGGTCTGGAAAACGGCCTTACCATCGAAACTGGCCAAGCTCAGCGCGACATCGATTGGCATTATGCTGTTTATTCTGAGAGCGTTCGCAACCTCGGAACACCGGTATTCCCCAGATCGCTCATAGCGTCGGTCCTGGGTGCTTTTGGCGAGGAGGCCGATATTCTGACCGTGCTGTCGGAGGGCAGGCCAGTCGCAAGCGTGCTCAGTCTTTATCATAACGGCACGGTCATGCCTTACTGGGGCGGCGGGGTGTGGGACGCGCGGCGGCTGCGGGCGAATGATATCATGTATTACGCGCTGATGAAGCATGCGCGGCAGCGGGGTTGCACCCAATTCGATTTCGGCCGGTCGAAAACTGGTTCGGGTGCTTATTTTTTTAAGAAAAACTGGGGCTTCGAGCCCGAGCCAATGGCCTATGCGGTGCACACCGCCGATGGACAGGAACCACGCGATGTCAATCCGAACAGCCCGAAATATAAGGCGCAGATTGCGATATGGCAGAAACTTCCACTGCCGGTCGCCAACTGGTTGGGGCCGTGGATTGCCAAAGGGCTGGGCTGATGCGCGAAATATTGTTCCTCGCGCACCGCATCCCCTGGCCCGCCGACCGGGGCGACAAGATAAGGTCGCATCACATACTGAAACGCTTGTGCAAGATGGCGGCGGTGCATGTTGGCACCTTTGCGGATGATGAGCGCGATTTGGGCTTTGTCGGCGTTATGGACGGCATCCTTGCCACGAGCCACGTCGAGCTACGGAACAAGCCGCAATGGCAGGCGGGGGCGGAGGCGATATTGACTGGCCAGCCAGTTTCGGTTTGCAGTTTTGGCAGCGGGTCGATGCAGGATTGGGTTGACAGTCTGGTCGCATCGGGCAGCATCAGCCATATCTTCTGTTTCTCGGGCCAGATGGCGCAATATGTGCCGACCGGATTCGATGGCCGTTTCATAATGGACTTTGTTGATGTGGATAGCGCCAAATTCGAGAGCTATGCGGGCGAAGGCAATCTGTTCATGCGCTGGATTAACGCCCGCGAAGGGCGGTTGCTAAGCGCATTCGAGCGCGATGTCGCGCGGCGTGCCGATGCCAATGTGCTGGTAAGCGAGGCTGAGGCCGAGCATTTCCTGAGCCGGACTGGCGTAGATAATGTCATAGTATTGGGAAATGGCATCGACACCGAATATTACGATCCGTCGGCCAAATTCAAAAAACTGCATCCAGCCTTTCCCGACCCGCTGATCGTCTTTACGGGCCAGATGGATTATCGGCCTAACATCGAAGCAGTCATCGACTTTGCAACCCATGCTATGCCCGCTATTCGGGCACGTCACCCGGATACAAGTTTTGCCGTCGTTGGTCGAAATCCAACGAAATCCGTGTCCGAACTTTCAGCCTTGCCGGGTGTGCAGGTGACCGGTGCGGTTGATGATGTACGAACGTGGCTGAAGGCAGCCGACGTCGTGGTCGCACCATTGCGGACCGCGCGTGGCATCCAGAACAAGGTCCTCGAAGCAATGTCGATGGCGCGGCCCGTTGTTGCATCGTCAGCAGCGGCTGAAGGACTCGATGCTGAGGCCGGGAAGCACTTTTACATCGAATCCGATGTATCAGCGGAGGCGGAGCGGGTTTGTGCTTTGCTGGATCAACCGCAAGAAGCCCTAAAAACCGGCGCAGCGGCGCGGGCGCACGTCATCCGGCATTATGGCTGGGAAAGCCAATTGGCTCTTCTTGACGAACTGATGGGTCATCAACCCGCGCGCGCCGAGGCTGCGGAGTGATGGGCATCGCCCTTGCCAAAGCCAAATTTGCCGAGCGGCAACCTGCTTCCACATGGGTGCGCTCGCTCCAATATCTTGGCGCAACCTGGGCAGGGTTACTCGTACTATTCTGGCGCGATGTGGGGGATATGGCGGTGATCTGGTGGAACAGTTCAACGTTTAATCATTGCCTGCTGATCCTGCCGATCCTTATTTGGCTGGTTGTTCAGCGCAAAGAGCTGGTCGCAGAACTGAGGCCGCAACCGTGGATGCCAGCGTTGCTTTACGGCGCGGTGGGAGCGGGTGGCTGGCTGCTCGGCGATGCTGCGGGACTGGCTGTGGCGCGGCAGCTCGGCCTCATCATGATGCTACAAGGTTCGCTCGCAACATTGCTTGGACCTAACGTGACGCGCGGCTTGCTGTTTCCATTGTTCTATATGTTTTTCCTTGTACCGATTGGCGAGGAGGCGGTTCCTGCGCTCCAAACTCTGACCGCGAAAATGTGCATGGTCTTGCTTGGTTGGACAGGTATCCCTGCGCATATCGATGGGATTTTCATTACGACACCAGCGGGCCTCTTTCGTGTGGCCGAGGCTTGTTCCGGTGTTAAATTCTTGATTGCAATGGTCGCCTATGGCGTTCTTGTCGCCAATCTCTGTTTCAAAAGCTGGGGCAGGCGGATCACGTTTTTGGCAGCGTGTGTTGTGGTTCCAATCATCGCCAACGGCCTGCGTGCCTTCGGCACGATCTACATCGCACATCATCAAGGTATCGAATTTGCGGCCGATTTCGACCATGTCTTTTACGGCTGGATCTTTTTCGGGATCGTCATCGCGCTGGTGATGGCGGTGGGCTTGCCATTCTTCGACAAACGCGCAGACGATCCAGCTTTCGACCCCGCGTTATTGCGGGCCCCGGTTGTGCGAACAATCCGTGCGTCATTGGCAATCGCTGGAATACTATTAATCGCCGCCATTCCGTTCGGCTGGTCGAGCTATGTCGAAGCCCGATCCTCCCCTGTACCTGACCGGATTGCTCTGCCTCAGATCGATGGCTGGGAGGTTATCCCTTACACCCCGACCGTGCACTGGACCCCGCGCTTCGTTGGAGCGAGCCATTATTTGTCGGGCCGATACCGCAATACCGAGGGACAAATCGCTGACCTGTTTGTCGTCGTCTATGACCGGCAACGCGAAGGGCGCGAACTTATCGGCTTCGGGCAAGGTACTATCGACCCAGATGGCTTTTGGTCATGGACAGCAAACACGCAAGCTCCACCTAATGGCCGCGCCGAGCGAATTAAGACGCAAGGCGCTGCGCGTGAAGTCGTAAGCTTCTACCGCGTCAATGGAACCACCAGCGGATCGGCAGCGCGGATCAAGCTAGCAACATTGCAAGCACGATTGCTGAACGGCGACCAGCAGGCCGTCGCCATAATCGTGTCGGGCGAACAAATCGGCGACCGTTCCCCGCGTCCTGCCATCGACGCATTCGTCAAATCCTTGGGCGATATCGACAAAGTGGCTGACCGCTTCGCCGGATTGCGATAGGGGCAGCGCCCATGTGTGGCATCGCGGGTATTTTTCACTTGGAGACGGCCAAGCCGGTCGACCCTGAACGGGTGAAGCGGATGACCGATGCCATTGCACATCGCGGGCCAGACGGCTCAGGCGTGTGGACCGCGCCCGGCGTCGGCCTCGGCCACCGGCGCTTGTCCATCATCGACCTTGAAGGCGGGGCGCAGCCGATGCACTCGGATGACGAGGCGCTGACGCTGACGTTTAATGGCGAAATCTATAATTTCCGCGAATTGCGCGTCGAGTTGGAAGCTGCTGGATGCACCTTTCAAACGCACAGTGACAGCGAGGTAATTCTGCAAGGCTGGCGGCATTGGGGACCGGCATGCGTGTCGCATTTTCACGGCATGTTCGCCTTTGCGATCCACGATGCGCGGTCTCGACAACTTTTTCTAGCACGCGACCGGTTGGGGGTTAAGCCGCTTTGTTATGCGCAAATTCCCGATGGGAGTGTCATTTTCGGTTCCGAACTCAAGGCGCTGACCGCGCATCCCGCGTTGCGGCGCGAGACCGACTTGGCCGCAGTCGATGACTATATGGCTTTTGGCTATGTACCCGATCATGCCTGCATCATTCGCGGTGTCAAAAAGCTACCAGCGGGGCATCATCTGTTGCTCCAGCAAGGGCAAGCACTGCCCGAACCGACCGAATATTGGGACATCGATTTTTCGAAGCGCGCTAAGGGCAGTCAGGCCGAACTGTCGGAGGAGTTACTTCGGTTAATGCGGCAGGGCGTGGTGTCGCGGATGGTTGCCGATGTGCCATTGGGAGCGTTCCTCTCGGGCGGAGTCGACAGCAGCAGTGTCGTAGCATTGATGGCTGAACACTCGCGCCAACCGGTCAAGACATGCTCGATCGGGTTCGATGTCGGCGCGCTCGACGAAAGCGAATATGCCGAAACCATCGCCCGCCGTTTTGCCACTGACCATCGAAGCCGCAAGGTTGCTGCGGATGATTTCGGATTGATGGATAAGCTCGCTTTCCATTTCGACGAACCTTTCGCGGACGCGTCCGCATTACCCACCTATCGCGTTTGCGAACTGGCGCGGGAGCAGGTTACGGTCGCTTTATCGGGCGATGGCGCGGATGAGGCGCTGGCTGGATATCGGCGGCATGTCTTTCACCACAAGGAAGAGCAACTGCGCAAGCTTCTACCGCAAAGCCTACGCGGACCTCTGTTTGGCGGATTGGGCAATCTTTACCCGAAGGCCGATTGGGCGCCACGTCCGTTCAGGGCTAAAACAACCCTCCTGTCGCTGGCCCGAAATGGCCCTCAAGGCTATACCGATGCGGTCAGTCTCACCAGCCCGGCCCAGCGCCATGCGCTCTATTCGCAGCGAATGCGCGGGGCAATCGGCGGGTACCGGGCTGAAGATCACATGGAGCGGTTGATGACGAACGCGCCCGCCCAAAGCGGTCTCGACCAGGCGCAATATGCCGACATGAAGCTGTGGCTACCGGGCGATATCCTGACCAAGGTTGACCGGACCAGCATGTCAGTAGGGCTCGAGGCGCGAGAGCCTCTGCTCGACCACCGTCTGCTTGAATTTGCCGCCAGCCTGCCGGACAAAATGCGAATCAGAGGCGGGCAGGGCAAGTGGCTGATGAAGAAAACCATGGAAGCCTATCTGCCCAACGACATCCTCTATCGCCCGAAAATGGGGTTTGTTACGCCTATCGATCAATGGTTTCGCGGGGCTTTGGCAGGCGAGGCGCGCGCGCTATCAACCAGTCTGACTTTTTCGCAAATGGACCTGTTCAATAATGCGGCGGTCGCTAAAGCGGCAGAAGACCACATCGCGGGCCGAGCGAACAACGGGCGTTTGTTGTGGCAGTTGATGATGCTTGAAAAATCGCTGAGCAAACTGTTTGCTTAAGGGTAGGACGCGCGGACGAAATATAACCCCTCTGGAGGAGCATTTTCGGCGAGCGCCGCGCGGTCTTTGGCGTCAAGGGCAGCATGCAAATCCGCTGCCGTCCAGCGACCAAGCCCTACTGCAACTAGGCAACCGACCATCGAACGAACCTGATGATGGAGGAACGACAGCGCCGCGGCTTCGATAATCACATGCTGTCCCTCGCGCCGCACGTCCAGACGGTCGAGTGTTTTGATCGGGCTTGCCGATTGGCAGGCAGTCGAACGAAAGGTGGTGAAGTCGTGCAGGCCGATAAGCAATTGTGCCGCTTTGTGCATCGCCCCTGCATCAAGTTCCGGCCCAATGCGCCAAACCCGGCCTCGCTCCAAGGTTAGCGACGCGCGCCGGTTGAGGATGCGATATTCATACGAACGCCCGATGCAGCTATAACGCGCGTGCCACTCCTGCGGTACTTCACCGCAGGCCAGCACCGCAATTGGATGCGGACGCAATTGCGCATTGATCGCTTCCATGACGCGAAACGCGCCGAGCGGTTTTTCGATGTCGACATGCGCGCGCATGCCCAAAGCATGGACGCCTGCATCGGTGCGACCGGCGCTATAAACGAGTGTTTTTTCCCCCGTGACTTTGAAGATGGCTTCCTCGATTGCGCCTTGAACGGACGGGCCGTGGTCCTGCCACTGCCAGCCCATATACGGGCCGCCATCGAATTCGATGGTGAGCGCGAAACGAGTCATGTCAGGATCGTGCCGGGCGAGATTGGTTTGCCGCGTAAAAGGTCGACGGTTAGCATGGCCGGTTTTCCGGCGCGTTGGATAAGGGTGGGGCGGATTGCGCCGGTGCCGCAGGCGATGGTTAACTCGTCGTCGAGCACCGTTCCAGCGGCGCCATTTCCTGAAGATAATTCTGCAGCAAGGACCCGATATCGCTGACCTTCAAACTCAAACCATGCCCCCGGCGCTGGATTGAAAGCACGAACCTGCCGTTGGGCTTGTTCTGCTGATGCTGAAAAATCCATGCGCGTTTCGGCTTTGTCGATTTTGGCGGCATAAGTGATGCCCTCTTCGGATTGCGGTACCGCGGGATGCTCTGTAAGATTATTGAGCACCACCGCCATCAGCTCCGCACCAAGTTCGGCCAATTCAGACGTCAGCTCGCCCGTAGTTTTTTGCCCAGTTTCGACTTCAGTCGTCGCGCGAACGGACCCGGTATCGAGCCCTGCTTCCATCTGCATAACCATCACGCCGGCCTTTTGGTCGCCAGCTAATATTGCCCGCTGCACTGGGGCCGCGCCGCGCCAGCGGGGGAGAAGCGAGCCGTGGACATTGAGGCATCCATGCTGCGGCGCGTCCAAAATCGCTTGCGGCAGAATAAGGCCATACGCTGCCACGACTGCGACATCCAGGTTGAGCGCGGTAAACTGAGCCTGCGCTTGGGGGTTGCGCAACGAAACCGGCGACCTAACTGGCAGCCCAAGTTCCTCTGCGCGCGCCTGGACCGCCGACGGCGTCAGCTTCTTGCCCCTATTCGCCGGACGCGGCGGCTGGGTGTAGACGGCCACGACCTCATGCCCCGCTGCGACAAGCGCATCAAGCGTTGGCACCGCAAATTCGGGCGTTCCCATGAAGGCAAGGCGCATCGTGACTTTTCCTTTGTTTGAAAGCCCCCTAAGGCTGGCGACATGGCATCGCAAGAAATAGACGCACTGGCGCAGGCATTGTCGAAACTGCCGGGACTTGGACCCCGCTCGGCGCGCCGCGTGGTGCTGCACTTGATGAAGAAGCGCGAGACTGTATTGCAGCCGCTGTTGCGGGCGCTGGAACATGTCGAACAAAGGCTGGTTGTGTGCGAAACTTGCGGCAATATCGACACCGGCAACCCATGTGGCATTTGCGTTGATCCGCGCCGGGATACGCGCGCAATTTGCGTGGTCGAGGATGTGTCCGACCTGTGGGCGCTCGACCGGTCTCGGCTGTTTCCAGGGAAATATCATGTGCTCGGCGGGCGGTTGTCGGCGCTTGATGGCGTGCGGCCTGAAGACCTTCATATCGACGGCCTCATTACGCGAGTGGCTGCTGGCGGCGTAGACGAGGTCGTGCTGGCGATGAACGCTACGCTGGATGGGCAGACCACCGCGCATTATCTGGCCGAGCGGCTGGAAAATTATCCAATCCGTCTAACGCAATTGGCGCATGGCGTGCCGGTGGGCGGCGAACTCGACTATCTCGATGACGGCACTTTGGCGCAGGCATTACGCGCGCGTCGTCCTGTCGGTTGATTTCCGCCCCCGCTATCCCTATTTGCCCGATATGGCTTTATTACCAATTCTTGAAGTACCCGATCCTCGGTTGAAAACCATATCGACCCCGATTGAGACGTTTGATGACGATCTGAAAAAGCTCGTCGAGGACATGTTCGAGACTATGTATGCCGCGCCGGGTATCGGGCTTGCGGCGATTCAGGTCGGTGTTCCCAAGCGCTTGTTAGTCATCGACCTTCAGGATGAGAGCGAGGACGGTGAAGTGGTCCGCAATCCGCGCGTTTTTGTGAATCCGGAAATTCTCGATCCTTCCGAGGACCATAATTTATACAATGAGGGCTGCCTGTCGGTTCCCGACCAATATGCCGAAGTCGAACGCCCCGCACGAATCCGGGCACGCTGGCAGGACCTTGATGGAAAAGTGCACGAGGAGTCGATGGAAGGCCTGATGGCGACCTGCCTTCAGCATGAAATGGACCATCTCGAAGGCATTCTCTTCATCGACCATTTGTCGCGTTTAAAACGTCAAATGGTTCTCAAGAAAATCGAAAAGGCCCGCAAAATGGGCGGTGGGCATGTGCACGGCGAACATTGTAATCACTGACGACTCTGGATCGATAAAAGAGCAACGTCATCCCGAACCAAGTTCAGGATGACCAAATGTGATCACTTCGCGAACGACGTTGGCGCAGCACTGACCGTTACGAATTTCCCGGCTTGGATTTCCTGCACTTCGAGCATGCGCTCGGTCTGACCATTGGCCATGAACCGGAACGCGCCATCGACGCCTATGAACCCTTGCGGATCGGTCAGTTGCGCTACCGGAAAGCGCGTCCCTGGACGCCAGTCGCGGGCAACGCGCGCGACCAACAGCACCGAATCATAGCCAAGGCTCGACAGGCGCAACGGCGCACGGCCAAAGCGCGCCCGATATTTGGTGGCATATTGGTTGTACAATGTGTCTGAAACGCTGGCGAACCAAGCCCCGTACATAGGCGAACTGTTTGCCAGCGTGCCGTCGATATTCCACAAATCAGTGCCCAATATCTTGGCATTGCGCAGGCCGTTCCGGCGAAGCGACGGGACAGCGGCAATTGCGGCGCGGCCGCTATCGGCGATCAACACCGCGTCGATCTGGCCCATCTGCGCAAGGCGGCGCGCGGCGGCATCGGCAGATGCGGCCGAGCCGTCAGATTCCTGAACGCCAACCAGAACGCCGCCCGCGCTGCGTACGGCACTGGTCAGGCTTGACTGTGCGCGCTGGCCATAAACATTGCTTGAAACCACCCCGCCGAAGCGGTTGAGCCCTTGCGCCTTGGCATAACGCACTACACGGTCAATCGATTGATTGGGCAGATGTCCGAGCAAAAATACATTTTGTCCGGCAACGCCGATATCGTTCGAAAAGCTGATGATCGGAACACCTGCCGGCCGAGCAATCGCAGCAGCTTCGATAACATTATCACCGCGCAAAGGGCCAAGGATCAATTTGTTACCGTCTGCCACCGCGCGGCGCGTTGCCGCGGCGACGCCTTGCGATGTGTCGTACGTGATCAGGCGGATATTGGTAACCTTGGTATCGGCCAGAGCCAGCGTGGTGGCGTTGGCTATCGACTGGCCGACATCGCCATCGGGCCCGGTAACGGGGAGCAACAAGGCAACCCGGTGCAGGCTGTCGAGCGGATCAGGCGTAACAACTGGAGGCGGCCCATCACCTCCGCGCGGAATGGCCGAACAGGCGGCGAGCACGGCTAGCATAACGACCGCCATCAGCATTTTCACTTTGCCCGCTAAAGCTTGCGACTGCTCGCCCGTTGCTGCAATGGTTGCGCTCATGATTTGTCCCTCGGCGAAAAGCGTATTTTTATGATGTCGTTCGAGTCGGGCTTATATGTCGTTGCGACCCCCATCGGCAACCTTGCAGATATGTCACAGCGCGCCATTGCCATCCTCGAAGCCGCGGATATCGTCGCAGTCGAGGACAGCCGTGTGACTGGGAAATTGTTGCATCATCTTGGACTCAAGAAGAAAATGCGGCGTTATAACGACCATAGTAGTGAGCAGGACCGCTTAAGTCTGGTCGCGGCAGCGCGTGACGGGGTGGTAGCATTGGTATCTGATGCTGGCACGCCGTTGATTTCCGATCCGGGTTATAAACTGGTGCGCTCGGCGCGTGAGGCGGGGGTGGAGGTGTTTGCCGCGCCGGGGCCGAGCGCGGCGATAGCGGCACTTTCGATTTGCGGTTTGCCTACTGACCGATTTTTGTTTGCCGGGTTTTTGCCGTCGAAGGCCAAGGCGAGGGCAGATGCGTTGGCTGAACTTGCCGGTATCAAAGCGACATTGGTGTTTTACGAAAGTGGGCCGCGCCTCGCCTCTACCTTGTCGGCCATTGCCGAAGCTTATGGCAACCGCGAGATCGCGGTAGCGCGTGAGTTGACCAAGAAGTTTGAAGAAGTCGTGACTGGCGGTGCGGCTGAACTTGCGGCGCGCTACACCGAGCATGAACCCAAAGGTGAGATTGTACTGATTGTGGGACCTTCTGCCGATAATGTCCTATTTGAGGAAGGCGATGTCGATTTTGCTTTGCGCGAGGCATTGGCAACAATGCCCGCCGCAAAAGCTGCCGGAGCAATAGCCAAGCGTTTCGGACTGGAACGACGCGACGTCTATGCCCGCGCCAACGAAATGAAGTCCAAATGAACCGGTTAGAAGCCGAAAAACGCGGACGGCGCGGCGAGGTGATTGCGCGTGGTTCTTACGCTTGCAAGGCTGGTGGATTGTTGCCGAACGGGTCAAAACCCCTCGTGGTGAAGTCGACCAATTGCACGGCGCGGCAAGACGTTCGCCTTTGTCGAGGTCAAGGTGCGCAGTAAAGCCGTTGACCTAACCACAGCAATCGACGCTTACCGGCTCCGCCGCGTCGCTGCGGCCGCAGAAATTCTTCTACCCAAATTTGGCGAGGGCACCGAAAACATGCAGATCGATGTGATATTGGTTGCACCTTGGCGCTGGCCACACCATCTGCCAAACGTCTGGCACGGATAAGGACCAAAAAATGGCAATCAAAGTCGCAGTCCAGATGGACCCGATGAACGGCATCAACATCGCGGGCGATTCCAGCTTCGCGCTGATGCTGGCGGCGCAGACGCGGGGTTATGATGTCTGGCATTATGATGTCGGCACACTGACGCTGGACGCGAACGACCGGCTCACCGCCCATGCGCATCCGGTGTTTGATCTGCAGCGTGTTGAAGGTGCGCATTATCGGTTTGGCGAACCCAAGCAGATCGACCTGGGCTCCGATATCGACGTCGTACTAATGCGGCAGGACCCGCCTTTCCATGTCGGCTATATCACAGCGACTCATTTGCTCGAGCGGATTGAGAACGAAACTTTGGTCGTCAACAATCCCGCAAGTGTCCGCAACGCGCCTGAAAAGGTAATGGTGCTCGATTACCGCCAATATATGCCACCGACGCTTATTACGCGGTCGGCTGACGAAATCCGCGATTTCCAACGCGCGCATGGCGCAGTCGTTATCAAACCGCTCCACGGCAATGGCGGCAAAGCGATCTTCCGCGTGCCAGCCGAAGGCGACAATCTCGGCGCGCTCATGGAGGTGTTTAACACGACTTGGCCCGAACCGCATATGGTGCAGCCTTTTCTCCCCGACGTTGCAAAGGGCGACAAGCGCATCGTGCTGATTGACGGCGAAGTGACTGGTGCAATTAACCGTAAGCCCGGCGAAGGCGAGTTTCGCTCAAATCTCGCGGTAGGAGGCAGCGCCGAAGCAACTGAATTAACTGCGCGCGAACAGGAAATCTGCGCCGCGATGGGACCCCGCTTGAAGGAACTCGGCCTGATTTTCGTCGGGATCGATGTCATCGGTGGCCAGTGGTTGACCGAGATCAATGTCACATCGCCGACCGGCATTGTTGCCATCGACCGCTTCAACGGCACCGATACCCCGAGCAAGATTTGGGACGCCGTAGAAGCGCGCCTCGCGAGATAACAACATGGACGATTGGATAATCCGGCTGGTCAACGATACCGGCTATTGGGGCGTCGGTCTGCTGATGTTCCTAGAAACGGTGTTTCCGCCAGTGCCGTCGGAAGTCATCATGACAGTCGCTGGCGTTTCCGCTTCGCGAGGTAATATGACTTTTGCAGGGGTTATTGCCAGCGGCACCGCGGGTGCAATGCTCGGAAATTATCTGTGGTTCTGGCTGGCCATCAAATTCGGCCCCAAGCGGCTGGAAAGTTTTCTGGAGAAGCACGGCCGCTGGTTGACATTGCACTGGACCGATGTCGAACGCGGTCAGGCTCTGTTTGCCAAGCATGGCTCGATCATCGTTCTGGTCGCGCGCATGTTGCCGACTTTCCGTTCGCTAATATCGATTCCCGCCGGCATCTTTAAAATGTCGCACCGCCGCTTTCTTATTTTCTCGACCATTGGTACGGCCGGATGGAGCGCGGCGCTTGCTGGCGCCGGTTATGTGCTTGGTTCGCAATTTGAAGACGTCGAGAAGATTTTAGGACCGCTGTCGACGATCATCATCGGCTTGATTGTTCTGGGCTATTTCTGGCGGCTGATCATTTGGAAGCCAGCCGATTAGGCGCGGGGGTGCGCGTTGAGATATTCATCGAGCAACATTGCGGTATCTACCGCTGTGTAAACCTGAGTCGATGACAGGCTCGCATGGCCGAGCAATTCCTGTAAACTCCTAAGGTCCGCGCCGCCAGCGAGCAGATGCGTCGCAAAACTATGACGAAGCGCGTGCGGCGTGGTGCGCTCGGATAGCCCCAGCCTACCTCGGGCGGCCTGCACCGCGCGGCGGACGATGGCTGGCGACAGCGGCCCGCCGCGTGCGCCGCGAAAGAGCGGGACATCGCGCGACATCGGGTAGGGACACAGCGAGATATAGTCTTCGATTGCCGACTTAACCTGTTCGAGAAGCGGGACAATCCGTGTCTTGTTACGCTTGCCTGTGACGCGCAGCGTTGCGCCGAGCGGAAGAACATCGCCCAAAAGGCTGGTCGCCTCGCTCACCCGCAACCCACTGCCGTACAGCAACAACAACAAAGCCCAGTCACGCGCCCCGACCCAAACGTCGGACGCCGATTGCGACACGTCATCAGCGAGCGCCATCACGTCGTCCGGACTGACCGGGCGTGGCAGGTTGCGCTGCACCCGTGGGCCTTTGAGCACAGGCAGGCTGGCATTATCGCCCAACGCGAAGCGCAAAAAATGACGAACGGCAGACAGTTCACGTGCGGTTGATCGGTTAGTAAGTCCGTCTCTGCGGCGGTCGGCAAGGAAAGATCGTAAATCTGCTGCGCTGATTTTGGTCAGCGCAGCGCGATCAACCATTCCGCCCCAATGCAGTTCCAGAAAGCCGTTTAGGCGCTCAGCCGTCGCCAGATAAGCGCGCACGCTGTGCGGCGACATCCGGCGGTTGTCGGTCAAAAATGCGCTATATTCGGTCAGCAAAGAAGCCATGCGGGTGTTGCTATCAGGCGGCAGCTTCCGCCTCAACTTTTACTATCTCGGGCAATATGGCATCGAGCAGCGGCATGCCTTGGGGCGTGACGGTGAATTGATCGCCGTCGCGGGTGATGAGGCCGAGCTTTGCTATCCGGTCAACAGCATCGATATCAAGCAGGGCATCGGACGCGATGCAAGTTCTTGCAGACAGCCGTTCCAAGCTTACGCCTTCGGCGAGCCTGAGGCCCATCAATAACGACTCTATCGCGCGAGTTTTTGGGTCAAGCGCTTCTTCGCTTGCTATGCCATGCGCACTGCGCTCGACCGCCGCAAGAAAATTTTCCGGTTTTTTATGACGCTGCGTAGCCCAGTTGAGCCGCCGGCCATGTGCACCGGGACCGATCCCGATATAATCATCATAACGCCAATAGCTTAGATTATGGCGGCTTTCCGAACCCGGCCTAGCGTGATTGCTGATCTCGTAAGCCGGGATGCCCGCCGGGTTGGTCAGTTCTTGGGTTAGTTCATACAGGCTAGCCGCGTCGTCATTGTCGGCAGGTACGAAATCGCCTGTCCGAACCATCGTTTCGAACCGGGTGCCGGGCTCGATAGTAAGTTGGTAAAGCGACATATGATCGGTGCCAAAGCTAATCGTGCGCTCCAATTCCGCCTGCCATTGTTCTGCTGTCTGGTCTGGTCGGGCATAGATAAGATCGATATTGACCCGGCCAAAATTAAGCTGCGCAATGGCAAGCGCGTCGAGGCTCTCCGCCACAGAATGCGCGCGACCCAGAAAGGCGAGCGCAGTATCCTCAAGCGACTGCAAGCCCAGCGACACGCGGTTGACGCCCGCCGCCGCCAGATCGGCGAAGCGCGCGGCTTCGACCGACGACGGATTGGCCTCCAGCGTGATTTCGATATTGTCTGCGAAATTCCAATGCCGCTCAGCCGATTGGATCAGCGCCGCCACGGTCGCGGGTGGCATCAAAGAAGGCGTGCCACCACCGAAAAATATCGAGGTCAGCGGGCGGCCTTTTGTCAGCGCCGCTTCATGCGCCATGTCGGCGAGCAATGCCGCTAGCCATATTCCTTGATCTACGCTCTCGCGCACATGGCTGTTAAAATCACAATAGGGGCATTTGGAAACGCAAAAAGGCCAGTGGATATAAAGGGCGAGCGGTTCGCTCAAAACACCGCTTCTACCAGCTTTTCGAATGCGTCCGCCCGATGGCTAATCGCGTGCTTTTCTTGTGGGTCGAGTTCGGCAAATGTCTGCATTCGTCCAGCGGGCACGAAAACCGGGTCATAGCCAAAACCGAGTTTGCCGCGGGGCGGCCATGTCAGACTGCCCTGTACACAGCCTTCGAAAACTTCTTCATGCCCGTCGGGCCATGCGAGTGCGAGCGTGCAGATGAAATAGGCGCTTCGGTCGGTGTCCGGGCCAAGCTCAGCCAGTTTGCCTTCGACCTTGCCCATCGCCATATACCAGTCGCGCCCCGGGCCGCCTTCGAAAACCTGCTTTTCTGCCCAGTCGGCGGTGTAGACTCCGGGCGCATTACCGAGTGCGGCCACACACAATCCGCTGTCGTCGGCCAAGGCCGGCAGGCCGGAACCCTGTGCCGATGCATGCGCTTTCAAAAGTGCATTTTCGGCAAAGGTGGTCCCGGTTTCGTTGGGCTCAGGCAGGCCCAGTTCGCCAGCTGAAACCGGTTCGATCCCGTAAGGTGCCAACAATGCCCGGATTTCCTTCACCTTGCCTGCATTATGGCTTGCAATCACCAGTTGTCCGGGCAAAAGTTTGCGAGGAGTCATATACCAATGGGCCTACTTAACCGCGTCTGCTTGAACAGCAAAAATCCGGTCAGTTCCCATCCGCGCCAGACGTAGCAAGCGAAGTAAAGCCTCTTCGTCGTAAGTCGCATTTTCCGCTGTCGCTTGCACTTCGGCGATTTTCCCACCTTCGAGCAGTACAAAATTGGCATCGGCATCGGCGCTCGAATCTTCGATATAATCCAGATCCAATACAGGCGTGCCATTGTAAATCCCGCATGAAACCGCCGCAACACGTCCGCTGATCGGGTCTTCCTTCACCGCACCTGATGCCATTAAGCCATCAACTGCCAACCGCAACGCAACCCAGGCACCGGAAATCGCCGCCGTCCGCGTCCCGCCATCGGCCTGCAACACGTCGCAATCGAGCGTAATCTGATGCTCGCCGAGCTTCTTCATATCGACAATCGAACGTAAAGAACGCCCAATAAGCCGCTGAATTTCCTGTGTACGACCCGACTGTTTGCCCTTTGCCGCTTCACGCTGGCCGCGCGTATGCGTAGCGCGGGGTAGCATCGAATATTCCGCGGTCACCCAGCCTTCGCCTTTACCGCGAAGCCAAGGTGGCAATCGGTCCTCGACGCTGGCGGTCACCAGGACGCGGGTGTCGCCAAAACCGATCAGGCAGCTGCCTTCGGCATGTTTGGTGAAATGGGTTTCAATCGAAATGGGACGCATTTCGTCGGGTGCACGGCCGGATGGGCGCATGATATTCTCCTGATAACGGGTTGAAGGCCGCCATAACCTCCCCCGCTTGCTTTGCAAGCGTGCTCCGCTACATCTATCAATGTGAGCCACACCCCTATCAACGAACTCAACGACCGCACCCGCAACATTTTCCGGATGGTGGTCGAAAGCTATCTCGAAAGCGGTGCACCTGTGGGATCGCGAACGATATCGAAATTTCCGGGGTTGAACCTGTCGCCAGCGTCGATCCGCAATGTAATGCAGGATCTGGAAGAAGCTGGCCTGCTCGCCGCGCCGCATACCAGCGCTGGGCGCATGCCGACCGAGAGCGGGCTTCGGTTATTCGTCGACGGCATGATGCAGGCAGCGGAGCCTTCAGTTGAAGAACGCCGCGCGATTGAATCGCAGATCCGGGGTGAGGGACCAATTGAGGAAGCGCTGGCTGCAGCAACCTCCGTGCTGTCGGGGCTGTCGGCCTGCGCTGGCATTGTGCTGGTGCCCAAGCGCGATGCAGTGATGAAATCGTTCAGCTTCGCGCGGCTGTCGGGAACTCAGGTCTTGGCAATCATGGTTGGAACCGACAACAGTGTTGAGAACCGCGTGGTCGGGACTGACGCGTCGGTCAGCGATAGTGCGCTGGTTGAGGCGTCTAATTACATTTCGGCGCGTTTGTCGGGACTGACGCTTTCCGAGGCGCTGTTACGCCTCGATGGCGAGATCAGGGCCGAGAAAGCCGAGCTTGATAATGCCAGCGAAAAATTGGTGCGCGATGGCCTCGCGATCTGGTCGCTTGATGCCAATGACCGTCCGGTGCTGATCGTGCGCGGGCAATCGAATCTGATCGACGAGGCAGCTGCGGCTGATCTTGATCGCGTTCGGCAATTGCTTGACGAGTTGGAGAGCAAGGAGGAAATTGCGCGGCTGGTCGATAGCGCGCGTGATGCGCAATCGACGCGGATTTTTATCGGATCGGAGAATAATCTGTTTTCGCTATCGGGTTCGTCGGTCATCGCCGCACCCTATCGCGAGGCGGGCGGAAAGGTCGTTGGCGTCGTCGGCGTAATTGGCCCCACGCGGCTGAATTACGCGCGGATCGTGCCGATGGTCGATTTTACCGCGCAGGCGCTGGGTCGCCTAATTAAATGACGTTCGGCTTGATGAAATAAAATTGCTTTCTATATGCGCAAGGCAACGCGCAGCGGGACCCGCTGCTCAATATATGGGTTAACAGGGTTATGACTGACAAGAAAAACGAAGCAGCCGACATCGCGGTCGAAAAAGAATTGGAGGGCGTGCCCGAGCATCTTAAGGATGATGCGCCCGAGACGGCGAATGGCTCCGACGCCAAAATCGCTGAGTTGGAAGAGGCGTTGGCCACTGCTAAGCAGGAAGTGCTTTACGCGCAGGCCGAAACGCAGAATGTGCGCCGCCGGATGGAAAAAGAAGCGCAGGATGCGCGTGCTTATGCCGCGACCGGCTTTGCCCGCGACGTGCTGTCGGTATCGGACAACCTTACCCGCGCATTGGAGGCGATCCCTGCCGAGATGCGCGAAAGCGAGGCGATGAAGGGCCTTGTCGTTGGTCTCGAAGCCACCGGCCGCGAGCTGGAAAGCGTATTCGCCAAAAACGGTATCACCCGCATTGCAGCAACGGGCATGCCGCTCGATCCAAACCAGCACCAGGCGATGGTCGAAATCCCGAGCGCGGATGCAGAGCCTGGGACGATCGTGGCGGAAATGCAAGCGGGGTATATGATCAAGGACCGGCTGTTGCGGCCTGCTTTGGTTGGGGTGGCGAAGGCGGTGGAGTAGTTTTTTTCATTTTCTGGTCGGTGACTTCTTTCACCAGTTTTTTGAGTTCCGCTAACGCTTGGAGCATGTTCGTTTTGGTCATCCAGAAACGGTCGCCGTTATCAACGGTATGGAATAGATATACCGTATCTTCACCATTTTTGACGGCCTTTAGCGTTGAATGAGCCATGTCTGACCGTAATTTTGCTGGCACTGCGAACCGTGCCATCAATTCCGATACCCGCTTAGGCTTCGCAAAAGGGTTTGGCTCGTTGCCAACGAGTTCAGAAATTGCTTTAAGTTTAGGACCCAGCATTCGTGGTATTTTAGCGGGTAGCCCTTCTGCGCTTGCTGGGTGAGATGAGACAATTACCTCAGCAGCCCACTCTTCAATACGCGCGCACAGAATAATGTAACTCCCAATAAACGCAGCGCCGAATTCCAAATCAGTGGGTGAGACATTATTGATTTGCCGGGCAATACCAGCGGAAGTGATATTTCCAACGTGAGCGTTCATATCGTTTTGTAAGCTCTGCATCTTAAAATTTCTGTTAAAATTGGGAACTTAGACCATGGTTTCCCGCCTTCGCGCAAATGACAAAGTTGGGGTAGTCTCAGCGACAGCTCTCGTCTATCCACCCCCTCCCATGACCACAGCGGCAATCCCGATGGACCTCCAGTCCCCCTGGCGCGATGAGCTTCGCGCGACGCTGACGCTTGCCTGGCCGTTGATCCTGACCAATCTGTCAATGTCGCTGATTGGCGCGACCGACGTCGTGATGGTTGGATGGCTTGGGCCGACTGAACTGGCTGCGGCGTCTTTGGGCTTCAACCTGTGCATGACCGCAGCGATTTTTTGCATGGGTCTGGTTACTGCGACTGCGCCGATGATGGCGAGCGAGCGTGGTGCAAAGGCGCATTCGGTTCGTGACATCAGGCGGACATTCCGGCAGGGGCTTTGGGTCGCAGTTGCGATCATGATTCCAATCTGGCTGATCCTGTGGCAGACCGAATCTGTGTTGCTTGCGCTTGGGCAGCAAGCCGAACTTGCAGAAAAAGCGCAAAGCTATGTGCGCGCCTATATGTGGTCGATCCTCCCCTTCCTGTGGCTGATTATTGCACGCAATTTCCTGTCGGCGCTGGAACGACCGATGTGGTCGCTGGTCATCGGCATATCGGGCGTGTTCGCCAACGCCGCGTTCAATTATGTGTTGATTTTCGGCAAGCTTGGGCTACCTGCATTGGGGCTGGTTGGCGCCGGCATCGGAAGTATTCTCGCCAACATATTCATGTTTCTGGGCATGATTGTCGTCATCACCGTTCATCCCAAATTCCGGCGCTATAATCTGTTCGGACGCTGGTGGCGGAGCGACTGGCCTCGGTTTCGCGCCTTGTGGAAACTGGGTTTGCCGATTGGCGTGACGATGGGCCTTGAAGGCGGCGTGTTTGGCGTTGCGGTCATGCTGATGGGCTTGATCGATACTGCTTCGGTTGCTGCACATGCCATCGCGCTGCAAGTCGCAAGCGTGACCTTCATGGTGCCCATGGGCCTTGCGCAAGCCGCCACCGTTCGGGTCGGCATTGGCTATGGCCGCCGCGACCGGCAGATGATCCGCCGCGCAGGATGGACGAGCTTTGTAATGGGCACCGGATTTATGGCGGCGATGGCGTTGCTGATGTGGATGGTGCCAGAGGCGCTTATATCAGTGTTTATCGACCGCGACGCGGCGATCAACGCCGAAGTTGTACAACTGGCGATCAGCTTCCTTGCGATTGCCGCATTGTTCCAGATCGTCGACGGCGCGCAAGTCGTTGGTGCTGGAATGCTGCGCGGCCTTCACGACACTACCGTGCCAATGGTCTTTGCCGCCTTTGGCTATTGGGTGGTCGGTATAGGCGTTGGTGCTTGGCTGGCATTCCGCGCGGGGTGGAATGGCGTAGGGATTTGGACTGGCCTTGCGATAGGGCTGGGTATCGTTGCCATGCTGATGCTCATCCGCTGGTCGATGCGCGAACGCCTCGGCCTTTTGCCGTCAAAAGGGTAAGATGCCCTCATATTGCGACAACGGCGGCGCGCCGCGCACTTTCACGCCTTTGCGCAGCAAAAACACATGCTTCACGATTTCGGCCTGCTGCTCAATGCCATATTGGCCGAGCTTCCAACCCGGTTTCAGGCTATAATCATAGCGGCAAAATGGATGGCGTTTCAGCGGTAGAAAGATCCCTTGCTGGTGCTGCCACACATGGACCAATTCGTGGATGAAAAGCCCTTGCAGTTCCAGCCCGCGATCGCAGAAATCATCACAGAACAAATCGTTCTTGGGGTGAAACCACAGATGTCCATCAGGCGCCATCGTCACTTTGCGCGGCTGGAACCACCAGAATTTCCGGTTATGGATTCGGATTGAGTGATAATCGAGTGCGCTGCCGAAAACCGATTCCGCCAGCGCTCGTTCGCGAATGGTGAGGGGTCTGCCCGAAGGATGCGGCCCGAACATTTGAGCTCTCAGCCGTCTATTGCTTTTTTCTCATCCGGATCGGTGCCGTCCATTTCTTGAACCCGTGCCTTCACCCGGATGCGCGCGTTGTTCGAGAACAAAAACTCGGTTTCGATCTCGCCCAAACGGCGCGGGATTAGGTTTACGCCCCACATCATCACATGCTTACCGCCGCGTTTGAATTCGACCTTTTTGCCCGCCGGTATCAGCACGCGGTTCATCGGTGACATTGTTACCGCGCCTGTTTTGGGATCAACGCCGACATCGTGCATTTCAGTGCGGATAGCAGACGGCGTGCTGACGCGGAGCAGGTAGACATCCTCTGGACCGCCATAGACATTGAAGTGGAAACCCGACGGATTGCTATCCACCGGCGACAGCGTCAGAACGGCTTCCTTGACCTTCAACTGCGGGGTCGGCCCGCATGAGCCAAGCATTAGCGCCAAAGTTGCGGTGCCAAGGGTAAAAAGTCTGCGGTTCATCGTTTTGCCTCATATATCTGTGACCGTGAAACTGTCCGAAAGCGGGGCGGACGGTCACTTTTTCCCTATCTAGGGTGGCCGAAGTCTTGTGCCAAGAGATTTGGCACCTATATCGCCGCTACAAGGTTGCATTACGGGAAAACACCGGTGCCTGATAGGGCCGGTCCGTAAGTGGCTAGTGAGAGTTCAATTTTAAAATTTCGGGGTAAGTTTTTATGGCTAAAGTTATTGGTATCGACTTGGGCACGACAAACAGCTGCGTTGCGGTCATGGACGGCGGCAAGCCCAAGGTCATTGAAAATGCAGAGGGCGCGCGCACGACGCCGTCGATTGTTGCCTTTGCCAAGGATGGTGAGCGCCTGATTGGGCAGCCCGCCAAGCGGCAGGCAGTAACCAATCCGGAAAGCACGATTTTCGCAGTGAAGCGCCTTATCGGTCGCCGCTTCGATGATCCCATGACCAAGAAAGACATGGGTCTTGTTCCGTACACAATTACCAAAGGCAAGACAGGCGATGCTTGGGTAAAAGCCGGCGGCGAAGAATATTCGCCATCACAGATTTCGGCTTTCATCCTGCAAAAAATGAAGGAAACGGCCGAAGCCTATCTGGGCGAAACCGTGACTCAGGCCGTGATCACCGTTCCAGCCTACTTTAACGACGCCCAACGTCAGGCGACCAAGGATGCTGGCCTGATTGCCGGCCTCGAAGTGCTGCGTATCATCAACGAGCCGACTGCAGCTGCGCTTGCCTACGGCATGGACAAGGACGAGAACAAGACCATTGCGGTCTATGACCTCGGCGGCGGTACGTTCGATATTTCGATTCTCGAAGTCGGCGACGGCGTGTTCGAAGTGAAGTCGACCAATGGCGATACGTTCTTGGGCGGTGAAGATTTTGACAGCGTGCTCGTCGAGCATTTGGCTGCCGATTTCAACAAGGCCGAAGGCATTGACCTGACGAAGGACAAGCTGGCGCTTCAGCGTTTGAAAGAAGCGGCTGAAAAAGCAAAGATCGAACTGTCTTCGACGCAGACGACCGAAGTCAACCTGCCATTCATTACCGCTGACCAAAATGGTCCAAAGCACTTGGTTAAAACCATAACGCGTGCCGATCTTGAAAAGCTGGTCGATGATTTGATCAAACGTACGCTTGAGCCATGCAAAAAGGCACTCGCAGATGCTGGTCTGAAGGCTGATGCGATTGACGAAGTCGTTATGGTTGGCGGTATGACTCGCATGCCCAAGGTCCGCGACGTGGTGAAAAGCTTCTTCGGGAAAGAACCGCACACCGGCGTAAACCCTGACGAAGTTGTGGCGATGGGCGCTGCGATTCAGGCAGGCGTTTTGCAAGGCGACGTCAAGGACGTTTTGCTGCTCGACGTGACGCCGTTGTCGCTTGGCATCGAAACATTGGGCGGCGTGTTCACGCGCATGATCGACCGAAACACGACGATCCCGACAAAGAAGAGCCAGGTCTATTCGACCGCGGAAGACAATCAGAATGCGGTGACAATCCGCGTTTTCCAGGGCGAGCGTGAAATGGCGGCAGACAACAAACTGCTCGGCAATTTCGACCTTGTCGGAATCCCGCCAGCACCGCGCGGTGTTCCGCAGGTCGAGGTGACCTTCGATATCGATGCCAACGGTCTCGTCAGCGTTACCGCCAAGGACAAGGGCACCGGCAAAGAGCAGCAGATCAAGATACAGGCTTCGGGCGGCCTGTCCGACGCCGATATCGATCAGATGGTCCGCGATGCCGAAGCCTTCGCCGAGGAAGACAAGAAGCGCCGTGAGGCCGCCGAAGCTAAGAATAACGCCGAGAGCCTTGTGCACACGACCGAGAAGCAGCTTCAAGAGCATGGCGACAAGATCGACGCCGCACTTAAGGGTGAAATCGAAGCCGCTGTCGCTGAAACCAAAACTGCTATCGAAGGCGGCGAGCCCGAAGCGATGAAGGAAAAGGCAACTGCCTTGGCCCAAATCGCGATGAAGCTAGGTGAAGCGATCTACAAGGAAGAGCAGGCTGCGGCATCGCCCGGCGCTGCACCTGAAGATGCTCCGGCTGACGATAATGTTGTCGATGCCGAGTTCTCCGAAGTCGACGAAGACAAAAAAGACTGATGTTGAAAGTTTCCGGCCGTCGCATCCGAAACGCAGTGACGGCCGGGAAACGGGGGATTAGTCGGTCATGAGTCTCGACATCGATTATTATGAATTGCTGGAAGTTGAGCGGACGGCGGATGAGAAGACGCTGAAATCGTCTTACCGCCGTATCGCGATGGAGTGCCATCCTGACCGCAATCCCGGCTGCGATAAATCCGAAGCTAAGTTCAAAGCGATTTCGGAAGCGTACGACGTATTGAAAGATCCGCAGAAGCGTGCGGCCTATGACCGGTTTGGCAAGGCGGCGTTTGAAAATGGCGGCATGGGTGGCGGTCAGGGCGGCGATCCGTTTGGCGGCTTTTCGGACATATTCGAGAGCTTCTTCGGCGAAGGTTTTGGTGGAGGTCGTCAGCGCGGTCCTGCTCGCGGTGCTGACCTTCGCTATGATCTCGAAATCTCGCTGGACGAGGCGTTTCACGGCAAGGATGCCGAAATTACAATCGACGTCGCGACGGCTTGTGGCACTTGTGAAGGATCGGGCGCGACGCCGGGATCAGGCAAGCGCCGCTGCAACCTATGCGCAGGCCACGGCAAAGTGCGGGCGCAGCAAGGCTTTTTCGTTGTCGAGCGTACCTGCCCGACATGCCACGGTCGCGGTGAGGTTATTGAAGATCCCTGCAAGGTCTGCCGGGGCGAAGGTCGTGTCGACGAACGCAAAACCATCTCGGTCAATGTCCCCCCCGGCGTCGATGAAGGGACACGCATACGCGTTGCTGGCAAGGGCGAAGCCGGGCCTTATGGCGCAGCGGCGGGCGACCTTTACATCTTCATCCATCTGTCACGGCACAAAGTTTTCGAACGCGATGGGACTACTTTGTTCTGCCGCGCGCCGGTAAGCTTTACGACGGCTGCCTTGGGCGGTGAGATCCGCATTCCGGGCCTTGATGGTGCCGAGCATATCATCATCGTTCCCGAAGGAATCCAATCGGGCAAGCAGCTCCGCCAACGTGGGGCAGGCATGCCCGTGCTGCAAGGACGCGGGCGCGGCGATATGGTGATCCAGATCGACGTTGAGACGCCATCGCGTTTGTCGACGCGACAGAAGGAACTCTTACGCGAATTCCGGGAGACCGAAACCGGCGAAGAATGCCCGCAATCGACCGGCTTTTTCGATAAGCTCAAGGGTATCTGGGACGGCATTACTTAATCTATTCCCGCCTCACGTAAAATCTGCGCCCGCCTGCGAGACTCCAAGCTTTTCTAATGCTAGAATAATCTTGGAGGGGCGAGTCGATGGCTGGCAGCGAGTTCGGCAAACGAGACTTTCTTAAGTCGGTAGGCGGCGCGGTGTTTACGGTTAGCGTTGGCCAGCGTGCCTTTGCGCAGGATACTAAAATACTTGGCCTCGATGTGCCGCGCGAAATCATTGATCTATTGCCTCGCAAACCAACGGGTTATTTGCGGATGGCGGAGGCGGTCATCAACCTTGAACGCGAGGCTGACCGGAAAGGCCTTCCGGAATCGCCGTTGGCATTAGGCAAGGGTACGTCGCTCGCTGATTTCACCGAATCGCTGTACCAGATGGCCATGCCCCGGCTGGTGGCTTTAATCGACCGGTCCGAGGCGGTTGACCCCGGCTTTGCCGACGAGGCGGGAGAGTTGCTCGCCGAGCTACACCAGAACCAACATGAGCTGCCTGAAGCCCTGCGCTTGCTTCCGATAGGATTTGGCTCACCGTCGCCTAAGGGGATACGCTTCCTGGTGCAGGATGAACAAGCGCAGCCGACGATAATCTTTCAGCCGGACGCTCCGCTGGTACCAGAATTGCCGCAACCTGGGGCGAAGGTGGACGCACCAGCCGCCGAAGAGGAGCCGGAGCGCCCACTCAGCAAGGCGCGAGATTATGCCAGTCTGAAGACCGAATATGGCCGCAAATTCCGCAATCTTACAGTGCGCCCGCAATATACCGATACCGCGAACTGGCATCTCGATATGATGCGCAAATCGCGTGATCGCTATGTGCGTGTGGAGAAAGTTACGGGCGTTCCGTGGCACTTCATCGCGGCGACCCACGCGCTGGAGGCAAGCTTCAATTTCCGCGCGCACCTACACAATGGCGACTTCCCACTGACCGCGCGCACAAGGCAGGTTCCAGCGGGTCGCCCAAGCCAGTGGTTGCCGCCGTCCGACTGGGAATCGAGCGCCAAGGACGCGTTGCGGCTATTAGGCTTTACCGGACAGACCGACTGGAGCCTCGAACGCACGCTCTACCGGCTCGAAGCGTATAACGGCCTTGGTTATCGCGGGCTTGGTGTTCCGACGCCGTATTTGTGGAGCTTCTCCAACCATTACGATCGCGGCAAGTTTGTGGCCGATGGCAAATTCAGCCGAACCGCCAGGTCCCAACAATGCGGCGCAGCGGTGATGCTTAAGCTGCTGACCCAGGCTGGCGAGATTGAATGGCTGAACACATAAATAGACTGGCACTGGAGCGAGAGCCACTATAGTTTATAACTCAACGAGTTCCAGGAGCATTCCCAATGACCAAATTACCCGCAATTTTTGCGTTCGCAATTTCTGCTATCACTGCACCGGTTTTTGCCCAGCAGGATTTCAGCAAGATCGAAATCAAGGCCGAACAGCTTGCGCCTGGCGTAGCCGTGCTGTTTGGTGCGGGCGGTAATATCGGGGTGTCTTATGGCGAAGACGGAACGATCTTGATTGACGACCAATATGCGCCGATGACAGCGAAAATTCAGGCGGCGGTGTCCGGGCTTGGTGCAGCGCCGGTGAAGTATCTCGTGAACACCCACTGGCACGGCGACCATAGCGGCGGGAACGAAAATCTGGGCAAGGCAGGCGCTGTGATTATGGCGCATGACAATGTCCGCGTGCGGATGGCAAGCGACCAGAAAACCACATTTGGCGAAGTAAAAGCCAGTCCGAAGGTTGCATTGCCGGTAATCACTTATGCCGACGGTTTGAAATTGCACCTCAACGGTGAAGAGGTCCGCGTTATTCACATGCCAGCCGCGCATACAGACGGCGACTCCATCATACACTGGACCAAGTCTAATATCATCCACATGGGCGACCTGTTCTTCTTCCGCGCGACCTATCCATTTGTCGACGGTGGCAGCGGCGGTAATGTGCGCGGAGTCGTTGCGGCTGCGGACAAGGCACTTGCCCTTGCCGACGATAAAACCAAGATTATCCCGGGTCACGGCGCAGTCGCGACCAAGGCTGACCTTTTGGTATATCGCAACATGGTTGCCGAAATCATTGCCAAGGTCGAAGCCGGGATCAAGGCAGGCAAATCGCTCGATGCAATCAAGGCCGAGCGGCCAGCCGATGGCTATGGCGTGAACCCAAGTGGTTTTATCACTGCTGACCGCTTTGTCGAAACGGTCTACAATATGGTCAAAAGTTAAGGCGCGGTTCCACCGAGCGCTTCGATTTCGGAGCGGAGTGATTTGATCAGCGGCTGGATTTTTTTGAGCCGCGGCGCTTCCCGATCGAGGATTGCTGCGAACGCATTACGTTTGAAATCGCGGACATCGGTATCGGCAATCGGACTGCCCGAAGGCAGCGACGATAGCACGATATCGATCAACCGCTCCGCGCCGTGCAGGCGGCCCCAGATATAATCATTTTCGCGATAGGCGCGGCTGAAGAAGGCACCGAAATTGTTGAGTTCGATGCCCTTTAAAGTTGCAGCAGCGCCGCCAGTGCGGATGGCGTTGCAGTCCTCGGGCGAAATGCGGTCAACCTTGACCGGGTCAAATTCGTCAAGGCCTTCGCCCTGCAACAGGGGTAGGGTGGCGATGTCGTAAAGCGGATAGCCGATATAGCCCAAAAGCATGGTGCGCCTGCTTTCGTCAGGCATTTGCAACAATGCATCGCACAATATACGGTCGGCCAGCCTGTCGGTTTCAATCAGTGCCCGCTGCTCGGCCAACCTGTCCAGCAGCACGCCCGGATTAGCAACGCCGCCGACGACTATTTCGGCAAAATCGCCGCCCAGATAATCCGAAGTCTCGCGCTCCAGAAACAGCGACAGGCAGGCATAGATATTATCGTGCATGATTTTGGTGCCGACGCCTTCTTCACCATAATCGGCCTCGATCTCGTGTGCCAACCGGCGGGCAAGAAAACGCAGGCGGCGGATGCGGTAGCGGATGTCGTGGTCGCGGAAAAACTGGATCGATTGCTTGGTTGCCCCGACGCCTTTAGTACCCGCCATGGCTTCCAGCCCGCGGGCCCGGATTTCCGCCCAGACTGCGGTCCGCAAATTCCGGAAATGCAGCGAGTCACCCTCGGGATATGCGCGGCGGGCTATCGCCATGATGTCGTCAACCACGCCCGCCATTTTGAGATGACCATAAGCCGGATAGCTATAGCCTGCCGCCTGCGCGCCTTTCTGGTTGGCAGTCGAGCGCCATTTCTCGAGCCGTTCGGGCGTCGGCTGCGACAGAAACCATGTTTTACCGAGCATTTGTTCGATGGTATTTTCAACCTCGACGCGCAGGCTATCGGTGATTTGCCGCATCCGCTCGACCCGCTCGGTCCGGCCTTCAAGCTTTTCAAGACTGTCACGGATGGGTTGTTCGCGCGGTATATTTGAAGTCGCACCGAATATCGTCGAGAAAAAGCCCGGCGGTTTCTTGCGCGCACCATCTTGCTCGTTCGTGCCCCCTCGCCGCTTGAACCGGAAACTCGGGCGGCCGGGCTTGGGGTCGATATAGACAAAACGACGGTCAACCTCGCGCCGGGCTGGGCGATTACGGAGCGCGTCAATCGCCTGGTTGAACGGCGCGTTGGCGAGCACCGATCCGTCGATCAACATCGTATCGGCAGCGACGCCTGCGGCAAATTGCTGCGGCAATATCCGTTGCAGAAAAGCATCGCGGCCCTGCCAATCGATTCCCCTAGCCTTGATCTGTGCATCCAGTTCATGCGCCGAAAAAGGCGGAAAGGCCCCAGGGAAGCTGGCGGTTGCGCGCGCAGCGAATACCAATTCAGGGATCGCCGCGACGTCCATGCCCTGCCGTCCACGTGTGGAAAAACTGATCGTAATACGGTGTTCGGATTCGACGACCATGGACGGACTGTTGAGCATCAGCACCTGATCATGCCCGGCAAAATCGGTGACGGTCACGAACAGGTCGAGCGGCTGATGTTGCGGTAACAAAGCCTTGCCCGTCATCCCCTTGGCCATGGCGTCAAAGGCGTCGAGCAGCAACCCCGAAAACACCCGCCCACCAAATGGCGGCGCAAACCATCTGGCGCGGACAAAGCGCGACAATTTGGCCGCGACTTCATCCTTGGCCTCGTCGGCGACCATCCGGTCGATGGCCCCGCCTTTGCGGCGAAGGATCATCCACGCAATCGGGATTGCCCAGAATTTTGTGAAACGCGACAAAGGCCGCGCATCGGGGTCTAACAAGATTTCGACATCGGCCTTTTCCAGCCACAGATCGGTCAGCGGTTCGAGCGATTGACCGGTGACGATAGCTTGTGCGAGGAATACACCGTTGATCCCGCCCGCGCTTGACCCCGCGATAATGTCGTTAAAGACGCGTAGCTTTGTACCCGCCACCTCTTCGATTTTTGCGATAAGGTCGCGGTAAACAGCCTCGCTGCCGCCAGCGGTTTCGCTGTCATCATGATAGGCTCTGCTGGCGCGGATCAGGTGCCAGATTTCGCGGGTGACGCCGTGCATATAGATGGCAAGACTGACCCCGCCATAGCAAATGAGCGCCAGCCTGAGTTCCTTTTCCCGCATGGCATAGATGTGGCAGGGCAGACTGGATCGTGCAAGCCAAGAACCGTCCGATTCCAGACTTGCGTTCTTAATATGTTCTGATAGATCATTGGCATGGCAAAAGCAAAGCGCAGATACGTTTGTCAGGCGTGCGGTTCCGAGGCGAACCGGTGGCAGGGGCAGTGTGACGACTGCGGGGAGTGGAATACGCTCGCCGAAGAGGCCGGCGCGACTGTCTTCGAGATGAAGCATCATCTGCGCTCGGGCGGGCGTGAGGTCGTGCTGCATGGTCTTGATAGTGAAATAAAGCTGCCTGACCGTGCTTCGACCGGTATCGCCGAATTTGACCGAGCTTTGGGCGGCGGGCTGGTGCCGGGGTCGGCAACCTTATTGGGCGGCGATCCGGGAATCGGAAAATCGACCTTGCTATTGCAAGCGGCGGCAAATCTGGCGCGCCGCGGGTTAAGTGTTGCTTATATTTCAGGTGAGGAGGCAGTAGATCAAGTGCGGCTGCGCGCGCGTCGATTGGGTCTGGGCGATGCGCCGGTGCAGTTGGCTGCGGCGACTTCTGTGCGCGATATATTGACGACATTGGGGCGGGGCGAGCCGCCGGCTTTGCTGGTAATCGATTCGATCCAGACGATGCATAGCGACTTGATCGAAGGCGCGCCGGGGACGGTGAGCCAGGTGCGCGCATCGGCGCAGGAGTTGATCCGCTACGCCAAGGAACGCGGCACTGCTCTGATGCTCGTCGGCCACGTGACCAAAGACGGGACTATCGCGG
The DNA here is from genome assembly GCA_001464315.1 of Sphingomonadales bacterium Ga0077559. Classification (GTDB taxonomy): domain Bacteria; phylum Pseudomonadota; class Alphaproteobacteria; order Sphingomonadales; family Sphingomonadaceae; genus Sphingorhabdus_B. The sequence goes on along the minus strand of LNFK01000051.1, from coordinate 12,581 downwards.
GTCCGCGCGTGCTTGAGCATATGGTCGATACCGTGCTCGCTTTCGAGGGTGAGCGAAGCCATCAGTACCGGATATTGCGTGCATCGAAAAACCGCTTCGGCGGCACCGATGAGATCGGCGTGTTCGCGATGCAGGAAGAAGGGCTGACCGAGGTCGGCAACCCGAGCGCGTTATTTCTCACCGACCGCGCCGAACAGGTGACGGGGGCGACAGTTTTTCCGGCGCTCGAAGGGACGAGGCCGGTATTGGTCGAAATTCAGGCGCTGACCGTGCGACTGTCAAGCGGCGCTACGCCGCGCCGCGCGGTGGTCGGTTGGGACAGTGGTCGGCTTGCGATGATCTTGGCGGTGCTCGAGGCACGTTGCGGACTCAGTTTTTCTACGGCCGAGGTGTATCTCAATATTGCTGGAGGCTATCGCATTTCTGATCCTGCTGCCGATCTGGCGGTTGCTGCCGCTTTGGTGTCAGCACTGGCCGAGCGGCCTTTGCCGTCGGACGCGGTTCTGTTTGGGGAAGTCGCGCTTTCAGGCGAAATCCGTCCCGTCGCGCATGGCGCGTTGCGGCTGAAAGAATCGGCGAAACTTGGTTTCAATAACGCTTTGGTGCCGCCTTCGGTCAAAGGGCAGGCGGGAATTTCGACGCAGGGGTTCCGTACGCTCGCCAATCTCGTTGACCATATGCTGGGACGCGGTTAGCAAACGCGGCATGACCGCGCTCGACATTATCGTACTATTCCTGCTCGGCAGCGGAGCCATATTTGGCTTCATGCGCGGGTTTGTGCAGGAAGCGTTGTCGCTGATCGCGTGGATCATGATTATTGCCGCAGTGCGGATGTTCCATGCCCCAGCGACAGCGGTATTGAGCGAGCCGATTAGCACGGACTCAGGCGCGGCAGTGTTGGCCTTTTTGGCGATTGTGATTGTCACATATGCATTGGGCAAATGGATATCCAAATCGATCGGGAAAAAATCTCGCAAATCGAAATTGGGCCCTATCGACCGCGTCCTCGGCTTCGGCTTCGGAATGCTCAAGGGTCTGATTATGGCGACTTTGCTGTTCCTCATCATCGTCATGGGTTTCGAAACCCTGTTCGGTGCGAACGAACCGCGGCCCGAATGGATGACAAAATCCCGCACTTACCCATTATTGAATGCCAGCGGCGTCGCGATGTCCGAATTTGTCCGCGAACAGCGTGACGACGACGAAATCGAAACAGCCAACTGATGGACTCGGCACTATATAATCGTGACATATTACGGTTGGCGTCGTCGCTTATCTCAGGCGACCGACTCGATCGTCCGCATGGTACCGCAGAAGTCCGCTCACCGATTTGCGGCAGCCGGATACAGGCTGATGTGAAGTTTGCTGGTAATGGCAAGGTCGCGGCGCTGGCTTTGCGCGCCAATGCTTGTGCATTGGGTCAGGCGACAGCCGCTATAGTCCGGGCCAACGGTGTCGGTTTGGAAATAGCCGCTATCGGCGAGATCAGAGCCGGCGTGGAGCAGGCCTTGAAAGGCACCGCGCCCATGCCTGCAACATGGTCCGAGTTGGACTTGCTGGTGCCTGCCAAAGACTATCCATCGCGTCACGCGGCCATCTTGTTACCCTTTGACGCTGTTTTGGCGGCAGCCGATCAGTTGAAACTGGCGAGCTAATGGAAGAAGCGTCGCACAATCTCGTCGCCGATGTAATGATGGGCGGGGTCGTCTTGCTCGGCGCAGCGTTGGTTGCTGTGCTGTTGTTCAGACGGCTGGGCTTAGGCGCTGTGCTGGGTTATCTGGTTGCGGGCATCGTGATCGGCCCTGACGGGTTCGCATTGATCGGTGAACCTGAAACGATCCTCGCATATTCCGAAATCGGCATCATCTTGCTGCTGTTCCTGGTCGGTCTTGAGCTTTCACCCAGCCGATTGTGGTTGTTGCGGCGCGATATATTGCTGTTCGGACCGTTGCAGGTGGCTTTGTGCGGCCTTGCGATGTTCGCGGTTATCCTGGGCGTAATACCTAGATTTAGTTGGGAGGCGGCACTTGTTCTTGGGCTTCCGCTCGCGTTGTCCTCGACCGCGCAGGTGCTACCGTTACTCCAGTCACGCGGCCGCCTGAAAACCGATTATGGCGAGAAGAGTTTCTCGATCCTGCTGTTTCAGGACATGTCGATTGTTCCGTTGTTGACAATCGTCGCCGCTTTGTCGCGCGCGCCTGCCGAAGAAGGTGCAATCAGTGGCTGGTTACTGGTAATTTATGCAATATTGGCGATTGTAGGGCTTGTCTTGGCAGGGCGCTATTTGCTCTCGCCGTTACTTCGGCTGGTGGGCAAGATTTCAGAGCGCGAGTTGTTCATCGTCACCGGGCTGTTTACGGTGTGCGCGAGCGCGGCGGTGATGCAAATGATCGGTGTTTCGCCAGCGCTAGGCGCATTTGTAGCAGGTGTGATGCTCGCCGAATCGCCCTATCGCCACGAGCTTGAGGCCGATATCGATCCGTTCCGTTCGATCCTACTTGGACTGTTCTTCCTCGCGGTGGGCATGTTGCTCGATGTTGATGTAATCCTTGCGCAGCCGTTGCTCGTCGTTGGTTTGGCTGCGGCGTTAATCGCTATCAAAATCGGAGTCATCTTTCTACTGGGCCGGTTTTTCGGGCTCAATACCAAAGCATCGATCATTATGGCGATGCTGCTCAGCCAGGGCGGCGAATTCGGCTTTGTGTTGTTCGCAGCCGCGCAGCAAGCGCTACTGATCGAATCAGAGGCAGCAAGCCTGTTTGGCGCGGTGATCACGCTATCGATGGCGTCCACACCGTTCCTGATGATTTTTGCAAACCGGCTGGCAGCGCTCAAGTCTTCTGGCGAAGTGCAGCTCGACGATCCGGAAATTGCCGATCAGGCCAGCGTCATCGTCGTAGGACATGGCCGATTTGGCCAACAGGTTGCGCAAATCATGCAAGCGGCGGGGCGCACGGTTACACTGATCGATATCAACCCGCAGACAATTGACTTGAGCGGTGAATTTGGCCGTAAAGTATTTTACGGCGACGGTACGCGGATCGATTTATTGAAACGGGCGGGTGCCGAAAAAGCCAGCGCGATATTTTTCTGCATCGACGACCGCGATCTCGATGCCGAAACGCTCATTCCGGTGCGCCAGACATTTCCTAGCACCAAGTTGTTCGTCCGCGCTTTTGACCGGCAACAGGCGATCACACTGATGCACGACAGCGAGATCAGCATCGTGCGCGAAGTTTTCGAATCCTCGATCCGCATGTCGGTGGATGCCCTGAAATTGTTCGGCACGAGCAAGGAGAGCATTACGCAGATTGTCAGCGAGTTCCGCCGCCGTGATAAAGCACGTCTGCGTGCGCAGTTCAAAAGCGGTGACATGCACGCCGGACAGCATCACAGCTTTGGCGGCGATGATTCAGACGATTTTCTGCTTGATCAGGATTGAGCTTCCGCGTCGAGAAACGACGCAACATCGCCCAGCACAACATCCTTACTGAGAAACGATTGCCCGATTCCGGATGCTAGCAGGAAGGGCAGGGTGCCGCCGCTCATTTTCTTGTCATGTAGCATATACTCGACCAGTTGCGCGCCGTTTGCTGTGACATCGGCTTCGGCTAAACTTGCAGGCAGTCCGGCACGTTCCAATAAAGCCGAAACCCGGTCCGCGTCTCCCACCGTGCATAAGCCCAGCCGAACCGAATAGCGGAAGGCCAAAGCCATGCCCGCCGCGACAGCTTCGCCGTGGAACAATCGGTCGGAAAAACCTGTATCGGCTTCGAGCGCATGGCCGAAAGTGTGCCCTAGATTGAGCAACGCCCGTGTGCCGTTTAGTTCCTTTTCATCCGCCGCAACAATGCGCGCCTTGGACTGAACCGAATGCACAATCGCATATTCGCGCGCAGCGGCGTTACCTGCGAAAAACGCGTCGAGATTGTCCTCGCACCAGCTGAAAAAGTCGGCGTCGTCGATCAGCCCATATTTGATCACCTCGGCAAAACCTGCTGCCAGCTGGCGCGTTGGCAAGGTCACAAGCACATCTGGATCGATCAGCACCAATGAGGGCTGGTGAAACGCACCAACGAGATTCTTACCCGCTGAGCTGTTGATCGCAGTCTTGCCGCCGACGCTGCTATCAACCTGCGCCAGCAATGTTGTCGGAACCTGGATAAACGAACAGCCGCGTTTGACCACATGCGCGGCGAATCCTGTGATGTCGCCGACTACGCCGCCGCCGAGCGCAATGATATGATCGCTGCGTTCGATATGATGTTCGAGTAGCCAATCGGTAAGCTTTTCCAATTGCCCCCAACTTTTGCCTGCTTCACCGGCAGGGAGGACAAAAACTTCCGCTCCAATGTTCGCGCGGGTGAGCGCACCCAGCACCTCGGGCCAGACGTGCTTCGCGACATTATCGTCGGTCACCACCAGAAGCCGCCCACTCCGCGAATAAGGTGCTATGTGCCTCGCGATATCACCTAACAACCCTGCCTCGACATGAATGTCGTAAGGCCGGTCAGCGATGTCGACGGTAACTACGGTCATGTAACGAGAGCCCTCAATATTGTGTCGACTGTGCGTGCATGGGGTGACGCGTCGCTTCGGATGTGGATATTGGCCGCCGCGTATAACGGATTGCGGACCTTACCAAGTTCGGTGAGCACCTCGACGGGATCCCGGTCTTTGAGCAGCGGCCTGTGGTTGCGCCGCGACACGCGATCGGCCAAAACCTTGATATCGGCGTCCAGCCAGATCGAGAGCGCGCGATCGAGGATTAATGAGCGAGTTTCTTCGTTGATGAACGCGCCGCCGCCGGTTGCTATCACTTTGGGCGAGCCGTCGATCAGCCGGGCGATCACGCGTCGTTCGCCGTCACGGAAATAGGGTTCACCATATTTTTCGAAAATTTCGGCAATGGTCATGCCTGCTGCCCGTTCGATTTCTTCGTCGGCATCGACAAATTCAAAGCCTAACCGCGCGGCCAACCGTTTGCCGATGCTTGTCTTGCCAACCCCCATCATGCCGACCAGCACCACGGGTCGGTCGATTACCGGTAAAGTTCCTTGATGTTTGTCGAGATCAGTATGCGCGCCCATTGCGATACGGGCTATATATCGGCTATTGATTGGCGGAAAGTGAATTGCAGCGGACGCGGCATGCCGCTACGAAATGCATGAGGGAAAGCAGAGATTTGCGATAGATGGCGCAGTGCAGCAGCGGAAAAAAGTGGCTGGTGTGGTTGCTGCTAGTTGCCGGGGCGGCAATCGCGCTGCTAATGTGGCTCGAATGGCTGGGTAGCGAGCAGCCTATGCAAGTGATAGAAATTCCGGTCCAAGCACCGGCAACAGTATCGGGTTCGCGAAATTGACCAATTCAAAATTCAGGACAGGATTACTGGCAGCCGGCGCTTTGGCGGTCGTTTTTGCGCTGCCGGCATTGGGTCAGCAAGGGCCGGAATCGCTGCTTCCTGAAGGCTTTGGCGATCCAGCGCCGCCACCTGCGCCGCCAACCAGTAGACCGCCCGGAACTCTTTCGCCTGAGCCCGGGACGCCAGTCGCTCCACGTCCTTCGACTACTGGAGATCCATCGACCACTGATTCAACCAACGCCAAAGACGAGGAAGAAGACGAGGATGAGGAGGAGGAAGAAGAACTCGTCATCCGGTACGATGTCCCTCCGGCTGCGCGGCGTTCTTTATCCGCAATCGGGATCATGTCGGCGGCGTCCGGCGGGTTTCCCGCTGAGGCATTTGGTACCACCGATGGCGCGTTTCTCAAGCAGGTTGCCGAGAGGACAACGGGACCGATTGCTTCGCGCTGGGGCACCATCATGGCGCGCCGCTTGCTCGCCAGCCGGACCAACACGCCAGTTGGCGTCAATGGTGCCGACTGGACTGCGGAACGCGCCTGGCTGTTGCTGCGTATGGGCGATTCCGTTGCTGCTCGACAACTGGTGCAAGCCGTTGATGCCGGAAATTACACCAAGCGGCTGCATCAAGTCGCGATGCAGGCCTATCTTGCGAATGGTGATCTAGCGGGCATGTGCCCGTTAACTGAGAGCGGCGTTCGCCTGGTAAATGACGGTCGATGGAAAATGTCTAGAGCGATATGTGCCTCTCTGGCAGGTGAACAGGGCAGTGCGACAGCGTTTATCAACCAAGGCCGATATCAGGGCTGGGTCCGGGGAGTCGATTACCGATTGACCGAAAAGGCGGTTGGTGCAGGCATTAACGGTCGCCGCTCTGTGAGTATAAACTGGGAAGGCGTCGAGGGGATGAACCCTTGGCGCTTTGGCCTTGCCGCAGCCACAGGGATTGAGCCACCCGAGACGCTCTTTGCCACTGCCGGACGCCAAATGGCTGGCTGGCGCGTGCAATTGCCGATGTTCGGCGCAACCGCGCGCGCCAAATACGCACCAGCCGCTGCGGCACTTGGCGTGTATTCCAACCGCGATGCTGTCGATCTCTACGCGCAAGTACTTGAAGATAGCGAAGCCCCGGATACGTTACGCAATAGGTCCGAAAGTCTGGGCTCGGCCTATACCGCATCGGGCGATACCGCGAAAATCGGGGCAATGGTGGCAATCTGGGATGGCGCGGCTGCAGGGGCCGATTATCACGGCGCGCTTGTAATGACAGCAAGAGCGGCGGCTCTGGTTCGGCCTGATGATGCATATGCAGGCGAGGCGGACCGGTTGGTGGCGTCGATGATGACGGCGGGACTGGATACCAACGCGGCCCGCTGGGCGAATATCGTCAGCGAGGGCGCATTGGGCTGGGCGTTGATCTCGGTCGGAGCGCCTGGCCGTGCGGGACCTGTCGAATATAGCGCTCTCGATGATTTTTACGGCAATGACAGCAGCGAAGACGCGCAGAAGTCGAAGCTGCTGCTGGCCGGCCTTGCAGGGCTAGGGCGGGTTGATCCCGAAGCACAGGCCGATTTTGCCGGTGATTTGCAAGCAAACATCATGCGGCAGACCGAATGGTCGCGGGCAATCTCCGCTGCCGCCGAGCGCGGCGAACAAGGGACAGTCGCACTAATGGCCATTTCGGGCTTGCAAGCTCCGTCATGGTCTCTCGTTCCGGCCAGCCATCTCTATTATATCGTTCGCTCGCTGCGTGAGGTCGGCCTTGAAGCCGAAGCGCGTATGCTGGCCGCCGAAGCGGTAACTTTCGCCTGATATATAGTCTGCCCTACCTGGCCTTTTACCATGTCATCGCATGATACCGGTCTGATCGAGCGTTTTTTGGAAATGATGGCGGCTGAACGCGGTGTGGCCCGAAACACGCTGGCGGCTTATCGTAGCGATTTGATGGCGGCTTCAACACTGGTTGGCGGGCGTCTGGCCGATGCCGATGGCGAACTGCTTGCCCATATGGCCAGCAAATGGACCAATCTTGCCAATAGCTCTGTTGCGCGCAAAGCGTCTGCATTGCGGCGTTTCTATGCTTTTTTGCACGAAGAAGGCTTGCGAACCGATAATCCGTCTGCGGCTTTGCCTAAGCCGACGCAGGGACGCGCTTTGCCAAAAATCCTCGACAAGGCCGAGGTTGATCGGATTTTTCAAATCATTGATGCAAGATTGGCCAAGTCACACGCTTCGGCCAACGACCATCGTCTGTCTGCATTGATCGAACTGCTTTACGGCTCAGGATTGCGCGCAACTGAACTGGTTTCGCTACCACGCACGTCGGTCGTCGCTGACCGGCCGTTCATCATTCTGATTGGCAAGGGATCAAAAGAGCGGTTGGTGCCGATTTCCGACCGGGCGCGGCATGCCGTGGGTGTCTGGCAGGCATTTGTGCCCAAGGATCAGCGTTATCTTTTTCCTTCGCGAGGGAGCCATATCAGCCGAATTCGCTTGTTTCAGATCATCAAGGAATTGGCAGCGGAAACGGGTCTAAATCCTGAAAAAGTCAGTCCGCATGTGCTTCGCCATGCCTTTGCCACGCATCTTTTGGCAGGAGGCGCCAATTTGCGTGCGCTGCAGGCAATGCTCGGCCATGCCGACATTGCTACGACCCAGATATATACGCATGTCGATGCCAGCCGCCTCGTTGAACTTGTGAACAAGCGCCATCCCTTGGCAAAGCGCACGTTGACCCGAGCCCCTACAGGTTCTAACCCGCAGCCATGACGGTATATCTGGATTTCGAAAAGCCTATCGCGGCGTTGGAAGCTCGCATCATTGAACTGCAGGAAGCAGCCGATGAGAGCGAAGTCGATGTTGATGCCGAAATCGCGAAGCTGCGCGACAAGGCTGATAAACAGTTGAAAGACACTTATGCCAGACTGACCGCTTGGCAAAAAACGCAGGTAGCGCGCCACCCAGAGCGTCCGCATTTCAAACATTTTGTTGCGTCGATGTTCGAAGACTTCATGCCGCTCGCCGGCGACCGCGCTTTTGGCGACGATCAGGCGATATTGGGCGGGCTCGCCCGGCTTGACGGGCGGCGGATCATGGTCATCGGCCATGAAAAGGGCGATGATACCCAAAGCCGTCTGCATCATAATTTCGGCATGGGAAAGCCAGAGGGCTATCGCAAGGCAATCCGTCTGATGGAGCTTGCTGATCGTTTCGGCATTCCGGTTGTCAGCCTTGTCGATACTTCGGGGGCATTTCCCGGCATTCAAGCCGAGGAGCGTGGGCAGGCCGAGGCCATCGCCCGCTCCACCGAAAAATGTCTTCAGTTGGGTGTGCCAATGATTGCCTGTATCGTCGGCGAGGGTGGCTCGGGCGGAGCCGTCGCGCTGGCGGCGGCTGACCGGGTGCTGATGTTTGAATATGCCGTGTATTCGGTCATATCGCCGGAGGGCTGTGCTTCGATCTTGTGGCGGACCGGCGATAAGGCGGCAGATGCGGCGCAGGCGATGAAAATGACCGCCGACGACCTCAAATCGCTCAAGGTCATCGACCGGATCGTAAAGGAGCCGATGGGGGGCGCGCATCGCGACCATGAACTGGCAACCGCGTCTTTGGCAAAAGCAATTGGTGAAGAGCTCGATGCACTCTCGGTATTCTCCGCCAAAGAGCTGCTACAGCAACGACGCACCAAGTTCCTATCGATGGGTGCCTGAGCACTTTTAAGCCGCAGAGATAACGCAAAATTTTACGCGTGCGGAACAGAAATCATGCTAATCTGGTTACAGGCGATCGGAGGAGAGCATATATGCATATAAGCAAAAAATTACTGGTACTGGGGGGCGCTACTATTGCCCTTGCCGGCATCAATATAGCGGCGCCGGTCGCCGCGCAAAAGAAGCAGGTCGCTTCGGTTCCCAGACCCTTTTCAGCGACTGAAAAATCCGAAGGCGCGAAATTTCATCCGCAAATTCTGAAAGAGTTCGGCGGTCCGATGCAAAGCCCGCAGACGGCTTATGTGGTGCGGGTGGGCAAGAATATCGCGGTGCAATCAGGGCTTGGCAATGTCGAGAGCGATTTTAACGTGACCTTGCTCAACTCTCCCGTCAACAATGCCTTCGCCATTCCCGGCGGCTATGTTTATATCACGCGGCAACTGGTTGCGCTGTGCAATAGCGAGGCAGAGATGGCCGGGGTGCTGGGTCACGAAGTCGGCCATACCGCAGCGCGGCATAGCAAAAAGCGACAGCAACAATCGACCTTGGCAAATATATTGGGCGTAGGTGGGACAATCTTGGGGTCCGTGCTCGGCGACAGCGGTGGCTTGTTAGGCGCTGTCGGCGGCGGCTTGAAGCAATATTCGGGCACACTGGCGCAGGTGTTCAGCCTGAAATATTCGCGGGGGCAAGAGGAGGAGGCTGACGATTACGGCATCCGCTATCTAAGCAAGGCGGGATATGACCCAACGGCATTATCGGCGATGCTTAATTCGCTCGCGATGCAAACCAGCGTCGATGCGCGCGTCGCGGGGATGGGCGATAGCCGCGTACCCGAATGGGCAAGTACCCATCCCGATCCGGCTAAACGCGTGGCTCGCGCCGCAACTCGGGCAAAATCTTACGCTGCCAGCAATAACCGCAAAGCGGACACGCATTTTGCAGCGATTAACGGCATGCTCTATGGCGATGACCCTGCACAAGGCGTGGTTGAAGGTCAGGAATTTTTGCATCCGCAGATAAAGATGAAATTCACCGCGCCAACAGGCTTTGGCATGCAAAACGGCACCGACGCGGTTTCGATAAACGGTAATAGCGGCAAGGCCATTTTTTCGCAGGCAAATTATACCGGCGATCGTCAGGCCTATATAGCCGCTGCATTTAAAGCAGTGTCTGGCCAACAACAAACCATTCCTGTGGGCGAAATACGCCAGACAACGGTCAACGGCATTCCGGCTTTTTATTCCTCAACCATCGTCAACACACAGCAAGGCCAACGTGAGATAACGGTTTTTGCTTATGAATGGGGCGGCAATACCGGATATCATTTCATCACCATCACTGCAGCCAACAGCAATCCGTTCGGCAGCATGTTCAGCAGTATGTCGCGCCTGTCCAATACGCAGGCGGCTGCAATCAAGCCGCGCAAACTTCACGTCGTCACCGTAGGAAAGGCCGATAGCATCGCGTCGCTTGCCCGGAGGATGGCTTACACGTCGCTTCAAACCGAACGGTTTCTGGCGTTGAATGGCCTGTCCGCTAATAGTGCATTGTCAGCCGGTCAAAAGATGAAGATCGTCACTTACTAAAACCGCATTTTTTAAGTGCAATCAATGAAAAGGGCAGCGACTTGCGTCACTGCCCGTTTCTTGTACAATTGATAATCGCAATTGATTTTCAAATTGACGGATTGACCCGAATTATGGGGCCGTTTGCAGACCGTTGCTAACCTTGTTGAAGGTGTTTTCGAGGTTTGAACCGAGGCTGGTCATTGCAGTGATTGCAGCAACTGCGATCAAAGCGGCGATCAAGCCGTACTCGATTGCGGTTGCGCCTTCTTCGTTCTTGAAGAGTTTCTTGATAACTTTCATCTTAGGTCTCCTGTTGCATATTCAATTCACCCGAGCGAATATTTAGAAAAATCAAAATATCCGACTTTGGTTTGATAACTTACAAATATCTACCAAATCGTTAACATCATTAGGCAGTCGAGGTGATGATCTGGTTAGAGACATAGTTCCACATGTTCGTGGAGCCATCACCAAAATTGCTTAAAGACGCCATGATTGCGACAACTATTAGCGACACTATCAAACCGTACTCCACAGCCGTCGCCCCCTGTTCACATCGTGTGATGCGCTGAATTAGTTCCAACATCTCTGGTCCCACTTCATTCCCTGGTTGCGAACAATCAGGATTTCTCACAGAAGCGTTAACAAAAGCTTGCAACTGGATGATAATATGGAAAAAAATCCGACAATGCTGTTGGTGGTTGCCGCCGCATTAACCAACCAAGTTGGTGAAATATTGCTGCAAAGACGCCCGGATGGTAAGCAGATGGCAGGGCTGTGGGAGTTCCCCGGCGGCAAGATCGATGCAGGCGAATCACCCGAATCGGCACTGATAAGAGAGTTGGAAGAAGAATTGGGCATCATCATAGAGGCCCGCGACCTTGTCCCAATGACCTTTGCCAGCGAACCGCTGGAGCATCGAAATCTGCTGTTACTATTATATCGCTGCCGACAATGGCGCGGCGAACCGGCTCCGCTCGAAAGTCCGGAACTTCGTTGGTTGCTCCCCACTGATATGCATAACCTGCCTATGCCGCCCGCTGACCGGCCGTTGGTGCGCGCGCTCGAAAAGGCAGTAGATTCAGGCTGACGGAAAAACCGACGTCAGCGATACCGTTCCGCTGCCGCGTGGCGCAGGTTTCGGCTGGTTCGAAGCGGGCGCCCATCCGCTCAGGAATATATGGACAAACTGTTCGATCAGCTTTCCGCTGTCATCGGATTGCCGCTGCCATGCCGCATCGAGCCGCCTTGGCAACTCCTTACCAACATAGACCCTTGGTCCCGCTAAGCCATTGCCAACTCCCGCATCTCGTACATCGCGCACGATAGATCGCCATTCACCATAACGAACAGGTACGACATCGCTGTCAGCCACTGGTAAAGCAAATCCAGCGCGTGACAGCAAATCCGCTGCGCTGCGTAAATCGATTTGCGGATGGATATGCGCTTTCGCGACATCGCCGTCGGCCTGCATCATCAGCGACTTCAGCATCGAAAGCGACCCAGCACCGAACATATGGCCAAGGAACAAGCCGTCGGGTTTCAATATCCGCCTTATCTGGACCAATGCACCGGGAAGATCGTTGACGCTATCAAGCGTGCCCGCTGCAATAACCAGATCGAAGCTCTGCGGTTCGAACGGCAAGCGGTCTTCTTCGGCTTGAACCGCGCCGTCGGCTTCGGCTGGACTCAGGCAAGCAAAGCGTAGCGTGCAATTCCGCCCCGCCATTATCGCGTCTGCACAACCCGCCATTGGCCCGATGATGAGAGCATGTTCAAAATCACGCGTCACAAGCGCCAGCCGCTCGGCCAATTCGCTTGCGACATAGTCCCAAAGATATCGTTCGCCCGACCGGCGCACAGCGCGTGCGCGCATCGCGCGGCGGCGGCGGCGATCAAAGATTTCGGGCGGGGGACTGGACGGTTCCATTTCGGCCTT
>LNFK01000050.1 GCA_001464315.1 Sphingomonadales bacterium Ga0077559 | reverse complement strand
ATTCGCGCATGAACAGGCGAATGACACCTTATGTGCGACTTGCCTCGCAGACCCGCCAATACATGACGGTATCCGGGCGGCGGTGGCCTATGACGATATGTCGCGGCAGATTATCCTGCGCTTGAAATATGGCGGTAAGATCGGTTTGGCAAAACTGGTGGCACGGCAATTGTTGCGGCACCTGCCCGATTATCGCAGCGATATCCTTGTGGTCCTAGTCCCGTTTCACTGGACCCGGCTGTGGTCGCGAAACTTTAACCAGTCGGCGCTGATCGCGCAGGAGATGGCTCATCGGGGCGAGATGCGATATTCGGTTAATTTACTACGCACCCGCCGTACCCCCAATATGCGCGGTTTGTCGACAAAGCAGCGTCGGCAGACCGTCGCCAAAGCATTTGCGATAAATCCCGCACGACTGGATTTGGCACGAGGCGCGGATCATCTTGATCGATGATGTCCTGACCACCTGTGCGACCAGCGATGGCTGTACCAAGGCGCTAAAAAAATCCGGCGCGAGCTGGATTCAGCTTTTTTGCTGGGCACGCGCGATGCGCGGCGAAGCACTGCCCGAAAACAATCCGGTAACGCTCGACGCTTGACTTGCGCCGGTGGCGGCACCATTTCAATATTATGACAGCAAAAGTTGAAATCTACACCAAATTTGCCTGCCCTTATTGCGTGCGCGCGAAGCATTTGCTCGACGGCAAAGGCGTGGCGTATGACGAATATGACATCAGTATGGATCGTTCGCTGCGGGACGAGATGGTCGGCCGCGCACCCAATGCCCGCACGGTGCCTCAGATTTTCATCAATGATAAAGCCGTAGGCGGCAGTGATGATCTGCATTCGCTGGAACGCCAAGGCAAATTGAACGCGATGCTTGCGGACAGCGCTCCGGGATGATCGCCTTTGACCTTATGTGCAGCACCGGCCATAGGTTCGAAGGCTGGTTCGCGTCGTCGAATGATTTCGATATACAGCAATCGGGCGGACTGATCTGTTGTCCGGTATGTGATGATATTGTCGTTCGCAAAGCGCTCTCGGTCCCCAATGTGGGCCGTAAGGGCAATCAAGCTGTGCCGGTTTCGGCGGTTATACCATCCGATGCTCAGGCACCGACGCCACTCGCCCATGGAGAAGTCATGAACGCGCCAACGCTGCCGCCGCAAATGGTCGCGATGATGCAAAAGTTGGCGATGGCTCAAACCGAAATGCTGAAAAAATCGCAATGGGTGGGTCGCGAATTTGCCGAAACCGCCCGTGCCATATATTATGGCGAAGAGGATGATCGCCTGATCCATGGCGAAACCAGTGCCGACGAAGCTGAAGCTTTGGCCGAAGAAGGCATCGCGGTCGCGCCGCTGCCCTTTCCCGTCATACCGCCAATCGCAAAAAATTGACCCTGTAATATCGCATCGCTATGGCTGTGCGTGGCGCACCCATAGCTCAGCAGGATAGAGCATCAGATTCCTAATCTGGGGGCCACTGGTTCGAATCCAGTTGGGTGCACCAAGACCGACCGTTCAGGAAAGTATTGGGCACCGGGAACGGCATGAAATGGGCGGTAAACACACAGTCTGCTTTTATAGCCAAAGCATTGAATAGTTACCAAATTCGCATAGTGGCGAGATGTTGGCAAACGCTAACATTGCTGTCGTTTCAGTCTGCCTCGTTGTCCCCTGATACCTGCCGTCCGTTCACGAGCAGAATTTGCGGCGGATCGTGTGTATATTATACCATTACGCTGCGCTCAAAGCTGCCGTATCATTGCACAACGCTGTTCCATCGGTAGGCCAGCTTCTCGCTCTGCTTCCAGTGTCTCCAGCAGCATCGGATAACCGATCGGATTAACAAGCTCAAAACCACACGACCGATAAAACGGAGCATTCCATGGCACATCGCGAAACGTGGTGAGCGTTAGCGCGGTTAGTAGTTTCGATCTGGCCCAAAGCTCTGCTGCACGGATGAGATCACGTCCGATACCTTTTCTTTGCTGGTCGGATCGCACTGACATCTGCCAAATGTGAAGCACATTCTGATGTATTTCAGCAGTCAAGAAGCCAGTGGTGTTCTTCTCGTCGTCATGGGCAATCCATGCTGTACCCTGTCGAATAAACGTCTCATGGCGCTCTTGCGAAGTGACTGTGTCATCTGCGATCCATCTG
>LNFK01000049.1 GCA_001464315.1 Sphingomonadales bacterium Ga0077559 | reverse complement strand
ATCGCCAAAATAGCTTGGCAGTTCGACACCGCCAATTGTCTCGGTGGGAGTCGACCGCGGCTTTGCAAATTGTCCTGCCATCCGGCCCAGCTTTACGACAGGAACCTTGCCCGCAAAAGTCAAGACAACCGCCATTTGCAGTATAACGCGGAATGTGTCGCGGATATTATTTGGATGAAATTCGGCGAAGCTCTCGGCGCAATCGCCGCCCTGCAAGAGGAAGGCCTTGCCCTCTGCAACCTTTGCCAAGTCCGATGTCAGGTTGCGTGCCTCGCCCGCAAAAACGAGCGGCGGGTAATTACGCAGCGTTGCTTCGGTCGCGGCAAGAGCGGCAGCATCTTTGTATTCGGGCATATGAATGCCCTTATAATTTCTCCAGCTTTCCGGCGTCCAATTCGTCGCCATCGCATTCACTCCAACAATATCCAAACCAAAGGCGCGCTCTTTAGGCGTATAATATTAGCGCAAGCAAGCAAAAGCGGCAATTTTCGGGCGGTTTCGCAAATTGCAACCATGATGCAACGCTTTAGCATGTTACCTGCCAAATTCCCTGTTGGCAAATTGTCATAAAGACGTCTATCAGGCCGCTGAATCGCACCCGACAGGCAAGGCAAAAATGCTATCTTTGACGGGCGTCACGGGATTTCGACGGTATTGCGGGCAATCGTTCCGCGTCGCAAATAAGGGCAGCATATGGCTACGGTCAAAGATACGACAGGCACACCCAAAGCGCCACGCAAAGCAACGGCAAAAGCCGCTGCTGGAAATGACGCGCCGGTGATGAACGGGGTTCCTATGGAAACAGCTACCAAAGATGGCGAAGGCGTTCGCCGTCGTGACTTTATCCACATTGCGACGGTCAGCTTCGCGGGCGTTGGAGCGGCTGCTGTCGCTGTGCCACTGGTTTCGCAGATGAGTGCAAGCGCCGATGTGCTGGCGCTTGCATCGATCGAAGTCGACGTCGCCGCCATCCAGCCAGGCCAATCGATCAAGACCAGCTGGCGTAAGCAGCCGGTGTTTATTCGAAACCTGACGCCGGAAGAAATCGCAGAAGCTAATAAGGTCGCCGCCGGTGGCCTGCGCGACCCGCAGACATTGGCTGAAAGAACCCAGCCGGGCAAAGAAAACTGGCTGATCACTTTGGGTGTTTGCACCCATTTGGGCTGTGTGCCGCTCGGCGCCGCTGCAGGCGAAGTCAAAGGCGAATATGGCGGCTATTTCTGCCCTTGCCACGGGTCGCATTATGATACCGCCGGTCGCATCCGCAAAGGTCCGGCGCCGACGAACCTCGTGGTTCCAGAATTCGCATTCATTTCCGACACAATCGTCAAAATTGGTTGAGGAGCTAAACTGACATGAGCTTCCCTTGGGCACAGCAATATAAGCCGCAAAGCACGGTAATGCAGTGGGTGGACGAACGTCTCCCGCTCCCACGCCTTGTGTATAACGCTGTCGGCGCGGGCTATCCCGTCCCGCGCAACCTGAACTATTTCTGGAACTTCGGCGTACTCGCCGGGGTTGCACTGGTTATTCAGATCGTGACCGGCATCGTCCTTGCCATGCATTATTACGCAAGCATCGACGGCGCGTTCAACTCGGTCGAGCATATTATGCGCGACGTCAACGCGGGCTGGTTCCTACGCTATGCGCATATGAACGGTGCGAGCTTCTTTTTCATCGTGGTGTATATCCATATTTTCCGCGGGCTTTTTTACGGTTCGTATAAAGCGCCGCGTGAGATGATCTGGTTGCTCGGTGTTACTATCTTCCTGTTGATGATGGCGACCGCGTTCATGGGTTATGTCCTGCCTTGGGGCCAGATGAGCTTTTGGGGCGCGCAGGTTATCACCGGCTTCTTCTCGGCAATTCCGCTCGTTGGTGAGCCTTTGCGTCAGTGGTTGCTCGGTGGCTTCGCGCCAGACCAAGCAGCATTGAACCGCTTCTTCTCGCTGCACTATCTGATGCCGTTCGTTATTGCGGGCGTTATCATTCTGCACGTATGGGCTTTGCACATTCCCGGGTCGTCAAACCCGACCGGTGTGAGCGTTAAGGGTGAGCAGGATACGGTTCCGTTTCACCCCTATTACACCGCGAAAGACGGTTTCGGTCTGGGCATCTTCCTGATCGCCTTTGTTGTCGTAACCTTCTTCGCGCCGAACCTGCTGGGCCATCCGGATAACTATATCCCGGCCAACCCGCTATCGACGCCAGCGCACATCGTGCCTGAATGGTATTTCCTGCCATTCTATGCCATTCTGAAAGCCTTCACGGTCGATTTCGCCATTCCGTTTACTGGCATCATTCTTGTGCCAGCTAAGCTGATGGGCGTGCTTGCGATGTTCGGTTCGATCCTGTTGCTGTTCTTTCTGCCATGGCTCGATACTTCGCCGGTGCGTTCGGGCCATTATCGTCCGCTGTTCCGCAAATTCTTTTGGTTCGGCCTCATCCCCTGCCTGGTTGTGCTCACTTATGTCGGCGCGCAACCGCCCTACACGCAGTGGGTCGTACTGAGCCAGCTCGGTGCAGCTTATTATTTCGCCCACTTCTTGATCATATTGCCAATCATCTCGCGAATCGAACGGCCACTTCCGTTGCCGAATTCGATTACCGAAGCAGTGACTGGCAAACCGCTCCAGACAGAAGCCGTGGCAGAAACCCCGCTTCGTCCAGCGGTCGCGTAAACAAGGAAAGCATAGATCATGGTTCGTTTAGTTGCTTTTTTGGTTGGCGTGTTTTTCAGCGGTATGTTACTGCTCGGCCTTGGTGATACCGTCATTACGGCGATCAAAGAGCCTGCGGTTCCCACGGCGGAACATGACTTTTACGAAAAGCCCCTCGCCGTCAGCTTCGCCCACGATGGCCCGCTGGGCAAGTTTGACCGTGGCCAACTCCAGCGCGGGTTGAAGGTATATTCGGAAGTGTGCGCGGCATGCCACGGTCTGAGCCTCGTCTCGTTCCGCAACTTTGCCGATCTTGGCTACAGCGAAGACGAAGTGAAGGCGATTGCCAAGGGTTGGAAAACCGAAGTCCCGACGATCAATCCGGAAACAGGCGAGCCTGCCACTCGTCCGGCCATCCCTGCGGACCGCATTCCTTCGCCATTTGCGAATGAAGTGGCTGCACGTGCGGCCAACAACAATGCGCTTCCGCCTGATCTTTCATTGATCACCAAGGCGCGTGCAGATGGCCCGGCCTATGTCTATTCATTACTGCTCGGCTACCGTGAACAGGTTGGTTACAAGAATGCCGAAGGCAAGGAATTGCTCAAAGAGTTCCCTGAAGCTGCAACCCCTCCGGGCCTGAATTTCAACCCGTGGTTCGCGACGCTGAACATCGCGATGGCACAGCCAATCAGCGCCGACGATCAGGTGACCTATGACGACGGCACCAAGGCCACGCAGGAGCAAATGGCCAAAGACGTCTCGGCTTTCCTGACCTGGACCGCCGAGCCAAAACTGGAAAACCGCAAGAGCGCTGGTTGGGCAGCATTGGGCTTCCTGATCATCTTCACCGGTCTTGCATGGATGTCGTACAAGACAATCTGGGCTGGCAAGAAGCATTGATAGCCGAAAATATATGAGGACGGGGCCGCGATTGCGGCCCTTTCTTTTGCAACGCGGGCGTTGACGGCTTGGCGACTTGGTGGCAATAGCGCGTCGTTCGCGATGAGCGGGTATAGCATAGTGGTAATGCACTAGCCTTCCAAGCTAGCTAGAGGGGTTCGATTCCCCTTACCCGCTCCAAAAACGCCTCCATCACTGTTCGCATGCAACAAGATCTTCTTTGCGGCGCTCAAAACGCAGATGATCGCAGGGAAGCAATTAGGCTAGGATATCCTTTGCGAGTGCTAGGCCGCCCAATAGGCCAGCCTTGTCGCCTAAACCCGGAGAAACAATTATCTCCTGCGGTTTCCCGATAAAATAGCCTTTGCCAAGCTCGCTCGCCGAGTTGCGAACTCTATCGAGCAATTGGGGGGTACCCATCACGCCGCCGCCCAAGATGATGCGGCCAGGCTCCATAATCGATTGTAGAGTCACAACCATTTGCGCGAGATACCAAGCGATTATTTCATGCGCCGGATGGTCTGGCGCAAGTTCGGACAATGACATGCCCCATCGCGCTTTGATCGCTGGGCCGCTGGCTAGCCCTTCCAAACAGTCGCCATGAAACGGGCAGGAGCCAGCAAAACCCAAATCATCTGGATGCCGCGGCGGACGGATATGCCCCATTTCCGGATGCGACAGGCCATGCAATGGCTTGCCATGGATAATTGCGCCACCACCGATGCCCGTCCCGACGGTTACATACACGCATATGGGCTGTGCCCGTCCGGCGCCCCATCGAGACTCGGCCAATGCGGCGCCATTGACGTCGGTATCAAAACCAACAGGCAGCCTGAGTTCACGTTCAACGCGGGCCGCGAAATCGCTGTTGCTCCAGCCCGCTTTGGTGGTGGAAGTTATATGTCCCCAATTAGCGGCCTCGCGGTTGAGTTGGACCGGGCCGAAACTCGCTATGCCGATTGATGACAACGCGCCATTCCGGCTTTGCGCGGCTTTCAGCCATGAGACGGCTGCGCCGATTGTTTCATCGGGCGAAATGGTGTCGAAGCGCGCAGTTTCCCGGATGTCTTCGGGTGATGCAGCAATGCCAACGACAAATTTCGTGCCGCCAGCCTCAACCAATCCATAAAGCGGCAAATTCATTCGATGACGATGTGCGCATGTTGGCTATTCAGCAAGATGAAACTTTCGGTGCGATGAACGCACGTTGTTGCTGATACAATTTGCTACAAAGCAGACTTTGCGCTGACAAAGCTCTGCGACATAATGTTCCTATTACAGGTCATCCGGCACACCGTCGGCATATTGATCAAGGAATGATAAGATGACGATGACGAAAATTCTGGCCGGCTTGCTCGCAATCTCCGCAACCTCGGCTGCGCTTTATGCGGCCCCCGGCATGAAAGCCGACGCCAATGGCGACAAAGCGGTTACCAAAACCGAGGCGATGGCTGCCGCGGATGCGCGTTTTGCTAAAATGGATGCAAATTCCGACGGCGTTCTTAATGAAGCCGACAAGATTGCCAAAGTCAAAATGCGCTTCGCTAAACTGGACGCTGACAAAAATGGTGCCATCTCTGAATCCGAATTTGTCGCTTCGCATGAAGCCCGCGCCGATAAACGCGAAGATCGTCGCGAAAAGCGGATGGGTAGCGGTGGCGGTGAAGGCAAGATGGGCCGTCACGGCAGACATCGTGGCGGTGGCATGAAAATGATGGCGATGGTCGACACCAATGGTGACAAGGCCGTTTCCAGCGCTGAATTCCGCGCAGCTGCCGAAGCACGTTTCGCCAAGGCGGACGCGAACGGCGACGGCACGATTTCTGCCGACGAGCGCAAGGCCGGTCGTAAGGGCAAATGGGGCGGTCAGCGTCCTGCTGCCCGTGCCGACGCAGGTTAAAGTAGCTTTGCTGGCGCGGTCTCCCCTCCCCTTTGGACCGTGTCATACCTGGCCGGAGGAGTTTCCCCTCCCTTCTCCTCCGGCCTTTTTCTTGCTTGTGAAGCAATAATTGCAGAAGAGCAGATATGAACAAATCCCGCCCACATCTCTTGCTTGTCGATGATGAAGCATCGATCCGCGACCCGCTGGGCAAATATCTTGAACGGCAGGGATTCCGTGTCACCGACGCCGGCGATGCGTCGACCGCGCGTTCGATCCTGCTTTCTTATGATATAGACCTTGTTCTGCTCGACATCATGATGCCCGGCGAAGACGGGCTGAGCCTGTGCCGCTATATATCGGCGAATGACGGTCCGCCGGTTATCCTGCTGACCGCAAAATCGGAAGAAACCGACCGGATCGTCGGCCTCGAAATCGGTGCCGACGATTATGTCGTCAAACCATTCTCGCCGCGCGAACTGGTCGCGCGCATCAAGGTTGTGCTGCGCCGGATCAGCTCTGGCGCGCCGAAACCCGACCAGATGGGCGAAAATTACAATTTTGCCGGATGGACGTTAAATACGGCTGAGCAATCATTGCACGATCCCGAAGGCGTGCTTGTACCGTTATCGTCGGGCGAGCATCGTATGCTGGAGGCACTGGTTACGCGTGCCGGTCAAGTGCTTACCCGCGACCAGTTGCTCGACCTCACCCGTGGACGCGAGGGCGGGCCATTTGACCGCGCAATCGACAATCAGGTCAGCCGTCTGCGCCGGAAGATCGAGGCTGATCCCAAAGACCCGCAGCATATCAAAACCATCTGGGGCGGCGGGTATCGCTTTTCGACCGAAGTGAAGCGGTTGTGACCAAAATTGGGGGCATCCGCATCTGGCCGCGCAGCCTATACGGGCAAATACTGCTGGTTGCGGCGTCAGCCTTGCTAGTCGCGCAGGCGATTAACGCGACGCTATTACTCGCCGGAGCGCGCAACCGTGCCATCGCCGAAACATCGACAATGATCATCAGCCGCGTGACTAACCAGGTCGAACGCCAGGAAGCCATGGGTATCCCGCTGGGCGAGGCTGACTGGTGGAATAGCCAAAAACGCGACGGGTCCAAAAGGAAAAGCCGCCGCGCGCCGCCGGTTTCCATAACCGTCGGGGCTGCGCCGTTGACTATCGAGCGCGCCGACCTGCAATCCGACATATCAGAGCGTGCCACAGACTTTCTTCGTCAGGGCGACATTGCGCTGAGCGATGTCCGGATCTCGGCGGTATCGGTAAAGTTGCTGCCTGCCGAATTGCGCGATCCGCAGCTGAAGCGCTGGCAACGCGCGCGGTTGCGCCAGCCCGACCAGCCTTTACCCAATATCGCGGTGTTGTTCAGCGCCCGATTGCCCGACGGGCAGTGGATCAATGCCGCCGGTTTGGTTCGCCCGACCGAAAATGCTTCGATTTTTGCATTACTGTTCCAGACGTTGCTGCTGTTCGTGGCGGTGATGGTGCCGCTTGCGCTAGTTGCGCGGCGCATAGCCAGACCGCTGGTCACGCTCACTGAACGCGTTCAGCGCGTTGGCCTTGCAGATGAAATCGCACCCATGCCAGCCGAGGGGCCCGACGACGTCAAGCAGCTGATTGAAGCATTCAACGCGATGCAAGCGCGCGTGTCGACGCTGCTGGGGGAAAAGGATGTCATGCTGGGGGCAATCGGTCACGATCTGAAAACCCCGCTTGCCGCGCTGCGCGTGCGAATTGAATCGGTCGATGATGATAGCGAACGTGATAAAATGGCGGCCACCATCGACGAGATGGTGACGATATTGGATGATATATTGACGCTGGCGCGGCTTGGAAAATCGGGCGAAGCTCTGCAATCCGTGGATATCGGAGCGTTGGTCGAATCGATTGTTGAAGAGTTTCCAGCCGCTAGCTTTGATGAGCCGGACAACCGTATAGTCGCCAGCATCCGCCCGGTGTTATTGAGACGCGCGCTGCGTAACCTCATAGGCAATGCCATAACTTACGGCCAGGTGGCGCGGGTCAGTATCGCTGTGGCGCATGGCCGTGTTTCGATGCTAATCGAAGATGATGGCCCGGGCATCGACCCTGCCCTGACCGAAAGCATGTTCGAGCCGTTTACCCGCGCCGAAAAATCGCGCAGCCGCACCACGGGTGGATCGGGATTGGGCCTCACGATATCGCGGGCGATTGCACGCGCGCATGGCGGCGATGTTGTGTTGGAAAATCGCAGCGTTGGCGGGTTGAAAGCTACGTTGTCGTTCAACGCCTGAGACTGACCTCCGAACGCGTGGATGTGGGATCGCGTCCGGAGGCCTATGTCTTCGAGCGTGGCTGCTTGAAAGCACCAACCTCTGCCGACCGCGCAGACAGCCATTTCAGATGGACCAGTATCGCAGCTTGCGCCGCTCAAGAAATGGCCGTCCAGCCGGTCTGAATGTTTAAACGGCGGACGCCGGGAATGATTTAGCCCGTAGGCTGCGATTTCCACGTACCGCTGTTCTGGAATTCCGGCTTCACATTGGTCGCCTGCGGCAAGCGTTCTCCGCCATACGCGTTTTCGCCGCCAGCTTTGCGTGCTTCACGCGAATAATCGGGTGCCGAATAGCTGGCAGCTGCGCGCTGACGAGCAGGTGCGATGTCGGCATAAGGTGACGTCGGAGCAATTGATGATCCGGCGCGGGCTTCGGCCTCGGCCTTGAGCCGTGCCGCCGCAAACTCCTTCTCATATTTCTTCTGGAGAACGAGGGGGTCGAGATCATTGGCAAGCGTCGGTGTCCACGCGCGCGGCTTGGGACCAGGGAATGGCTCGCTGCCGGCATGGCTGCGGAAGAAGGCCGACTGACGCCCTGCACTGCCTTTCCAGGTGTAGAAACGATGCGCGCCGATCGTGCCGACGAAATTCAGGCTGGGAGCCCAATAGGGATAGACGTAGGTCGCGTGATAATGCGTGGCCATACCGACTGGGGCATAGACCGAGCCCGCCAATGCTTGCGCAGCAACACGACCTGCCCGCAGCCATGCAGACCGCGCTGGAACGCGCGCCATCGAACCATCGCAGCTATAGCTGAACTGGCAACCGGTGGCGCGCTCGGAGCCTTGGTAGATCACACCGCAAACGCTGTTCGGATAAGTCGGGTGACGCATCCGGTTGAGGATGACCTGAGCAACGGCGCGTTGGCCAGCATCGGGTTCGTTTGCCGACTCGTAATAAATCGCGTCGGTCAGACATTTCAATGCACGACTATGCTCAACCGATCCGGCACGCATGACGAATGGTCGCGCTGCGCCGCCAGTCGCGAAATCGGCGGGGACTTTAATATCGTCGAACGGTGCATCCCCTGCCAATGCAGAGACATCTCCCTGACCGGGTTCAAGTGTAACCGGCGGGACGGTGTAATTCTGATCAAGATAATAGAAAGCAGAACCCGGAAAATTTTCGGCAGGATATTCTGCATCCCAATTCAGCTTTGTTACTGGTGCTGCTTCATTGCCGCGACCGAAGGGTGAAATCTGGGCGACTGACGGCACAACGGCGAGTAATGCAAACGCGATAAGGACCAGCAATATCTCACGGGTGCCGAACAACCGCGGTTTCGGGCCGACGCGCTTCTCCCGTTTCAGGGGCTTCATCGTATCACTGAACTGTTCGTGAATCATGCCGCGCTTTGCAAAGGGAATGGTTGGAAACCTTGCGAAGCGTCCCGTTACACCAATTTCAGCGGTCTCGCGCCACCCATTTTTGCGCTGTACCAGCATGGGACGCGCGTTCGGCAAGATGTTAATTGTCGTAAATTCGCGATATTTTTGACAGGGTTATTCGCGACAGAATCACGGCAGATAAGCCAACGAAAACGGAGACTGGTTGCTATTTCGTCGCTTAAAACGCTATCGTTTGTATAACCCAATCAAAGGACCGAATTTGCCAAGGATAGCGCTCTACCAGCCAGATATCGCCGGAAATGTTGGCGCCGTTTTGCGTACCGCGGCCTGTCTGGACGTTACTTGCGATATTATCGAGCCATGTGGTTTCGCCTTTTCGGAGCGCGCGATCAAACGGGCCGGCATGGACTACGCGGCGCAGGCGAAGATTAGCCGCCATGCCGACTGGGTGTCGTTTCTGGAGACGCTGGACGGTGCGCGACTTATCTTGATGTCGAGCAAGGCGTCCACGCCTTTGCCTAATTTTGTTTTTCAACACGACGATGTCATCCTGATGGGGTCTGAAAGCAGCGGCGCGCCTGCCGAAGTTCACGACCGCGCCGATGCCCGAGTGTATATCCCGATGGCCACCGGATTTCGGTCCTTGAACATTTCGGTATCGGCTGGCATCGCATTGGCCGAAGCATTGCGACAAACGCATCAATTCCCGGGAGAGACAACGTGAGCCTGACCCTCGATACCCGCCAGCAGGCCGCACGCGACTGGTTCGAGTCGTTGCGCGACCAGATTACCGCTGCATTTGAGGCGATCGAACGCGAAGCAGGTTCGGACGCCGCATTCCAATATACGCCATGGGATCGCAACGACCATGACGGCTCGCCCGGCGGCGGCGGGGTTCGTGGGGTCATGAAAGGCAAGGTCTTCGAAAAAGTCGGCGTCAACGTCTCGACCGTCGGCGGCGCATTCAACCCGGAATTTGCCAAGACCATCCACGGTGCCGCCGAAGACCCGAATTTTTTTGCCACAGGCATCAGCCTGGTGGCGCATATGGCGAACCCTCATGTGCCAGCGGTGCATATGAACACGCGTTATCTGGTAACAACCAAAAGCTGGTTCGGCGGCGGGGCCGATCTCAACCCGCCGATCCCGTATGACGAGGATACGGCGGACTTTCATGCACGTTTTCGCGCGGCTTGCGCCCCATATGGCCCGGACGTGTATGAACGATACAAGGCATGGGCCGAGGAATATTTCTGGATCCCGCATCGCGGCGTCCATCGCGGCGTAGGCGGCATTTTCTATGACCATCTAGAAAATACCAGCGACGCACTGTTCGAACAGAATTTCGCGCTGACGCGCGATGTTGGCAGCGCTTTTCTCGACATTTTCCCCAAACTCGTTCGCCGCCGGATGAATCAGCTATTTTCAGTTGAAGAAAAGCAGGCGCAATTGCGTTGGCGCGGCCTTTATGCCGAATTTAACCTCGTATATGATCGCGGGACCACGTTCGGGCTTAAAACCGGCGGCAATGTCGACGCGATCCTGATGAGCCTGCCACCCGAAGTCGCCTGGGACTGACGCTTTATGCCTTTCAGCCAGATTGCCAGTGGCGACATTGGCGCGATTGTGACATCGCTTGAAATGGCCAAGCGCCCTGCATTGCGCGCACTGCCTTCATCGGATTTGCGGTTCGAACGTTGGAAATTGCCATCGCCTGACAAATACCGGATACTCTATCGACGGATCGGCGAGCCGTGGCTCTGGTTTTCCCGGCTCGAGTTGGGCGACGACGACTTATCCGCCATTATTCACGACCCTCTAGTGCGGATTTGGGCGGTGCTTGACCGGCGCGGGATTGAGGTCGGCATCCTGGAGCTCGATTTCCGCGAGGAAGGGCAATGCGAAATCGCCTTTTTTGGTCTGGTACCCGAGCTTTCGGGCAAAGGTCACGGCAAATGGTTGATGGGGCTTGCGCTTCAGGCTGGCTGGGCAGAACCGGGCGTGACACGGATGTGGGTGCATACGTGCACGCTCGACGGTCCGGGAGCGCTTAACTTCTATGTCGAATCCGGCTTCACGCCCTTTCAGCGGCAAGTTGAAACCTTCCGGGATCCGAGGCTGACCGGATTGATCCCAAAGCACGCAGCACCGCAAATTCCGATTATTGAGTAGCGGTTTGCGGCGCGAGTTGCCGATAGATAGCGACCATCAGGACAACAAAAACAATAGCCTCGATCGACACGAAGGCCGCTGCAACGCCGGTTTCCAGCAACGGAACTCCGTCGTCGCCAGCAATCGAACGGGATACCGCGCTGACAACCGACATCACAACGCCAGAAACGAGCCTAATCATGAGCGCGACAAACAGCATCAATATCAGGATCGCCCATCCGCAATCACGGCTGATTTCCCAAGTTCGCCTGATCGACCCGGCGATGCCAAGTCCCGGCTCCCCGGCAATGACCGCAGGCAACATCGCCAGCCGCCCGGTCAAGTAAAGCCCGGGTAGCAACAGCGCCAGAAATCCGGCGAAAGTAGCCCATCCCGCCAGAACGCTCGCAACCACGTAGGGAATGAAAAGTGCTAAAGCACCAGTCAACGCGTCACCAACTTTCTCGACTTTCGGCCCGACGAGCAGGACATATATAACAAAACCGCCATACATCGTTGTCAACATGGTCGGCAAAAGGACCTGCCAGTTGGCTTCAAAAAAGTCCCTCAATACGGCAATGGTCGCGACGATATTACCGACCTCACCGACCACGATTTCCGGCAACATATTGGCCGAAACCCAATTCACCATGAAGATGAAAAAGCCGGCAATGGCGATAATTGGCTCCGAATGAGCCTTGAAGAGACCACGCGCTTCTGCGCCAACGGATCGGTAATCGAGCTTTTTCGGCATATTGTTTCCCTTGGCATCCGCCCGTTAGTGGCAGACATAAGCGGTGGCAAGCCGCTTGCACCCTGCTAAAGGCCAGCGATGTTATTCAATACCGATATCGATTGGGAAATTGCCGAGGGACTGACGCCTTATCCGTCTGCGGTGGCGCGGATGGAGGCGCTTCAGGCCGCAATCCGCGGTAACGGCGCGCGCGAGCTGATCTGGCTGCTCGAACATCCGCCACTCTACACCGGCGGCACGAGCGCTGACCCTGCCGAGCTGTTGAGCCAGCAATTTCCGGTTTACGATACCGGGCGCGGTGGGCGCTACACCTATCATGGACCCGGCCAGCGCGTTGGCTATGTGATGATCGACCTTGCCAAACGCTGCAAGGATGTGCGCTGCTATGTCCATGCGCTCGAGGGCTGGGTGATTGACGCGCTTGCCCGTTTCGATGTCGCTGCGCGACGCGCCGAGGGCCGAATTGGCATCTGGTGCGATACGCCAAATGGCCAAGAAGCAAAAATCGGCGCAATCGGCGTCCGCATCCGCCGCTGGGTGACGATGCATGGTTTCGCCGTCAATGTGTCACCCGACCTCTCGCATTTTGGCGGCATCGTACCATGCGGAATTGCCGAATTTCCTATCACCAGCCTCGCTGACCTCGGCATCGACGCAACGCTCCACGATTTCGACGAAGCGCTTGCCGCGACGCTTCCCGATTTCCTGAACGCGCTTGCCAAAGCAGGCGGAGAATGTAGGGTCGCGGCGGAATAAACCGGAGAGAATTCATGCGCGCGCAACTTTTGTCTTTAGTATCTGCGACACTGTTGCTCGCCGCTTGCGGTGGTACCAAGGAGGAAACGCAAGTGACAGAAACCCGCCTCGACGACCTTGATAGCATCGAAGGCACGATCAGCGATGATGCTATCAATATGGACGAATCGACCGACGAAGCACCGGTAGAAGCAGCACCGCCGGCCGATTCCGCACCGAAAAAGACCAATGAATCGGCTGCCAAGCTTGACCCTGCGCAGGCCAAGGAATCGGGCGGCCCCGACATTGTGAAAATCGAACCCAACAGCGATCAGCAGTGAATATCAGTCATCCACTGACGCTGCCATGCGGCGCTGTGCTGTCGAACCGTATCGCCAAAGCTGCTATGACCGAGGGCCTAGCGGACATCCACGGAAGACCAACTGCCGAGCTCGAAAAGCTCTACGGGATTTGGTCCGACGGCGGTGCGGGCCTCCATTTGTCAGGTAATGTCCAGATCGATGCCGACCATCTCGAACGGCCCGGCAATGTCATCATCGATGCCATGCCCGACGAAGAAATGCGCACCGCGATGAAGCGCTGGACTGCCGCTGCGACGCGAAACGGCAACCATTTCTGGGCGCAAATCAGCCATGCCGGGCGGCAAACGATGAAGGCTGTCAATCCGCGCCCCCAGGCGCCGTCAGCAGTCAAACTCGGCCTGCCTGGCGGACAATTCGGCATGCCGGTAGCGCTAACCGAAGAAGAGATATTGCGGCTGATCAGCCGGTTCGGGCAGGCCGCTGCGGTATGCCAGCAAACCGGCTTTACCGGCGTACAAATCCATGCCGCGCACGGCTATCTGATCTCACAGTTTCTCAGCCCGCGGTCGAACCTGCGGGAGGATCGCTGGGGCGGTAGCCTTGAAAATCGCGCGCGTTTCCTTTTGTTTACCGTCAACACCGTGCGGCAGTTGGTCGGGGCTGAATTCCCGATCTCGGTAAAGCTCAACAGCGCTGATTTCCAGCGCGGCGGTTTTGCCTTTGAGGACAGTCTGCAGGTGGCCCGTTGGCTTCAAGACGCGGGCGTCGACCTTATCGAGATTTCAGGCGGCACTTACGAGCAACCCAAATTGCTTGGCATTGAGGGGATGGAAGCCGAGGAAGTACAGACGGTTGCCGCAACCACATTGGCGCGCGAAGCCTATTTCGTCGATTTCGCCAAAGCGATGAAGAACGAGTTGTCGATTCCGTTGATGGTCACCGGCGGGTTTCGCTCCGCTTCCGCGATGGAACAGGCGCTAAAGTCCGGCGCCGCCGATGTGATCGGGCTTGGACGACCGATGTGCGTTTTACCCGAAGCGCCGAAACGCTTGCTCGGCGGGATGGCGATGCTGCCCCGAACCGAAAATCAGCTGAAATTGCTACCTGAATGGCTGGCGGGCTTGCGTAAATTCAAAATGGCGCGCGGGATCGAGGGTTTTGCAGTGCAATTCTGGTTTTACAGCCAGATCTACGCCCTGGGCCGGACGGGCCGGACGAAGCTCGACACGACGGTATTCGCCGCCATGCGCGAGGTCGAAGCATATCAGAAGAACTGGCTTAAAGAGCGGCGCGCCTCCCGGGTTTAATCACCTTCGCCGGGCTCTGCGCTGAAGTATTTGTCGAATTTGCCGTCTTCGCCCTTATGCTCATCGGCATCGGCAGGCGGTTCGCGGCTTGAAGTGATATTCGGCCATTCGGCGCTGTAAGTGGCGTTCAATTCAAGCCATTGTTCCAGACCGCTTTCGGTATCGGGCAAAATCGCTTCTGCGGGGCATTCAGGTTCGCAGACTCCGCAATCGATGCACTCACTGGGGTTGATGACGAGCATATTCTCGCCCTCGTAGAAACAATCCACCGGGCAGACTTCGACGCAGTCCATATATTTGCATTTGATGCAGGCATCGGTCACGACATAAGTCATCGGCGGAATTCTCCCAAATATGGCGGCGAATTAGCCGCTTGTTGATGCCTGCCTATTGCGAGGCGCGGGGTGAAGTCAACGGCGGAATGCAGCCGCGCGGCAATTTTTAATCCAGCGGCTGATAACATAGCTTCGCCTCGGCAGGCGGGCCGCGCCGGGTCGGGACCGTCAGCAGCCGGAGTGCCAGCACAGCTTCGCCTTTTGGCAGCGTGATGAGATCGCCCGCAACCACCGCTACACTTCCCTTTTCAACGCGGAGGCCATTGACGCGGATGTGCCCCGCTTCGGCCCATCTTTGCGCAAGTGTGCGGCTTTTGGCGATGCGCAGGAAAAACAGAAGCTTGTCGATCCGCAACGCTGCTTCGCCCATATCTGGTTACAGCTTCAGGCCTTTGAGCGCAGCCAATTGCAACGCAAGGGCCGAGGGCGGCGATGCTGGTTTGGGCGGAGCTGGCGCGCGGTCGGGTTTGGCGTTGGGCTTGCCAGCGCGTTGCGGTTTTTTCTGGTCGGGCCGTGCGCGAGGGGCACGCTGCTCCTGCGGACGGGGCTTAGGTAAGCCAATCCAGCGCCAGTGGGTTAGGACCGTAGATTGAACCAAAGCAGGCTCGACTGAAACCGGAACATCCAGCGCATCCGTTGCTGCTGTGGGCTCTTCGATGGCTTCAACCGCGGTTGTGTTGGCATCGGCAATAGCTGGCTCTTCAACAACTTCCCCAGGTGCTTCAGCTGGTCTAAACCCGGCGTCGCGCATCAACGCCTTCAACCCAGCCTCGCTAATTCCAAGGGACGTTGCAAAGGCCATATCCATACCGAACAAATTGCCCTGCCCGCGTGCTTCATGCGCTTTCTTGATCACGCGTTCAGCAAGATCGATGCGGACATATTCATCGCCGATGCGGCGATAACCCGCATTGCGCGCTTCCGAAGGATTGGCGAATTTCCATTCTTTCAGGTGCACCGCGCTTTCGGGCGGCAGTTCGGGCATTGCACGCCCGTCACGTGCAGCAAACAACGCCGCGCGCCATTTGGCGGCGGCAGGCTTCAACGCCGCGTGATGGTAAATATCGAGCGCGCCGAAGACGATCCCGCCCTTGCGCGCAGCGCCTCGTGCTTCTTTGGGCAAAGCGGCAATCGCGTCGGCCAGATAATGCCGCCCGGCAATCCCGCCTTCCTCGGCCAGACGCACCGCAAGGGCCCGCACATTGCCGTCGATGTCGGCTTGCTGCGCCAGCTCCTGCAAGCCGACAATCCCGCCCATGGCCTTGGCCAGCTGCGCCTCGATCCAGGCCTCGGCACGCGTGGTAATCTCGCGCAATGCGTCGCCTTCAAGCCCCGCCACGGCTTTGACTGGTGCAAAAGCAGGCTGCATCATCGAACGCCCCTTGGACAACGCGCCGAGCATTTCGCCTTTCCAGAAAATCGCTGGCTTGCCGTCTGTATCGGCCGCGAGCGCGAATTCGCTATCTTCTGCCATGCCTACGTCCCTTGCCTTCTGTCTCAAATGCGCCGCCAAATGCCGTTCGGCAGCGGCCAATAATAGCTTACGGTCACCCGCTTTGGCGCCTGCGTCAACCCGAAACGCAAAGCCATGTAAAGACCCGATGTCCTCACCATCGACGAGAACGCGTTTATCCGCGCCGATTTCCACGGGTAACAAACCGATGTCCGCCGCGCCTTTGCGCAATAACATCGAGGTACGTCTATCGACAAAGCGCTGGCGCAGCGCATCATGCAACGCGTCGGACAGTTTCTCTTCGGTTGCCCGTGCACGTTCGGCCATCATCGCCGGATTGGCCAGCCAGTCACCGCGATGCGCGATATAGGTCCAGGTCCGCACGCCCGCGATCCGCGAAGAAAGCGTATCGACATCGCCCTGGATGTTGTCGAGCCGGGTAAGCTCGCTGGCGTAAAGGGATTGCGGGAGAACACGGTCGCCTTGCCCCAGATGCTGCCACAAAGAGGCGACAAAGCGGCTGTGATGCTCTTCGCCCATCTGGCGGAAATCGGGAAGACTGGCTACCTCCCAGAGACGCGCAACATCGACCGGATGCCGGATGAGCGCAGTAACCTCCTGCACTTCGGCCAGCCGCTTGAGCACTGCCAGGTCAATGGCCTTGGGCGCGGGGAGCAGGCCGGGGCGATTAGGTTTGGTTTCCAGATCGGCGATCAGCGTTGAAATATTGTCGAACCGAGGCTCTGCCTCACGCCAATACAGCCAGTCAAGTTTCGGGAAGTCATGATTTTCGATCGCCATAACTTCTTCGGGCGTAAATTCGCTACCCTCGCCCGCCAATGTACCGAAGCTGCCGTCGCGCTGATGCCGTCCGGCACGTCCGGCAATCTGCGCCATTTCGGCAACGGTCAGCCGCCGGCGGCGCGATCCGTCGAATTTCGACAGGCTGACAAACGCGACATGCGCAACGTCGAGATTGAGCCCCATGCCGATGGCGTCGGTAGCAACCAGATAATCGACTTCGCCCGACTGGAACATCGCGACCTGCGCATTTCGGGTGCGGGGTGAAAGCGCGCCCATCACAACCGCAGCTCCACCGCGCATCCGGCGTAACGTTTCGGCGACGGCATAAACCTGCTCGATCGAAAAAGCGACGATTGCGGAACGCTTTGGAAGGCGCGACAGCTTCTTCGCACCGGCATAACTCAACGTCGAAAATCGCGGGCGCGATATGATTTCGGCGTCGGGCAAAAGGCTGCGGATCAGCGGACGAAGGCTTTCGGACCCAAGGATCATCGTTTCTTCGCGACCTCGCGCATGCAATATCCGGTCGGTGAAGATATGCCCGCGCTCGGGATCGTAGCCCAATTGCGCCTCATCGATGGCGACGAAGGCGAACTCCTTCTGGATCGGCATCGATTCGACGGTGCAGCAATACCAGCGCGCCTTTGGCGGCTCGATCCGCTCCTCGCCGGTGATAAGCGCAACCTGATGCACGCCCTTGATCGCGACGACGCGGTCGTAAATTTCGCGCGCCAGCAAGCGCAGCGGAAATCCGATCATTCCGCTCGAATAGCCGCACATCCGCTCGACGGCGAGATGGGTTTTGCCGGTATTTGTCGGGCCAAGAATGGCGGTGAGGGCGGAACTGGTTAGGGGCAAATCTATCTCAGGCGGCTGCAATATTCGCGGCAATTTCTTTCAATGTCAGTGACGTATCAACCAGTTGCTCTGCTGAGGGGGAGAGGCCCTCCACAACAAACGCCCTCCCCTGCACATAATCCTTGGTCGCATTGACGCAATCAAGCGCGATGACTTTTCCCTGTTTGAGATAGATAACCGAGAAACTGCGCTTCTCGGGTTCGCCGCGAACGACGGTTGCATCGTAACCTACCGACAATCCCACCGTCTGCAGCCGCAGATCATATTGGTTCGACCAGAACCAAGGCACTGCATAATACGGCGTCAGTTCTCCCATGATGCTTTTGGCGACGGCGTTGGCCATATCATTGGCATTCTGAACCGATTCGACGCGCATCACTGCGCCACCCGCAAAAGCATTGGCATGCGCAGCGCAGTCGCCAATCGCAAAAATATCGGGCAATGACGTCCGGCAATATTCGTCGACGTCGACGCCGCCGCCGCCCGATGCACCAGCGTGAAGCAATGGAGCTACTGAGGGAATTATTCCGATGCCGACGATGACCATCTGCGCCGGAATTACCTCGTCATCTGCCAACCGGACACCGGTTACCAATTCATCGCCCTCAATTGCGGTGACCTCGACGCCGAGCCGGACATCGACGCCGTGCGCGCGATGCTCAGCCTCATAGAAGCGGGATAATGGCTCACCTGCCACCCGCGCCAGCACTCGGTCCATCGCTTCCAGCACGGTGACTTTCTTGCCCATCTTGTTGAGGACGGCGGCAGATTCGAGCCCGATATAACCGCCGCCGATAATGGCAACATCGGTCACATCGTCCAGTCCAACTAGCATTGCGTCGACATCGGCACGCGTGCGCACAACATGCACGCCGGGAAGATTGGCACCTGCACATTGCAGCCAGCGCGGGCTGCCACCGGTCGACCAGATCATCTTGCCATAGCTGATGACGTCGCCACTCGCAGTCGTCACCGAATAAGCGGCGGCATCGACAGTATCGACCCGTTTGCCGAGCAGCATATCGATATTGCGCTCGGCCCAAAAAGCAGCGGGGCGAATCATGATGCGCTCGAATGCCTTGTCGCCCGCGAAATAATCTTTCGACAGTGGCGGTCGCTCGTAAGGATATTCATTTTCCGCGTTCAGCACGCCAATGCTGCCCTCGAACTTCGCCTGCCGCAGCGCGATTGCCGCCTGCGCACCGCCGTGCCCGCCGCCGACAATCAGCACGTCATATTGCAGCATCGCGGCGATCCTTTTGTTCGAAGAGCATGGCATTGCGGTAGGCAAAAGCACCGCGCCTGGCTAGTCCCAATGCTTGCGAACGCGACGGATAGATGGCAGGGAGGCGGCATGAGCAACCATATGACCTTAGACTTCGGGCTCGGCGAAAATGCCGAGATGATACGCGACACAACGCAGCGTTTTGCTGCTGACAAAATTGCGCCACTCGCGGCCAAAATCGACGCTGACGACTGGTTCCCGCGTGACGAATTATGGCCCGCGATGGGCGAACTTGGATTGCACGGGCTCACGGTCGAGGAGGAAGATGGCGGGCTTGGCCTTGGCTATTTGGAGCATGTCGTAGCGGTCGAGGAAGTCAGCCGAGCGTCGGCTTCCATCGGGCTTTCCTATGGCGCGCATAGCAATCTGTGCGTCAACCAGATCCGCCGCTGGGCTTCGCCCGAACAAAAGGCCAGATATCTGCCCAAATTGATTTCGGGCGAGCATGTCGGCAGCCTCGCAATGTCCGAAGCAGGCGCTGGTTCAGACGTTGTTTCAATGAAGCTGAAGGCCGACGCGGTGCAAGGCGGATATGTGCTCAACGGCACGAAGTTCTGGATCACCAATGCGCCTTATGCCGACACGTTGGTTGTCTATGCCAAAACCGCGCCCGAAGCTGCATCGCGCGGCATCACCGCCTTCCTGATTGAAAAAGACATGGAAGGCTTCTCTATTGGGCAGAAGATCGACAAAATGGGAATGCGCGGTTCGCCGACCGCCGAACTGGTATTCAACGACTGTTTTGTCAGCGAAGAGCAAATCATCGGCCCGCTCCACGGCGGTGTTGGCGTATTGATGTCGGGCCTCGATTATGAGCGAGTGGTGCTCGCCGGATTACAGCTGGGCATCATGCAGGCCTGCCTCGATGTCGTCCTGCCTTTCGTGCGTGAGCGCAAACAGTTCGGCAAAGCCATTGGCTCGTTCCAGCTAATGCAGGGCAAAATCGCCGACATGTATGTCGCGCTGAATTCCGCTCGGGCTTATACTTATGCGGTCGCGCGTGCGTGCGATGCAGGCCAGACCACGCGGTTCGACGCGGCGGGCGTCATCCTGCTCGCGTCGGAAAATGCGGTCAAGGTTGCAGGCGAAGCCATTCAGGCATTGGGCGGCGCTGGTTATACCAAGGACTGGCCGGTAGAACGCCTGTTCCGCGATGCCAAACTGCTCGATATTGGTGCTGGAACAAATGAAATCCGGCGGATGTTGATTGGTCGTGAACTGATCGGAGCAGCGTGAACGGACCACTCGAATGGATTGCTGCAATCGGCACAATATTGGCCGCCGCGATGGTGGCTGCCGATTTTAGCCGCCGGATAACCGGCTTCGGCTTCGTGCTGTTCGCCATCGTATCGTGCCTTTGGGTGTATTCCGGCCTGACCGCCGAAGATGGAATGCCGCTAGCGATCCAGAACGGTGTGCTGCTGCTCATCAACTCGTTTGGCGTCTGGCAATTCCTCATCAGCCGCAAGAAAAAGGCCGAGATCGAGAAGGCCGAGGAAATTGCCGAGCAGGCAAAGCAGGAGGTCGCCGCATGACGCGTCCGGTGCTTGGCGTGATTGCCTGCAACCGCATAGTTGGCACCGAAAGCGCGCAGGCGGTGATGGACCGTTATATCCGCGCAGCCATGACCTATGCCGATGTGGCGGCGCTGATCGTGCCTTCGCTGCCTGACCTGATGACTGCCACCGAAGTCGCACCTCGACTGGACGGCATTTTGCTCACCGGCAGCCCATCCAATGTAGCAACTCAGCGCTACGGAGAAGATGGCGGCGACGGCCCGTTTGACGACGCGCGCGACGAAATTGCGTTGTCGATGGTTGACCGGATGATCGACGCGCAGAAGCCGGTATTCGGGATTTGCCGGGGCTTTCAGGAAATCAATGTGGCTTTGGGCGGGACCTTGCGTCGAGACACCAGCGAAAGCGACGAGCTTATCCGTCACCATGCCCCCGACGGTGTGGCGTTCGATGCAATGTTCAGTCACCGCCATTCCGTCGAAATTGCGCAGGGCGGGATCCTTGCCGCTGCTTATGCTAAATCGGCGATGGATGTTAACTCGGTGCATTATCAGGGCATCGGCAAACTCGCCGAAGGCCTATCGGTGGAGGCCCGCGCTCCTGATGGACTGGTTGAAGCCTATAGCGCCCGGCCCAATGGCGCGCCTTTGCTTGCGGTCCAGTGGCATCCCGAATGGGGAACTGAAAATGACCCGGACTCTCAAACCTATTTTCACCTCCTCGGAAAGGCGTTAAGAGGAGAATTGTGAATACCACCGTCACCCGATTTAACCGCTATCAGGCCAGAATAGGTTTCTCGCCTTAATTTCTTTTGATTTCACGCAGAGGTCGCAGAGGAAGAAGGGTTTAACCTGAACTCACTGCCCGAGCTCTGCGTCCTCTGCGCTCTATGCGTGAACCAATCAAAGGATCAAAACATGCCCCGCAATTACGACATCGCCGAACTCCGCCGTATCGACATCGCACATCATTTGCCTGCCCAGGCCGATTGGCAGGAAATCGAAGATTTGGGCGGCAGCCGGATCATTACCCATGCCGACGGCTGCTATATACATGACGGCGACGGCAATCGAATTCTCGACGGCATGGCCGGCCTGTGGTGCGTCAATGTCGGCTATGGTCGTGCTGAACTGGCGGATGTCGCAAAAGAGCAGATGCTTGAACTGCCTTATTACAACAGCTTCTTCAAAACTGCGAACCCGCCAGCAGTCATGCTCGCCGACAAGATTGCCAGCCTGACGGGTGGCCGTCTGCCGCATGTGTTTTTCAACAGCTCTGGTTCGGAAGCCAACGACACCATCCTGCGCATGGTCCGCCATTACTGGCAGGTCAAAGGCGAGCCTACCCGTACCATTTTCATCAGCCGTCACAACGCCTATCATGGTTCGACCGTTGCCGGGGTTTCGATGGGTGGAATGAAGGCCATGCACGGTCAGGGCTTCCCTGCCCCCGGCGTATTGCCGATGCAGGGCATCGAGCATGTCCGTCAGCCTTATTGGTACAATGAAGGCCGCGATATGACGCCTGATGATTTCGGCACCGCATGCGCGCAGGCGATCGAGGACAAGATTCTCGAAGTCGGATCGGAAAATGTCGCCGCTTTCATCGGCGAACCCATCCAAGGCGCAGGCGGCGTCATAATTCCGCCAGCCAATTACTGGCCTCAGGTCGAGGCGATATGCCGCAAATACGGCATCCTGCTGGTCTGCGACGAAGTCATCTGCGGTTTTGGGCGCACCGGAAACCAATGGGGCCACGAAACGGTCGGTGTGAAGCCCGATATTATAGCCATGGCGAAAGGCCTTTCGTCGGGCTATCTTCCCATCTCCGCAGTTGCTGTCAGCGCCGACATCATCAAGGTCATGAAAACCGGCGGCGATTTTGTTCATGGATATACCTATTCAGGACATCCTGTTGCTTCGGCAGTCGCTCTTCGAAATATCGAAATAATGGAACGCGAAGGGCTGGTCGAGCGCACCCGTAACGAAACAGGCCCCTATCTCGCAAAGGCTTTAGCCACGCTCAACGATCATCCGCTGGTGGGCGAAGCACGGAGCGTTGGTCTGCTTGGCGCGGTTGAAATCGTTGCCGACAAGGCCACCGGCGCACGTTTCGGCGGCAAGGAAGGCACCGCCGGACCGATGGTGCGCGATCACTGCATTGCAAATGGCCTGATGGTCCGTGGCATCCGCGACAGTATCGTCATGTGCCCGCCGCTAATCATCACGACAGCGCAGATCGACGATCTGGTCGGTATCATCCGCAAGTCTTTAGACGAGGCAGAACCGAAACTGCGGGCGCTGTAGATCAGGTCAATAGAATATCACCGTAACCCTGAGCAGCAGCCGTGAAACGGCTGCTGCTGTCGAAAGGCGCCTCTCGGATTGCATGAACCTGAAAGGCGTGCTTCGACGGACTCAGCACTACGGAATGTTCTTCATGCTAGACAAATGCGGACCAGTCTTTACCGCGAGTTTCCATGAACATGATAGCATTAAAGCAGACAACTGCTGCACTCCTCACCCCTGCCCTACTTATCAGTGCGGCACCAACCTTCGCTGCAACGCCCAAAACGGCGATGGCCAAACCACCTGTCCTGACGTGTAAAACCACGACCCCTGAGGGTCTTTCCTACACGGTCATCAAACCCGGCAAAGGGGACAAACCCGCCGCCGATTCAAAGGTGAAGGTCAACTACAAGGGTATGCTTGTATCTGACGGCAGCAAATTCGACGAAGGCCAGGGCGCTGAATTCAAGGTCGGCGGCGTTATCCCCGGCTTTGCCCAAGGCCTGCAACTGATGCAACCCGGCGGCAGCTACCGCCTGTGTATTCCTTCATCGCTTGGCTATGGCGAGACTGGTACTGGCCCTATCCCCGCCAATGCCGATTTGGTTTTCGAAGTAGATCTGTTGTCTTTCACTACCCCGCCGCCCAAGCCAGTCATCCCAGTCGCTGAGCGTAGCTGCAACCAGACCACAGCGTCCGGTCTCGGGTACGCATTGGTTAAATCCGGAGCGGGTCGCACACCTACCGAAGCCGATATGGCGTTGGTCGATTTTACGGTTTTTGATGCGACAAGCGGCGTGGTTCAGGATAAACGCGAATGGGAGAAAATTCCGCTCAGCCAAGCGAGTGCGATTTTTGCCGAGGGTCTGAAAATGATGCAGACGGGTGCTACGTTCCGGTTCTGCATACCGAAACCAGCCGATCCCCAAGCCGTGCCCGGGCAGAACAGCAACATACTGGTAACGCTTTTGGACCTTCGCTCTGCACCTTTTACCGACTGATTAGCTTAACAACACAACCGGACTGTCTGCGCGCCAGTGCATGCTAACCTTGTCGTCCCAGGTAAAATCTTCCTGATCATGGCGTGAAAGGTTGGGGCGCGAAACGCGGATTATCTGGCCGCCTTCGAGCTGTATTTCGAACAGTGTGATATCACCGAGATAGCTCATGCCCTTGATGGTGCCGCGGGCGAAGTTATGGCCGTCGGGCGCATCTTGCGAAGCAGCGGTCACCGCTTTGCCCTCTCCGGGTACATGAAGATATATTTTCTCCGGCCGTAATGCGACCCAGACGTCGGCCCCATGTGGTCCGGTAACGCCGTGGTTGAGATAGACCTTGCCAAGCCCGGGGCAATCGACCGCCGCCTTGTCAGGCTCATCAAGCGTCAACCTACCCTCGAAAATATTAACCGAGCCGACGAAATCGGCAACAAAGCGGTTGGCGGGGTATTCATAAAGATCGGACGGCGGTGCCAGTTGCGCGACCTCCCCCTTGTTTATGACGGCAACACGGCTGGCCATTGAAAGCGCCTCATCCTGATCATGGGTGACGGTAACGAATGTAATGCCAACCTTATCCTGCAGATCGGACAATTCAAACTGCATTTGGGCTCGCAGCTTCGCATCCAGCGCCGATAAGGGTTCGTCGAGCAACAGCACCTTGGGCCGCATAACAAGGCTTCGCGCAAGCGCCACACGCTGGCGTTGTCCGCCTGACATCTGGTCAGGCATCCGGTCTTCGAAGCCGCCGAGCTTTACCAATTCCAGCGCTTCAGTAACGCGATCGCGTATTTCGCCTTTAGCTACGCCAGCGATGCGCAAGCCATAACCGACATTGTCGGTCACGTTCATATGTGGGAACACCGCATAGCTCTGGAACACCATGTTTACCGGACGCTTGTTAGGGGGGACCATGCTCATATCCTGCCCGTCGATAATTATCTGGCCCTCAGTTGGCATTTCGAAACCGGCAATCATTCGAAGTAACGTTGTCTTGCCGCAACCGGACGGCCCCAGCAGCACGAAGAATTCCCCTGCCAATATGTCGAGAGTGATATTGTCGACCGCCGTCACCTTGCCGAAGCGTTTGGAGACATTGCGGATCTGGATGATCGGGGTTTTGGTTTCGGTCATATCGCTGGGCGTTTTCTAATGAGATTGAGCAATGCCCTTCACGCCCTGCAACTTGAGCGCGATGAAGGTGAGGATAACGGTGAGCAGGATGAGGATCGTTGAGGCAGCATTGACCTCGGGCGTGACCGAGAAGCGAACCATCGAGTAGACTTTTACCGGGAAAGTAATCGTGTCCGGCCCGCTGGTGAAAAAAGTGATGACGAAATCGTCGAGGCTGAGCGTAAACGCAAGCAGTGCACCCGCTATCAAGCCGGGCTTGATATGTGGCAGCAATACATCACGAAATGCCTGCCAATCGGTCGCGCCCAGGTCCTTGGCTGCCTCTTCCTCTTCCATATTAAAACTCGCCAGCCGGGCGCGGACGACCATTGCGACAAAGGGGAAACAGAAAGTGATATGGGCGATGGTGATTGCCGAGAGATTGAGCGGCCAAGGCAGGTCAGTCGGCCAGTCAATTTTCGCAAAGAAGATCAGGAACGCTACGCCGAGGCATATTTCGGGAACGATGATGGGCAGCGACATCGTGCCTTCGACCAGCCCCTTGAATGGAAAGCGGAACCGCCAAAGCATTACCGCCGCGAGCGCGCCGATGACGAGGCTAACAATCGTTGCCAGAAACGCAATCGTCAGTGAATTGACCATCGCTTCGACCAAGCTGTCGTTATTCAACGCCTTCTCGTAATATTTTAGCGTGAAGCCCTTCCATTCAATGTTCCGCCTGCTGTCGTTGAAGCTGAAGATCATCAGCACCAAAAGCGGCGCATAAAGGAAGAGCATGGTCAGACCGACCCAGCTGCGCATCCATAATTTACGGGTATATTCGAGCGGGGCGATGGCGGTGCGGTTGAACATCAGCGCACCTCCTTCAC
The DNA here is from genome assembly GCA_001464315.1 of Sphingomonadales bacterium Ga0077559. Taxonomy (GTDB): domain Bacteria; phylum Pseudomonadota; class Alphaproteobacteria; order Sphingomonadales; family Sphingomonadaceae; genus Sphingorhabdus_B. The sequence continues at coordinate 24,058 of LNFK01000049.1, read as the reverse complement.
TTTGTTGGCTCGCATTGATTGTAGCGCAATCAGGATAAACATGGCGTAGATCAACAGGAACGATAGCGCCGCGCCGAACGGCCAGTCGTTCGCGCGCTTGAACTGGCGTTCGATGACATTGGCGATCATTTGGCTGTCGGTGCCGCCCATCAGGTCGGGTGTAAGATACGCGCCCAATGCAGGAATGAGCGTGATCATCACTCCTGCCACAATGCCGGGGGCGGCAAGCGGAACGACCACTTTCATGAAGGTCTTGAAATGCCCCGCGCCTAGGTCGAGGCTTGCCTCGATCAGGCTCTTGTCCAGCCGGTCGAGCGCTGAATAGAGCGGCAGGACCATGAAGGGCAGATGGACATAGACCAGCCCCAAAACGACAGCGAAATTATTGTAGAGCAACTGCACCGGCGTCCAGGCCTCAAGCGGCTGCATCCCGACGAGTGTCCGCAACCAGCTCGCACCTTCCCAAAGCCCGCCCAGCCCTTTATTCATATATCCATTGGTGCCCATCAGTGCCATCAGCGCGTAGGTCCGGATCAGCAGGTTGGTCCAGAACGGCAGCATGATCCCGAGCAGCAACCATGGTCGCCACTTCGGCGCGGCAAAGGTAATCGCCATCGCCACCGGAAAACCGATGATCAGGCAAATAAGCGTGGTTAGCGCCGCAACCGCGAGGCTTTTCAGGAATATCGAGAGATATAGCCACTCAGTCGCGCGCTTGTAATTATCGAGCGTTCCCGAAATTTCGATGCTGGCAGGGCCGACATTCTGGCCAAAACTATACAGCCAGACAATAGCCATCGGCGCGACGAAGAACAAAGCGAGCCAGAAGACCGGCGCCGTTGCAATCGCGGCGAACGGTCGTTTCTGGCTCTTCCAGTCCTGCAGCGCGCCGGACATAATTAGGCCGCACGCACGCGGGTGAAGGCCTCCTCATATTTCGGCTGAAGTTCCGGATTGAACTTCGCATATTCGCACTTTGCCAACACATCGGCAGGCGGGAAAATCACCGTGTTGTTCTTGTATTCCTCAGGCATCAACGCCTTGGCCGCATCGTTTGGCGTCGGGTACAGGATCGTTTCAGTAATCTTCTTCCCCGCCTCGGCATCGAGCAGATAGTTGATGAAGGCGTGAGCGTTCTGCGGGTGTGGCGCGCCCTTGGGAATGCACAGATTATCCGAATTGAGTTGGCTGCCTTCTTTGGGGATGACAAATCCAATATCGGGATCCTCGACCATTGCTTGGGCGATATCGCCATTATATTCGAGCACGACATCGACCTCGCCCTTCAGCAACAGGTCCTGACCGTTATCTTCGTGGAAGGATTTGATATTCGGCTTCTGCTTGATCATCATCGCCTCGATGGCTTTGAGATCTGCGTCAGTTAGGCCGTTGACCGACTTGCCCATATATTTGCCGTAAAGCCGGAACATATCGCCAGCCTCGGACAGCACTGCAATGCGGCCCTTATACTGGTCGCTGTCGAACAATACCTTCCAGCTATCGGGAACGCCCTGAACCTTTGACTTGCGATAACCGATGCCGAGCGCCAGCCAGGTGTAGGGCATCGAATATTTGCGCGCCGGATCATAAGGCACGTCCTGATAATCCTTGGCGACATTTTTGAAGTTCGGGATTTGCGCCTGATCGAGAGGCATCAGCATATCCGCCGAAGCCATGCGCTCGACAAAGTCGTTCGACGGTACAATCACATCATAGCCCTGGTTACCGGCGCGCAGCTTTGCGAACAATTCGTCGTTGCTGGCAAACAATGTCATGTTTACGTCGACGCCGGCTTTGTCCTTATAATCCTCAAGCGTCGTTTCACCGATATAGGTGTCCCAGTTGTAGAAGTTCAGCTTGGCTTCCTCGCCATTGGCAAGTTTTGCAGCTTCCTTCTCGCCACAACCCGATAGCGCGCCAGTCAGCGAGAAGCCGACGGCGGCCACACCCATGCCCTTGAGCATCGCGCGGCGGTTGCTGCCTGCGTGCAAGAATGTCTTGAAGTCCATCGATTTCCTCCCGGCTAAGCTACGATCCTGGCAGCATGCTGGACCAAAAACCGCCGCTAGAAAAGCCCTTTTCGCGGTCGCAATATAATTGCCGAAGGCTGATATTATTTGGCCGTCGATTTGGCCTCATTGTCGATGGCAAGTTGCACCTGCTTATAGAACAAGGCGCGCTTTTGGCCTTGATCTCCGCCCTGCTGGTCAGTTGCTTGCGGCCAGTTGCTGTTCGAGGCGATGATCAGCTTGCGCTTGGGATCGATAAATATCCCCTGCCCGAATATGCCCTGCGCTGCGTAGCTGCCGTCATTGACCGTCCACCATTGATACCCGTAACCATTTTCGGGATCGCCAATGTCGGCTTGCTTGGTCGTCGCCGCCGCGATCCATCCGTCGGGCAATACCGATTTGCCATCAGCAACGCCACCGCCGAGCATGAATAACCCCAGCCGTGCATAATCGCGGGTCGATGCCTGAATGCAGCAACCGCTGATTTCATGCCCGGTTGCACCAAGCAACCAGCTTGCGTCCTGCTCCATCCCAAACGGTGCCCAGACTTTTTCGGACAGATAATCAGACAGCTTTTTCTTCGTGGCGGAGCTTACGAGTACGCCGATCAAATTGGTCTCGCCGGTTTTATAGACCCATTTGGTGCCCGCCGGAGCTTCGCGGGGCAATTTGCGCATATAGCTGACGGTAACATCGACACCGGGTTCAGCCTTGTGCTTATTAAACAAGGCGACGTCAGATTTTGGATCGCCATAATCTTCGTTCCATTTTACACCTGATTTCATCGTCAAAAGCTGTTCGATCGACACGTCATCGTAAACCGACCCTTTGAGATCAGGAATATAGGCTGAGACCTTGTCGTCGATGCTTTTGATATATCCGTCCTTGATCGCTGCACCTACCAGTGTCGATGTAAACGATTTGGCCACTGAGAAGCTTGTCCATTTGCCATCGCCACTGAAATCGAGACCATATTTTTCAAGCCGAATTTTGCCGTCCTGAATGATGACCAGTCCGGCTGTGCGTTGGGCCTTCATATAGGCATCTATGTTGGTGGCAATATTAAGCGGCTCTCCCTTCGGTAGCGGATACACATCTTCGCCAGCTTCAATGATATTTGCCTTTGCCAGGACAGGCAGGCGGTCCATAGTGCGGAAGGCTGCGTCGCGTTGCGGAATGGACCAGAACAGCACGTTAGCGTCCGTCGGTAAGTTGGAGACAAGGCGCTTCATGTCCTTGTCGGCGGTCATCCAAAACACGCCTGCTGCAACCATAATAACCAGCAATATCCCCAACAACCACTTCTTCATCCTGCCCCTCCCCGAATATCATTGTTTTACCAAAGTCACTTGCGCGACATCAATTCCGCCACCCCTAAACCCGCCTTCGCAATACATCAGATAGTAACGCCACAGGCGAATGAATTTATCATCGAAACCAGGTGGCAGTCGCTCTTCCTTCACTGCCGCATCGAACCGCACGCGCCAGCGCAGAAGCGTCTCTGCATAATGCAGCCCGAAAACCTGCTGATCTTGCCACACCAAACCATTTGCTTGCGCTATCGCTTTGAAACGGCTTTCGGAAAGCAGCATTCCGCCGGGGAAGATGTACCGCTGGATGAAATCCATGCTGCGCGCATAGGGTTCGAATATGTCATCGGCGATTGAAATCAGCTGGATGGCAGCGCGTCCGCCGGGTTTCAGATTTCGGGCGATGGATTGCAGATAGGCAGGCCAATATTCCTGGCCAACGGCTTCCACCATTTCGGCGCTGGCAATGGCGTCGAATATACCGGTGACATCGCGGTAATCGGAGAGCGTTACTTGCGAGCACTTGCACGCGGCCAACCGGTTGTCAGCATAGGCTTTTTGTTCAGCCGACAGCGTTATGCCATAATAATCAATATCGGCCTGAGCCAAAGCCCGCTCCGCCAAACTGCCCCAGCCGCAGCCTATTTCGAGTAAGCGGTCGCCATTTTTCAGTTCCAGCCGGTCAAGCAAAGCATCGATTTTCCGTGCCTGTGCAGCTTCCAGCGGCTCATCATCGCTTAATGGTTCGGCAAATATGGCGCCAGAATAGGTCATGCTGTCATCAAGCCAGGCGGCGTAGAAATCATTGCCCAGGTCATAATGAAATTCGATGTTGCGCCGCGCGCCGGACTTGCTGTTTCGCCGCAAAAAATGAAATGCGCGGGACGCCAGCCGCAATGGCCCCTTTGCACGTGCGCTGTTACCCAGTGTATTGCGGTTTTGCACGAACAGCGCGAATATCTGGACGGGATCGGGGCTGTCCCATTCGCCCTTGTCCCAGCCTTCGTACAGCCCGATCGAACCGCTCCACGCAATCCGCCGTAGCGCATGCCAGCTGCGAATGTTCATTTCAGCCACGGGCCCAGCGCGCCGCCCGCCTAAAATCCGTCGGCTGCCATCGGGCAGATGGCCTTCAATCGAACCCTCAGCCAACCCCGCGTCGATCCTGTCGAGCAGCCGGTTCAGTCCGCGCACAAAAAGGCCGCCAACGCCCGGCGCATTTTCAGCGTCGCTGGGCAGATGGCGTCCTATATTCTGGTCCGAAGCATTCATCGCTGGCGCTATGCTATAGCCCCGAACGCATTGCAATCACCGCATCGCGCGGTGGTTGCTTCAGATCAGTTCTTACGCAATTCGTCGCGGATTTCGGTGAGCAGATCGACATCGGTAGGACCTGCCGCAGGTGGCGGCATCATCCTGTTTGCCTGACGCACGATCATAAAAATGACGAATGCGAGGATGAGGAAGTTAATGAACGCGGTAATGAAGCTGCCCCATGCGAGCACGTTCGCGCCCGCGGCTTTTGCAGCAACCAGCGACATCCCTGCGGTTATTTTTTCTGCGCCGCCAAGCACAATATATTTGCTGCTGAAGTCTACGCCACCGCCGGTAAGCAACGATATAAACGGCATGATAACATCGTCAGTCAGCGAGGTAATGATTTTTCCGAATGCCGCCCCGATAAGAACACCAACTGCCAGATCCAGCACGTTACCGCGCGCAATAAAGGCTTTAAACTCACTAAACATATTTAATTCTCCCTTTTGATAGATGACGCAACATGTTGCATATTTTACATGCAACCGACAGCAATCCTTGTGTAAAATCTTGTCGCGCCTTATATCACTAATACACGCGGGCATGTCGCCTGTCGGAGGAGTTCATTCGATGCGTACCGATTTTACGAAATTTCTTTTGGTTCCCGTTGCGGTGGTTTCATTGGCAGGATGCGGCATCAACAGCGTGCCGACAGCCGAAGAGAATGCCAAAGCCAAATGGGCCGATGTGCAGGCCGCGTTTCAGGAGCGCGCCAACCTTATTCCCAACCTCGCTAACGTGGTGAAGGGTGCTGCAGCGCAAGAAAACAAGACGCTCACCGAAGTGATCGAAGCCCGCGCCCGCGCGACCGCGCCGAACATTCAGGTCAACCCAGAAGACCTGAGCGATCCGGCCAAAATGGCGGCTTTCCAAGACGCGCAAAACCAGCTTTCGGGCAGCCTTGCGCGCCTGCTCGTGTCGGTGGAGGCATATCCGCAACTTAAAAGCCAGGAAGGCTATCTGAAGCTGCAAGACCAGCTCGAGGGCCAGGAAAACCGCGTCCGCATTACGCTGCGCGATTATAACGAAGCAGTGCGCGGCTATAACACGACGATCCGTACGTTCCCCGACATCATCGGCGCAAAGGTGATCCACGGGGCAAAGCCGATGGTACCGTATCAGGCAACCACACCTGGTGCCGAAGCCGCGCCAACGGTCGACATGGCGCCTGCCACTTAACAGCCCTTTTTACGGGACATTGAAATGAACAAGGCCATCGGCCTTTTGATTGCGGCGCTACTGGTCCTCACCGGCCAGTCGGCGCTTGCACAAACATTCCCCAAGCTGACCGGACGTGTGGTCGATCAGGCCAATCTGCTCGACCCAGCACAGGAAGCTGCGCTCACCGCCAAGCTTGAGGGGCTGGAAACGCGTACCGACCGGCAATTGGTGGTGGCGACGCTCAACAGTCTCGAAGGCTATGAGATTTCCGACTACGGCTATCGGCTCGGTCGTGCCTGGGCGCTCGGCCAGGATGGCAAGGGCGAGGCCGAAAAGGACAATGGCGCGATCCTGATTGTCGCGCCGAACGAACGCAAAATGCGGATCGAAGTTGGTTACGGCCTCGAACCCGTACTCACCGATGGCCTTTCATCGACAATTATCCGCAACGATATCACGCCCGCGTTCAAGGCAGGTGATTTCCCGAGTGGTATTAACGCGGGCGTCGACCGTATTATCGCTCAACTCGAGCTGCCGCCGGAAGAAGCTGCCAAGATTGCCGCCGCAGCTAACCAGCAAAGCCGGAATAGCAATGACGAAGGCATTCCTTTCGGTGCCATCATCTTCCTGCTGTTTATCATCTTTTTCGTCGTGCTACCGATCATCCGCTCGCTGAACGGCGGCGGACGCAGGCATCGGCGTGGCGGTGTTGGTCCGGTAATCATCTGGGGTGGGAGTGACTGGGGCGGCGGTGGAGGCGGCTCGTCCTGGGGCGGCGGCGGAGGTTTTGGTGGCGGCGGGTTTGGCGGCGGAGGCGGCAGCTTCGGCGGCGGCGGCGCTTCGGGCGGCTGGTAGGAATAAAGATGTCGAAAGTCGATCATATTGACGAGGGCGACCATAGCCTAGTGACGGCAGCGGTTGCCGATGCAGAGCGGCACACAAGCGGCGAAATTGTCACTATCGTTGCCGATCTGTCCGATCATTATGAGGATATCGGCATGGCATGGGCCAGCGTCGTCGCCTTGCTTGCGCTTTTTTTCTACATGCTTTTCCCCGATTTTTATCTGGGGCTGATCGAAGGGATCACGGTTGGCTGGGAGCATGAATATAGCGCCCGCGAATATCTGGCGATCTTGATGACGGCGCTCGGGCTGAAATGGTTCGGGACGTGGCTGATTTTGAAATGGATGCCGCTGCGCTTGGCGCTAACACCAAAATACATCAAAATGGCGCGGGTCCGTGCGCGCGCGATCATGATGTTCAAGGTCGGAACCGAGGCGAAGACCATCGGGCGCACCGGCGTTTTACTTTATCTGTCGATGAAAGAACATCGCGCCGAAATTGTTGCTGATGAAGAAATTGCCAAGCTGGTCGCACCCGAAGTGTGGGGTGATGCCATGGTCGCTTTGCTCGACCGGGTGAAGGCAGGCCAACCCGGTGATGGCATGGCAGAGGCGGTGCGGCAGATGGGGTTTGTGCTGGCCCAGCATTTCCCCAAAGGCAGCGAAAATCCTAACGAACTTCACGACCGTTTGATTGAGCTGTGAAAAGTCCCAGCTTCGTCATCCTGAACTTGTTTCAGGATAGCGTGCGGCGGCGCGTTGTGCTGAAACAAGTTCAGCATGACGAATTCTGATGATTGGCCAATAGTAAGATGGAAGAACCAGAAGAGGTAATGTGGCAGGGCCGTTTCATCACCGCAAAACGGCGCGGAAAATGGGAATATGTCGGACGTGCACGCGGAATTAAGGCCGCCGTCATCTTGGCAATCGAGGACGGCCATGTATTGCTAGTGGAACAATATCGAGTGCCATTGGGCGCCAATTGCATTGAGCTGCCCGCTGGTCTGATTGGCGATCATGATGACGGAGAAGACGCTCTTATCTCCGCCGCCCGCGAGTTGGAGGAAGAAACCGGCTATCGCGCGTCTAAATTTGATGTTGTTGGGGAATATTTCTCATCACCCGGCATGGTTAGCGAGAGTTTCACTCTCGTACGCGCATCTGGTTTAGCCAGAATTAGCGATGGCGGCGGCGTCGAGGGTGAGAATATCATCGTGCACCGCATCGCCATAACTGACTTGCCCGCTTTCGTTCAGGTCAAACGTGCTGAAGGCTGCGTCGTCGATGTCAAATTACTGATGCTGCCGGGGATGGTGCTTTAGCGAAAATTATCGGCGTAGGCCTGAAGCTTTAGCGTTTTCGGCGGGGTTGGAATCAGGACCGCACTAATGCCCTTTTTCACCGCGTAGGCCCGCGCTGCTTCCAACGAAGAAAATTTCAGATGCACCTGCGCCAGCGTGTCGCCGGAACCCGCCCAGCCCATCAACGGATCGGCCTTGCGCGGTTCGGAAGGGGTGAATTCGAGCACCCACTCATCGGTGTGCGCTTTGCCCGATTGCATGGCATTTTTGGGACGTTGAAAGATGCGTGCGGTCATGATGGCCCCATGCGCCAAGGCAAGCGGATACGTCAAGCGCCGCGTGCGAAATCGCGGCTCTGCGCTTTCTTGGTCTTTAGGCTGGCCACGCCCTCCCAGGGCGCATCGGGCCAATTATGTTTTGGATAACGCCCGCGCATTTCCTTGGCGACTTCACGCCAACTGCCGCGCCAGAATTCGGGCAGATTCCGCGTCGTCTGGATCGGACGACCGGCGGGAGAAGTCAGGCTGAGCACCAAAGGTACGCGGTCGACGCCGACTGCGGGATGGATGTCGAGGCCGAATAGAGCTTGGACACGCACCTCGACCGTTGGGCCTGCTTCTGCGGCATAATCAATATGATGCGTTGTGCCAGCCGAGCTGATAAACGATGCCGGAGCGACCTGCTCGACACGCTGCTTGCCTTCCCAGCCAAGGATATTGTCGAGCGCGTTAGACAGGCCTGACGTTGAAATATCGCGTAGCCGGTTGACCCCCTGTAGTAGCGGAAAAAGCCAATCTTTGAGCGTTACGGCCAAGTCAATATCGGACAAAGTTTCGATACCTGCAAAACTGGCGCGTTGTCGCAAGGCGATGGCCGCATCCGACCAAGGCAGGACTGACAGACCCAAAGTCCGAACGGCGGCAAGCAATGACTGTGCCACCGCCTCTCGATCTGGCCGGTTCGCCGTGCCCTCCGCAAGGACGATAGCGCCCAGCCGACGGCGCTGCCGAACCTCGACGCGGTCTGCGTTTGCGTCATAGCGCGTCTCGGTCGTGATCTCGATCCGCTCACCGAACAACGACAGGACGTCGGTCTCAGCCAATGCTACCGCGGATAATATCCGCGCGCCCGAGGCTGCGCCTTGCACATCAGCCACCGCCAGCCACTCGGCACTGGCAAGCGGCGATGCCGGGTCAAGCCGAAGCCCACGCCCCATGGCGCTAATCCAGTTCTCGCCTTTGACGTCGCGGCGCTTGGCAATACGATCGGGAAATGCCGTTGCGACCAATGCGCCAACCGTTAGCTGCGTTTTTTTACCATCATTAGGTGCCATTTTGCCAATGCGCCGCGCCAGCGATTTTGCCGCATCGGCTCTCCCGCCACGCTCACGCAAAAAGCGCTCATAACGGGCCTCGATATCCTCGTCCTGCCCACCAATGCCCCGCTCCTGAAGCAACAGGGCAAGTGTCGCGGCCTGTTCGCTTTGACCGCTGGCAGATGCGGTAACGACCATATGCGCCAGATTGGGCGGCAACGGCAATGCCGCCAGTTTGCGGCCATGCGGCGTGATATGGCCTTGCGCGCCGAGAGCATCTAATGCCGACAGCGATTTGCGCGCTTCATTGACCGCTGCGATTGGCGGCGGGTCGAGCCATCGCAATCTGGCAGGATCAGCTTCTCCCCACAAAGCACAATCGAGCAACAATGGCGAAAGGTCGCTTTCCAATATCTCAGGCGGATCAAAGGGCGGTAGGCCGCCATTTCCAGCCTCTTCCCATAATCGATAGGCAGTGCCCGGCCCCTGCCGCGCGGCACGCCCCGCCCGCTGCGTAGCTGCCGAAAGACTGGCCCGTTCGGTGACAAGCCGCGTTACGCCTGCCGCCTGATCAAACCGCGCACGGCGGGCAAGCCCGCTGTCGATGACGATACGGACGCCGTCGATGGTCAGGCTGGTCTCGGCGATATTAGTTGCCAATATGATCTTGCGTCGACCTTCGGCATCAGCGCGGACCGCGAGCCGCTGCGCCGTCGGGTCGATCTGGCCGTGGAGCTTATGCACGACAAACTTATCACCCAATCCCACCAACGCTTCGGCAGTTCGGTCTATCTCGCGCGTGCCGGGAAGGAACACGAGAATGTCGCCTGCGTTCTCGGACAATGCCAGCCGAACATTGCGGGCGATTTCCGTTTCAATTGGTTGTTCGGCCCGTCGTCCGACATAGCGCAGCTTTAATGGCCAGCTTCTGCCCTCGCTTTCGATCAGCGGCGCACCACCCATCAATTGCGAAAAGCGCGCGCCGTCCAACGTCGCCGACATCGCGATCAAACGCAAATCCGGCCGGAACGCCGCCTGCGCTTCCAACGCCAGCGCCAACCCGAAATCACTATCGAGGCTGCGCTCATGCACTTCATCGAACAGCACTGCCGACACACCGGCCAATTCAGGATCGGCGATGATCCGGTTTCGAAATATCCCCTCGGTCAGCACCAATATCCGCGTTTGGGTCGACTGCTTGCTGTCCATGCGCGTCGCATAGCCGACCAATCCGCCCACTGGCTCACCCATCAGATCGGCGATGCGCTCCGCCGCCATTCGCGCCGCCAAACGACGCGGCGAGAGCAGCAGTATCTGGCCATTGCACCAGTCCTCGCCAAGCAGCTCCTGCGCAACCATCGTCGTTTTACCCGCCCCCGGCGGCGCGATCAGGACGGCATTGGATGCCTTTCGCAAGGCGTTCAGCAAACTCGGCAATACTGTTTCGATAGGCAACGCTTCATCGGCGCCGCGATCGGTCAAAGGTCGACCCATTCCCTGCCGCCGGGCCAGATCACGTCCTCGATTTTATCGCCGACAAAAGTCAACCCAGTGAGAACAAGCAGGATTAGGAGTATATCAAGCAGCAGCACCGCTCCAGCCGCTACATAAGGATGGAAGCGACCAACAGGGTCATATCCATCTGACAATGGCGGGCGGTCGTCCATACTCAATATGCGCGGGCGATAGCGAATTCGACGGCTTCGGTCAGTGCTGCTTTAGCTTCGCCAGCCGGGAAATGCGCGATGGCGTCGATGGCGCGCTGGCCATAATGGCGGGCGCGATCGATAGTGTCGTCAATGGCTCCATGTTTGCGCAGCAATGTGGTTGCATGCGCCAGATCGTCGGCTGAAATAAGGTTGCCGAGCATGGCGTCGCGCCAGAATTTCTGTTCGTCCGCCGTCCCGCGACTATGCGCCAAAATTACGGGCAGCGTTACCTTGCCGTCGCGGAAATCGTCGCCGCTATCTTTGCCCATAGTTGCGCCATCGGAGACATAATCGATGGCGTCATCGACCAACTGGAAAGCGATGCCTAGGTTCCGGCCGTACGCATCGAGCGCCATTTCCTGCGCCTCGCCGCTTTCAGCGACAACCGCCGCAATCCGGCAAGCGGCGGCAAATAACGCAGCAGTTTTTGAGCCGATGATTTGGAGATATTTCTCTTCGCTGGTCGAAATTTGGCGTTGCGCGGTTAGCTGGTTTACTTCGCCCTCGGCGATAACCGCAGAGGCGTGCGACAGGATTTTAAGGACCTTGAGCGAGCCGTCTTCGACCATCAGCTCAAATGACCGGCTGAACAGAAAGTCTCCGACTAGTACCGCCGCTGGGTTACCGAAAATAAGATTTGCAGCCGTCTTCCCACGCCGCATATCGCTACCGTCGACAACATCGTCGTGAAGCAAAGTCGCGGTGTGAATGAACTCGACCGCGGCGGCCAATTTATGGTGACGCTCACCAGGATAATCGAGCAGCCGGGCGCATGCTAATGTCAGCATTGGCCGCATGCGCTTGCCGCCACCAGCGATCAAATGTCCCGCGAGCTCAGGAATCAAAGGAATTTCCGACTGCATCCGGTCAAGGATGACCACATTGACTTTATTCATTCCCGACGCGACCAGTTTAAGCATGGGGTCAAGCGAAGGCGCGCGATGTCCGCCGATTTGATGGATAGTTGCACTCATAGCCTCACGCTCTGACAACTGGGGAGCGCCAAGGCAAGTGCAAATGGCGCATTTCCGCTTGTCCTGTCTCGCCAATCACGGCACAGAATGGATATGAACCATGATGATACGCTTGCCCGCTACCGCGACAGTATCGACAATATCGATGCTGCCTTGGTGTTCATGCTCGCCGAGCGGTTCAAAGTCACACAGGCAGTCGGCGAATTTAAGGCGAAATCATCGCTTCCGCCGGCCGATCCGGCGCGCGAAGAGCGGCAGATCGACCGCCTGCGTCAGTTGGCGCGCGACGCCAAGCTAGACCCAGACTTCACCGAGAAATTTCTGCGCTTCATCATCGATGAAGTAATCCGCCACCATCAGCAAATTCGCGACGGAAGCTGATTACCCAGCAGCTTTTGGTAACTTCAAACGAACCAATAACCCGCCCAAATCTTCGCTTTCTTCAAGCGTGACTGTGCCGTCGTAAATTTCGACAACGTCTCGGACAATTGCCAGCCCTAATCCCGTCCCGGGTTTTCCGGTATCGAGCCTTGCACCTCGGTCAAATATGCGTTCGCGTTCGGCTTCAGGAATGCCGCGGCCATCATCTTCGACCAACATCTCGACATAATCGCCGGCATCCTCGACGGTGACGAACACGCTACCACCGCCATATTTCGCTGCATTCTCGATTAGATTGCCGAGCATTTCATCAAGGTCCTGCCGCTCGACGCGCGCTGCGACGGTTTTGTCGCCCGCCATATCGAGGCGAATGTGGCTATATAAGCGGCTCACCGCGCGTTCTACCGACTCCAGGCTGTCCCACACTTGTGCGCGGCTATGGCTGTGACCGCGCCTGCCGACTGCGCGGGCGCGCGCCAAATGATGGTCGACCTGTCGCCGCATCGTCGTTGCCTCGCGGATGACCGTTTCGGCTAGATCAGGCGCTTTTGCGGTGGCACTATTCATGATGACCGTCAGCGGTGTTTTCAACGCATGTGCCAGATTACCGGCATGCCGCCGAGATTCTTCGGCCTGCTTCTCATTATGGTCGAGCAATGCGTTCAATTCGTTAACCATCGGCATCACCTCGTCGGGCAATGCTTGGGTGACGCGGCTTTCGCGCCCGCTGCGCATCTGGGCAATCGCCTGCCGCACCGCGCGCAAAGGCCACAGCCCATAGAAAGTCTGAAGCGCAGCAAGGATGATCAAACCCAAGGCCAGGAGTAAAAAACTGGTCACCAGAACCGATCGCAATTCGCGTATCTGCGCATCCAGACTGTCGCGGCTTTGCGCGACCATGAATGTCCACGCGACTTCGGAATCGGGCAATTTGATTGCACGCTCGGCGATTCGTAGTGGCTCGTCGACAAATTCCTGACTGTCGCGAAAGTGGACGGCTTGATTATTATGTTCAACGGGCGGTTGCAAAGCCCGATCCCACAAAGACCGCGACGGAAAGGGAATCGCACCTTTTCCCGTAATCTGCCAATAAAGTCCGCTATTAGGCTCAAGAAAGCGTTGGTCGCCCAAAGGCCGATTCATGCGAATTTCGCCATCGGGACCGATTTCAGCCGAGGCAATCATCGCGGTCAGGACATATTCGAGCTGGTTATCAAAATTCTGCTCAACCGAACTGGTCAGAACGCGGTCAAGCGCAAGTCCACCGCCAAAAAGCAATATGCTAATCCACACTGCGGCCGTGAGGATCATGCGGCGGGTTAGCGAACCCGTGCTCTTAAACTGGCTCCGCCACGTCGGCGCTTTTACGGCCGTTTGTATGGCGGCAGGCGAGTTCAGCTGACCGGTTCCTCGAGGCTGTATCCGAGCCCGCGAATTGTCGAGATGACTTCCTGCCCGAGCTTCTTGCGGATGCGGGTCACAAACACCTCAATCGTATTGGAATCGCGGTCGAAATCCTGATCGTAAATATGCTCGATCAACTCCGTGCGCGACACAACCTTGCCCTTATGGTGCATCAGATAAGACAAAAGCTTATACTCTTGCGCGGTCAGCTTCACCGGTTGACCGTCAAGCGTCACACGGCCAGACCGGGTATCGAGACGCACCGCGCCCACGTTCAGTTCGGACGACGCATTACCCGATGCACGGCGGATAAGCGCACGCAGACGCGCGATCAACTCCTCAGTTTGGAACGGTTTGGCCAGATAATCGTCCGCTCCGGCATCAAGCCCTGCGACCTTGTCCGACCAGCTATCGCGTGCGGTCAGAACAAGCACGGGAAATTTCCGGCCTTCCTTGCGCCAACGATCAAGCACGGTCAGCCCGTCGATTTCAGGTAGGCCCAAATCGAGGACCACAGCGTCATAATTTTCGGTTGAGCCCATATAATGGCCGTCTTCGCCATCAACCGACAGGTCAACCGCGTATCCCGCACCTTCCAAGGTCGATTTCAGCTGTTGGCCAAGCGTCGGTTCGTCTTCAACTATAAGGATGCGCATGCTGTCCCCTTCAAATACAAAATATAAGTTGGATAAAGGGCTAGCAGATTAGCCGCCCGGCGCAAAATCCTATCAGCGTTGGCGGAGAACGACGCCAGTTTTGCCATCGACGTCGACAAATATCACGCGATTGCCATTGATGAACTTCAGGCGATAGACCTGCGCGGTCGGATCATATTCGGGGCCGAGATACTGCATGCCGCGCATCCGCGGGACCACGGTGCTTTCGATTTCACGCAAGGATTTTACCTTGCCTGCCGCCATGTCCTGACGCACATCGTCCTGCTCGCCGCGCCGTGCATCGACGGGGTGCGACAGCGTAAACGCGGCAAGCGCGACGACCGACAAAAGGGATATCCTATTCAACATCATCGCCGTCTACCCCAAAAGCATTGAACGCAAACTGAATGGGGCTTCAACCTTTTGGAAAGGATATGCCCCATTTCCAATAGCTATTTCACCATTTCGAATGTGAATGAAATTGTCGAACCGACGCTCAGTTCTCCCGGCGCAATCGGGGTCGATTTTTCGGATGCATCCATCGCTCGCGCTATCATCGGCATTGGCTGATAGCCCCCACCCTGATTGTCGGTTTCTTCAACGCGAAGCACCAGCACATCGGTGTATCCAGCCTTGCGTGCCATTGACTTGGCCCGCGCCATAGCTGTTGCCCAGACTTTGTCGCGCGCCGCTTCGCGGAACGTGCTGTCATCATCGATGCCAAAGGTGGGGCCATTAAAACTGGTCGCGCCGTCAACCGCAAGAGCATCCAGAAACGCGCCGAGCTTTTTCAGATCGCGCAACTTGGCATTGACCATGTTTGACGCCTGAAAGCCTTTGAAGACTTGTTGCCCATCGCGATAATCGAACTGTTGGTTCAGGCTGATCTGCGTGGTTTGGATATCCTTGTCCGCAATGCCAAGCTTTTTCAGCCGGGCTACAACAGATGCCATTTGAACATTATTCTGCCGCACAGCCTCACTCGCGGTCGGTGCCATGGTTTGGACGCCGGTTGAAAATGTCGCAATGTCGGGCTTCGTCTCGACGGTCTCAGAAACGGTGAGATCGATAACCGGACCCGTCGCCGCGATAGTTACCTGCGTTGCCATCGCTTCTCCCGCCGTCAAACCGCCCGATGCCAAGAGGGCAGCCAAAATCAATTTACGCATATCATTTTCCTCGTCAAATGCCGCCCGTTCAAATCGCGGTGCGGCGTGCCCAATCAATATAGGCTTTGCGAAGCTGAACGGTTACCGAACCGGGTTTACCATCACCGATGGCCTTGCCGTTAATGCTTACCACCGGCATCACAAAGCCAGAGGCGGATGAAACGAAGGCTTCGGCGGCTTGTTCCGCCTCGGCCACGGTGAAGGGTCGTTCTTCGATGGCCTGCGCAACCATCGGCAGAACTGCCGCGCGCGTAATCCCGTGCAGAATCTCGCGGTCAAGGGGATGCGTTACCAACATCCCTTCTTTGGTGATGATATGCGCGTTCTGCGCCGTCCCCTCGGTCACGACGCCGCCCCGCTCCATCCATGCGTCATCCGCACCACGGGCAATCGCTTCGTTTTTCATGAGCGATGCATAAAGTAGCTGCGTGGTTTTAATGTCTGCCCTGCCCCAACGCAGGTCCGGCAATATGACAATATTTATGCCGCGCTCGGCGAGTGGGTTGTCGGCAAGTGCGCGAGATTGGGAGAAGGCCAGAACCGTCGGGGCTGTATCCGCAGGCGGAAAAACAAAATCCCTATCGGAAGGTGCTCCGCGTGTCACTTGCCAGTAAATCATGCCCTCGTCGACTGCGTTGCGGGAAACAAGCTCACGGCAGATGGCGAGCCATGCCTCTGCTTCGGGTGCGCCGCTTATCCCGAGTTCGCTCAAAGAGCGCGCCAATCGGCGGACATGGCCGTCGAAGTCGATTAGTTTGCCGTCGAGCACGGATACGACTTCATAGACCGAGTCGGAAAACAGGAAGCCACGGTCGAAAACAGAAATCTTCGCTTCGGTTTCGGCGATGTATTCGCCGTTGAGGTAGATGGTGCGCATTCGTGTCAGTTCCTCAATGTCGTCACCCTGCACTTGTTTCAGGGTCCATTTCGCCTTTATGCGCCAGTCTATGAGGAAAGATGGACCGTGAAACAAGTTCAGGGTGACGGGTGGCTAAGGTTGATTTGTATCGCCCAGCCCCCTATCCGCCCGGTTATGTCGCAACCTCCCATCTTTGCCTTTGAAAAACTTAGCCTGCAACAAGGCGGTGGGTGGCTGTTTGAGGATATCGACCTGTTCATCGGCGCACGAGACCGGCTCGCGCTCATCGGTCGGAATGGCGCGGGCAAGACGACGCTGATGAAGCTGGTGGCGGGAACGGTCGAGGCCGACAAAGGCAAACGCGTTGTTGTACCCGGCACCAATATCGTGATGCTCGACCAAGATCCCGATGTCGGATCGTTCGACCGGTTGGTCGATTTTGCTGTTCACGGCGAAAAAGGACCGCCCGAATATGCGGTGCGCGCGATTGCCGATCAGTTGGGCATCGACCTCGACCGCGAAGCCAAAACCGCGAGCGGCGGTGAGAAACGCCGCGCCGCGATTTGCCGCGCGCTTGCCAGCGAGCCCGATTTGCTGCTGCTTGACGAGCCGACCAACCATCTCGACCTGGCCGCTATCGAATGGCTTGAGGAGTGGCTGACACGCTATCGCGGCGCGTTCATGGTCATCAGCCATGACCGGACTTTTCTGACGCGCCTGACCAGGCAGACCTTCTGGCTAGACCGCGGCTTGCTCCGCCGTAACGAGATCGGTTTTGGTGGCTATGATGCATGGACCGAACAGGTATTTGCCGAGGATGCGCGCAACGCAAGCCGGCTCGATGCCAAGCTCAAGATCGAAGCACACTGGCTCGAACGCGGTGTGACCGCGCGGCGCAAGCGCAACCAGGGGCGGTTGGCGAAATTGTGGGAAATGCGTGCGGCGCGGGCGGCGATGATGGGGCCGCAGGGTGTGGCGAAGCTTGGCGCGTCGAGTGATGACAGCAAGACCAAGACAGTTATCAGCGCCGAAGGTGTAGGCAAAAGCTTTGGCGATCGGAAGATAATCGACGATTTCACGCTACGTATCCAGCGCGGCGACCGCATCGGGATCGTCGGCGCGAATGGGACGGGCAAAACCACGCTGATCAAATTGCTGACCGGCGAAACCGCGCCCGACACCGGTAAAATTACGCTGTCGCCCACGTTGACTGGCATTGTGATCGACCAGCAACGCAAACTGCTGACGCCTGAAAAGCGTGTCCGCGATGTGCTCGCGGATGGCAGCGACTGGATCGATGTGCGCGGCGTGCGCAAGCATGTGCAGGGCTACTTGAAAGAGTTCCTGTTCGACCCCGAACTGATCGAAGCGCGTATTGGAACTCTGTCGGGCGGCGAGCAGTCGCGGATATTGCTTGCGCGCGAATTCGCCCGCGAGGCCAATTTGCTGGTGCTTGACGAGCCGACCAACGATCTCGACCTTGAAACACTCGACCTACTCCAGGAAGTCATCGCCGATTATGACGGCACCGTGTTGATCGTCAGTCACGACCGCGACTTTCTTGACCGAACGGTCACTCTGACACTCGGTCTGGCTGGGACTGGTAAAGTCGATATCATCGCCGGTGGCTATGCCGACTGGGAGGAAAAACGCGACCGCCGCGAGCAGCCTGAAACCCGCAGTAAAGCAGACAAGGTGACTACCAAAACGGGTACCGTGAATCCAACACCGCGGTCGGCAAAATTGTCCTACAAGGACCAACGCGATTACGACTTATTGCCGAAGCGTATCGAGGAAATTGATATCGAGATTGCAGCAGCGGAAACCGAGATGGCCGACCCGGCGCTTTACACGCGCAAGCCCGAGCGTTTTGCCGAATTAACTGCCAAGTGCGACGCCCTACGCACTGAAAAAGACGCAGCAGAGGAGCGGTGGCTTGACCTTGCCATGCGCGTCGAAGAGATGGCATCCTAACCCGGCAACCGTTAAAACTCCGCCAAGCGGTCGAGCGCAAGCCGCAGAACCAGTTTTCCCGACCGCACCGGCCAGGCCATTTCGCGCCCGGCAACTGGCATGCTTTCGCCCACTCAGATCACGCGCCACTCGATATCTGCTAGGTCCGGGCCGAGCGCCTTAAGCGCGCCATCAAAGCGCGCTTTCGCAGAAATCATGCGTTCGGTCTGTTTCAACCCGGGTGGTGCTCCACGCTTTCGCCGGCTGAGCGGAATATTGTCCCAGCGGATGGTTACATTCGATCCGATGGCCGCAGCTTCATAATCGCTGCGAAGCTTTTCGCCGGCGAGCAGCTGCCGGTCGTTCAAATGCCCGCGCGAATGTAACCACGACAAAGGCGATTCTGCCAAATTCACGGTGACCGTACGGTTGGTCTTTCGCCCGGCCCGCGGTTCGTGAACCGGACGCCCGGCAAGTGGCCTAGGGTCGATATGTTTTTCTGCGGTCGCGGCTTTGCGGGGCGTAAGTGGTTCTCCGTGATATCCGAATCACTATTGCCATGCGGTGATAATTGTAGGAAATAAAAAACCTATCTGGTAATCGGAGGACGTTAATGCAAAGCCGTATCCGCGACGTACGCAAGGCAAAAGGTCTGACGCTGGCCGATGTTGCAGAACGCTGCAAACCCGCGACAACGGCGCAAACCATTGGGAGACTCGAAACCGGGACGCGCGTGTTGTCGTTGAACTGGATCAACCGCATCGCAGGGGCATTGGGTGTGGATTCGAGCGATCTTGTTGCCCTGCCCGACCAGCAATATCTTCCGGTCGCCGCCGTGCTGCATGACGATGGCACTCACGCGCCAACCAAAGAGGAACGGATCATGGTGCCCAACATTGGCGGACACATGATCGGTATGCGGATTGCGGCGGGGACCGGCGAATATCGACGTGGTGACGAGCTTTGGATGGAGCAATTGCCGCCCGAGGCGTTTGCGACCGCGCTCAATCTTGACGTTCTGGTACCGCGTCCTGGCGGGAGGTTCATTTTCGGACGTTTATTGGGCCGAGATGCTGGCAAGCTGCACATATTACCGCTCGAATCCGGCCCGCGTCAGCAAGTCGTTACCGATCCTGCATGGATCGCCAAAGCTGTGCGACTGGTTCGAGCGCTGTAGGCCCATAGATTGCGCATACTCACCCTCTCGACGCTGTTCCCGGCAACTTCACGGCCCAATTTCGGGATATTCGTCGAGCGCCAGACTTCCGCCCTGACCTCGGTGCGCGATTTTGCGGTTACGGTCATCAACCCAATCGGCATCGCACCTTGGCCGCTGAGCATGTTTGGCGATCAGGCGCGCCTCGGCGACCTGCACAACGAGCAATGGGGCGAACTCGATGTCTATCGCCCACGCTTTACCGCCATCCCGAAAATCGGTGGGAGAATAAACCCCGACATGATTGCACGGGCCGTGTTGCCGCTGGCGAAAAAGCTGCATGCCGAAATCGGTTTCGACCTGATCGATGCCGAGTTCTTCTACCCCGATGGCCCCGCCGCAATGAAGCTGTCCGTGGCGCTCGGCATTCCGTTCACAATCAAGGCGCGAGGAGCCGATATTCATCATTGGGGCAAGCAGCCGGGTTGCGCAGAGCAAATCGTTGAGGCTGCGGATAAGGCAGCTGGCCTGCTGGCGGTGTCGGGCGCGCTCAAAGCTGATATGGTGGCACTTGGGATGGATGCGGATAAAATTACTGTCCACTACACAGGCTTGGACAAGTCCCGCTTCATCCCATTCGACCGCGCAACGGAAAAGGACAAATTGGGGATATCAGGACCGCTGATCTTGAGTGTTGGCGCATTGATCCCGCGCAAAGGTCAGGATTTGCTGATCGCCGCCATGCCTGACTTGCCCGACGCGACCCTTATGCTGGCAGGCCAAGGCGAAAGCGAAGGCGATCTCCGGGCACTGGCCGAGCGGCTGGGCGTCGCAAACCGCGTCCGCTTCATGGGCAGCGTTCCGCATGATGATTTACCCGCCTTGTTCGCCGCCGCGGATGTCATGGCGCTGGTGTCGTCAAGCGAAGGCCTCGCCAACGCCTGGGTCGAGGCGCTGGCGTGCGGGACACCGATTGTCGCGAGCGATGTCGGCGGTATCCGCGAACTCGTCAAAACACCTGAAGCTGGCCGAATTGTCGAACGCGCAACAAATGCCATCGCCGCCGCGATTAAGGACATCCTCGCCAATCCGCCTTCACGTGAGGCAGCTGCGGCCAGTGTCAGCGCCTTTTCCTGGGACGAAAACGCGCATCAATTGGCGGCTTTCTTTCGAGCTGTAACGAACAATACCATTTCGTCATCCTGAACTCGTTTTAGGATAAAGCACCGCCGCTCGTTGTCCTGAAACAAGTTCAGGATGACGATGCGGGATTTTGTGGCTTCAAGGCTGCGCGCCGAAGCTTTCACCCATGCGTTCGGCTTTCGGTTCGCTACCCTCGGTCGGCACGAAACTGTGGGAACCAACTTTAAGCCAGATGAGGATAGGTGCGGCCTGATAAATCGAAGAATATGTCCCGATCACGATCCCGAATGCCATTGCTAGGCTGAAGCCGAAAATGACATCGGGTCCGAAGAACACCAACACCAGCAAAGGCATCGAAATCGACACACTGGTCATCACCGTACGCGCCAACGTTTCATTCACCGACAAGTTGAGCAGCGACGACATTTCCATCTTGCGGAACTTCATCAGATTCTCACGTATGCGGTCATAGATCACGACCGTATCGTTTAGCGAATAACCGATAATCGTCAGCAATGCCGCGATGATGTTCAGGTCGAACTCGAGGCCGGTAATTGCAAAGAGCCCAAACGTCAGCGTTACGTCATGGACCAGCGACCAGATCGCCCCTACCCCGAACTGCCATTCGAACCGGATCCAGATATAGAGCGACACGCCAGCCATTGCGGCGAGTAGCGCCAGCATACCCTTGCTGAACAACTCCTCCGACACTTTGCCCGAGACAGAATCCACGCCGTCAATGCGGACGCCAGGATAATCCGTCTTCAACTTGTCGGTAATCTTGCTCGCCATGGCATTGGCAATCTCGGGATTCTTGTCCGCGCCGTCCGGCAGTTTCATGCGGATCGAAATCTGGTTTTCAGCGCCGAACCGCTGGATCGTCGGTTCGCCATAGCCAAGACCCGCAACTTTGCCGCGCAGTTCCGTTACCGGAGCTTCGGCGGTCTGCGTGAAAGTCGCGCGGATCATCTGGCCACCGATGAAATCGACGCCAAAATTCAGGCCTTGGGTTGCGACCGCGCCGATCGATGCGATCATCAGCAAGATGCTGAGCGCGAACGCTGGCACACGCCATTTAAGGAAATCGATATTGGTATCGTCGGGAACAAGCTTGAGCAGTTTCATGGGCTTTTCCTCAAATCGTCAGTTCTTGCGGGCGGGTGCGCTTAACCCATCCGGCGACCCACATGCGGGTCAGTGTCACGGCGGTGAAAACCGAAGTCACGATGCCGATCATCAGAACGACCGCAAAACCGCGGATCGGGCCAGAGCCGAAGATGAATAGCAAGACGGCGGCGATTACGTTGGTCGAGTTGGCGTCGAAAATCGCTCGGCTAGCTTCTTTATAACCGAATTCGATGGCCTGCACGACGCGTCGCCCTCGTTTGAGTTCTTCGCGGATGCGCTCGTTAATCAGCACGTTGGCGTCGACCGCTGCGCCGATTGTCAGCACGAACCCGGCAATGCCAGGCAAAGTCAATGTGGCGTTCGCAACGCCCATAACGCCGAGTATCATCAAGATGTTGATGACCAACGCAGCATTGGCATAAAGGCCAAAGCGCCCATAGACGAGGAACATCAGCACCAAAATGGCGGTGGTTCCGATGACCGCCGCGAGTACACCGCGTTCGATTGAATCCTTGCCCAGATCTGGACCGACAGAGCGTTCCTCGACAATTTTCAGATCGACCGGCAGCGCGCCGGACCGCAGAGCAATTGACAACTGGTTCGCGCTTTCTACGGTGAAGCTGCCCGAAATCTGGGAAATACCGCCGAAGATCGGTTCCTGTATTTGCGGCGCAGAAATGACTTGTCCATCGAGGATGATGGCAAACAGCTTGCCAGTATTCTGCTGCGTCATACGCGCGAATTTCTGGCCCCCGTCGCCGTCGAACTGGATGGTGACCGCAGGTTCGTTGGTTTGCTGGTCGAATGTCGGGTCGGCCTTGACCAGCTTATCGCCCGAAATGCCGCCCAGACGGCGGACCGCAATATTGGGAAGACCGGTTGGATTGGTCGGATAAGGTAAAACCTGACTGCCAACGCGCGCGGTGCCCTTCGCCGTTTGATCGGGGTCGGCCTGTTCATCGACCAGCTTGAATTCGAGCTTCGCGGTTTTGCCGATCAGCGCTTTCAGTGCTTCGGGATCATCAAGGCCAGGCACCTGCACCACGATGCGATTGTCGCCCTGACGGATGATTGTCGGTTCGAGCGTACCTAAGGCGTTGATACGCCGGTCGATTACGTCCTTGGCGGTGTCCATTGCCTGATCGAGCGCGGTTTCATCGCCCGAGCCGGCTGCGGTCAGGATGATACGGTTGCCGTCATTGACGCCGATATTCCAGTCGCGGCCCCCAGTGGTATTGCTCGTCACCGACAGCAACGCCTCGCGCGCTGCATCGATTTGTGAGCTGTCGGTGACAGTAAAGCTCAACTGCCCATTGGCGCGCGACACATTATCGATGGCGATCCGCGGCTCGGCGCGGCGCATGGCAGAACGCACGCTTTCTTCCAATGTCTCCAATCGCGTTGCCGCCAATTGTGACGTGTCGGCTTCGAGCAATATGTGACTGCCGCCTGCAAGATCGAGGCCCAGATTTATCGTCGGCGTCGGCAGGAATTGCGCCACTTGCGCCCGTATGTCCGCAGGCAACAGGCTCGGAACGGCAAGCAGCACGCCCGTAATCACGAGGATGTTGAGCATCCAGATACGCCAACGGGGAAAATCTAACATATTTTGGTTCCGAACGAACGTTAGGGGCAGAATTTGGGGTCGGCGCGCCCGCGCTTCAACCCCGGTGAATCAATCATTGGCGGCTTTGGTTCCGCGTGGGCTTACGTTGACGAGCGTCGATTTGACCGCCCGGACCCGAACATTGGGAGCAATTTCGACCTCGACATGGTCGTCGGCAACCTTGGTCACCTTGCCCATTAAGCCGCCGCCGGTGACGACTTCGTCATTTTTCTGAACCGCGTTGATTTTCGCCTCATGCTCCTTCGCGCGCTTTTGCTGCGGACGGATGAGGAAGAGGTAGAAAACTACGAAGATCAGCAACAGCGGGAAGAGCTGCACAAAAAAAGCCGAACTACCTGCACCGCCGGCAGCAGCCAATAACATAAGCGAATCCATGAAATATCCCCGCGACAATAAGGTTGGGACACCGCCATTGCGGCAGTGCTGTGTAACAATCGGGCGCGATTATCACCTGTACCCCTATGGCGCAACGCCAAAGCGCCGAAACCGCCCTTGCTTTTACCAAAGCCCCGCAATATAGGCGCGCTTCCAACAGGCGCAGTGCGCCCGCTGGCGGTCGGGACGTAGCGCAGCCTGGTAGCGCATCACACTGGGGGTGTGGGGGTCGCAGGTTCGAATCCTGTCGTCCCGACCAATTATTT
>LNFK01000048.1 GCA_001464315.1 Sphingomonadales bacterium Ga0077559 | reverse complement strand
CGACAATCCCCTTTAATCAGCTGTGCCTAGATGGCTCCTTCCGCTAACAAAGCCGCCGTTTATTGAGCTAATTGGGCGTCACGAAACCTGCCTTTTGTTCACCTGACATTTTTCGCTGCCTACAACAGTTTATACGTACCACATCAAGCGATACCAATCGCCTCAGACCATCCAAAAGCGCTACCCTTGGCAACACATTCCTTGAGAATTTATCCGTTAATGGCGGAACATTTTTTGGGGCCGGTTGCCTTTAACAAACTACTGGTGGGATCGCTGGTGCTTAAAGGAGAGATCATGTCTGACTATGTTATTGCTATCGCCGTGTTTGGCCTCACGCTCGCAATCTTGGGATTTTGCATGACATTTCGGCAAAGTGCGATCAGGCGTGTACTTGGTCGTCCTTTAAAACCAACTCAGTTCGCCGAAGACGGGAACCGGGAAGATGCGATAACGTACATCCTGCGCATCGCAGGAGTTATGATCATGGCGTTTGGCATTGCGATTGCTGGCATGTTTACTTTTATGAGTCAGAATTCATAGCGCCTTTGATTACAAATTAATTTGGACTGAGCTGACGCTATCTGACAACATCCCCGTTCCCTCGGTCAGTTATTTGACACTGTACATTTACGGGCGGGTCGCCGGGGAACATTAAGCTTAGGGCCCCGTTATCGCTGCTCACTTTACTGTCGATCCTGGAGCCATCAACATCGCTGAAACAAGCGCCTGCTATTGCCAATCCTTTGTAGTAGCTAATCAGGCGCCGCCAGCGGTACCATTTAGGCAACTTCGCTTGCAATTTCCCGCCTTGTTGGTGACGACTGGTTTCGCCGTCGGGAAGACATGACTGATCGCTGCAGTTGGGCTTTCGCCGACAGCTTTCGCTAACAAAGCCGCCGTTCAGTAAGCCAATCGGGCGTCACGAAACCTGCCGTTCGTTGACTTAACATTTTCTGGCTACCTACGACCGCTTCTGTGGAACAAATCAAGGGGTGCCAATGGCTGGAAAGTTGAGGGCGGCGGACCGGCAGCTTTTAGGAGATTGAGGCCAAATAGCAGCCATCCATACAGATTTGGCGACGACAGCTTCGCGCCCAATTGAAGACATATTCGGAACCCTGTGCTGCTCCTTAAAGCAGACCCTAGATTAGCCGAATTAAGGACGTGATTTACCGACGTTTCCGATAGTCGTAAATGGAGAAAAAGCTGTTTTGGCCAACGTTAGTGGAGGTGGGTTTGTCTTGTTAAGCCGAAGATCGTTTGAATTTATTCAAACGGTAGCTGCTACGATATTTACAGCTAGAGCGAGAATCCCAAGGTTGAAGAAGAACGCTACAATGCCATGCACTGTCGTCATCCGACGGATTGACGAACGCGTTATGGCAATATCGGCAGTTTGGCACGTCATGCCCAGCACAAAGGCAAAGTTCACAAAATCGGCAAAGCTGGGGCTGTCTTTACCAGGGAAAAGGAGACCACCGTGATCTCGTCGACCCGTTTCCTGATCATAATAGCGATGCGCGTAATGATACGCCATCACCAGATTTGCAAATACCCAGGCGATGCATATGGTACCG
Organism: Sphingomonadales bacterium Ga0077559; assembly: GCA_001464315.1. Lineage (GTDB taxonomy): Bacteria > Pseudomonadota > Alphaproteobacteria > Sphingomonadales > Sphingomonadaceae > Sphingorhabdus_B. Next base: position 51,316 of record LNFK01000048.1, on the reverse strand, counting down.
ATGGGAAATAATGTTCCATATACGCTAGGACGCTGTTGTTCGCGCACTAGGCTGCCCACGGCATAGAAGACTGAACCCAGAATGATTAGTGTCAAAAGGAGAATAGCAAATCGACCTCCGACATCGCGCACTGCCTGCTCGCGGATAGTTTGAGGGGCGCCTTCGAACCAATGCGGTATACTTGACATCACGAATGCTAAAGCCGCGACATTAAATGAAATTGCGAAAGACATGACAAGGGAAAGCCGCAAGCATAATAAACTTGTTGATGCTATAAGCACTCCAAGAAATACAACATAACGTCCATGCTTGAGCGATGTCATAATTAAAGGACCTTCTGATGCACTTAGCCGCGCCGGTTCAGATCGCAGCTAGTAGTCTATCTCGTTTAACAGCGGACAGTCTGCGCCTAACCAAAAGCGAATATCTAAATAACTACCTGGTTCTCTTCGATTTGCCGTCTTCGGACTTTTGAGGTACCTTTTTTGTCTTGGACGTAGGGCGCTCGGGACCAGACTTACTTACCATAGTTAACTTACCTAGACTTTCGCTTGGAATTCCAGCGCTCTTGCCAGCCGCTCGTCCGACTGCCAGCGACATAATCTTTGATGAAGGCATTCTCATTTCCTTTCCTAGACCCACTTGTTGCGCCTCATTTCTTAGATCTGCAATACTCGGAACGGCTCTTATCTTTGATCGCATCGGAACTTGCATTCGGCGCCGGCCTTGCCACGTCTCAATCGAAAAGCGGCCTTTCTGCCTTCCACAACGTTCAAGACATTTGCACCGCTTGATCTCATCCAAAGAAGCAGTCGTGGGGAGTAAATAATGAAGGGTGAACTAAAGGCAGGTTTCGTGACTCCCGATTGGCTAACTAAACGGCGGCTGTGTTGGCGAATATGGCCAGCGAAGCTATATTTTAAGAACTCGTGGGTATCACTTAAAGCGAACAATCTCGTGGGATGCGCATGCGAAGCAGCTTGGCAGACAAATACTATGTCGATGATCATCCGAGCGCAGCAACAGCTGGCTCTCGACTACACGGAATTCTCGTCAAAATTGCTTCGGGCGATCAATTGAGTCGGATGTCACATGATTTTCTCGCAACGCGAGGCTTTCATGCGCTGCATTCGCTTGCCACCGGGTTGATAGACTGGGAGACATTTCAACAACTAGCCAAAATTGAATCAAAGCAGCGCATACAGGTTGTCCGCAAAAAAGCCGAAGATGCTGCGGCCAAACATGCAGAAATAGCTGCACAGCAAGCCGAGGCTTTGAAAAAGCACTTTACTGCAATGGCTCGCGATCCCAAGCTTCGCAGACAGCGTGAGGCCAAGGAACTCCGCAACCGTTTTGGAATTGGCTATGTCGAACCCGACCACTATCCCCAAGTTATGTCGTTGCTTCGGCGCATATCTTGCAGGCAGCGTCTCCAACCGGATGAGATTGTATGGCTTAGGACCGAGGCCGATGATTGCTGGACAAACCAACTCGCAAAAGAATGGCATACACTGGAGGCCGAGGCGCTTACTGGGCTTTGGCGGACTGGCGGTGACCCATGGGACGCGATAAATGGCAGCAGTCATTGGCGTAAGGCTGGAAAGCCGGAAGAGGCACTATCGCTAACAGAGGAAGCGCTGGCAAGGATAGGGAAGATCCCCAAAATCCACTCTGCTCTGGAAACAACGCGCGGCGGAGCATTGCGCGACATGCGCCGCCTTGATGAAGCAAAAGCATTGGGATTAAGCGCACATCGTTTAACCCCGAAAGATTTCAGACCATGTACGTTACTCGGAGCGGTTCATATTGAATTGGGCGACTTGGTGGCTGGACATAAATGGTATGTGACAGCCGAGAAGCTTGGCGCGAACAAACACGCAGTAGATCAGGATTTGCGAGCGCTAATTGCCCGCGCCACGAGTTCCGAACAACAGCGAATTCGCTCGTTTTTGATCGCTCAAGACCCGGAAAGATTTGCGTGGTTGCGCACAAAATAGAGGGGTGTTTCTGAAATGATGGTACCAAATTAGCCTGATAATTGCTCCAGACATCCCACCTCCAGCCACCCTCGACGACGCTTTCAAAGCAAATGTCGTAAAGGTATTCGATGGCGATGGCTTTCTCGCAGATTTTTGGAACCCAATTCGCGAAGCTTGAGTTCCGCGGATCCAGTTTCGCTTTGCCTTCATCGATGCCCCGGAAATTGAACAACCGTTCGGACCAGAATCCAGGGATTTTCTTCATCAATTGATAATGAGCAAGACCCTGCGTCTTGATCCGATTTGTAACCCGCTTCAGGAGTTGTGAGAGCAAAACGAAGCGATGGCGTACCGGTCAGACCGGGAACAGGGACAACCCAGCGAACGTCCAAGGCGTAAAAGCCTGTTTTGCAGAACGGGACCAGGTTCACGGATACCATCAGGGCCAGTAGCCTCTACCACGGCTGCATCAACAGGCCGGACAGAAGACTGCACCCGACCAACGCCACGTTATCAATTTTGCACTTGCAATGCGGGAGCCATCCATAGAAGAAGTTCGAGTGTACTTTCGCGTTTTGCAAAACCTGCCGGTCGTTCACCCACACTCCCTTATGGCTGAAGTGTTGAATTGTTATACAAGCCTTCGCTAACAAAGCTGCCGTTCACGGAGCAATATTGGCTTGATAAAAAGAACGATTCGTCAAGCTGGCAGGGATACGACGCAGCAGCGTCGGGGATGATTCAAACCGCTAAGTTCGTCAGCCGACACTTTATCGGAACATCGCAGCCCGCAGCGGGTTAAAGTGCCTGACAGATGAAAATAGCTTCGCGCCGAATCATTTTTGTGGCGGTAGTCGCAGCCGTCTTGGCAGTCGCAGGGTACTGGTTTCTGGTGCCCCGTAACCAGGAAGTAACCACCCTTGTCGTCAAAAGAGCCTTGGCAGAACGGATCCTTGCCGTAAACGGCAGGATCAGGCCGCGTCTGCAGGTCGATATTCGTCCATCGCTGGGAGGGGAGCTGGTCGCCCTACCGTTCGATGTCGGAGACCGGGTTGAGGCGGGACAAATGCTCGCGAAGATCGACGATGCTCCCGAGCAGGCTGTCATTGCAGGAGCTCAAGCGTCGCTGGCAACGCAGCGGGCAACGCTTGCGCAAGCCCGGCGGGAATTGGCGCGGTTCGTAGCGTTGGGCCAATTTGCTACTAAACGAGATGTTGAGCAGCGGCGTCTGGCGGTGTTGGAAGGCGAACGTGAGCTCAATCGTCGCCAGGCTGCTGTGGTGCAGGCGAGCGAACTACGTGATCGCCGCGTGCTGCGCGCACCCTTTGCTGGGGTCATTCTGGAGCGTCCGGTCGACCCTGGCCAGGCTGTCGGGCCTGAAAGTGTGATTTATCGCCTGGCCGATCTCTCCAGCCCGGAAGTCAGCATCGAGGTGGATGAGGTCTATGCTGCTGAAATTCGACCAGGAATGAAAGCAACGGTTACGATGCCCGGACAGGCAGATCCGCTAACGGCCCAGGTGTTGCACGTCGAACCCCGTGTCGATCCGGCAACCGGTGCGCGCGCGGTGCGTCTCGGCTTGATCGGCGCGGCAATCGATGCAGCCTCCGGGCTGACCGTAACAGTGAATCTGCTCATCGAACGACGTGAAAGCGCCATCAGCGTGCCGAGAAGTGCCATAATACCATCCGGCAACTCGGGCAAAATGCGCATGATCGGAAGGAACAATTTGGTCATTGAACGCCTGGTTACCTTCATAGATTGGCCGGCAGAATCGGTGATTGTCACCAGCGGCCTCAAGCCGGGTGATCGTATACTTACAGAGCCGAACGCAGCGCAGCCAGGCGAGAAAGTCCGGGTGGCCGAGTAGAATGAATCCCTATGCCGTCAAACTGGCCATGCGGCACTTGCTGTCCCACCCGGGGCAAACCGCGCTGCTGATGGCCGGTGTGGCTCTTGGCGTGAGCGTGTTCATCTTCATGAGCGCGCTGATTGGCGGGTTGGCGACTTTGCTGACCTTGCGTACCGTCGGCAGTATTCCGCACGTAGTGCTGGAAATGCCGGATCGCGACCCGGCAACTCTGTATATGGGTCCGGGCGCACAAGTGGTGCTTCAAAAGGACCTCAGCCGACGCGGCCAGATCACGATTTGGCAGCCAATGATCCCGATAATCGAACAGTCTTCCGGTGTTATCGCCGTTTCTCCGCAAATCAGGGGCTCCGCTTTTGTCCAGCGCGGGCAGGCGGTCTCTCCCGTCGGGGTAATCGGCACGATGCCGGGAAAGTTATCGGTCATCGCCGAAATTGACGGAGCAATTGTCGATGGTTCAAGCAATCTGCCCGCGGACGGCATCCTGATCGGCAGCGTCTTGGCGCGCGATCTGGGGCTGCGGGTTGGGCAGGTCGTGCAGCTAACCTCGGATCGCGGGCGGTCGCGCAGCTTCCGGATTGGCGGCATTTTCACTTTGGGCATCGCCAGCGCCGATCGTCAGTCAATCTATATGAACTTCGCTACGGCGCGGGCCTTGTTCGATCTGCCGACCGGAATCTCGCGGATCGAGATCAAGGTGCAGCCCGCAACCGATGCGGCAGGCATAGCCGAACGCCTGCGCCTATCGACCGGCCTCAAGGCCACGGCCTGGACCGAGGACAACCAGCAGCTTTTCGAAGGACTTGATGCGCAGGCACGCACCGGCACCATCATCAAAGCATTCTCGCTGGTCACGATCATCGTCGGAATCGCCAGCGCAATGCTGCTCTCGATCGTTCGCCGGCAATCCGAGATCGGTATCATGCGCGCGATGGGCGCCAGCCGCGGCCTGGTGATCTCGATCTACGTTCTGGAAGGCACCTTGATCGGCGTTGTTGGCGCGATAACTGGCGCGCTCGCTGCATGGTTGGCTCTGTTGCCGCTCCCGCCGGTCAGTGCTGTGACAAGAGGAGATCTGCCGATCGACCGCCAGCAGGGTGATTTTCTGCTGGCGATTGCGCTGACAACGCTTGCGGCAACGCTGGCATCGATTCTGCCAGCACGCCGCGCCGCGCGGATTGATCCGGTGGAGGCGATCGGAGCATGACCAAAGAGCAGATCCTGTCCGTTACCGGGCTGATCAAGGACTTCGGCGAAGGCGAAACCCAGACACATGTGTTGAAAGACATTAACTTGGCAATGGCGGCGGGCGAGATGGCGGCGCTGCTCGGCCCGTCTGGTTCAGGCAAGAGCACCTTGTTGACCATCCTCGGCACGCTGATGCGCGCCACCGGAGGCACACACGAAATGCTGGGGGTGGACCTGATGCATGCCAGCGAAGCGCAGCGCACCGAGTTCCGCAGCAAGAACCTTGGATTTGTATTCCAATTCCACCACCTTCTGCCCGACCTTTCCGCGCTGGAAAACGTGATGATGCCGGCGGCCTGTGCCGCAGGGCGGGAGACCGCAACGATGCGCGCGCGGGCCAGTGAATTGCTCGACGCTGTCGGCCTGTCGGATCGTCGGGATTTTCGCCCGGCGGCGATGTCAGGTGGCCAGCGCCAGCGGGTTGCGGTGGCGCGCGCGCTCATCAACAACCCTGTGCTGGTTCTGGCTGATGAACCGACCGGCAATCTCGACCGTGAATCCGCCGACCACGTTATGGATTTGATTCACAAAATTAATCAAACGATGGGTAGCAGCTTCCTGATTTCGACCCACGATGAACATATTGCAGGGCGTTGTCAGCGCCGGATCGAGTTGCTTGATGGTCGGATCGTCCGATCCTGAGCATTGATTTGAGGTGCGGGCGAAGCCTCGCGCTTTGTCAGGTTACCGCGCAACCGATATCATTACTTCGTTTCGGCGCACGAACCACAAAGTCCAGGGCGGGTTGTACTGGGCCAGCGCCGGGACTCCGGTTGCCTGCAACTGGTGCGCGACGATGAAGTTTTGCAGCGCGGCAGTGTTGGAAGCGACGGCCTCTTCCCGCGCAAGTCCGCTGAAGCGAACCACGGCTACGCGTTCAGGCGCGATTATGCGAAGCGCCACTTTCGGATCATTCGGCTGCGGCAAGGTATCAAGCGTAGCGCCAGCGGGCATGATGAAGCGGATCACCCAATTGCCGTCACCGCCCGACTGAATGACTGGCGCGGTCATGGCGATCTTTTCGTTAGTTGCCTCCTTCTGGATAACCGGAGCTGTCATCGCGATGCTCTGGTTGCGGGTATTGCCGCCGAAAATGTAGCCGGCGAGGAGGCGAAACCCGTTGCTGGCTGCTTGCTTGCGGTCGCCCGCTACCGACACTTCGGCCACGACCAGCGCTGGATAATCACGAATTTGGAAGTCGCCTTGAGCAAGACTCACGATGAACGATGGTTCTTCAGTCGCCATGGCACATCCTCCCAGCAGGCTGATCCCAAGCAGCAGAGCGATTTGAAGTGATTTCAAGATATACTGTTGGTTGGTTTTCTTTTTGTGCACGCAGACCTTGCAAATCATCCATGTTTGTCAGATGCTTGGTCGACTTGCACAGACCAATCCGCTGGCGCATCTTCCTTATCGGCTCTCGCGATAGCTGCCGTCGGCTGGACCTTTCCGGGCGTATGGTGGGCGGGGGCATAAATCGTATAGAGTTGCATGGGCGTCGCGCCGATATTAGTGATGTTGTGCCAAGTTCCTGCCGGAACGAGCACGCACCATCCGTCTGAAACTTTCTCGTCGAAAGTCAGCTGATCCTTCGCAGCGCCCATCTGGACGCGACCATTGCCAGTTTCGAGACGGAGAAATTGGTCGGTTTCGGGATGCGCTTCCAGGCCGATGTCGCCACCAACCGGAATCGACATTAGCGTCAACTGCAAATAGCGGCCGCTCCACGCGACCACGCGGTAGTCAGGATTTTGGTTCGTAGCGCGCTCGACGTCGAACGACTGTGGTTTTGGGCCAATGTCCGTAATCCGTGCATCCGTGGTTGCCATGAACGATCTCCTGAAAACTTCCAATACAGCGTCAGCCTCGCAGTCAGGCCCGATTAGTCAGTCCCGCAACGCGCAACTGCTCTATAACGTCCTTCGACCAGTGACCAATTGATAGGCAATGGCGATGACGACGAGTACCAGAAGAATATGGATTAAGCCTCCAGCGACATGGAATACGGCAAATCCCAGCAACCAAAGAACAAACAATACTAATGCAACTGTCCAAATCATAATCGTGGCCTTTAAGACAAGAGCGATTTTATAAAAAACTCTACGCTCTGCTATAAACTGTCTGGGCACAATGTAGTTCCGTTAAAGTAGACACAACTGGAAATACGTTTTGCCAGCTCCACGTTTCCTCCTGCCTCAAGGCGGCTCAAGTTTCGTCTCAGCTGCCGACGCGTTCCCATTCTTGGAACTATGCAGCCATTTCTGGCGGGTTCGCTTAACGTCGGTTAACGCCGGAGCCTGACGTTCATCGGTGCGGAATTGAATTATCGGATCGTTGTCGTGTCCGGACAAGCAGCCACTACGTCAGCTACGCTGAAAGCTGACGTTCGAGGCGATTGCAACGATAATGACGGCCACCGCTACCTTTTCGGATGTTTGATCGGCCAACGCACTTCTTTAAGCTCTGCCGTACATTTACGCGGTTAACCACCACGCGGGCCATGCCAACTCAAGTGGTAGTGCCATTCATTAGTCCATCATGCGCGTGCAAAATACTAAGCGGACAGAGCTCGTCGCACCCAAGCGACAATTGCAGGAGTTGGCATCGCACCAGATTGGCGGGCGATCTCACGACCCTTGGAAAACAAAATAAGGGTCGGGATCGAACGGACGCCGTATCGTGCAAAAATGGACTGTTCGGCCTCGGTATCCAACTTTCCCAGTCGCACTAAGGGCTCGAGTTGACTAGCGGCGACAGTAAAGGCGGGAGCCATTTGCAGGCAGGGGCCACACCAGGACGCCCAGAAATCAACGACCAGCGGGATGTCGCTTTTTGTGGTGTGCGTTTCGAAATTGGCTGCGGTGAGAACTACAGGCTGTTTCAGGAATAACATTGAACGACATCGACCGCACTTGCCGCCTGCGCCAAGCTTATCCTTCGGAACCCGGTTTGCGGTCGCGCAAGATGGGCAAATGATAATTATTGATTCCGAAATAGTCATCAGCTCACCTCTTTCTGCCCGAATACCATGATACCAACCGAGTTGTTTCAATTTTAAAGCGACCCATGGCGCACGTCGGCGTTTTGCGCGCTGCTGCCACCAAGTTTGCCGGCGCCAGACCATCTGCCTGCGGATTAAACATGTGGACGAATTTGGGTTTCATGACATTGCCGCCAACAACGAACCGAGCGGCACGGTCGCAAATGTAGTGAAACTGTCAGCAAGTGCGTAAGGCATCAGCAGCGTTCGGTTATGAACCAAAGCGCCGCAGCTGTAAGCAACATTGGGAACATAACCAAAGCGTTGCTCCGGATTTGGGCGCAATAGCGGCCAAGTTGTTCGTCCGAGTATCTTGCTTGGATCATCGCGGTCGAGCAGGCAGGCCCCAATACAATAATTGCGGACGGCGCCAACCCCATGTGTCAAAACGAGCCAGCCCTCCTCAATCTCAATCGGCGATCCGCTGTTACCCAGCTGGACAAATTCCCAAGGCCAACGCGGCGTTATGATCGTGCGTCCTTCCTCCCACCGACACAGATCATCTGACATAAGCAGCCAGATAGTCTCATGATCCTGCCGACCAAGCATCGCATAGCGACCGTCAATCTTGCGCGGGAACAGTGCCATTCCCTTGTTGGAAGTTGCAGCGCCGTGCAGCGCGCGCATTTCAAAAGTCGCAAAGTCAGTTGTGCTCAGCATCTCCTGGTGGATGTTTTGCCCACTGAACGCGGTGAACGTCCCGTAATAGGTAACCGTGCCATCATCGTCGGTAAATCTCACGAGCCGGACATCTTCGATGCCATGGCGCTGACTTGGCGTGATCGGGAAAATCACCACCTCGGACAGGTCATGGCTCTCTTCGCAAAATAGCCTCACACCGGGATTGTCGGGGTCGGCGTTGGGGAAGAATTCGATCCGCGGCGTAATCGCGCGCTCACTCGGCGGATCAACAACAACGCTTCCATCGGGCAGCCATAGCCCTGTTCGAAACGTCACCGAGGACAGATGACCTTCCCCGACACTGCGCAGTGACAGGACAAAGCGCAGCGAACCCGGCGCTATGCCTGATTGATCGGGATGAATGACGATGCTGGGGTTGAACAGAGCGGCCGCCTCAAACGCATATTCCTCGCTGAAGTAAGCGCCGATCAACAAGCTCTGGTCATGCGTAACCGTGCGGCTACGAATGATGATGCCATTGACGGCTTGAAACCGCCGGATGAGGATCGTTTCGACGTCACGGTAACGATCGGTCAGGCTTGCTAAAACGCGCGCAAGCTCGGTATTGAGATCAGTATTGCTTAGTGCCAGAACCCGGTCGGCAATCCGCTGCGCACGAGGGAAAGGCTTGGTTGCATTTCCTGGTGTGCCTTCGGCGGGGACGAAAGGCTTGATCACCACACGCGACGGATCGGGCCGAAGCAGGATCGGCAGGTGAGTCATAATGTCATCAGTTGGCAGCATCACGTCCGCACGCTTTCCAGCCTGTTCGCGAGCGGCTTCAATGCTTCAAGCAGCAGCAGCAATACCCCGCCGAGCGTTGCCGCAATTGCGAAGTGATACCACTGCGGCGACCCGAATTTGAGCAATGATCGCAACGCCGGGATGGTCATGATCAACACCGAGACACCAGCAACGGCGCCAAGCACATAGCGAAGCGCTACGTTCCTGCGCTTAAACGCCGCAGCTAGCGAGGTGCCGAAGGAGCGGTTGACGAGAATTAATGCGAGGATCGCCATAATCAGCGAAACAAAGGTCAGCGCGCGTGTGTCCGCCGCCGGTAGGCCCTGAAGTGTCGCAGTCAGAAAAACGGCGGCAAGCATTGCAAAAGCAACCGCCCCCTGAAAAACACTCCAGCCAATCATGGCCAATGAAAATAGCGATGCCTCTGGATCGCGCGGCTCGCGCTTCATCCCGTTGGCTTCACCTTCCTCAGCTTCAAACACCAGAGCGCAAACTGGATCGATGATCATCTCAATGAGCGCGATATGGATCGGACCGAACAACAGCGGAAGGCCGAACAGCAGGGGCATCAGTGCCAGCCCGGCAAGCGGTACATGCACCGCGAAGATGAAGGCCATAGCTTTGCGAATATTGTCATAAATGCGGCGCCCCAACGCGATAGCTTTGACGATCGAGCCGAAATCGTCGTCGAGCAAAACAATCGCAGAGGCCTCACGCGCGACATCAGTACCCCTGTCACCCATTGCAATACCGATATGCGCGGCCTTAAGCGATGGTGCGTCATTGACGCCGTCACCCGTCATAGCGACGACTTCGCCCGCAGCTTTGTAAGCCTCGACAATCCGCAGCTTTTGTTCGGGCATAATCCGCGCGAAGACCGACACGGCGGGGAGCCGCTTGGCAAGCGCGGCATCATCAAGAGCTTCGAGCTCGGGGCCAGTGATGATGTCGCCATCGGCAAGTCCTGCGCTCGTCGCGATCGCCCTTGCAGTGGCGGCATAATCACCCGTGATCATAACCACTTTGATCCCCGCCGCGCGGCACTGTTTGACCGCATCGGGCACGCTGGCACGTAAGGGGTCCGCAAGGCCGATGAGGCCCGACAGCGTGAATTTATAGTTCCTTTGTGTCCTAGCCCATTTTGTATTCGGCGCTTTGGCCGTGGCAACGCCCAGCACGCGGATTCCCTTTGCGGCCATGGCGTCAACGGCTTGCGTCATCTCTTTCAAACCTGCCGCTGACAGGTTACACAGCGCTGCAATCGCTTCAGGCGCGCCTTTAGCCGCGATCATGAAATCGTCGGCTTGTTTCCATACATTTGACATCGCGAGCAAATCTGGGCGCAGTCCATAGCTATGCACGAGTGCGCTAGCGGGCAATTCGTTTGACCCCGCGGCGTGGATGGCGATTTCCATGGGATCAACCGGGATGACGGCACTTGCCAGAATGCTGGTTGTCATAAGATCACCAAAGGCATTCGGGATATTGGCAGGATCGCCAATATCGGCGGTCTCGCCCGATGCAAGCCACGCAGCCGCTAAAGCCATCCGGTTTTCCGTAAGTGTGCCAGTCTTGTCCGTGCATAAGACCGTTGCAGAACCCAGTGTTTCTATCGCCGAGGCGCGGCGCGTCAGGACGCCTGCCCGCCCGATGCGAGATGCGCCCATCGCGAGGAAAATCGTGAGTACCACTGGAAACTCTTCGGGTAGCATCGCCATCCCTATCGCAATCCCTGCGAGTAGGGCATCTATCCAGCCGCCGCGCGTCAGCCAGTATAGTAGCACCACCGCCAACGCGATGATGCCGCCGCCAATCGCGAACAGTCTCACAATCCGTGTGGTTTCTGCTCTGAGCCGGGGTGCTTCCGGCGTCATTGTGGCGAGCGTCATCCCGATCTTGCCAATCTCGGTCCGCGCACCAGTCGCGATCGTATACGCGAGCCCCGTTCCACGCGAGACCAGCGAGCCTGAATAGACAAAGGGCTGATCCTCGCCGCCTGCACGCTGCGAGCTTACTTGTTTATCCTGCGCCTGCACTAACTTACGCACCGGCAGCGACTCCCCGGTCAGAAGCGACTCGTCGACTTGCAGGTCGGTTGCTTCGATCAACCGTGCATCGGCAGCGATGCGGTCGCCCTGCTCCAGCACAAGGATGTCTCCGTTCACCACATCACGTCCGGCAATGCGAATTCGTTTGCCATCCCGAAAGACGAGCGCGCGCGGGGCAGACAGGTCTCGGAGCGCCTCCAGCACATGCTCGGTGCGCGTTTCCTGCACCACCGTCAGGACCACGGAGAAGGTGGCGAAGGCGAGCAGTATGAGTGCCTCGGTCAGATTGCCGAGCAGTAGGTAAAGCAGACCGCCACCGAGCAACAGCGCAAGCATTGGCTCGCGCACCACGTCCCCAGCAATCCTAAGTAATGACCGCGTGCCCCGACGCGGCAGTTCGTTTGGCCCGTCGGCGGCAAGGCGGGTTCTTGCTTCCGCCGATGAAAGTCCGGTTGGAACAATTGCTTTGGTCACACCGCTGCCTTTAGTTGGTTTGCCAGCAGCCCGCTTGCCCACGCATTATGAATGCTTTGCAGTGTGGCTATAGCAGTTGCGGCGAGTGGCCGGTGTACAATGGCAAAAGCCCAGTAACGAGGACGTTCGGAAATCGCTGAAAAAGCACCCTGGGTCATTCCCCTCGGGAGATGTCTTCGGCTAACGTAAGGGCGCAGATTGCCAATCTGATCGACTTGCAATCTGCCCAAGTTACTCTTTAGCGACAGCGCACGTCGTTCCTGTCTATGGCGCGACCGGCAGCGCCCCCTGCGATTGCACCGAGAATTGTTCCTAGAGTGTCTGACCGACCCGGCGCGATAATATTGCCGAGGACACCGCCTGCCACTGCACCAACAATCAAGCCTGTCGTGCCGTCGGATCGCCTACAATAATACTGCCCGTTCTCACCGCGGTAAACTCGGTCATTGTCATTCAGACGTCGCTCGCGATATCGGCGGTCGTCGCGGTAATAACGGTCGGCATAATAACCATTATATGTGGGGTCTGGCCGATTGTAATCGTAACTGCCATACCGGTTATAAGATGAACGATCATAATAGCCGTGGCCGCCATCATCATAGCCGTTACCGTAAGTGGCGCAACCGCCTGTCAGGGCAGTGGCGGCAATCAGGGTTGTCAGAATTGCTTTGTTCATCTTGGTTCTCCATTGGACAGTCCAGATGACAAAGGCGAATTGGGGCGTCAGCATGCGGACGGGTGCATTCGAAAAGATAACCTAAACGCGCTTGCAATGTTCCCGTATGAGCCAAAAATGAAATCAGGTTAACAGTCGCAAGAAATTTAAGTGAGCTTTGGATTATTACCCTCGGCTGCAGCTAACGTCTTGATCATAATCGCCACTGTTCTTCACGGGTTGAAAATCCGGCCAAGCACAAGCGGTTCGGTGCTAAGCCGGTCGAAACCAATGACGGCGCTGACTTCATCATGCCGAAGGCTAGGGCTATCGAACGGCAGCAATGTTAGCGGCAACAGCCAAGCATTCTGACCGGCCTAAACGGAAGCTATTCATGGACTCACTCACAGAAGCAGACAGTCCGCTCCCGCTAAAATTGCAGTTGTTCGCTGCGCAAGAATCGGCCTTTAAAAGCAGTCGTTTGTTCACTCGGGTTGCAAAGTCAATAAACGACCGGATTCAGAGCTGCCCGTCGACAGTCCTTTCCAAATAGACTTCGCTGCGGTTCAGCGGTCTTATATCCACCTACTTACTATTATCATTCTGTTAGCTCTCTTACGGTACAGCCTCGAATACGGACCAGCTAAACCTGAAACTCATTCGTCTCGTAACTGGATGGGAATCATTCTTGAGATCGTCAAGGTGTGAGCTATGCGTCCAAACCAGAAAAACTCAACAGATGTTGCAAACCGCCGCCTACCAGCAGTGAGGCGGCATGTTAAATTGATCCGCACCATACGCTATTCAGATTCGATAGCTCTTCCTTTGACCGTCTATCGCGATCTCATTGATGCGTTATATGCCATGTGGCTCCCCATCTTTGGATTGGGCTTGCTCTTCGTGAGCATATCTGTCCTCGCCGCTTTTCAATCAGGCGATGCGACATATCTCGCACTGGCATCAGCAGGCAGTTTAACGACCATTTGGCGCCTTTGCGAAATGAACGCCTACCGGCACATCACTGATTCTGCTGACGTCGAATGCCTCCAGCGTTGGGAAAAGCGTTATGCTGTTGGAAGCTATACCTTTGCAATGCTTCTTGCCGGCCTCAACGTGCGGGCGCTCGCTGTCCATGATCCGCTTTTGCATTTGATTACGGTCAGCCTTGCATTCGGCTTCGCAGCAGGCGTTGTCTCGCGCATTTCGATCCGGCCCAAGATCTGCGTTATAAGCTTAATGCTTGCAGCTGTACCGACCATCGGGGCACTTATTTTTCACGCACTCAGCGAGCATTCTGACAGGCTACATCCAGAAATGTTTTTAGCCGAGGCAGCAATTGTCACGATGATTACTGGCCTTAGCCTACAAACAGTAAGCCATCTATATCGATCGGCGATTGAGCATCTCACAGTGCGGCACGATCTCGCCTTGCTTGCGAAGTACGATGCTTTGACCGGGCTTGCAAATCGTCTGTTGCTGCACGAACGCTTCCAATTATCGTTGACAGCCGTTCAGCGCACGGGACAATCGCTCGCTGTGTTCTTTCTTGACCTAGACGGCTTTAAAGAAATTAATGATCAGCATGGACATCTGGCAGGGGATGCAATTCTGGAGCAAGTTGCACATCGGCTGGAAGCGACCGTGCGCAGTAATGATACCGTGTCGCGCCTGGGTGGGGACGAGTTCGCAGTTTTGCAAGTTGGTCTCTATCACGAGGATGAGGCCAGGTTGCTTGCCGGAAGGATCATTCGGCGTTTAAGCGAGCCCTACAATATTAACGGTGTCGCTATGAAAGTGTCAGTAAGCATCGGTATTTCAATTGCGCCTCGGCAGGGCCTCTTGCTCGAGCAGCTTCTCGTAAATGCCGACACGGCCCTCTATCGGGCTAAAACCAATGGAAAGTCGCAAGCGATCTTTTGGACCTCAACTCAGGGTTCAAAATGCCCTGTTGCAGCATAAAGATGGCGATCATGGTGATGGTCGGGCACGGGCGTAATCGTTATCGATGCTGAACCAAGCCTAATGTCTATTACAGTCCGCTCATAGCAGTGAGCAGGCTGAACTTTGTGCAAATCCGGCTTGACCGACGTGAACCGGTTTCAGCCTCAATTTTTCTCAGAGATATCCAGCTTTGCTCGAGGCAGTTGATGAGAATTTCCGCTAACTCTAATGCCGTCTAGGCAGAATCAAACATGCGGCGAAACTTGCCGTATTTAAATGGCGACAGATCGGCAGCGTTATCTTTATTTGTTGGTTATCGACTATTGAGGTAACAATCTAAGAGACCGTCATTTGTCATCGAGGGGAGTCTAATGGAGGACTATTCAACTATCACGCTCGCGAATGCCCGTCGCGAATATCTAGCGAATTGTACTACTGCCATGCCTATTGGCGGGCTCATTGCGTGGGCGGCGTTGGCTATTGCAGCTTACGAACTCGGTGACCGCCTTCCAAGCTTCGCACCGTTCGTAGCGGCAGCTGCGCCAGTCCCGATCGCCCTCGCTATCGATATGGCGCGCGGCGAGCTTGGTTACTGGAAAAGGGGCCAAGGAAATCCAGTGAGCCAACTGTTTATGCGGTTCATCACGGTCGTAGCACTAATCATCCCTTTTGCAATTATCGCAACGGAAGCAGCAAGAGAACTTGATTTACTAATCTTGGGGCTCGCGATTCTTGCAGGAATGATTTGGGTTCCACACGGTTGGGGGGCTAATGATCCAGCTGGTTTCATTCACTTCGTACTGAGAGCAATCCTGTGCTACGCTGCTTATCTTTTCACGACAGAAGAATTGCGAGGGGCGGCAGTCGCCGGGGCAGCTGCGTTGACGTATGTTTATGCCATCATTGCGATGAAAAAACCTTCATCAGTTCGATAAAATCGGCGCCTTGCCAAGCAAGGACGATCACTACCGATACCTCTAACATCGCTGCCGTTCGTTTAAATAAACTAGCTCCCTGATAGCTGCCGTCTGTTCACTCGCTCGCGTCAGAAAGATTGTTGGCAGAAACCGGGCGCAAAGCGGAAAACCGTAATGGGCCGAATACAGGCAGTCTGATCGGTGAAACACGCAAACAAAAAAGAGACGGCCAGACGGCCGCCTCTTGATTTTTGGTGCGACGTTTAAAAATTTAGTCGTCGATATTTCGGCGGAATGTTTCAGGCAGGAACATCACGCCTATTACTAACGTCGCGCCAGCTACAACTATGGGGTACCAAAGTCCGTAATAGATATCCCCGGTGGCTGCCACCATCGCAAAGGCGGTTGTTGGCAGGAAGCCGCCAAACCAGCCATTGCCGATATGGTAAGGTAGCGACATTGATGTGTAGCGGATGCGGGTTGGGAAAAGCTCGACCAGCAAAGCTGCGATCGGACCATAAACCATCGTTACCAATAAAACGAGGTACGTCAGGATCAACACCACTAGTGGCTTGTTGATCTGCTCCGGGTCAGCGAACAGTATTTTCTTAGCCGCTTTTGGATCCTTGGCGACAGCAGGATTGTCCTTCACAGGATATCCAGCAGTTTCAAGCGTTGCTATAACTTCTCCGCCAAATGCCTTGATCGCCGCCGATTTGTCGTCGCCTGCCACCTTCGCCGGATCGGGAGCGGTGATGACCTTGTCCCCGATCTTCACCGAAGCGATAGTTCCGACAGGTGCGTCGATCACGGAATAGCCAATCGCGCTTTTCGCGAGATAGGATTTGGCAATATCGCAGCTTTTGCTGTCGAATTTGTTCTTGCCAATGGGATCGAATTGAAGCGAGCAATCATTGTCGTTGACTGTAATTGATACCGGAGCCGCCTCGCTTGCCTGGGTCAGCGCAGGGTTTGCCGCATTCGACAAAGCATGGAATACCGGAAAGTAAGTTAGCATGGCAAGCGCACAACCAGTCATGATGATCCACTTTCGCCCGATTTTATCCGATAGCCAACCGAAGAAAATGAAGAAGGGAGTGCCTATGGCGAGCGCAATCGCGATCAGGATATTGGTCGTTGCACCATCGACCAACAGGGTCTTTTCGAGGAAAAACATCGCGTAGAATTGCCCGGTATACCAAACCACCGCCTGGCCGGCGACCGCGCCCAGCAATGCAATCAGCGCGAACTTGCCATTTTTCCAATTGCCGAAAGCTTCCGATATTGGTGCTTTCGAATTGGTGCCTTCTTCTTTCATCTTAAGAAAAACTGGGCTTTCCTGAAGCTGCATCCGGATCCACAGCGACACGCCAAGAAGAATGACCGAAACCAGAAACGGCACGCGCCAGCCCCAGTCTTTGAATGCTTCTTCACCGATTAGCGTACGCGTTCCGATTACCACAAGCAGCGCAGCGAACAGGCCAAGCGTTGCTGTGGTTTGGATGAAGCTGGTGTACAGTCCGCGTTTGTTGTTCGGCGCATGCTCGGCAACGTAGGTCGCCGCGCCGCCATATTCACCGCCAAGCGCCAGCCCTTGCAACAGCCGAAGCACGACCAGCATGATCGGTGCGGCAACGCCAATGGTTGCATAGTTCGGCAATACCCCCACGGTAAACGTGGCAACGCCCATCAGGCCCATCGTGACCAAAAACGTATACTTGCGGCCAACCATGTCGCCGAGGCGGCCAAATACCAGTGCGCCAAACGGGCGGACGGCAAAGCCGGCGGCAAACGCGCCAAGCGCAAAAATAAATCCGGTGGTTTCGTTTACGCCTGAAAAAAACTGGGCGGAAATAATTGTGGCCAGCAGGCCGTAAAGGTAAAAATCATACCATTCGAAAACCGTACCAAGCGATGATGCCAGGATGACTTTTTTCTCGCCCCCCGTGACTGCATGATGCTTGGGGACGGCGTCATAGGTCGTAGCCATATTCTTTCTCCCACTCGTGTTGAACATTGATTAGAAACTGTACTTTGCGGCAAATTCCACGCGGTCGAGCTTGCCGTCGGCCCCGTTCACAAGCTGCCGGACGGCGTGCCGATATTCGATGCCCAGATCGAAGCCAGCCGCGGGCGACCAGAAAAGATTGCCAGCGACGCTCCATGCCGATTGGTTGAAGGCGGCAATTGATGCGGCGGACAGGCCAGCGTCGTAATCGGCGTCCTGATAACTCGCCATAAAGGTCGAGCGCAGCTTAGGCGTCCAACCAAGGCGAAGCGCGGCGAGGCCAGCAAATGTGCCAACGCGCCGTAGTTCGTTTACGCTCGTTGCAATCACAGCGTCGGGAGCAAAATTGATGCCCACGTAGCGGCCAATTCCACGGCCATAAGTCGCCATGAACCGAAGGTCGTAACGCTTGGCGCTATCGAGGAAAATCTTCCCTGCTACGCTCGCGCCATAGCCCGTCGCCTTGTCACTGATGCCGCCATTGTCGAATGAAAGCTGCCGGACGAGCCCTGCGAGCGACAGCTCGCCGAAAGCTCCGGTGTAATTCAGCCGGGCAGCAAAATCGGGTAGACTGTCATCGTCATTCTCGATGAGCGAAGTCGCGCCCTGATTGGCCATCGCGGTTTCGGGATTTTCAACCGAAGCGTGCAGCGTCAGCCCCTTGCCAACGGGCATCGAATAGCGAACCAAGGGCTGCCGTACGAACACTGTTCCTTCAGTCGGACCAACAAAATCGGTTGTTTCGGGAAGCGCTCCTACATATTGGAAAGTGCTCCAATCCTGCCCGATTGTCAGCCGGTCATATTGTACGAAAACGCGTCGAAGCGCCAAATCATAGCCGTTCGTCGTCCGCTCTGTACCTTGCGTCCCAGCAGCAGTCTGGAAATCGGTTTCGACATAGCCTTTGAGCGTATGTCCGGCGATTTGCGTTTCCAGATTCAGCCAGAGCCGAGTTTGCTTGGCAGAAAAGTCGTTGTCGGTTGCCTCGCGGATACCCCCCACGGGGATCGATTGCGGCAAATAGAAATCGCGGCCCAATGTGTTGGCCGCAACGTCGCCATCGCTCCACCGGCTGAAACTGCCGACCGTTTTCAGAAAGCCGCCGATTTTGACGCGTGTTGCGCCGTTGCCAACCGTAAAACCGTCGACAACCACTGCCGGTGCAGCCTTAACGGCCAGCGAAGCAGTCATAGCCTCTGTTGCTTTAGCGTCGGCACGGACAATCGCTTGGCGCAATTCGGCATTTTCAGCCTTGGTGGTATGCAGTTCGCCTTGGAGTGTACCGAATGCGCGCTCGAGCGCTTCGACCCTGGCTTCGAGCTGCGCTTCTTTCGCTGTGTCAGCCAGCGCGCTGGTCGGCATAAGGCCCGCAGTTGCGACGCCAGTCAGCAGCCATCTCGCCAGTTTCTTTTTATCCATCATCCTCTCCTGTCCGGCGTTGTGCCGATCCTATTTGCGAGAATGTATATGGTCGCCTTACTTTGACGGCGGTGATAGATAGACTTTGGTCTAATCCTTGGGCATTTCCTGTTCGACTTTGGTCGGGGATGTCGAACCGGTGGGTGTAGGCTATCCCGGTTGAAAATGAGGAAGATATGGAGAGGCGCAATGTCAGAAATTTATCCCGTTCCAGATGCATGGAAGCAAAAGGCATTTATTACGGCAGACGGCTATGAAGAAGCGTATGCTTTGTCGAATAGCGACCCTGACAATTTCTGGCGGCACGAGGCGAAGCGCATCGACTGGATCACACCGTTTAGCAAGGTCAAGAACACCAGCTTCAACGAAGCCGATTTCGGCATCAAATGGTTCGAGGACGGCGCGCTGAACGTATCGGCAAATTGCCTCGACCGACACCTGCCCGACCGTGCCGATGACATAGCCATTATCTGGGAAGGCGATGACCCATCGCAGCAGCGGCGCATCAGCTATGGTGAACTACACGCCGAGGTATGCAGGATGGCTAATGTCCTAAAAAAACTGGGTGCGCGCCGCGGCGACCGCATCACCATTTACATGCCGATGATCCCGGAAGCGGCGATGGCGATGCTCGCTTGTACGCGCATTGGCGCAATCCATTCGATCGTTTTTGGAGGCTTTTCGCCCGACGCGCTGGCTGGGCGCATCCAGGATTGTGATTCGAATATCGTCATTACTGCTGACGCCGGAATGCGCGGCGGCAAGCTGGTTCCGCTTAAGTCCAATGTCGATGAAGCGCTGAAGCATTGCAATTCGGTTACAGCGTGTCTGGTAATTCGCCATGTCGGCAATGCTATCGAAATGGCCGAAGGTCGCGATGTCTGGTATGATGAAGCCCGCAAGACGGTGGCGGCGGAATGTGCGCCCGAGGTCATGGGCGCCGAAGATCCCTTGTTTATCCTCTACACATCGGGATCGACCGGAAAGCCTAAAGGCGTGTTGCACACCACCGGCGGCTATCTGGTGTGGGCGGCAATGACGCATCATTATGTGTTCAACTACAGTCCCGGCGAAATCTATTGGTGCGCCGCCGATATCGGCTGGGTCACCGGACACACTTATGTCGTCTACGGCCCGCTCGCCAATGGTGCGACAACGGTCATGTTCGAAGGCGTTCCCAATTATCCCGACCATAGCCGGTTCTGGCAGATCGTTGACCGGCATCAGGTCAACATTTTTTATGGCGCGCCGACGGCACTACGCTCGCTGATGCGCGAAGGCGATGAATGGGTGAAGAAAACCTCGCGCAGTTCGCTGCACTTGCTTGGTTCGGTTGGCGAGCCGATCAATCCCGAAGCCTGGGAATGGTATTATCATGTCGTCGGCGAAGGCCGCTGCCCGATTGTCGATACCTATTGGCAGACCGAAACGGGCGCGACGATGATGACGCCGCTTCCGGGCGCGCACGCGCTTAAGCCTGGCGCAGCGTCGAAACCGATGTTTGGCGTGCAGCCTGTTCTGGTCGATGGCGAAGGTAAATTGCTTGAAGGCGCGGCCGACGGCAATCTGTGCATCACCGACAGCTGGCCAGGGCAAATGCGCACCGTCTGGGGCGACCATGAACGGTTTTTCCAGACCTATTTCACCACTTATCCGGGCAAATATTTTACCGGTGACGGGTGCCGCCGCGATGAGGACGGATATTACTGGATTACCGGCCGCGTTGATGACGTCATCAACGTATCGGGGCACCGCATGGGCACCGCCGAAGTAGAAAGCGCTCTCGTCGCGCATGCTAAAGTCGCTGAGGCAGCAGTTGTCGGCTTTCCACATGACATCAAAGGACAGGGAATTTATGCCTATGTCACGCTGAACGCCAATGAAGCAGAATCGGCCGAAGTGCGCGCCGACCTCATCAAATGGGTCCGCCATGAAATCGGCCCCATTGCGACCCCCGATGTCATCCATTTTGCACCCGGTCTGCCCAAAACGCGGTCGGGCAAAATCATGCGCCGCATACTGCGCAAGATCGCAGAGGGCGATGTGTCCAACCTGGGGGACATATCGACGCTTGCCGATCCGTCCGTTGTTGAAACTCTGGTGGGTTCGCGTTCCGTCGCGGCATGACCGGCAGCATCCTCATCGCGGATGACCATCCGCTGTTTCGTCAAGCCTTGGCCATGGCGGCAGCGGCGGTGCGGCCCAATGCGCGGATCGTCGAATGCGCCAATTTGCCCACAGCATTGAATGAAGCGATTGCGGCAGATGACCTTATCCTAATCCTCCTCGATCTCAAAATGCCCGGTGCAGAGGGCTATTCCGGAGTTGCCTTGCTCCATGCCGAAAAGCCCGGGATTCCCATATTGGTCGTGTCGAGTGCGGAAGCGGCTCAAGCTGCACGCAATGCTGTGCGTTTCGGAGCGGTTGGATTTCTCGGCAAGGACGCAGGTCTCGATGCCATTGAACAGGCCATTGCTGCTGCATTGGACGGACGCAAAATCGAGGCGCCAGTTGACGACGCGGTCGATACGGTTGCAGCGCAAATCGCGTCGCTGACGCCTACGCAACTCAAGGTGTTATTGGGAGTTATGAAGGGCCGCCTCAACAAGCAGATTGCCTATGATCTCGGCGTCGGCGAGGCGACGGTCAAAGCGCATATGACGGCGATCCTCAAGAAACTTGATGTCCAGAACAGGACTCAGGCGGTTTTGGCCGCCAAGGCGCTGGGCCTTGAATTGGTGCACGATTAAATCCCGGTTTTGGCGTGCAACCATTGCTCCAGATCAGATGCTGAGACGGGTTTGCGGAGGACCGAAACGTTGGCAAGTTCAGGCCGCATCGAATATTCGTCCGGGCGTGCTGCGGTTACAAGCGCGTAACGCGCATCGGGATATTGCTCCCGCAACCGCGCAATCAGCCAAAGACCGTCCTCCTCGTCGCCGAGATTGAAATCGATCAGCGCCACTTCGAAATCGGACTGCAACTCTAATGCACCCTGCGCCGAGGTCGCCGACAATGTGCAATGCCCCAAAGCAAGCAAATAGCTTTCCATGGCTTCACAATTTGCAGGATCGTCATCGACGACGAGAATGCCGAGCCTTCCGACATGCTCTCGTTCGCGTATCGCTGCGTGCTGAGTTAGTTCTGGCTCCACATTCGAACGCGGAAGCGAAATACTGAACCGGCTGCCACGCCCTTCGCGCGACCGAAGCGAAATGCGCGCCCCCAGAACGCGGGCGGTACGCTCGACAATGGCAAGTCCCAACCCGATGCCGCCTTCGTTCGCGTTTTCTAGCCGTTCGAATTCGCGAAATATCTGTTTTTGCTTGTCGACTGGAATACCCGGGCCTGAGTCGATGACGTCGATCCGCGCCATGCCGCCTCGGCGCCTGACACCGATAATTATTCCACCTTTTTGCGTGTAGCGGATCGCATTCGACAGGTAATTCTGGATGATCGAGCGTAATAGTCCGGCGTCGGTTTCAACAATCGAGTCACCCGGCCCGATGCGGATCGAGAGCCCCTTTTCGCGTACCAGCGGAGCAAATGTCTCCGCGATTTCCACCAGCAGCGACCTTAATTGAAGTGGTTTCGGTTCGGGTATCACTCCGCCTGCATCCAATCGCGATATATCCAAAAGCGCACGCAGCAGCGTGTCAGCCGATTCAATCGACCGATCGAGCTTGCCCAAGATATCGCCTTGCGCATCGGGTATTTGCCTGCCGAGCGCAGCCGCAAACAGCCTTGCCGCATGAATTGGCTGCAACAAGTCATGGCTGGCGGCTGCAAGAAACCGTGTTTTTTCGGAGTCGGCTTCTGCCAAGGCATCATTTGCCGCCTGCAGTTCGCTCGTCCGTTCGGTAACGCGCGTTTCCAGTTCTGCCCGCGCACGCTCGAGTGCAGCCAAAGCCTGTGCTTCAGCGGTCACATCGGTAAAGCACATCACATAGCCACCGCTTGGCATCGGTCCGCCGACGGTTTTCAATACACGCCCGTCAGGCCGGACGCGTTCGAAACTGTGCGCCAGCCCATTGCGCATATGCCCCAAGCGCTTCTCGACATGCGCCTCGACCTCACCCGGCCCACAGTCGCCGCGCTCTGCATTGTAACGGATAAGATCAGCAACCGGCGCGCCTACCCGGACCATCCCCGGCGGATATTCGAACAGTTCGAGATATTGGCTGTTCCATGCAACAATGTTCGAGTCGCGGTCAACCACGCTCACCCCAGGATCGATATTCTCTAGCGTCGCCGCGAGCAATCCTTTCGAGAAACGCAGGCTCTGCCCCGTATCGTCCAATATCCGCGAGACTTCTTCGTGCGTAAGATTAGACCCGTAAAGCGCCGAGCGTAGAAATGCCCTTGCGGACGGCAGTCCGACAACGCCAGCGATCAGGCGTTCGGCCTTACGCGTATTGAACCGATCGATCTGTGCATCTCCCGACATGCCAGTGAATGCTTCGGCAGCCGCCTCTGGACCGACGAAGCGGGCAACAACCGATTTGAGTTCGTCCATGCTGGAGACCGAAGCTGCGTCGGGATAGGAGTTGCGCAGCAAACTTGGGAGTGCGCCCGTCTGCACGCGCCGCATCGTCACCAGCGAAAACGCGACAAGATTGGCCCCGATGCTCCAAAGCGCACCATGGCTGATTGGGCTAAGCCCATCAATTCCCAACAGAGCGTTAGGGTCAGCCAGCGTGCCGCGAAGCCCGCCTAGCCAATATTCTCCCAACATTTGTGGCATCGCCAGCGTATAAATCCAGACGATCAAACCAGTTATCAGTCCAGCTTTTGCAGCCGATGAGTCCCGGTTGCTCCCCAATACTGCAAGTATCAACACCGGCGCAAATTGCGCCATCGCCGCAAATGCGACCAACCCGATCGATGCCAATCGCTGGTTATCGGCTATGCCCAAAGCCCAACCCAAGGCCGCAAGCATGATCGCAGCCATCGCCAGCCGTCGTGTCGTTAGCAGCGCACGACCCAGATCGCCCTCGCCTTTCAGGCGCTCACTTCGAACCAGATAGGGCGCAACCAGATCATTGGATATCATCGTCGACAGCGCGATGGTTTCGACCAGCACCATTGCGGTTGCCGCCGAAAAGCCGCCGAGAAAAATCAGCAATGTCGGCATGTTCATCTGCTGCGACAGTGGGAGTTGCAGCACATACAGGTCCGGGCGGGTATCAGGCGGCAGCAGCGAGAGCCCTGCCGCAGAAATCGGCAGGACGACAATGAGCGTCGCCACCATATAAGCGACAAACGGCCAGCGCGCGCGAGTCAGATCGCCTGAGCTTTCCGCTTCGATCACCGTCACATAAAATTGCCGGGGCAAGCAGATGATCGCCGCCATCGACAGCAACGTGATGACAAAGAAATCGATGCCGATGTTCGACGGTGCAAAATTTCGCGAGAGCTGCGACAAGCCGCCGGGAAAACTATCCGGGCTGCTCTGTGCAAGCAGCCATATCGCAAGGGCACCCGCAACCAGCAAAGCGCCGAGTTTCAACAACGATTCAAATCCAACCGCGAACAGCACCGCATCGTTTCGGCCAGCAGCTTCATACCGCCTTGTGCCATAGACCATCGTAAACAATGCAAGGCCAACCGCCGCAACCGCCATTGCAGTCGACGCACTCCCGCCGCCCGATATCATCGTATATGTGGTGCCCAATGACCGCAGCTGAAGCGCGAGATAGGGAATGCTGCCGAGCAAGGCGAGAATAGTGACCAGTGCCGCAACGCTTTGACTTTTGCCGAAACGCCCGCCGATAAATTCGGATATAGAATTCGCGCCATCGCTTTTGACTGCATCGATCAACTTGCGCAAAAACCGATGGCCGAAAACAAACAGTAGGATCGGCCCCAGATAAATCGGCAGATAGGACCAACCATCGGCCACCGCCGAACCGACCGCGCCATAGTAGGTCCAAGATGTGCAATAAACCGCCAGTGCCAGTGCGTAAGCAGGCACGCGTAATCGCTGTTTCAGCCTCGCATTGCTATGGCTTTCCGCCCAAGACGCAAAAGCGAACAAGCACACAGCGTAAATAATGATAACTGCCAGTGGCAGCGCTGCCGGCATCCCTATCTCCCATCATCGCTTATTTGCACGTCCGGCAATGCAGTTTTAACCTGCGATAAGCAATGATGCTTCATTATATTACTTCCGAAATGAGCATCGATAAGTTGCTGACGACGCAGGCACTGGAGGCTTATCGAGTTGAGGCAGATGTCGATTTATTTGACACCAGTTGAGTCCGCTTTTACTTGGACCGCTTGCACAAGCTAATGTCGGAAAATGGAGCGCGCAGCTGTCATTGACTTATCGGATGTACGAACGTCCGCTAAGCCCTACTGGCGCATACATACCGGACTGTCAGAATCTCCAACGAAGCTGCCACCGAACTAGACAGGCAAATCCACCAAAATTTCCCAATGATTTGAGTGCCCGTCTTTGGTGCCTCTGGGGCACCACTCTCGGCCACGCTGGGCACTTCTGGATATTTCCATTAAGTGTGATCAACGATGCCGTTGCCGCTCCGACACACGGGGATAGTATTAAGGCGGTTTTGATCCCCCAAATCACTCCTTCAACCTTCGTGTCGCTCACGGCCCAAGCGTTCTAGGCAAGCAAACAGCTAACTATCGGTTCGCTGTAAATAAGCTGGATACCGGAAAGCATGCTTTCAGCATGATAGTCTCGTGGCCTTGGGGAGAGCCAGTTTCGCTAACTTTACAGACATTCATAAACCTCGTCGGGGTCTTAGAAAGGGGCCATCCATTAAGTTTCGAGCAAAAAGGTGAAAATTCTCTGAGTCTGCTACTCTTCCGCCGGGTTGGATGCCGGACGATAAGCCCCGCTGGCGCGAGGGCAGATCCGGCGCTACGCTCAACGCTGGACAATTGAGGGGAGAACTGCCTGTGGATCGATTTGCGAGTTTCTGCGCCATTACGATGTCTCTAAGCACCGCAGCGCAAGCCACCCCTTATCGCGCCGAAATCGTCCGCGACGATTGGGGCGTATCGCACATCACCGGTCGCTCCGACGCCGACGCGGTGTTCGGGATGATCTATGCCCAGGCCGAGGACGACTTCAATCGGATCGAGATGAACTACCTCATCAGCCTTGGCCGCTTGGCTGAGGCCGAAGGCGAAAAGGCGCTGTGGCAGGACCTGCGCCAGCGGCTGTGGATCGATCCTAACGAACTGAAGGCCGACTATGCCAAGAGCCCGCCTTGGCTGCGCAAGTTGATGCAGGCTTGGGCTGCGAGCCTCAACCAATATCTGGCGGACCATCCGGAAGTAAGACCCAAGGTATTGACCCGGTTCGAACCGTGGATGGCGCTAAGTTTTTCCGAAGGTTCAATCGGTGGCGATATCAGCCGCGTTTCGCTCAGTCAGCTGCAAGCCTTTTACGAGCGCCGCACAGTCGCGCTCACTGACGAAGAACGCGGACTCATAACGCGCGAACCGACCGGCTCCAACGGCTTCGTGATTGCACCGTCACATAGCGCGAGCGGTCATCCGCTGCTGCTCATCAACCCGCACACCAGCTTTTTCTTCCGCGCTGAGCAAAAGGTGACCAGCGGCGAAGGGCTCAATGCCTATGGCGCGGCGACCTGGGGCCAGTTTTTCATCTATCAGGGCTTCAACCAGAATGCGGGCTGGATGCACACCACAAGCACCGCCGATACGATTGATGAATTTGCCGTAACGGTGACCGGGGACGATCGGCCGACCTATCATTATGGCACGGAGCAACGCCCGGTGACCGCCCGGATCATGACGCTCGCTTATCGCAAGCCCGACGGCGTCATGGGCAGCCGGGCGTTCACGACTTATGCCACGCATCATGGCCCGGTCGTCCGCGAAGCCGATGGCAAGTGGATTGCAGCGGCGATGATGCACAAGCCCGTGGCCGCACTGCAACAGAGCTTCCTGCGCACCAAGGTGCGCGACCTGGCCGGTTTCCGCAACGTCGCCGCACTGCAGGCGAATAGCTCGAACAACACGCTGTTCGCCAGTAGCAAGAGCGAAACCGCGCTGTTCCTGCCGCAGTTTATGCCGCTCCGCGATCCGCGCTTCGATTACTCCCGGCCGGTCGATGGCAACGATCCTGCGACCGACTGGCGGGGGACCCACTCGCTCGGCGAACTCCCCCAAGTGGTCAATCCGGCCAATGGCTGGGCCTTCAATGTCAATGACGGGCCATGGTGGGCCGCGGGCAAAGACAGCCCAAAACAGCAAGACTATGCCCGCTATTTTGACCGGGTCGGGCGCAACCCGCGCACGACGGCAGCGCAGCGGGTGCTGGCCGCGCTGCCGAAGTTCACGCTCGATAGTCTGGCCGCCGCCGCTTATGATCCGTGGCTGCCACTCTTCGCTGAACAGCTGCCTGTTTTGATAGCTGCCCACGCCAAGGCCCCCGATCCCGCGCGCGCGGACGCCATCGCACTCCTCGCCAAGTGGGACCATCGCTGGAGCCTGACCTCGACCGAGACCAGCCTCGCGGCATTCTGGGCCGACGCGTTATGGGAACGGGTCGCTGCCGCCGCCGGGGTGCCATTGTCACCGTTTCAACACGCACGGATGGTTGGGGCCAGCGATGCCGACAAGCTCGCGGCGCTCGACGCCGCAATCGCCCGGCTCACAGCGGACTTCGGGTCGTGGCGTGTGCCGTGGGGCGACATCAACCGCTTCCAGCGTCTCGACGGCGCGATTGTTCGAACATTCGATGATGCCAAACCAAGTATCCCGGTGCCGTTCGTCTCGGCCAACTGGGGCTCGCTCGCCTCGTTCGGCGCACAGCGCTATCCGGGGACACGTCGCTATTATGGCGACTACGGAAACAGCTTCGTCGCGGTCGTCGAATTCGGTCCCCGTGTCCGTGCTCGCGCTGTGACCGCAGGAGGTCTGAGCAGCGACCCCGCCTCGCCGCACTTCAACGATCAAGCGAAGCGGTATGCTCAAGGGAATTTGCGAACCGTATACTTCTATCCTGAGGACCTCGCCGGGAAAGTGCGTTCACGCAAAGTCATACGCGGCAAATAATTTTGGCTAAGTGTGACGTGCTGGGAAAACAGGCTGAGTCGATAGCTAGGCTGTCGACGCATATTTCGGGCTGACTTCGGCTACGAATTTGCGGGCTTTTCCCAAAGTGTCGAAGAGGCACGGTGTAGCGGCACTTAACGCGAACATACTGGTCGTTGAAACGACCAAACTTCGTGTTCAAAACAAGCCGTTCATTCAGGTTTGCCAAAACATCGCTTCAGATAAAAGGGACCACCTTCAAGCCGTCGCCGACACGAGCCAAGCCTTACCCTGCATCATCACGCCTTGCCCGGCCACGTAATGCTTCTGGAATAGATCGACCAAATCCACCTCGGCTGCCGCGCGAATTTCAACGCCCTGTTCGTCGAGCGCTCGCCCAACCGCCATTGAAGATAGCACAAATGACACCGCATCCTGCGGTACGACATTCACGCCTCCAATCGGCTGAAGCCCTTCATAGGGGATAACGTTTGCTCCGGAAAAGCCGCCGCTTGCAAGTATTTCTTTCAAATAGTCGAGGTCTTCAAAGGCGAATGGGCCGGGCGTGCGGGGAATTGCCGGGGGTATGTCAACATAGCGGCGAACGATCCCCATCATTTCCATCATCCACAAATTGTCGCGTGGCGGACCCCATACAGCCAGATCAATGCGCGCGCCGAGACGCAACAGACAATGTAAATTTGCAAAAGCGTTATGCGGTTCAGCAAAAAACATGCTGCCAAAGCGCGAGAAAAGCCGGTCGAACGGTGCAGCATCGAGTGCAACGGTCGACGCATCGGCGCAGATGAAGCGGATATTGCTGACACCGGCATCTATGGCCCGCTGCGTAGAGGCGGTCGTCAGGTCGGGTGAAATGTCGATACCGAGGACGTCGCCCGAAGGCGCGACAGCCTCCGCGATGGCAATCGTCGTGCCGCCACCACCACATCCGATATCGAGCACGCGCTCGCCGGGTTTGAAATCTGCCTGTTTGAGCAGAGCCTCGCCAATCGGGGCAATCATACCTTCGAACTGCGCGAGATTGGCGAGCCATTTGGCGCCCATCTCACCCGCCCAGTCTTCGCCCTTCAATGCTTCGGGGCTGCTCTCCATCTCGGTCATTTTGTGCCTCTCCCTTTGAAGCCTCTTAAAGCAATACCCAGAGGATGATACCGCCAACTATCGCCAATGCCGCAACGCTCAGAACTGGTTCATATCCAGCCCCGCGCGGCCAGGTTATCGGGGACAATTGGTGAATTGTCTTCTTCATCGGACGTGCGAATAAGCGACTGGAACGCTTCGTTTTGCGACAACCAGGCCTTGCCGGTCAAATCATCGAGCAGGTGCGATTTCTCGAGCGCGTCCATTACCGGCCCTTTGACCTCGGACAGATGTAATTTTACCCCGCTATCGGATAGTCGATGGTTGATTGCTTCGATACTTTCGAGTGCAGACGCATCCACGCCGTTAATGGCAGAACACATCAAGATAAGGTGGCGCAGCTCGGATTGTTCGGCGACCTGCTCGAGCACGAATTCTTCCAGCCAGCGTGCGTTGAGATAAGTCAGGCTTTCATCGATGCGGATGGTCAGGATGCGCGGGTCGGTGAACACCTTGTGGCGTTTTATATTGCGGAAATGCTCAGTCTCGGGGACGCGTCCGACAATAGCCGCGTGCGGGCGGGACGAGCGCCAGAGAAATAATGCGAGGCTGAGGCCGACACCTGCAATCACGCCGGGTTCGACGCCTATCAGTAGCGTTACCGCTATCGTGGCCGCCATTGCTGCGAAATCGGGCTTGGAATAGCGCCAGATGGCTTGCGGCGTCTTGAAATCAACGAGGCTCAAGACCGCAACGATGATCGTGCCAGCCAATGTCGCAATCGGCAGCGAAGCGAGCAACGGCGTCAGGAACAATGCCGCGAGCAATATACCAACGGCAGTGAATGCGCCTGCCGCTGGCGTTTCGGCCCCTGCGTCAAAATTGACAACCGAACGTGCAAATCCGCCCGTCACCGGATAGCCGCCCGAAAAGGCTGCAGCGACATTGGCTGCGCCAAGACCGATCAATTCTTGATCGGGGACAATGCGTTGGCGTTTTTTCGCCGCTAGCGTTTGCGCAACCGAAACTGACTCGACGAAACCGATTACGCTCAGCAGCAGGGCAGGAATTGCCAGCCGCTGCCACAGTTCGGCATCGAACAAGGGCACGGTAAATGGCGGCAGGCTTTGCGGGATGCTGCCAACAACTTTTACGCCTTTGGCTTCGAGATCGAAGGCAATGACCGCCAGGATCGAGAGCGCGACCGCCACGATTGGTCCGGCTTTGGCAACAAGATCGGCGGGTCGTGCGGCCAACCCGAAACGGACGAGCAGCGGCTTCAAACCCTTTCTCACCCAGAACAGGAAGCCCGTCGCAATCACACCTATCGCCAAGGTATAAACGTTGGTGTCCTTGGCATTTGCGATCAATGTAGTGACCAGTTCGGGCATTGCCTCGCCCGATGCCTTGATCCCGAGCACCGACTTTAATTGGCTCGTCGCGATGATGATGCCGCTCGCCGTAATGAAGCCAGACACGACAGGGTGCGATAACAGGTTGGCCAGGAAGCCGAGCCGCAACACGCCCATCACAATCAGGATGAGGCCTGACAGCAACGCTAGAATGAGCGCAGCGGCGATAAAATCCGGACTGCCCGGAGGTGCAACTGCACTTGCCGCCGTCAAGGTCATCAGCGAAATAACCGCCACCGGTCCAACCGCGAGTGCACGGCTCGTTCCAAACAAGGCGTAGGCAATAATCGGCAGGATCGAGGCGTAAAGTCCAATCTCAGGCGGTAGTCCGGCGAGCATGGCGTAAGCCAGACTCTGCGGAATCAGCATGATGGTGACTATTGCGGCGGCGACCAGATCATTGGTCAGCGTCACGCCGCCATAGCCACGTCCCCATTCCAGTATCGGCAGATAGCGCGCCAATTTCATGTGGGTTACGCCGCCCCGATCTTGTGCGGTTTTACCATCCACTCGTGCCCTTTGAGCATGCCGTGCCAGTAAATCGGCGGAAGGATAGTGTCCTTCAGCAGCCATGAAAGCCGCGAGGGCCGGGTGCCGTCGATCAACCAATTGGGGAAGCTTGGCAGCAATTTTCCGCCATAGCCGAACTCGGCGAGGACGATCTTGCCGCGCTCGACGGTCAGCGGGCAGCTGCCATAGCCGTCATAATCAGCGACCGGTGGCTTGCCTTCGAGTGCAGCTAAAACATTGACCGCGACTACGGGCGCCTGTTTGCGCGCGGCGGCCATTGTTTTGGCATTTGGCGCCGAGCAGGCATCGCCCAAGGCGAATACATTGGGATAACGCACATGCTGCAATGTGGCTTCATTGACCTCGATAAAGCCGCTGGCGGCGGCAAGCGGGCTATTGCGCACGAAGTCTGGCGCGACCTGTGGCGGAACGACATGGATCATGTCGAATGGCTCTTGGGTCCGTGTGACGGTGTCGCCGCGCTTTTGCTCAAATGTCGCGATTTTGGCGGGGCCATCTATAGCGACCAGCTTTGATTCAAAATTCAGATGCGCATCATAGCGTTCGATATATTCCATCAACGCAGGCACGTACGCCGCGACACCGAACAGAACCGCGCCGCTGGTGTGAAATTGCACATCGATGTCTTTCAACACGCCCGCTCGTTCCCAATTGCTGCATGACAGATACATCGACTTTTGCGGCGCGCCAGCGCATTTGATAGGCATAGGGGGCTGAGTGAACAGCGCACGACCGCGCTTCATGTCTTTAACGAGGCGGTTGGTATAAGGTGCCAAGTCGTAACTATAGTTCGATGTAACGCCATTCTTACCCAGCGTGTCGGTCAAACCTTCGATTGCATCCCAGTCAAGCTTGATACCGGGGCAAGCAACCAACGCGCGGTACGAAATCGTGCTGCCATCATCCAGCGATACAGAATTCTGTTCAGGCGCAAATCCCGTAACGGCCTTTTTGATCCATTCGACCCCACGCGGCATCACCGATTTTTCGGACCGGCGGGTGAACTCTGCGGAAAACACGCCTGCGCCAACCATTGTCCAGCCGGGCTGATAATAATGCACATCGGCAGGCTCGATGACCGCGATATCGAGGTCGCCATTGCGTTTGAGCAAACTGGCCGCCGTCGCGATCCCGGCGCTTCCACCACCGACAATCACGACATCATAAGTCTTACCGCCCTTGGGCTTTTCAACCGCCTGTTGCGCCAAGTCGAAGACCTTCCCGGAACGGGCACCTGAACGGCAATAGGCCAGAACGGGGGAAGGCAATGTGTCAAGCGCGGACCGCATTTTGACGCCATCGCTTGGGGTGACCCCAGAGGAGGACACCGGGATATAAGCGAATTTCATGCCGAGCGCTTCGGCCTGCTCCTGCACGATACTGGATGACAGCTGGGCGGCCTCCTCATTATCGGGGCGATTGCAAATAATCGTTTTGAAGCCTTGCGCAGCGGCATCGCGCACGTCGTCGCGTGTCAATTGGCCTGAAACAGAAAATACCGGTGAAACTCTCTTGAAAGGCATGATGATTTCCTGCTTGGCTCGATTTTTGTCGGTCTTAATTTTTGCCGCGCGTCGACAGTCCGAAAGGCAAATAAGCGGGGCATGTCCCGACGAGGCTGGTCAACAGAAAAGCAGCGGCCACGATTCCAAGTACTATTGCGAGTATACCAGATAACGCACCCATCAGATAGGCAATGCCGATTGCCAGGACGACGATGAGGCGGAGTGCCCGGTCAAGATTTCCCATATTTTTTGTCATTTTATTATCCTCTCACTTGGACGAAACGGGAATGAAACGGTGCGCGGCCATGCCAGCGAACATCGCGGCGACGAACGGCAGAACAGCGACCGGCGCAATTGCTAGGTCAGCAAGTGCTGGCCCCGGACAAAGGCCGGCTATTCCCCAACCCATGCCGAACATTATGGCACCGATGGCGAGCGGGCGATCAAGCTTGGCTGTGCCCGGCAGATCGAATGCGGGCGCGGCAAGCGGTGAAGACAGCCTCGATTTGATTATCCAGGCAAATGCCATCGGCAGAATCGCGCCGCCCATGACGAATGCCAGTGTCGGGTCCCATCTGCCAAAAAGGTCAAGAAAGGCCTGAACGCGAGCAGGATCGGACATACCCGAATAGGCAAGACCGGCACCGAACAAAAGGCCGGACGCGAGTGCGATCAGTGTCCGGTTCATAACCAGCCTCCAGCGCGGAGCAATCCGACGGTGACAAAACCGGTTGTCATAAACATGCCCGTCGCAACCATTGATCGCGGCGAAAGGCGGGACAGGCCGCACACGCCGTGACCGCTGGTGCACCCCGAACCGAGTCTTGTGCCATAACCGACAAGTAATCCACCGATGATCAGCGGCCAGATCGTGTCGGGAAAGCTGACCTGAACCTCGCCCAACGCGCGTGCCATGAGAAACGCCCCGAGCGGAAGGCCGAGCACGAACGCGACAGCGACATTTCTTGGTGCACCGGCATCGGCAATGCCGGTGGCCCGAGCGGCAAGCCCGCTTACACCGGCAATCCGGCCAAGGCCGAGTAGCATGATCGCCGCCGCCAGCCCGATCAACAAGCCGCCGATAAAGCCTTCAACTGGCATGGCGTTCGGGAACGCCGGGATCATACAGCGTTGACCGGGATTTTGAGATAGGTCACGCCATTATCATCCGCCGGTGGCAGATGCCCTGCGCGCATGTTCACCTGAACTGACGGTAATATAAGGCGCGGCATATCAAGGGTCGCATCGCGCGCTTCACGCATCGCCACAAATTCATCCTCGGTTACGCCGTCATGGGCGTGGACATTGCCTTTTCGTTCGGCCTCGACGGTCGTTTCCCACACATATTCGGTTCGACCAGCGGGCAAATAGTCGTGGCACATGAATAGGCGAGTCGTATCAGGCAGCGACAAGATCCGCCGCAATGACTGGAACAATTGCCGCGCGTCGCCTCCCGGAAAATCAGCGCGCGCCGTGCCGTAATCGGGCATGAACATCGTATCGCCGGTGAATACAGCGTCGCCGATTACATAAGCAATGTCGGCTGGCGTATGGCCGGGGACATGCAGGACGGTCACGTCGAGATTGCCGATTTGGAAGTGGTCGCCGTCCGCAAAAAGCTGGTCAAAATCCGATCCGTCGCGCTGGAAATCGGTGCCTGCGTTAAAGAGTTTCCCGAACACATTCTGGACTGTGACGATATGCTCGCCAATGGCGATTTTGCCGCCGAGCTTCTTTTGAAGATAAGGCGCTGCCGAGAGATGATCGGCATGCGCATGGGTTTCCAGCAGCCAGTCCACGGTCAATCCCTTATCAACGACATAAGCGATAATGGCGTCAGCCGACCCGAACGACGTCCGGCCCGAAGCGGGATCGAAATCCAGCACGCTGTCGATGATGGCAGCACGTTTGGTTTCGGGATCATGCACCACATAGCTCACCGTGAAAGTCGGCTTGTCGAAAAAGGCGTGGATTACAGGAACACCGCTTTGTGCGCCGCTTACTTGCGCAATGGCACTGTCTAAAGCTGAGTCGGACATCGGAATTTCCTTATAAAATCATATTTACATAAATTATGTAATACACTATCGATATTGCGTCAACAAGACTCTCATGGCAGCGGCCGTTGAAAGACAGGACATTATGATGAATGAACCTCAGGCTGAAATGTTACGGCCGTTAAGAATTGGCGACACAGCGCCTGATTTCAGGGCGCGAACAACGATGGGTGACAAAAGCCTGTCCGATTTTCGCGGACGCTGGCTGATCTTTTTCTCGCACCCTGCGGACTTCACACCAGTTTGCACGACAGAGTTTGTGGCGTTCGCAAAGGCGTCAGCGGATTTCGACCGGGCGGATTGTGCTTTGCTGGGTCTTTCCGTTGACAGCCTTTATTCACATCTCGCGTGGGTGCGCGCGATCGAGGAGCTGTTTGCCACCAAAATTGGTTTTCCAATAGTCGAAGACCCAAGCATGGCTGTTGGCCGTGCTTATGGTATGATCGACGATAATGCGGTTGATAGCACCGCGATCCGGTCGACCTATTTCATCGATCCTGAAGGTCTTGTCCGCGCTATCACGACCTATCCGCACAATGTAGGGCGCTCGGTTGCCGAAATGCTGCGCCTGTTGCAAGCTCTGCAAGCAGTAGCCGACGGGCAGAAAGTCGCGCCTGAAAATTGGCACCCCGGACAGGAATTGCTTTCACCGCCCGCGTTGACGACAAATTCAATGACCGGACGCAGCGACTGGTTTTGTCATGCGAGTGGCAAGGAATGAGCGCGTTATATGAAAGCCGTGAGAAAGCCGGAAAAGCCGCAGACAAACTCAAGGTCTATGCACAACCACAGCGGTTGATGATACTGTCCTGTCTGTTGCGCGGCGAGCTAACCGTTGGCGAGATTGATGCCGCAACCGGTATCGGCCAACCCGCGCTTAGCCAGCAACTTGCCGAATTACGCCGCAACGAACTCGTCAAGACGCGGCGAGCTTCCAAGCAAATCTGGTATGATCTGGCCGATGACAAGGTCTGCTTGTGTGTTCGCAGCATGGAAGCCATCCTCGGAGACGAAGGTGATACGCAGGCGATGTTGATTAACGTCCTGCAAGTGAACAAGCCGAAGGCGCGTGCGACGCCAGCGACGGGCGCTGCCGGATTCGCACATATAGTTTAACGCGCTCAAATTCTAGCAATCAAAGCATATTCATTCCAACAAACCGGCCTACTTATGCCAGCGCAGTAGCCGGATGTAAGCTTATTGAAAGACAGTGGATGAACGAAGGACTGCTCATCATAGGTGCGGTCTCAAAAGCGGACTGTTCGTAATGTCCAACATAGCGGCCATATCGACTTTGATGATGTAGGGCCCGCTTATGAGGGAGCTAATCGGCACTCATAATGACTTCATTTGGGCGCAAAGTTGCCGCCCGCCCTATTTGAATAACGCGTCCAGATAAGCAGCAATCCGAACGCCCGACTGCGCGAGGCGTTTCTCAACCGTCGGGAGGTATTGGAATTGGTAAGAATACCCTAACGCGGCTGGTTGTTCACTGCCAGCTGGATAAAGTTCATCACGAAGCACAGCACTCTCTCCCATCCAAGTTTGGGGTCTTGCATCCCACCAGCTAATTGTTTGCCCGGCGGTAAGACGTCGTTCGAGCCGGTCGGTATACTCGGTAAAGCTCATCCCTTGGCGGTCGATCATGCCGCTGTCCCAGACACTGTGCAGATTTGATTGATCACCGAACCAAGTTACCTTAACGTCGTTGCCACCACGGTCAGTACCGTTGCCCACATGAAGCGGCTGATGCAGGTCGCCAATAATGTGGATGATGAAACGCAGGGCAAGCGCCCTTTCGTCGCGCGGCTTTTGCCGGTCACTCACAATCGCTGCAAAACGCTCTAACGCGGTCAACGCGTCGCCTTCGGTAGGCGACACCAGTTCGCTCGGTTGCTTGCCGCCGGGAAGTGTTACGAAATGCCAAGGGTTTGCATCCTTTTGCCAAAATGGCTCAGGATTTGAACGCTGCTCGTCGGGCCATGTAGTCATCTCAGCAAGGCCTTGCTTGCCCAGAATCATCTCGATTTCAGCAGCGGTTTTCCCGTTTATGCGTGACTGGGCTATTTCGCCTGTGATGCGGTGGCCGGTCTGGCCCCAGCCCCATGACGCACTGGAAGTGACGAGCGCTACTGATAAAATTATAAAACGAAACGCGGACATTATAAACCCCTCAGGACCGTTGCCGGTTGACGATACGCTTCCATGTATAATGATCCGGACCCGGCAGCAAAGGGCCTTTAGGTTCTTCACTGGTTTGTCCCACTTTTGGCTGACGCACCTTAATGCCAGATCGCTTGAAGCACTGGCTACAATGCAAGCGCCGGACAAACGCAGCGATGCTATCACTCAAGCCTTTCTGCTCACACCGCCACCAATGACCGGGAGCATCCATGATGACGCTATATTTGCACTGCCAGCAAGTGACACGAAGGTAGCGCTTGTATAACGCGCATTCAAACAGTGTGCGGATTGAGCGATAGTTTTCTTTTCCCGGCACCCAGCCATAAGGCGGCTCCCGGCTCACCTTACCGCACAAGGGACTTCCTGAAATAGCGAGACTTGTTGTGCTGCGTCACCCCCAAGGCCACTGCCCGTAATCTCGAAACAACCCAAGCGGTCGGCAAGATGCTGCGCAAGTGAGAATATGGCACGGCGTCGGCGTTGGCTATCGCCGTCCTGAAGCGCAGCTAATGTGCCGAGAGGAGTGCAGGCTAAAGCAACCTCTAAGTGCGTGGCGAGTGCGTCTGAATCGATTCGTGTCATGCCGCCATTATGGAACATATAAAGAACATTTGGCAATAGGTGCTATCGTTAGTTATCGCATCGAAAGTTGACGCGAAATTTTCGTATCACTCATGTGGTGACGATACAGCGTTTATGTTAGGCAAGATTTTTGAGGCTGGAGGCGTAAAATATGGCCGAACAATTACTCGCCTTCGCTGTATTGATCGTTTTGATCTTTGCCCTCAACCTTATTCCGGTATTTGCTCCACCGACATGGATGGCGCTCGCGTTTGTGGGTTTCCAATTCCCTGAAACCAACCCTTGGGCTTTGGCATTGACCGGTGCGGGGGCCGCCACACTGGGTCGGCTGACATTGGCACTGTTTTCGCACAAGATTGTCGGCAGGAAGCTTTTAAGTAAGGCGCAGCGCGCCAATGTCGATGTAATCAAACGGCGTCTCGAAAAACGGACGACGCTGACATTCGGTATTTTTCTATCTTATGCTTTCAGTCCGCTGCCATCGAACTTTCTGTTCATTGCTTATGGTTTAACCGGGCTGCCGCTGCTTAGAGTAGCACTGCCTTTCTGTCTTGGGCGTTTTGTGAGCTACGCGTTCTTCATTATAGGTGGCCAGGCTGCGGGGCGGCGTTTCCAGATCGATTCACTCGAGTCGACAATTTACGCCAGCGGTTATTTTATTGCCACCCAGTTTGTCGTGATTGCTGCGCTATACGCATTCACGCGGATCGATTGGGAGGTACTTCTCGACGACCATCGCTTTGTGTGGAGGCGTTAGTGGGTGACGAAAACAGTTCATAAAATCGAGGTCGCCAGACACCCAGGCCCAGTTCAGTTGCAACCAAGATCGATTTATCCTTTTCGTGACATCGCGATCTCAAGTTCCGTATCATGCCAGAGGATAGTCACCCTTCTTACGACGCTTCATGTCTTCGTTTTTACAGTTGGGGATTAAGACGGCCGGGCCGGTGCTCTCGTTTCGGGCCTTGGGCAATAATGGCGCTTCAGGGGACCGATCAGGTTTATCCGGCTCAGCCCTATGCACGCCCATCATCACATCCATCGGCTTGCATTGATCGGACGTATCGCCATCCTGAACTGCGCAAACCGGCACTGCAAACAGACTGGCGACAACCAGAAACCTGATTTTCATTGCGACATCCTCTCCTCAGATTGAGTCGGCCTGAAGAGGAGAGAGTAACGAACGTCCATGAAATGAGAAGATGCTAATGGAGCATATGCCACCATTGCAGACGACACTCCTACGTTTCCTCACTGACTAAAGGTAGCGGTACAATAGGAAGATGATACGGCGGCATTTTGATCTGACCGAGGTCCGAGCATTTCGCTTCCACCCGCTGACCGATCATCGCACCTAATATTTAGCTGTAAACGAAATTGACGTTCGCCGATAATCGTAACGCAAAGCACCACCCACGTTATAGCCAAGCGACTGGTTACGTTATGGCCTTCCCGCAGGAAGCGGATTCTAAGTAGGCCAAATTGCCGGGTTCAATTGATACTTATTTGTTCGCGCCTTTATTGCACGCCGCGCTTGATACGGGCGCGGCGGCCTATTTCTTCCCTACAGCAAGGTCGTAGGTTGCCGCAGCTGGCTTTCCGCCTTTTGCGGTGAGTTTGCTGCTGTCGCACGTAGCGATAAAGGTCAAACCAACGCGTGCGGCCGACATGTCGCTATGGGACTTGTAATAATCATAGCCTTTTTTGGATCGGGCAACTTCAGATGGAGCCTCGCTGGCGCTTCGCTTCACGATTGTAACCGTGCCGACATAGCTTCTGTTTGTAGCGGGTTCACCGAGTGCGGAAAGTGGCACAGTAAACCGTATCAATGGCGATTTATCGTCACCCGACATGCTGCAAGCAGTAGCAACATCACTCGGTGGAGCTCCAGTGCTGGAACAGGTTGGTGCCGCACCTCGACGATTGCTCCCGCCAGTCCCTTTTGTATTTATCGCATGGGCCGTGACCATCGGACTACTACCGTCGCCCGACGATACTGCTATTTCGACGCCGTTGTCTTCATTGGTGTCGAACGCAGCGATGCCTTCGCCGATGAGTGCAGGGGAGGAACCGGGCATTAGCGTGCATGTGAAACTGCGAAAATTAGCTAACGTCCAAGATTTCTGCTTAACTCCAGTTCTTAAGCTTTCATTCTGCGCAAGAGTTATTGTGTGTGTGAGCAGCAGTGCAGCACAAGCAACGAGCCTTAAATGGTTCATGGTCCTCTCCTCGGCGCGGCGTGTTATCCCGTCCTGCTAGTTTCATAGCATAAACTTGCTTTGAAAGCACGAGGAATGCTTTGTGCTGTTAAGCAAAAGCGAGCAAGTTTGATGGAATTACTTTTGGCCAAAAATTAGTGAGCGAGAGTACGACCCACGCCAGACCCACGCAGCTGACTGAGTTATGGCCTTCCCGCAGGAAGCGGATTCGCAGTAAGGGTTAAGCTATGGTGCTGCTGGGGAGGATTGAACTCCCGACCTCGTCATTACCAATGACGCGCTCTACCACTGAGCTACAGCAGCTTGCACCGAAGGGCGGCCCTATGCGAAGCGGCGGGGATATTGTCAAGCCGCTTGCGCCGCTGACATACATTTGGCATCGGGGCGTCATGTCAAAAGACAGCGATACAAAAGCTCAGGCGCGATCCGACCGTTTACGCGACGCGCTACGCGCCAATTTACGGCGGCGCAAGGTGAAGCAGGATCGGCCAGCCGCTGCGGGCGCTACCCAAGTGACACCGGCAGACTAAATTTGCAATAAATCGTGCCGCGTCACGGCGGGCTGCGCTGATCTAAAGCCAAAAAAAGACCCGCCATTTCTGACGGGTCCGGAAAGGAAAAAGAACTCTGCGCCTTTCGACGTCGAGCCCTTCGGGTCGCATCGCCTCTATCTACGGAAATTGTAAAATTGCCTTGCACGGAATCGTCAGTCATGGCGGTAACATTTGACATTTTCGGCCAATAACCAAATTGCTTTGCTTAAGGCTCTGTAAAACATAATTTCTTGCAAAAATGTGACAGCCCGATTGCGTCTGTGCCTATTGTGTTGGATAGCGCAGCCATGTTCTACGCACTCGCTCGCCGATTTATGTTTCTTGCTGATGCGGAAAGCGCCCATAATCTGTCAATTGGCGCGTTGAAGCTGGCGCCGATTCCGGCGATTGGATTTACCGACAATTGCCTAAGCCAAAATGTCGCAGGGCTGCGCTTTCCCAATCCGGTGGGTCTCGCGCCCGGCTATGACAAAAATGCTGAAGTCCCGCTCGAAATCTTGCGACTCGGCTTCGGATTTACCGAGGTGGGCACACTGACCCCGCTGCCGCAAGCGGGTAACCCCAAACCGAGGCTGTTCCGGCTTGAAGAGGATGGCGCTGTAATCAACCGGATGGGTTTCAACAACGAAGGACACGCTGCCGCTGCCGAACGGTTGAGATATCTGGTGCGCGGTTCGGTCGGGGGGCTGGTTGGTATCAATATAGGTGCCAATAAGGACAGCAAAGACCGGATTGCGGATTATGTCACCGGCGTTCGCAATATGGAAGTCTATGCCGATTATCTGACGATCAATATCAGCTCGCCGAACACGCCGGGTCTTCGCGCGTTGCAGGACAAGTCTGCGCTCAATGACCTCCTGACACGTTCGATGGCGGCGCGGACTATGGATACACCGGTTTTCCTAAAGGTCGCGCCGGATCTTGAGTCCGCCGATATCGACGATATTGTTGAAGTTTCGATGCAGCGCGGCATTGCGGCCCTGATTGTGTCGAACACAACAATCAGCCGCCCTCCGCTCAAATCGCGACATGCGGGCGAAAGCGGTGGCCTTTCCGGCGCGCCTTTGCGCGACCTTGCCCACCAAAGGCTGATCGATTTTCGCAAAGCCAGCGGCGGCAATATCCCCCTGATAGGTGTGGGCGGCATTGCATCGGCGGGCGATGCCTATGCGCGCATACGGGCGGGTGCATCGCTAGTTCAAATTTACAGTGCGCTGGTCTATCAAGGGCCGGGGCTGGCGCGTCATATCAACAAGGGGCTAGCGCACCTTTTAAAACGCGACGGTTTTGCATGTATTGCCGATGCGGTTGGCGTCGACGGATAAAACGTTCTTTGCCTTGGCAGTGAAGCGCCGCTAGACAACAGGGTATGAAAAATATTGTACTTGCGCTTACCGCCTTTGCGCTCCTTCCCCAAAATGCCGTCGCCAATACAGTCGGGGTGACATCCTCAGCCGATCCGCGAGTCACTGACGCGGGGATGGAGATGTTGCGGCAAGGGGGTTCGGCGGCTGATGCGGCAATGGCGATGATGCTCGCGTTGACCGTAGTCGAGCCTCAGTCCAGCGGCATCGGCGGCGGTGGCTTCCTGCTATATCAAGATAGCAGCAAAGGCGTTTTGAGCACCATCAACGGGCGCGAAACTGCACCGGCGGCGGCGGCGGCTGACCGTTTCGTTGGACCAGACGGCAAGCCGCTCGGTTTTCTCGCCGCATTTCAGGGCGGTCGGTCAGTTGGCGTGCCAGGTAATGTCAGCCTGATGGCAGAAACGCACAAGAAATGGGGCAAGCTGTCTTGGGCGAAGATTTTCAGACCGGCGATCCGGCTCGCGGAAAAGGGCTTCGTCGTCAACAAAACGCTCGAATCGCGTTTGCAGGGAATTCGGCCGCTTTGGTCCAACTTCGATGAGGCCAAGTCTATTTACTGGACCGATGGTAAGCCGGTCGTGGCAGGCACGACATTCAAAAACCCGAAATTGGCGGCGACACTAAGGCTGCTGGCAAAAAAAGGCCCCGATGCATTTTACAAAGGACCGATCGCCGGCCAGATCGTCGATGTGGTGGGTAAGAGCAAGCTGAGCCCCGGTGACATGACGATGACCGACCTCTCGCAATATCGGGCGAAGGAACAAAAGGCAGTATGCGCGCCTTATCGTGCCTATGTCGTGTGCGGCATGGCCCCTCCGTCGTCCGGCGCGACTACTGTTCTGCAGATACTTGGAACGCTGCAGCGTTTTGACTTGACCGCGATCGGAAAAGATAACGCGAAAAGCTGGTATCTGATCGGGCAGGCAATGCAGCTCGCCTATGCCGACCGTGAGAAATATCTCGGCGACAGCGATTTTGTCGATGTACCTGTCTCGGGGCTTTTGAATCCTGAATATATTAAAGCGCGCTCGGCATTAATCGATGAAACCAAGTCGCGCACCGACTATCCTGCAGGCAATCCTCCAGGAGCAAAACCTCGCACAGCTGCGATATCGAGCGAGGTTGCTGGCACCACACATTTCACGGCGGTCGATGCCAAGGGTAGTATCGCCAATATGACTTCAACCATCGAAGGCCCGTTCGGCAGCCAGCTGGTTGCGGGCGGGTTTTTCCTGAATAACGAACTCACCGATTTCACATTCGCTCCTGAAAAAGACGGCGCGCCGGTTGCCAACCGCGTTGCCGCGGGCAAACGGCCGTTATCGTCGATGTCGCCGACAATCGTGTTTGATCGCGATGGCAAAG
Source organism: Sphingomonadales bacterium Ga0077559 (assembly GCA_001464315.1). Taxonomy (GTDB): domain Bacteria; phylum Pseudomonadota; class Alphaproteobacteria; order Sphingomonadales; family Sphingomonadaceae; genus Sphingorhabdus_B. The sequence continues at coordinate 8,382 of LNFK01000048.1, read as the reverse complement.
CAGTAATGGCACTAGGTTCGGCGGGCGGCAAGCGGATCATCATGCATGTGACCAAGACGCTTATCGGTGTGATCGACTTTGGCCTTCCGCTCGATCAGGCGATAGCATTGCCGAACATATATTTTGGTGGCGGCAATCTTGAAGTCGAGCAAAATACGTCTCTATCCGCGATGGCTGACGAGCTCGGTAAATTTGGGCAGAAGGTCCGCGCTGTGGATCTGGGGTCAAAAGTCAATGGTGCGCAACGTGTCAGCGGCGGTTGGGCTGGCGCTTCCGATCCACGAAGCGAGGGGACGTCCGCAACTGTCAACGCAAAGGGCAAGGTTACCGTCACCATACCGAGGGCATCGGCGGAACCACCTAGCGAGGATGTAGGTTAGCGCCCAAGACACATTGCAGCGCGTCGCTCGGCGCGCTAGCGTAAATCAAAGACAGAGCTCGTAAAACGAACCACATTGGCAATGCTGAGGAGAGAATAGTGGCTGCCGAGCAATTCGACGATTTTGACAGCTTCCCCAATTTGGTATCCATGTTTCTGGCGCGCGCACAGCATCGTGGCGACGCGCCGTTCCTGTGGGCCAAACATGATGGCGAATGGCAATCGGTCAGCTGGTCTGAAACCGCGCGCCGTGTTGCCGGTCTCGCCAAGGCACTGCGGAAAATGGGTCTCGAACCCGGCGACCGGGTGATGCTGGTGTCAGAAAATCGGCCTGAATGGTGCATTGCCGATTTGGGCATCATGGCCGCCGGATGCGTTACAGTGCCGACCTACACCACCAATACCGTGCGCGATCACCAGCACATCATGAACAACAGCGCGGCGCGTGCAGTCATTGTGTCGACCGCAAAGCTGGCAAAAACGGTGATGCCGGCTGCGCTCAAGTCATCCGAGTGCGAGTTTGTCATCGAAATGGAGCCAATGCCAGCGATGCAAACCGGCCAGCTGTCGGTGCATAATTGGGCAGATATGGTAAACGGCACCGACGCCGATGTCCGCGCGACCGAAGCGGCGATGGGAAGCATCACCCGCGATAATCTGGCGTGCATCATCTACACCAGTGGCACCGGCGGCGCGCCGCGCGGGGTTATGCAGCATCATGGCGCCATCCTGCACAATGCCGACGGCGCGGCGGCTGTCCTGCGCGAGGATTTCGGGCTTGATGAAGAAGAAGTGTTCCTGTCTTTCCTTCCGTTGAGCCACGCTTATGAACATTCGGGCGGTCAGTTCTTGCCAATCGGCGTCGGCGCGCAGATTTATTATGCCGAGGGGCTTGAGAAGCTTGCATCCAACATCGAGGAAACCCGGCCTACATTGATGGTAGTCGTGCCGCGCCTGTTCGAAGTGCTGCGCGCGCGGATGATCAAGGCGGTCGAAAAACAGGGCAAGATGCCCAATTATCTGCTCGACAAGGCGCTGACCATCGGCGAGCGCGATTATAATGGCCGCAACCGGCTGCGCGATGCGCCGATGCGGGTGATATTATCGCGCACAATAAAGCCAAAGATTCAGGCGCGGTTCGGCGGGCGGTTGAAGGCAATGGTGTCGGGCGGTGCGCCGTTGAACCCCGATATAGGTATTTTCTTCCAGTCGCTCGGTATCACTATTCTGCAAGGCTACGGTCAGACCGAATCCGGTCCAGTCATTAGCTGCAACCGTCCGAGCTTTGGCATCAAGATGGATACCGTCGGCCCGCCGCTCAAAAACACCGAAGTAAAAATTGCCGGGGATGGTGAAATTCTGGTGCGCGGACCGCTGGTAATGAAGGGATACTGGCGCAACCGGGCCGAAACCGACCGAGTCATCATCGATGGCTGGCTGCACACCGGCGACATCGGCCATATCGATGAAAAAGGCCGGATCGCGATTACTGACCGCAAAAAGGACCTTATCGTCAATGACAAGGGCGATAATATCGCGCCGCAAAAAATCGAAGGCATGCTGACGCTGCAACCTGAAATATTGCAGGCGATGGTTTCGGGTGACAAAAGGCCATATATCGTCGGCCTGATCGTTCCAGACCCCGAATGGACAGTCGAATGGTGCCGCGCGCAAGACATGAAATGTGATTTTGCCGCATTGCAGGATAATCCGCAATTCCGTTCAGCCGTCCGCGCCGCGGTCGATCGGGTCAATGCCGATGTGTCAGTGACCGAGAAAATACGTCAATTCGAATTTGCCGACGAGCCTTTTTCGATTGAAAACGGCGAAATGACGCCAAGCATGAAAATCAGGCGGCATGTCATCCGCGAACGCTATCAGGACCGGGTCAAAGGCATGTATAAGGATTGAGTGTAAGCGCCGCGCGGCTAAAAACTAGGCTTATTACTCACCGATATCCTCATCGGGTTCAAGGGCATTCCATCGGGCCATTTCCCGGTCCGCAGCGGCCTGTTCTTCGACTGCCCGCGCCTTTTTCTCGCTCGGCTGTGTCGGATGGTCAAACCTGTCAGATATTGCCCTCAAATTTGCCCCCGTTGCTGAAAGCACTTGCGGAGTAATTTTCATCATGTCGAAGTCGCGTTTCTCAAGCGCAGCCGCGATTTCTTCCTCCATTGCTGCCAGAGACAGATTCTTGATGGTGATGTTATCGTTTAGCGCCTGACCCATCTTGGCATAGCGGCCGCTCGTCGCGCCTTGGACCGACACCGAAACGTGCGTGGATTTGGGGTCGATCGAGCTTAGCACGGCGGGGAACTGCAATATTTGGCTCCGTCGAGCGTCACTTTCCATTCAAGCTCCGTTGGACTTTTCTCGACGACGTAGGATCGCAGATCGGAACTGCCCAAACCATCGTAGGGAACCTCGGTCTGCGTCAGAATTTGTTTTGCTTCGGATGCTCGAATATCGAAAGTCCGCCCTGGAGATGCGCCGCATCCCGTCAAAATCAAGCCTGCGCCGATCGTTGTCGAAACGGCGCGGAAAACAACACCGCTCAAACCCGGCATTCGATCGTTCCCTGTGTTGCTTTGCTGTTTCAGGTCCTTACTCGGCGGCTTCGACGCTATAGTCGGTGGGCGGTTCTACCTAGCCGATGATGTTATCGTCGAAAGACAAGGGTTCCGGTTCGAACTCAGCCGTATCTTCGAACTCCATTTCCTCAATTTGCCGTTTTACCTTGCGTCCGTCGCCCATGATCGAACCCATATTCTTCGCAACCGACGCAGTGCCTGCCTCAAATTTGCGTTTATAATTATATGGCCGACCCGTCAGTGTCGCATCGACGAATTCGGTGATGTTCGCCTGGGCCATCTCGGCGAAAACAGCGCCCTGACCAGTCTCATTAAACAACAACGATTTGCATAAAGGCGTAACCTGGACTTCCTTATCGCCAAGCGGGGTCTACGTCGCCGTTCACTTTTTCGTGGTGAGACCCCCAGCGGTGACCGTCCATTGAACCTGATCAGCCGATGGGTGGTTACTTTGACCGTCGAGTCTCCATCACCAGAATCAAAGGGGCCGTTTTCGACTTTGGAACTGGCATCATTAACTTTGTCCGGGCTTGGGCAGCGCTCATTTCATATCCGCCAGAACCCTCAGCAAAATAAACACCGCCACCTACAGCCAAAGACGCGACCAGACCAAACGCAATCTCTTTCATCGCGTTTCCCTCCAATGCAAATTGTGTCGAAGTAATCTTAACACGCAGCATTAAAAATTTTGTTGACTAAATCATGTGTAGTTTATTGTGAACGGAGTTTGTTGCCCAGATCAAGAACTCAACATTGCCTTGTGGTCCCGTGATCGGGCTGGTGGTTAGGCCGCGTACTGCCCACCCGCAGATTTCTAGCCAAGCTGTAACTTCGTCGCATACGCGTTTGTGAACAGCTTCGTCACGAACCACGCCGCCCTTGCCAACTTCCTCGCGGCCCGCTTCGAATTGTGGTTTGATAAGCGCAACCAGTTGCGCATCTGCTTTGGCAAAGGTCATCGGGCGTTCGAGCACTTTGGCAAGACCAATGAAGCTGGCATCGCAGACGATCAAATCGACTGGTTCGGGGATGTGCGCATCGGTCAATATCCGCGCGCTGGTCTGCTCGTGGACGCTGACGCGGTCGTCCTGCCGCAATTTCCAGGCAAGCTGGTTGGTGCCACTATCGATTGCATAGACTTTGGCCGCGCCGTGGGTGAGCAATACATCGGTAAAACCGCCGGTGGATGAACCCACATCGATCGCGACCATATCGGCGACGTCGATATCGAATTCCCGCAACGCGTGCGCCAATTTGATACCGCCGCGCGAAACCCATGGGTGGTCGCTGCCCTTGACGGTAATTTCGGCATCTTCGGCCAACTGCTGTCCAGGCTTCGACGCTTTCGCATCACCTATAAAAACATGCCCCGCCATCACCAACGCCTGCGCGCGCGTCTTGCTCTCGGCTAGGCCGCGATCGACAATTAACTGGTCCAACCGGATTTTCTGCGTCGCCATGTCGCACAGCGCTAGCGAACGACGGATGTTTTGGCCATAAGGCGCATATGAATATTCGTCATTTGCTTTTCGCTTCTGTCTTCGCGCTTTCAGCTTGCAGCGCGCCGCCACCGCCGCCCATGCAACAACCCTCCCCTCCGCCAAAGCCGGTGGTGGTTGCGCCGCCCCCGGTGCAACGTCCTTCCGCAGAATGGACCGACTGGTCTTTGGCAACGGGTGATTGGGTCTATCGCCGCGACGAGCGCGGTTCAATCGCGCTATTTGGCCCGGCTGGACAGAACGCGACTGTGACCTTGCGCTGCGATAACACGCGTCGCAGGGTCTATCTCGCACGCGAAGGGGCCGGGACGGGTGGACGGATGGTTGTCCGCACGAGCTCGGCTCTAAAGGAATTTGCCGCCAGCCCAACTGGCGGAACGCCTGCATATCGTGCAGTCGAAATCTTGCCCACCGATCCCATCCTCGACGCGATGGCGTTGAGCCGAGGACGCATAGCGATCGAAAGCGATGGACAGACACCGCTAGCCATACCGTCATGGGCAGAAATCACGCGAATTGTGGAAGATTGTCGCAGCTGACACCCCGCCGCGCGAAGCGAATATAATTGCCGCAAAAAAAAAATATTACAAGACTTGTTTCGCAACTTTGTTTGAATCACACATGGAGTCGCGGAGGGCAGAAAAATGTTTGAAGCAAGCAATTTCCATTCAACGAAAGGAGGTGATCCGATGTCTCATGGTTCAGTTAAGAGGTCGGGCAATTCCGTTCGGGAGATCGGCCGCTGATCCAATCAGCGATGCCGGTCACGGCATGAAAGCAACTTCCGGCAGCGGCAATCTGGCGGCCCTTTTCTGTGTTAACTTAGGCAACCGCGTCAACGCGGGCCGAGCTAAATTTTATTGTGGAGGGGTCGTACCGCCAGTCATGGTGCCCGAACCAGTCGTGTCAGTCGAGCGATCCATGCCGGTTGTTCCGCCAGTTCCTGTCGCGCCAGTGCCACCCGACTGCATCGTTCCGGCTGCGTTGCCAATTGTTCCCATAGCGGCGTCTGCGGGCATTTCACTTGTTGTGGCGGTCGCATTGTCGGGAGTCGTATCAGTTTGGGTCTTAGACGAACAACCTGCAATTAAGGCGAGCGGCGCAGCGGCGAATAACACAAGTTTCTTCATGTCGTATATTCCTTTGGGGGGAAGTTGCGAGCATGGGGCGTTTTGCTTTGTTCCTTAAATTGATGCTTTTATCGAAATGCGAATGGCAATTTGCTCGCCAGTGCTTACATATTGACGAGCACTATAAGGACATCAAAAATGCAGTTTTTGCGCATCAGCTGGAAAGTCATTGTTGGATTGAAGGACCTGCTGGTGCTGTTGCTCCTGCTGCTGTTTTTTGGTCTCTTGTTTGCTGCGCTCAACGCAGGGCCTAATCCGGGCATGGTCCGCGATGGTGCGTTGTTGCTGAAACTCGACGGGGTCATTTCGGAACAACCGGCCGAAATCGACCCGCTGACCGCGCTGACTTCGACGACCATGCCCGTCGGCGAAATCCGACAGCGCGACATCATCCGCTCGCTCAAGCTTGCCGAAAAGGACAAAAGGATCAAGGCAGTCGTGCTTGATATGGACCGCTTTATCGGAGGTGGGCAAGCGAGCCTTTCGGCGATTGGCGACAGTCTCGACGCGGTTAAAAAGGCGGGTAAGCCTGTTTACACTTTTGCCACCGCCTATAGCGACGACAGCTATCAACTGGCCGCGCACGCAACACAAATCTGGATGGACCCGATGGGCGGTGCGATTTTAACCGGCCCTGGTGGAACGCAGCCTTATTACAAAGGCCTCCTGGACCAATTGGGTATCAAGGCCAATATCTACCGCGTCGGCACCTATAAGAGCGCTGTTGAGCCATATATGCGTTCCGATCAGTCGCCAGAATCGAAAGCAGCGATCAAAGCGGTCTATGACGAAATATGGGGGCAGTGGAAAGCCGATGTTGCCAAGGCCCGGCCACAAGCGCAAATCGAACCCCTGCTCACCGATCCTGCTGGTACAGTCGAAGGTGCACGGGGCAATCTGTCACAGCTCGCGCTCGACAACAAACTGGTCGACAAATTGGGCGACCGTGTTGCGTTCGGCAAATTCATTGCCGGCAAGTTCGGCGCTGATGACCCCAAATCAACCGGCGGCTTTGCCGCTGTACCGATGGACGCCTTGCTCGCCAACTATGGGCCGCCGAATGCGGGTAAGCAAATTGGCGTTGTCACCATTGCCGGGACGATTATCGACGGTGAAGCGGGACCGGGCAGCGCGGCGGGCGACACGATTGCCAAGCTGATCTACGAAGCGCTCGATCAGAAAGACCTGAGAGCGCTAGTGGTGCGCGTCGACTCGCCCGGTGGATCGGTGACTGCTTCGGAAAAGATCCGGCTGGCGATTGCGGCAGCCAAAGCGAAGAAGATTCCAGTCATTGTCTCGATGGCTAATCTGGCGGCGAGTGGCGGCTATTGGGTTTCCCTGCCCGCTGATGTGATCTTTGCTGAACCGTCCACGATCACTGGCTCGATCGGCATTTTCGGAGTCATCCCCAGCGCCGAGGCAGGCCTTGCTAAGATTGGTGTGAACGCCGACGGCGTTAAAACCACGCCGCTTTCGGGCGAGCCCGATATACTTGGCGGCTTCAGTCCCGAATTCGACCGCGTCGCACAAAGCGCCATCGAAAACGGCTATCGCGACTTTATTACCCGCGTCGCATCCGCGCGCAAAAAGACGCCCGAGCAAGTCGACGCCATCGCGCAGGGCCGCGTCTGGGCGGGCGGGACCGCTCGCCAAATCGGGCTGGTAGACCGCTATGGCGGAATGGACGACGCGCTGGCCGAGGCGGCCAAACGTGCGGGTCTGAAAGCCGATGATTGGCACGCAGTCTATATCGAGCCGCAGCCGAGTTTTGCAGGGACATTGTTCGGCGGATTAATGCCAAAACGCGCCAGCGTCGCCGCACCGGTGGACATTTTTGCAATGGCGCAATGGCAACAGCAATTTTTCCGGGCGCGCGTTGCTGCTGACCTGGATATGTTGACGCGGGTGCAAGGGGTGCAGGCGCAGTGCCTCGAATGTGCCGATTTCGGAACGCCGGTCCAGACAAAGAATGATGCAGGCTGGCTGGCGGCATTACTGCGAATGCTTGCATCGGCTCCAACTTAGCTGCGAGAAAATTTGTTAATCGGCGGCACTATCGACCATGATTGATAGGCAGATATGGTGAGTGCAATATAACCGGCGCGTCCTTCAGCACCCATCACACAAAGAACAAATGGTGCCCGGAAGAGGACTCGAACCTCCACGCCGTTACCAGCGCCAGCACCTGAAGCTGGTGCGTCTACCAATTCCGCCATCCGGGCACGTTGGCATCGCGGCTAAATGCCAGACACCAGGTAGGCGCGTTCCTTTAGTTGGTGCTACGCAGTTGTCAACGGCTCTGCAATCCGCTCGTCACATTTACGCTGGGAGACTGGGTAAAACAATGTCGCTGGACGCCGGTTTTACCTTGTGGCAGCAATACGGTCACTGTTCGCAGAGCATCCCCTCAATGCGACAAGAACAGCGGGCTGATGAATTACCAGCAGATGTCATTTCCAGCCAAAAGAGGCCTGTTCAAAACCGGCAGCTGGTTTGCGCGGTTGCCCAGTGATGTGCAGGACGAATTGATGCTGGCTGGACGGCAACGCCATCTGGCCGCTGGTTGCGTGCTGTTCCGGGCGGGCGACGCGCCGACGGGGCTGCACGGACTGCTTGGCGGCGAGTTGCATATTATAGGGTCGGCGTCGAACGGCGATGACAAGTTGATGGCGATCCACCGCGCTGGTGACTGGACCGGCTTTCTGACCTGCACCGACCGCCAGCCGCATCCATTGTCCGCCCATGCCGCAGTCGATTGCACGATATTTTCGGTGTCGCCTGGA
>LNFK01000047.1 GCA_001464315.1 Sphingomonadales bacterium Ga0077559 | reverse complement strand
ATTGTATGGACGTCATACATGCATTGCGCTTCAAATCGTCGTGAGGGGCCTGACGCAAAGTTTAGTGAGAAGAAAATAGATGCCCAATTACCGTCGGCGCTTACGATCCGACGCTCTAACGTTGCCGAACGGATATTCCGCCAGGCTAACGGATTACCCGAAGGCCGTATCGCAGGAGAAAGCTGCGATACGCGAACGATACTGGATGTGTTGGTTGGATATTCCGATCTCACTCGGCGCGGTAGCGCGCCGAAGCCAAAGCCGCGCACTTGTATAGCCGCAGCCGACGCTGACTGGCACCAGCTGGTAAACCCTTTATTCTGCTGAGAAAAGCTCGACTTCTCCAACCCCGGCAATTCCCGAACGAAGCTCGGCGAAGGGCCCATCCAAGCAGGTACGAGATATTGCGCATCGCCCACCCGCAACAACATTGCCCCATCGCTGCGAAAGCTTGGCGACCTGATGATGATCCACAGGACCAATATGATAACTGCAAGATATGCCATGACAGTGAGAGTGGTGCCTTTGGTCATGGCGACGGATCTGCTGACTATTCTGTCACGCTCTCATGGACCAATGAACTTAAATATTACGAAATTCGCTCAATTCAATCCATCCACGAAACTCAGAAGCCTATAAAGCGTTAAACAAATGCTGATGTCGCGGCAACGCCAAGGGGGCAACATCGAGATGCGTAAATGGACCCTCATTGGGGTAATATTGATAATTGGAACGTCGCTAACTTATCTTTTGCTTGATAGGGTTACCGGAATCGCGAACATTGCACCCCCACGTTCAACTGAAAAATTTGTCGGGGAAATAGGTGAATCTGTCGTAACCCTGCCGGTCAGCGCTGATTTGACAGGTCTTTCCAGAGACTTGGAACGCGAAATCCCGAGACGCTTGTGGGCAATTGATCAGGCAGGCCAAACTTGTATACCCCCGAAAACGGTTAAAATCCTATTCATCGACATGACGACTCCAACCATCAAATGTCGTATTGTTGGTGAGGTTACTCGCGGGGCGATGACACTCACCGGCAGTGGCAAAGATATCTTTGTATCAATGCCCCTAAATGCGACTATTCGCGCGCAAGATATTGGTGGCATTTTAAAACAGGAAACAGCGACGGCCAGAGCCATCGTGCTCGTAAAATTGCGGTTAAATGTTACGCCTGATTGGAAAACAACTGGTACTGCTGAAATTGGTTATAATTGGTCAGATGCTCCTCATTTAGACTTTATGGGGCAACGGATTGATTTAGCCGATGCGGCAGAAGAGAAGTTAGCACCGATAATTGCAAGATTGGAACAATCTATCCCTCGTGAGATTTCCAGATTGCCATTGCGGAACGAGGCACTAAGAATTTGGAATTCTGCGTTTACTTCGCTTAGTCTAAACCGACAAAACCCATCGGTGTGGATGCGCATTACGCCGCGCAAAGTGCATTACAGCGGATATCAGATCAACAATGGCAGGCTTTTTTTAAGCTTGGGGATGACTGCAAACACCGAAACATTTGTGGGAGCGCGTCCGCCTGATCCACAACGATCAGCATTACCGAGACTGGACAAGCAGGAAGGCGCAACGAAGATGGTATTGCTTAAGCTTCCCGTTATTGCAGCCTATAAAGAGTTGGAGCCTGTCTTGATGCGCGCTTTACAAAAAAGAGAGGCGCGTCCGTTCAATTTACCCGGGATCGGGCCGGTGAAAGCCCACTTTGTAGATGTTACGATCTATGGAACTTTGAACGAGAAAATCGCGGTTGGACTTCAGTTTACAGCTCAATCCCCTTCAGGCTCCCTTTCTAGCGGAACAGTTTGGCTAACCGCCAAACCTGTGACCGAAGAAAATAGTGCCAAAGTGGAATTCAAGGGACTTCAAGTCACTGGTGTGACCAATTCCATAGGCACTGACTTGTTGATTAAACTCGTTAACACAACCGCGATGTCCGACCTTTTGGCAGACGAACTTCAACAAAACTTTGAAAACGATTTACTATCATTGCGCAAAAAAGTTGACCGTGCACTGGCCAATAAGCAAAGCGGCGGATTAATTATCAAAGCTAGCATAAACGATATTAAGACGGGACGTCTTCGCGCCACTCCAGCTGGATTATACCTGCCAGTCGAGGCGCGCGGGACCGCAACTGTAAGGATTAGCCCGTAGATTTATCGTTGGCTCTAGAGCGCCGACTGTCCGACAACAGTGCATTTGGCACTGATGTCGGACATTAGGGTAGATATTGAGTTCTTTGGCCTGTCCGTCGCCGCTAACGGTCCCGACTGTCCGCTATTAGGGCCGTAGACCCATATCCAGCCGTTCATTAATTCGGAGCAATTGCATTATGGCAAGCGTGAAGGCCAAAACGCTACACGAGGCAGGGAGGTTGATACTCCTTCGTCTAACTATCTGTCGGCGGGCCACCGACAGCTTGATATAGGCTGATCAGTGTTGTGAGCTCATCCGCGCGCAGTTGGACCAACGCCAGATCAACGCTTAGCAAAGCCCTCTGCGCATCAAGCTGTTCGATATAGGATATATACCCTGCGCGATAGCGATTGCGTGTGTGTCTCAGAACATCGCTAACAGCAGCCCGTTGCTTGAGTAGCAAAACCTCCTGTTCATCTAGCTTTTTTAGCCCGACCATTCGGTCTTCGACCTCGCGGAAAGCGTTGAGCGCGGTCGCGCGATAAGCCCAAGCAGCTTGGTCGCGCTGTGCGGTCACGGCGTCTAGTTGTCCTTGCAACCGCCCTCCCTGGAAGATCGGAGCAAGTATGCTTCCGCCGATCGACCAGATACTTATCGGATTGGATAGCAAGTTGGACAGGGCCAAGCCGGAACTTGCGCCGAGGTTTATAGATGGCATGAACTGCGCACGCGCCGATCGCATTTGGGCATCCGCTGCCACAATCCTGTATTCGGCCGCGGCGACATCGGGTCGCCGGCGTAATAGTTCGGAAGGAAGAATTTCTGGCGACTGAGGCTGTGCAAGCGCCGCCAAGCTGCCACCGCGATTGATAGCGCCGGGCAGAATTCCAGTGAGTATGGAAAGGGCGTTTTCCTGACGCGCAATTTGCGCTTCGACCTGCGGTACCTGTTGTGCGGTTGCTTCATATTCAGCTTGCGACTGACGCAATTCGAGCTGTGATGTATATCCAACTTCGGCTCGGTCTTGCGCAAACTTCAACGCCTCTGCCCGCGATTGCAGCGTTTTCGTGAGCACTTCAAGTCGTGCATCGAGTGCAAGCAACGTGACATAGCCGGTCGCCGTTGCAGCTGTCACCGACAATCGCGCGGATTCTTCTGATGCCTTTGCAGCATCAAAGTTTGCCTCTGCCGCATCGATCTTCGCTCTATTCTTGCCAAACAAATCAACTTCGTACGAGGCTTGAAATGCGGGCATCGCAACAACTGATTCTTGACTGCGGCCAAAGGGCGATACTTCGCGTCGCACGGCTGCGTCCACGCCAGCGCCGATTGAAGGCAACAGTAACGAGCGCGAAACCTGTTCGGTTGCCCGGGCTTCAGCAACCCGCGCTGCCGCAACGTTTATATCGGGATTGTTCGTTCGTGCCGTTTCAATAAGCTGCGAAAGTATGGGATCGCCAAAGCCTTGCCACCAACGTACCTCCATAGGACCGGCGTCAGACATTTGCGTGCGCCACTCAATTGGGGAGGACGCCGCCACGCCAACCGGGACGGGCCGAAGGGTGGGAGCACAGCCCGTTAAGATGCCCGCAAGAGATATTGCAGCAAGGAGACGCCTTTTCATGGCCATCACTCGCTTGTATCTACTGTGGCAACAACCGACATGCCAGGTCCAAGACGTCGGGCCATTTTCTGACCTGGGTTTAGGACAATGCGCACTGCAATCCGCTGCGGTACTTTCACAAAATTTCCTGCACCAGTATCAGGCTTTATCAGACTAAATTCGCTCCCTGCAGCGGGTGCAATGCTCTGCACTTTACCCGTAAGCCTGGCCCCGCCGAGGGCATCGACCTCCAAGGTGGCAAGCTGACCAACTCTCATTTTTGCTGTTTGCGCTTCTTTGAAATTTGCAATGACCCATAGGTCGTCCGGAACAATGAACATCAGCTGGGTGCCTGCGTTGACGAGTTGCCCTTCGCGTGCCGCTACCTCGCTCAGCTGGCCGTCTCTTGGAGCGCGCACCTCGGTCCGGGATAATTCAAACAACGCCAATCCCTTCGATGCGTTCGCGCCCTTGACCTGCGCTTCTAACGCACCCCGGCCCACCTGAACCGACCGGATCTGTTCATTTGCGATGGCGCGCTGCGCTTGCGCCTGCCTGACTGCAGCTTGGGACTGTTGGAGTGCGGCGCGGGCTTGATCGCGTTCGCGTAACGATACCGATCCTTCACCGACCAGCTCATTGATCCGGTTCATATCGGCCCGCGCTTTTTGCAACGCTGCCTGCGCGCTTGCAACGCCCGCATCCTGCAGGTCTAGCTGGGCCTTGGCGGACCGGAGACTTTGCTGACTATTGGCAAGATTAGCCTGCTGAGCTGCTGCCGTTGCTTCGCCTTGAAGAAGCTTCTCTTGAAATGGCCGGTCGTCGATCCTTGCAAGTAGATCACCTTTACGGACCCGCTGAAAATCAGCGACTGGAACATCGACCAAATATCCACCAACCTGGGGACTGACCACAATTGTCCGGCCGCGAACATAGGCATTGTTCGTAGTTACATCGCCGCTGTTAAAAGGTGGGAGTCCCCATGCAAACAGCGCAGTACCCACACCAACCACGACCAGTAAGATCCCAAGAAGAATTTTGCGTCTGGAGCGGTTCGGAGACCATCCCTGATCGGGCGCAACATCGCCTCCGGCGTCCAGCTCGTTATTGCCTGCGACAGTAACATTTTCGGTGATGGTTTGCGTCATCTCTTGGTCCTTGCAAGCATAGTTTCGAGCGCAGCCAATTCGTTGGAAAGCGGGTTGCGTCTTTGGACACGGTTGATAATCCACGGAACAAAGACGATCACGAACAAGATCGAAGCCAGAGTTCCAATCAGGAAGAAAACGTCGTTGAACGCAAGAACGGCGGCTTCCCTGCCGACTTCTTGGGAAATCGCCACAGACGCTGCCTGCTGGCTTAGCGACGTGTCCGTCTGGATCGGCGCCACGCTTCGAACTGTACCGCCGAGCGCATCAACCAGTTGCGGATTTGCAAGAGTAAGCGTGCCGCCGGCGTCTATAATGTGAGTCTTTAACCGTATCGAATGGAATGCGGACAGAGCGGAAATGCCGGCCAATCCACCAAGCGACTGAGACAGAGAAAACATCGCGATGAAGCTAACCACATAAGATGGCCCTGCGGCGAGCGCGCGCACCATTCCTTGCATCATGACCGGTCCCATCGCAAAAACAGCCGCAAAGGCAATTGCAGCCTGAGTCCAGAAAAGATCTTGCGGCCGCGTCATCACCCCGGTCCGCGTGTCGGCAAACGCCGCAATTGCGATTACAAGAATTGCGAACAAAATTGGCCGTGTTAAATCTTTTGGATCAAGTCTGACGACCGACAAGATCATGCCGGCAAAAGTTGCACCTGCCAGTGTGTAATAATAGGGGGCCAATTGTGTGCCACCAAAGCCGAGCGCAGCAAATAATCCACTGGCACCGAACCCTTGCTCCGCGACAAGAATTCGTACTGTTGCAGCTATTAGGGCGAGCGAAAATAGCGCGCGGCTCGATAGCCAATGCAGGTCCAGCATCGGGCTTTTTCGATTGAGTTCGATGAGAAAACAACCCCCCAAGCCAACCACCGCAACCGCCAGCGCCCCCCCGAGCCATGGGGTGTCCCACCATTGGATACGCCCTTGAATGAGAAAGGCGCACAATGCTGCTACCCCGATCATGAATAAAAGGAAGCTTGGAATATCGAGTTTTTCAAACGTCTTTTGTCTGATGCCAGGCGGGAGGCGGAGCATAAAGACGACCCCCAGCGCCAATAATGAAAGGCCGAACTGGAATTGCAGAGCGTGCCTTAAATCACCATCAACAAGGAGCGAAGGTGACATCGCCCGCGTTAACGGCACAGCAAATTGAACAAGCCCGATAGACAAAATCAGACCACCGATGCGCAATGCGGCAGGAAGCCCCTGCATCAGATAATAAAGCGAAAGCGCAGAAAGGCCGCTTGCAGTAATTCCAGCCATCGCTCGCGCTGCAAGTTCGACGGTGTAGCCCGGTTCGAGCAGTTGGATAAAGTTGGCTCCAACCAAGCCAAGCATCGCCCAGTGGACAAACGGTTGGATGCCGAATTCCTGCCGCACGCGAAACAGCATCATGCTCATGCACGCATAAGTCGAATAAAAGGCGACATTGAGCCAACCGAATTCCACGGGCGTCAGAGCCATTTGTGCTTGTAATGCGGAGGAGTTTGCGAGCAAAAATCCGTTTTGCGCACCGCCGACAAAACCGAGCAAGATACCGATCAGCAGATAAGCCAGCCGTCGTCGTGCTGGATGGTCCGGGTTGGCTGGAGATCCGGGCATGACCGGCATCTCATGCGGCTTGAAGCGATAGCCTCCGTCGCGGTCAGTGAACGCAGTGTCGTCAGCCATGACAAAATAGCGGATCTACAAGCACGGCGGTGAGCGACGCGCGAAATGCGGCATCGTCGTCCAACCCATTTACCAACTTTGACAAACGCTCTCGACGCGCTACGCAATTTGCCGCCGCATAGACGAAGTTCGCTATTCGGAACGCGCAATGATCTTTCGCAAAAACTCCAGCTTCGACCGCAGCGCCGGCAAGTGCCATAAAATGATTTTGCAAGGGCATGGTCATTGACTTCAACAACCAGTCGGTCCGCTCATCATTCGCTGAAAGGTCGCGCAGCAGGAGCTGGGGAACAGTCGGACGTGAAACGAGAAAATCGACAAAACTTTCCACGGCATGGCGCAAAACCGTAGCCGGGTTTTCGGCAGCCATAATGCCCTCTGCCCGATCAAGCTGCTCATGTAAGTCTTGGCTTTGACGGGTGATGATTGCCTGCCAAAGCTCGAGCTTGGATCCATACTGATACACTATAAGCGAAGCATCGACACGGGCGTCTTCGGCAATCTGACGAAGTGACGTTTCATCGTAACCCTGTGCTGAAAATCGCTGGAGTCCGGCGTGAAAAATATCGTCCGATGTATTGCGAGCGCTCTTACTCGGCCTGCCAGGCTTTCTTGATTGATTCATGAGTCGCTCCATGTCGCTTCCGACAACATAAAGGCTGATGCAATTAATTCAATGACTGTTTAATATAATGCCGAGCAGCCTGCCGGTCACTGCGTTAATTTAATGCAACACTGACCCATAAGTTCCAACACAGCGATCTGTGCCTTTCATTTACCGGCGATTTCGATCATGATTTCATTTCTGCGCATGAACGGAAGCGTCCAAGGCGCGTTATAGAATGCGTATTGCGGCGT
>LNFK01000046.1 GCA_001464315.1 Sphingomonadales bacterium Ga0077559 | reverse complement strand
GGATTTGCCTTTCGCTTGCTGGGTAACGGGCGCAGTCATGGCGATCTTTTCGCTGGATTGCTGGGTAACCGGAGCGGTCATCGCTACCTTTGTTGACGAGAGCTGCGCTAAAAAAGGTAAGCGTTTCGCAGCCTTACAGCTATCCAATTCAACTATGTATGTATATTTTTCTGCAAAAGTTAATTGTCAAATACGCGGCTCAGATATTGAGTTGTTAAGGGATCGAGCCTCCACACAATAGTTTTTGACAAAGCACTTTGGGTTTAAACCCAACGATAATAGCCTATAAATTGCAAGACTAAATTGTCACGAAACATTGAGCGTGCGTTCGTTCATCCGATATTTCAATAACAGCTTTGCGCCCAAAAGCAGCAATCCTACAAAGTTGCTGGCGTGCCAAACAGCGGACGATATATCTCGCCTACATTGTGCGACCTCATTATTCGCGTTAGAAATACGGTGTCCCCTTTGGCTAAAATTTGTAGCCTACCTCGACACCTATCAAGCGGCGTGCGCCGGGTGAAATGAACGAACCGCCAAATTCAATCGCCGGGATCGCTTCATTGATATATTTTCGGTCCAACATATTGTCAGCGAACGCTGTTAGGTTCCAGTTTTCACCCTCCAGGCCGAAGCGCAGGTTGAGCACACCAAAGGCGTTGCGTTTGGCAACGGTGTAGTTCGCGTTTCCGACAAAGCCCGGCAGCGCAAGCGCCGAAATCGGAAGTAACTGGCTAAAGATCGTCGCGCGCGTCTGGTCCTGTACGGTGTGGAACCATGTCGGGCCGGTGATGCGGTAATCGGCGCGCATCACTAGGTCGATACTGTCGTTGAGCGGTGCATCGATCTGGCTGCCGAGGTTAATCGTATAGTCCGCCGTGTAGGGCGATTTGTTGCCGACGGTGTAGGGCCGCGAGGTGTTTTTCTTGATTTCGCTGTCGGTCAAATTGACCGAGCCGAAAATCTTCCAGCCATCGACAATCCGGGCGGTGGTATTGAATTCAACGCCTTTGACTTCGACCCTGTCGATGTTCGACACAACACGCAGCAGACCGAACGAGCCGACGAAGAATTCGAAAAACTGCATATCGGTGATGCGGGTATAATAGCCGGCGAGATCAAAAGTAACTCGATTGTCGAACAGCGACCCCTTGATACCCGCCTCGAACGCGCTTGAGCGTTCCTTGCGGAACTGGTCGTTGATCGTCACGCCAGCACCGATTGCCGGGATGTTGAAATTCGCGTTCACCAGCGCGGACGAACCGGTGTTGTTAAATCCGCCCGATTTGAAACCGATGCCCCAGTTTGCGTAGATATTGGTCGAGCTGTTCGGCGTGAAGCTCAGGGTAACCTTTGGCTGCAACTGCTTGAAGCTTGCCGATTTGTCGGCGATGCTTCCGGTGGCCGGCAGGCCGGGGTTTATTTTTGCACCGGTTATGGGATCGGACACGTTGGGAACCAGGTTAGAAGTACTGCGATCTTCGACGTCATAGCGGAGCGCAACGCCGGCTTTAAACTGGTCCGACATCGCATAGTCGACCGAGCCGAAGGCAGCATAGACGTCTGTTTTGAACTTGTCCGAGAAAAGCTGCGAGGTCGGATTGCTACTTCCCGGCGCGTTGTAAAGCTCCCTGCTAACGCCCTGACCCAGATCGGCACCGAGGCTGACGCCGACCGAACGGTCGATGTGGAGGCCGTAAACACCCAATTGCCAGTCGAGCGGGCCATCACCATTGGACGCCAGCCGGATTTCGCCGCTAATGTCCTTTTGATTGCGGATCTGCAATTGCGTGCCATCGCACGTGGTGGGGCTGTAGGCGCCAAAAGTTGAACCGGTCGCAGGCGCGAAGATGAAAGGCACCGGTATCTGGCCGATGAACCCGGGTGGGTTTACGGGAAAGCCGGTGAGTGTTGCGGTTGTGGCAAAGCACTGGTTTTGAACTGCGATGTTGGTGGCATTGGCCGGCGCACCAAGCGCAGGTGAGATATAGCGCGCAAAGTCCGCCGACGTGCCGTCCGCAGTCAGGCTCTGATCGACATCGGAATAAAGTGCCCAGGCGGTCAGCTTGGTTGAGCCGAAATCATGCTCGAGCTTGGCAGAAAAATCGATCGTGCGCTGATCGTTGGTTGGGCGGATATTGCTGTAATAGCCCAACTCATGGTCATCGACATCCTCGAAGAAGGCACCACCAAAGGCTTCAATATGGAATACTGAGTTGAAGTTGATCGACGCGCCTGAAAGCTTGGCATAGCGGGCTTTCAGGTCGATATTGGTGTTGTCACCCAACTGCGCCATGAAGCGCCCATCGATTGCGTAGACTTCCTGATCATCGACAACTTTGCGATCAAGAAACAGGTTGCGGTAAAAGCCGTCGGTGGTGCGGTAATTGCCTGACAGGACGAAACCTGCGCTATCTCCTAACGGTGCAGAGACGTAAGCGGTGCCTTCAATCGTCTTTTCATTGGCGTAGCTGAATTTGACCGCGCCTTCGAGCGTTTCACCTGGCTTGACGGTCGAAATGACAATCGCTCCGGCTGCGGCATTGCGGCCATAGATCGCGCCCTGCGGGCCTTTCAATATTTCGATCTGTCGAAGTGTTCCCTGCGTTTGGTTTAACTGCGCGGTGTTGGTTTTCAATATCCCATCGACCACCAAAGCGACCGAACTTTCCGCATCGCGCGCACCGTTGATACCGCGGATATTGATCTGGGTATCACCTGCTTCGGCGGTGCCGGTGACAATGGTCACGCCGGGGGTCAACTGTGCAAAGCCTTGCGCGTTGTCTGCCCCTGTCTTGGCGAGCGCGTCGGCATCAATCACTGAAACGGAAGCAGGCACATCGATCAGTCGTTCATTCTGCCGCCGCGCGGTAACGATGATTTCTTCACCGCCCGCCTCGGCCCCCTCTGCTGCATCCTGCGCGAAAGCAGTCGTCGGAAGCAGCGCGCACACTGCAATCGACGTGAGGAGTGCACTTTTCGTGATACCCATGTTACCAATCTCCCTGATTTAGCAATTATTGCTTTGTCGATAGCTTATTGTATACAAATACCATTCGTCAAGAGGAGCTTTGCATCTATGTCCCGGGCATCGGATCGTGCATATGACCATATCCGCAGTATGATTTTGTCTGGGGAATTGCAGTCCGGATCGCAAATTCGCGAAGAGGCACTAGCCGAGCTGTGCGGCGTATCGCGTACACCTGTCCGTGATGCGTTGCGGCGGCTGGAAACTGAAATGTTCGTCCGGCGTAATGAATCGCAGCGAAGCTTTGTGGCAGACTGGTCCTTGGACGATCTGGAAGATGCCTTTCAGTTGCGGGCGATGTTGGAAGCGCATGCGGCAAAGCGCGCAGCTGCGCGTATTTCGCGGGATCAGCTCGCGCGAATGAGGTTTCATAATGCGCAGTTAAAGCAGGCAATTGATGCCAGTCGTCCCGATGTCCCGAAATTTCTCGACAATAACCGGCTGTTCCATGCATTAATTCTCGAAGCTGCGGCGTCCGAGCGGTTGGCCAGCATGTTGTTGCAGGTGACCGAGCAACCTGTCGTCTTGCGCACCGCACGGCAGTATGACCTCGAAAACTTGCGACGTTCGCATCATGAGCATGATGAGGTGCTGATCGCATTCGACAATCGCGATGGCGACTGGGCGGCGGCAGTAATGACTGCGCATATCCGGCGTGCCTTTCATGCCTATGCCGAGGCGCACTCGACCAATACCGAAATTGGAAAATCCAACATGGCCGCATAATCATATTTGATTTTGTATACAAATATGGCATTGATGGCCGCGATGAATATCCCGCAATCTATAGAATTTGTTGAAGTCGGGCCTCGCGACGGGCTGCAGAACGAAGCTGTGTTGGTTTCGACTGATAATAAGTTGTCGTTAATTGAACGCGCGATAGCGGCCGGTGCACGCCGCATTGAAGTGACCAGCTTTGTAAACCCGAAACGCGTGCCGCAAATGGCCGATGCAGAGCAGGTGTGCGCTGCGCTGCCAGACCGTATCGATGTCAGCTACATCGGCTTGGTCATGAACATTCGAGGCGCAGAACGCGCACTTGCTACCGGGCGAATAAATCAATTGGGTGCCGTGGCGGTGGCCACCGACACCTTCGCTATGGCCAATCAGGGACAAAGCAGCGATGAATCGGTCGAAGCTGCAAAAGCCATCATCACACTTGCCCGGTCAGAGGGCCGGAATGCGCAATGCACGATCGCAGCGTCTTTTGGCTGCCCTTTTGAAGGCGAAGTGCCTGACGAGCGGGTTATTGCAATGGCTATTGCTATCGCCGAAGCCGATCCCGTGGAGATTGCGTTGGCCGATACCATCGGTGTGGCGAACCCCGCCCATGTGGCTCGGCTCGTCGCGCGCGTCCGTGAAGCAATCAGTCCGCTTGCCGTCCGGGTGCATTTTCATAACACGCGAAACACCGGCCTCGCCAATGTCTGGGCAGCGGTTGGAGCTGGGGCCAGCGTAGTTGATGCTTCGGTGGGAGGGCTTGGGGGCTGTCCGTTTGCGCCCGGCGCCGCCGGCAATGTGCCGAGCGAGGACGTGGTCTACATGCTTGAACGCGCCGGGATAGGGACTGGCATGGATTTGGAACGACTGATTGAAACCAGCAAATGGCTGTCGGGCGTTATAGGAAGAAAACTGCCGGGTATGGTGGCGCAATCGCCGCCATTTCCGAAAGCAGCTTGAGGAGAATAATATGGGGTATCGTTTGGGTGTTGATGTAGGCGGGACTTTTACTGACCTATTGCTGTTCAACACCGAAAATGGCGCATTCTGGCGACACAAAACGCCCTCCACCCCCCATGACAGCAGCGAAGGAATATTGACCGGCGTAACCGCCATCTGCGGTGATGCGGGTGTCGATCCAAAAGGAATCGAATATTTCCTCCACGGAACGACGGTCGCCACCAATGCTGTTCTTGAGGGGAAAGGCGCAAGGGTCGGCCTAATCGTAACCGATGGCTATCGCGACATCATGCAGATCGCGCGGTCCTATGTTCCAGGCGGATTGGCAGCTTGGATTATTTGGCCGAAGCCGACCCCTTTGGCGGCACTGGAAGACACCGTGACAGTCGGCGGACGCATGACGGCGCAAGGGCAGGAATTCCGTTCGCTCGATGAAACGAGCGCGCGCGCCGCTTTAACCAAGCTCAAGGATCAGGGCGTTGAGGCGATCACAGTCAGCTTCATGAACGCCTATGCCAATGGCGCGCACGAAGCCCGCGTAGGCGAATTGGCGCGGGAAATCATGCCAGACATACCTATCTCGCTCAGCCATGAAGTCCTGCCCGAGATGCAGGAATATGAGCGGACGCTAACGACCGTTGCCAACGCCGCCGTGCGCCCGGTTGTGGGGAAATATGTTTCCAATCTGCGAAGCAAGTTGGCGCACTCGGGATTTGCCGGCAAGCTCTCGCTCCTGCGTTCCGACGGCGGCCTGATGTCGGCGGAAAAAGCCGAAGAGCATCCGGTTAATATCCTGATGTCCGGTCCTGCAGGCGGCGTAACCGGTGCGCTGTGGGTGGGTAAAAATGCGGGTATTCGGAATATCCTGACACTCGATGTCGGTGGCACGTCGACTGACGTTGCATTGATCGAAAATCTTGAGCCGCGCCGTGTGCGAACGACAGAGGTCGGCCATCTGGCGGTGCGTGCATCTTCGCTCGATGTGAAGACGGTGGGCGCAGGCGGCGGTTCCATTGCCTATGTCCCCGAACTTACCAAGGCATTGCGCGTTGGTCCGCAATCGGCTGGCGCGGTGCCGGGGCCGGTTGCTTATGGCAAAGGCGGCGAGGCACCGACGGTGACCGACGCGAATGTTGTGCTGGGTTACCTGCCCGAGAATTTGCTCGGCGGCAGCTTCCAACTCGACCGTGAAGGCGCAAAAAAGGCGGTGCAGACTATCGCCGATGCCTTGGGCATCGACCTGATGGCGGCGGCGCGCGGGATCATCGACATTGTGAACGAAAATATGTTCGGCGCGCTGCGGATGATCTCGGTCCAGCAAGGCTATGACCCTCGCCACTTCGCACTGATGGGCTTTGGCGGTGCTGGGCCGCTGCATGTCAACGCGGTTGCACGGTTGATGGGAAGCTGGCCTGCGGTGTCGCCTGTCTCCCCCGGCGTGCTTTGTGCGTTGGGCGATGCGACGACGCGAATGCGGACCGAAACAGCGCGCAGCTTTTCGCGCTTGGCAACCACAACCGATGCAGCAGAGCTCATTGGCATCCTTAAAGAAATGACAGAACAGACCCGCGCTGAATTGCAATCGGACGGTATCAGTGATGCGGACATCAGCAGTGAGTTTGAAATCGACGTACGTTACGCCGGACAGGCTTTCGAGGTGCCGCTGAACATTACACCCGACGTTCTGGAACGCGATGGCGTGGACGGTATTCTCAAACGCTTTGACGCGGAACATCTGCGGCTCTTCACCTTCAACATGGATACTCCGCATGAAATCGTGAACCTGCGCGCGGTAGCTCTGGGTCAGGCACTCGATCTGCCGGCTGCCGAACTGCCAAAAGGTGACGGCAAACCCATCGCTGCCAAGATGCGAGATCATAAACTTTGGATGGACGGCAAGGAGCAGGCGGCTGTCATTTATGACAGGTCCAAGCTGCGACAGGGCGACATCATCCCCGGCCCCGCCATCGTTGTAGAAATGGACTCGACCACGCTCATCGAAACCGGTTGCGTCGCGACGGTCGACAAGGTCGGCAACATCCTGATCAATCTTGTGGGAGGCGCGTAACATGGCTGCGACTATCATTCAGACGAACACGACGCCCTTCGCCAAAAAGCCGATTGATCCGGTCACGCTCGACATCATTGAGAATGCGCTGCGCAACGCGCGGATCGAAATGGACGCAACGCTTGTCCGGACCGCGATGTCTCCCGGCATCCGCGAGCAAGGCGACGCATTCCCGCTAATTGCCGATCACACCGGCAAGATGATCGTCGGCCAGTTTGGCAGCTTCATCGGCGGCTTTCTGGATAACTGGGAAGGCACGTTGGAAGACGGGGACATGATCTTCCTCTCCGATCCCTACAGCTGCGCAGGCGCGGTCAGCCATTCGAATGACTGGTTGGTGCTGCTTCCGGTGTTCAAGGACGGGCGGTTGATCGCCTATACCTCGATGTTCGGACACCAGTCCGACATCGGCGGCAAGGTCGTCGGCTCGATGCCAATCAACGCGCGCTCGATTTTCGAAGAAGGCGTCCGGGTTCCGCCGGTCAAAATCTGGAAAAAGGGCGAATATAATGACGACCTGATCAAACTCGTCATGCACCAGACGCGCAAACCCGATTGGTGTCAGGCTGATTTGAATGCGCTGATCGCATCGTGTCGTGTCGCCGCGCGCCGCGTTATTGAAATGGCAGCGCGCTTTGGCGATGACATCTATATTTCGGCAACGCAGGAGCTTTTGGCGCGCAACCACCGCGCGATGAAGTCCCTGATCGCAATGGCCATCGGCGAAGAACCGGTCAGCTTCGAAGACTATATCTGCGACGATGGTATGGGTGCAGGGCCCTATAAAATCAAATGCACGATGTGGCGCGAAGGCGAGAAAGTCGTGCTGGATTTTACCGGAACCGACCCGCAAAGTCAGGCCTCGATTAATTTCTATCTGAACGAGAATATGTTCAAGATGTTCTTCGGCATCTACATGATCATGGTCTTCGATCCGCAGATCCTATTCAACGATGGCTTTTATGACCTGATCGATGTCCGCATCCCCGAAGGCTCTCTCCTTAAGCCAAAATTTCCTGCAGCGCTCTCGGGTCGCACCCATGCGCTGGGCCGCATTTTCGACATTCTAGGTGGGCTGTTGGGTCAAAAAACGCCGGAATTCCTGAATGCGGCCGGTTTTTCGTCCAGCCCCCATCTCTTCTATTCGGGAAATGACAAAAAGGGTGACTGGTTCCAGCTTTTCCAGATTGGTTTTGGTGGTATTCCAGGAAGACCGATGGGCGATGGTCCGGATGGCCATTCCCTGTGGCCGGGCTTCACCAATGTACCCAATGAATTTCTAGAGCGCTATTTCCCGCTGATCATCGAGCGTTACGAAACCGAACCCGATAGCGGCGGCGCTGGCCTGCATCGGGGCGGCAACGGCATCCATATGACCTATCGATTCCTCGCTGCGGGTACGATCTCGATCCACGACGATCGCTGGTTTGTGCCGCCATGGGGTGTGAACGGCGGCGAACCGGGAAAACGTGCACGCAAGATACTGGAGAAGTCCGACGGTACGTCGCGGATCATTGGTAACAAGGTGGAAGAAGTGCATGTCGACGAAGACGACCAGTTGCACTTTATCACTTGGGGCGGCGGCGGTTGGGGTGACCCGCTTGATCGTGATCCGGCATTGGTGGGCAAAGAGATCGTTCAGGGGCTCGTCACTGCAGAAGGCGCTAAAGACTATGGCATCATCGCGAATGTCGATGGCGTTGTCGATATAGCCGCGAGCGAAACGCTCAGGTCCAAACTGCGTTTGGAAAGGGGGGCATTACCGCTGTTCAATTACGGCCCTGATATCGAGCATTTGCGTGCAAATTGCAAAGCGGAGACTGGCCTGGCAGCGCCTGTGCAGCCGATGTGGACGACGCTGGAGGCGGCAGAGTGAGTGCATTAAATGGACTGCGCGTTATCGAGCTGGGTCAGCTGCTTGCAGGTCCCTTTTGCGGCCAGTTGCTGGGTGACATGGGGGCGGAGATTATCAAGGTAGAACCCCCTGGCGAAGGCGATCCGATGCGCGTCTGGGGTCAGGGCGAAGAAAAGGTTCAGTGGGAAGTCGTCGCAAGAAACAAGAAATCTGTTTCGGCCAACTTGCGCATTGAAGCGGGGCAAACATTGGTCCGCAAGTTGATCGCCACCGCCGACATATTGGTCGAGAATTTCAAGCCGGGGACCATGGAAAAATGGGGGCTTTCGCCAGACAGCCTTCTGGCTGAAAATCCCGGCCTGATCATTGCCCGGATGTCAGGCTATGGTCAGACTGGCCCCTATTCGAATCGCGCGGGTTTTGGCGGAATCGGCGAGGCAATGGGTGGCTGGCGCTACATTGTCGGCGAGCCTGACCGTCCGCCAAGCCGAATGGGGGTTTCGATTGGCGATACTCTTACTGCGACTTATGGTTGCATGGGAATATTGGCCGCGCTCCATCATCGAAGCAAAACCGGCAAAGGCCAAGTCATCGACGCAGCTCTCTACGAGAGCGTTTTGCAGGTCATGGAGGGGCTGGTTCCTGAATATGACCATGGAGGCTTTATCCGGGAACGATCGGGCTCCATCCTGCAGGGTATTGCGCCGTCGAACGTCTATAGCTGCAAGGACGGGGAATATATGATCGGCGCGAACAAGGATTCGCTCTGGCAGCGGCTGGCAACAGCGATGGGTCGTCCAGAGCTTGGCAATGACCAGCGTTATGCAACGCATTTGACGCGAGGCCAAAACCAGTTGGAACTCGACGAACTCATTAATGCCTGGACCCGGACATTGACTGTCGATGAGGTCGATGCGTTGATGATCGAGCATTCAATCCCCGCCGGCCGCGTCTATAGGGCACCTGAAATGCTCGCGGACCCCCATTTCAAGGCGCGCGAGGCGATTGTTGAGGTTCAGACCGAGCGCTTCGGCAAGTTAAAAATGCAAGGTGCCTTTCCTAAGTTTTCAGCGACGCCCGGGGGGGTGCGTTCGCCAGCACCGTCAATTGTTGGGCAGCATAATGCAGAGATTTATGGCCGGATACTTGGAATCGAGCACGAAGAACTCGACAGGCTAAAGGCGGCAGGCGCAATCTGATGACGCAAAAGAACGACGATCTGAAAGCGAACTATATGGGCGCATTTGACGGACGTCTCCCATTTGGCAAATATCCGGCGCTGTTAATCGTCGATTTCGTGATGGCATATCTGGACCAAGCGTCTCCGTTATACGCAGATGTAGAGGACGCTTTGGCCAGCAACGAACGACTCTTGGCGACGGCGCGGTCTGCAAAAATTCCGGTGATATTTACAAATGTCGTTTATGAAGCGGATGGCGCTGATGGCGGCTTGTTCTACAAAAAGATTCCGTCGCTCAGCGTGTTTTTGAAAGGTTCGCCATTTGGTGCCTTTCCTCCATCGCTTAAGCCCCTGAATGGCGAACATATTATTTCTAAACAATTCGCATCTGCATTTTTCCAAACGTCGCTAGCAGAAACCCTCACAACCGAAGGTATCGATACGTTACTTATAACTGGCCTTTCAACGTCAGGTTGTGTGCGCGCAACAGCGCTGGACGCGTTGCAGTCCGGCTTTGCACCTTTTGTCGTGCGCGACGCTTGTGGCGATCGGCATTCGGCGCCACACGAAGCCAATTTGTTTGATCTGCAAGCCAAATATGCTGAAGTTGTTTCGGAACAAGAGGCATGTGATCTCATCAACTCAAACGCTTTGATATAAGTAAGATCGAAAGTTAATCTGGGGGCTGGCCCTTGAGTTTTTTAACAGAGGATATGCCCGCCTACTTGCTAGAGTGCTTCAGCCCCGTGCTCTATTAATGACACAAACGGCAGCTTCTAGCGTTTCATTATTGGAAGCGGTCCGTCTGCTTCCGGCCCAATGGAGGACATTCTGCATCGCGCCCAATGCCAGCCATCCAGTGTGTTTCGATATCATCTAAATGCTGCCACGCGTAACTCGACACGCTTTGCGACAATCAGCGTTGCCTCTAACACGGATATTTAGAACCAGATTCTATGCTTACAGAAAAAATTACATCGGTTGGTACGGCATGCTTCGAAAATATTCAGATTAGTCGGCGTCACTCTGCCAACCTTGGGCGGTGCGCTTACCGGCATTCGCTATTTTGCAGATTTTGGACGCTTTGCTGCTATTTCAGAGTCCACCGCCAGCCGGTTGGAGGCAGTTGAAAACCGAATAGCCACATTGCTGGCGGCGCCCGATGGTGAGCTGGATTATGGCTGCGTTGCCAACATTGCGCGAGCGCCCGATGAAATTGTCGTGTCGGAAATCGTGGATTGGCAGGACGTATTTGGTGGCAAGCATATTTCCGTGCCGGTGTAACCGGGTAGATTTAAATTATTGTTTTTCTGCGTTTTTCGGATACTTGACTTATCAGCAGACAAAGCGCCTAATTAAGGGATAAAGCGACCATTCAAGGGGCCTTGGATATGACGAGGTTAGCTATATCTGCCGCTATCTTGCTGGCGACAATCCCAGCCGTGACAAATGCGGCCAATGCGCAGGAAAGCGAACCCGAAATACAGGATGCATCTGCCGACGAAGGTGATGCAGAAGACCCCGACGATGATAGCCAAGCCGAATATTATGTTGTGGAAGATAGCGACGACATTTGGCCTGATGAAGCCATTTCGGAAGAACAATATGCGGCAGACGAAACCGCACCTTATTCAGCCGGAGATCCAGCGGAATTTGGTCTTCGAGAATCCCCCGGTCTACCTTTGGTGGAGGCGCGACCAACAGTTGGCGCGATGGTTCCGCGTTCGCTTGGGGGCGTACGGGTTGCGGACGCCGCGGCGCCTTGGCAAGCGCAAATATATTACCCCAAGGTTGCTGCAGCATGGAGCGCGCAACTCGCTGCTGGCGAGGAGCCTTGGGTGTTGCAACATTATTGCGGGGGCGTGTTGGTGGCTTCGGACTGGGTGTTAACCGCTGCACACTGCATCGACGCAGGCATGATGCGCGTCGGATATCGAGTAAGACTGGGTCAGGAACGGATTGACCTTGAAGGCGGGTGGACTTTCAAAATCGACAAGGTTGTCCGTCATCCGCAGTATTTGCCGCTAAAAGGAGGAGATATTGCGCTGATCCACATCGTCAAAGACGAGCGGCAAACAGACCCACCACCAACGCAAGTGCGCCCAATTGCGCTTTTCCGGGGTGCCGATGCAACGCCATCCGAAGCGGTTACTGCATTTGGCTGGGGCAGAGTCGCCAACACCGGAAACCGAAGCAATGCAGTGATGTTGAAAGTCGGGCTTAACATTGTAGACCGTCCAACCTGTGACAAGGCGCGTGTGGCCTTAGTCGATGCGCGCGTTGTGTGTGCAGCAGCTCCAGGGCGCAAGACATGTAGCAACGACAGCGGTGGACCCCTCGTGAACGCAGCGAACCAGTTGGTTGGGCTTGTTAGTGCGGGTGGTAAATCATGTGCGGACGATGGAGTACCTGGCGTCTACACAAGGGTTGGCGCCTATTTGCCTTGGATAAGCCAAGTAACGGGTGGGGCGGTGCGTTAACACCGCCCACGCACGCATCTCAACTACTGGCCGACTTTGATGCCGCCAGTGTGTTCTGCGCCTTCAGGCGCGGTTGTAGCTGCGTCACCAGCAGGTGCAGCCGCGGTTTCATCCGCTTTTGCTGTGTCTGCGGCTGGCATTTCAGCCGCGGGCGCGGCTTCAGGCGTAGCGGCGGTCGTCTCTGTCGCTTCGGGTGAAGCCGCCTCTTCTTGAGATGCGGGCTGGCATGCCGCGAGCATGACGGTGGTAGCAATGGTCGCAATTATTGTAGTAAATTTCCGCATTGGTCATTTCCCCCTCATTTAGAGACCCGGAGTTAATCAAATCCCATCGATTTAAGCAAATGAATAAAGTCCGATCGGGCGCGCAAGGGCGCTAGCATGGGATCATATTGCGTGGCGATTAAACCGGCGTCGCGTTGAGAAAATGCACGAAGAAGCGCTTCCATTGCGTTGTTCACATCGCCCCATTGCGCCCATACTTGCCCCTGTTGGTAAAATGACACGGTATCGGTGTCAGAAGTAAGCGCCGCCATCGCCGCCTTCGCTTTCGGGCGATTGCCCAACCGGTGCTGTACAATAGCAATGCCAGCGAGTTTCGACCATTTATGGGCATCCCTCTCAAACGCCTTTAGCGCCTCCTGATTCTTGTTTTGCGCAAGCAAAGCCATACCGATCCTACTGTGGGTTTCAGGCAAATCCGGGTTGACCTTAATCGCTTCTTCGATAGCGGCAACTGCCTCCGAATATCTCTGTGCAGCGAAATGAACAGTACCTAAGATCCGATAAATGAGGGCATTGAGCGGGTCGAGCAATATGGCTCGTTTGATAGCTGGCAAAGCATCTTCATGGCGTCCAGTACAAGCGCAAAAAGCGGCAAAGCGCGCGAGGACTGGCGCATTCCCTTCACCCAATTTACGCGAAAGGTTAAATGATGGGCGCGCAGATTTGGCGTCCAGTTCTCCTTGAAAAACTATCAACGCCAACGCGGAATGCGCGTCTGCAAGGCGCGGGGCTATTTCAACCGCTCGCTTCGCTGACGCAATGGCAGCACTATTATATGATTTTATTTCAGCCGCACTCCCGTAACCAGCCGCCACGGAAGCGAGCGCACGTGCGCGACCCGCATGGGCCGATGCAAATTGGGGATCTGCCGCAAGAGCGGCGTCAAATTGCGCAACGCCCTCGCGTTCTTCAAGTTCATTAGCTGCGTGCGCATAAAGATCCTTGCCGCGCAAATAATGGTCAAATGCGACGACATTGTCGGTTCCCCCAATGAGTTCTGTGGCAGATCCAGCCGACCCGATTCTGCTACTCAATTCTGCCGCAATCGCACGGCCAATCTCGCGCTGAACGGCCAGAATATTGTCTGTCGTATGTTCAAAAGTGCGGCTGGGTCGGCTGACCCCTGTGGCGCCATCTATAAGATCTATGGTTACCCGCAATCGATTGGCGACGATCTGAACTGCACCGTCGATCAGGAAGCTGGCGCCCAGCCGTTTGGCGAAGGCAACAGCGTCATCCTTGCCGCGGGCAAAGACCTCTGAAGACGCTTGTCCGATGACTTGAAGCGCTCCGTTCTGGGAGAGCGTAGAGCGCACCTCGTTCGCAAGTCCCTCAACAACATATTGGTACTTACTATCACCGCCAAGATTATCGAACGGCAAGACAGCGATGCGATTATCGGTTTCGCCATCGCCAAAAATCCCGGATCGCCATGTTGCGAACCCCCCGACAGCGAGGATCGCGAGAGACCCTGCGGTAATTGCCATGCGGCGATTTATCGCAGATGCGGCCGGAATTGGCCGAGCGATAGGGCTACCTCGTTGCTCACCAAGCAGTACGGCTATGGCGTGAAGCATTTGCTGAATGCCGACGTCGCCTACGTTCATTTTTGAGGTTGCAAGATCGATTACCTGAAACTGGCCAAAACCAAGCGGTGGCGTGGTTCCATCGAGCGAGAGCGGGAGGAGGATGCGGCGGTCGCGGCCGCGAGTTGCTTCATCATGTACCCAGTGCGATTGCACCGAAGTTTTTGACCACAAAACGACCACAGCCTTTGCGCGATTCAGCGCATCCTCTGTTGTGCGAGAAAAACGCTCTCCGCCCTCCAAAAGTCCATCCCACCAGACGGAAAAACCGGCTTGTTCAATAAGCTTGATAATGACCAATGCCCGCGCTTGATCGTCCCGCGCGTAGCTGAAAAATATCGAATAGCCTCTGGCATCGCTGACATTGTTTGGTGGAACGCTATCAATCACATCCAGCTTGTCCCTTAGTGCTCAAGCAAACCTCGGCTGCCAATGATACACATCAATTGCATCTCATATTTTGCATTTGGTTACAACGGCACTTTTGCTTCATTGGTTACCTTGAACTACTAGGATCTGCAGCACTGCTGGTAATCTGACCCTTGATAGTCGTCGCAAAGCGGCATTTGCGACCCGATTGCCTCAGCCAAGCGCTGATCTCCCCCATGCCTGGCCATCGTGCCAATCTTAAGCGGGCGCTGCCCAACGCGAACATTGTTTTCCATACATAGAGAAGCGGACAGGCAGATCAGGGTCTTTCGACAACTAAAGCCGACAGTTGGCTCTCCGCCCAATTTCAGCCATGTGAACTGTCAAAGTCCAACATCTAAATTCTGGCCGCTGTTATAAGGATGCTCCCGTATATGCTGTGGGTCGTGCCTTGGCGTTATGGTTTGCCGTCATAACGAAAAACATTAGGCCAGTCGTTGCTGCCGAATATCTCGCTTTCGCAAAGTACCATATTACTGCCCTCGCAAATATTGGAACAGGGGCTGCTGACAGCTTTGAGGGCAGAACACACGACCATCGGACCTTTGTTATTCGCGCCATGTCTCACGAAGAGTTGTAACGTAAAGGCCACTGGTTTACGAATGTGGAGAGAAAAATAAGTGGGGTGTTGGGGTTGCCGTTCACAGATGAAG
Organism: Sphingomonadales bacterium Ga0077559; assembly: GCA_001464315.1. Lineage (GTDB taxonomy): Bacteria > Pseudomonadota > Alphaproteobacteria > Sphingomonadales > Sphingomonadaceae > Sphingorhabdus_B. The sequence continues at coordinate 3,660 of LNFK01000046.1, read as the reverse complement.
ACAAGGCTCGCGCAATAGCCACAAAACCTCGCTGGTGGCTGATTTTGGTTGGATTGGCCATCGTTCTGGCAGGGGCATTTCTAGCACAAAACGTCCGGACGGCGGACGGCACAACTGTTCGCGACATACGGTTTACCGGTACGAATGGCACGGTCATGAGCGCTTTGCTGTATATCCCTAAAAACGCCACCTCCGCGACCCCGGCGCCCGGTATTCTTGCCGTCCACGGCTATATAAACTCGCGCGAGACCCAAGACGGTTTTGCTATCGAATTTGCCCGAAGAGGCTACGTCGTTTTGTCACTTGATCAGACCGGGCACGGCTATAGTCAGGGCGCAGCATTTTCAAATGGATTTGGCGGCCCAGACGGTTTGAAATATTTGCAATCCTTACCGATGGTCGACATCCGGCAGATTGGGCTAGAAGGACACAGCATGGGCGGCTGGACGGTACTTGCTGCGGCCGCCGCCATGCCCACAGGTTATTCGTCGATGGTCCTAGAAGGATCTTCGACGGGCGCTCCTTTTGCTCAGGAAGGCTCACCCACTTGGCCGCGCAACGTCGCGATCGTTTTCAGCCGCTACGACGAATTCTCGAGTTTGATGTGGAACGTGGCCCGCGCAAAGGATGTGGCGACGAGCAGCAAGCTTCAATCGATGTTTGGTACCAAGGCTCCAGTTATAGAAAAGCGCGTGTATGGAGACATCCTGGCGGGGACCGCGCGAAAGCTTTATCAGCCCACCACGACTCATCCAGGCAATCATATCTCAACGACCGCCATTGGAAGCGCGATCGAGTGGTTTGCTGCTACGCTAATCGGGGGTACGCCAAGACCCGCAAGCGATCAGATTTGGTACTGGAAGGAACTTGGCACGGGAATTGGCCTTGTCGGCTTCGTCATGATCATGCTCGGTGCGTTTGATGCGCTTGTCCGATTGCCGGTTTTTGCTTCGCTGAACAGCATATCGAAACCGGCCGCAGCGGTTCGCGACGGCGCTTGGTGGAAGGGCTTCGCGTTAGACACCGGGTTGCCCGCTTTGCTATTTTTCCCCACGTTCATTGCGGCCTTTCTTGTACTTCCTGCGGCGCAATGGCTCCCGCAGGCGGTGACGACGCAAATTACACTCTGGGCTGTAACCAGTGCTGGATTGAGCCTTCTTATAGGCCGTTTCATGCGCCGCCCCGCTGGCACGCATCAATCAGACTGGTTCAAATCAATTCTGTTAGCAGTAGCGACAGTGGCGGCTGGATACACCGCACTTTGGCTCGTCGATCAGTTATTCGGTACAGATTTTCGGCTTTGGGTGGTCGCGGTCAAATTTCCCAGCGTAAGCCAGTGGATGATTGCGGCGATCTACGTCGTGCCGCTGACGTTCGCCTTTCTGGTGACGAACAGATCACTGGCCAGCGCAACAATCCGCAGCGACACGGCCGGGCTGCGCTATATCGCCGCAATTTTGACACTCACGGCGGGCTTAATTGTGATGCTGGCGGTAATCTATGGTGTGTTTTTTATTACCGGTTCACTCATCACTGCATTTGATCCTCTCAGCACGGTCATCGCGATACAATTCGTGCCAGTGCTAATTGCAGTGGCGATCATTGCGATTTTTACTTGGCAACGCACGGGCAGCTATCGTCCCGGCGGGTTGATAGCCGGAATTTTGGTGACCCTTTACGCCGTTGCGGGGACTGCCACACAAATCTGATCTGCCTTAAGCGTGTACTCTTCGCCGATGGAACATCCCGTTTGCGTCATTTCTCCCCCGAAAGCTGACAGTCTACTCGCGGGCCAGAAGTGGAAACTGCACGAATGGCAGCGTTTAACATATGGCCAACACCGAACAAACGACCGTAAAGTTGTCGTCAGCGGACGGACAGGTTGTGCGGGAAGGTTAGCTAAGGGCCGACTGTCTGCTACCGGCCCAAATTCCGCCATCGATGTTTCGAGCGCGGGCGGGTGAAGGGAAGGCAGCTATTAGGAAGCTAGTTGGTTTAAACGAACGGCAGCAATGTTAGCGATAGCGGCCAAATAGGGGTGTGATCACCGCCTAAGCCGACCCCACGAAGCTCGTACTGCCGCGGCAGTCCGGGCTCCGGGTGGTCTGGTTTAGCCCTAGCGGCGCAACTGGCCACGGATGGCCCCATTGGGATACTGCGCCGTGTGGACATTGACGTAGAACGCCTGCGGATTGTCTTGGATACGGTCCTGGGTCCATTGCGCGCCATCGGTGCAGCCCTTGTAGCCTCCCTCGTTGGCGGGCCGAAGGGTAAAGACCGGCGGGCCGTTAGTTCCGGTCGCGCCGACATGGATATGGGCTGCTGTGATCGGGCCGATACCACTTATATCGTTGAGGTCCCAGCAGACTTGACCGAAATTGTCGGAGATCGAGATCTCTGCCTTGCCCGCGCCGTCCGGATCGCCCCCTCCTACTTCCTGCGCGCCGGTAAGAGTGGCGTAATAGGTGCTCGCCGTTTCCTCAGCGACGGTTTCTTCCAACGTGGCACAGCCGGCCAGCGCGGCAAAGCTGGTTAAGGTTGCCAGCAAGGGGATTTTATTCATTCTCATGACGGTTCCTTTCAATATGCGCGCGAAATGCGCGTCTCTACTGCATGTCTAAACCTTCGTCGTTGCATTAGGGTCCCGATCACCCCACTCGATCTTGCCGAGAGGCTTACTGTGAGCTTTTCCAATTCGATGGATGTTGATGAACTCTGCGAAGATAATCGCTGTCTACAGTGCACTTGGCTTGGCATCGTTAGCCATCGCCCATTATTAAATGAGGGCATCACTTGGGATCCAGTCCACCAAACCGGCGCAGGCCGGCAACTAACGGCAGATCATTCTTTGACTATTGTTGGGTCCACATCTGAAGGGCGAACCTCATCGTCTCGACCCTCAAAACGGGACCAGCAACTGACGGCCCAAAAGGCCCATAACTCAACGCTTGACTGAACGGCCGGTTTCGACGGTTCGGCGAAGCGCCGCGAACGCCGGGTATGTTATCGGCAACAACCAAGCGTTTTGACCGGTCTAACGGCAGCTATTCATTGATCTACGCTAACATCCGTTTGCATTGCAAGTTTTGGGAAACAAACTAGTGGCCAGGAATGACCTATTCGTTGTGGGGAGCGGACGTCGCTTAATGGTCAGCCCGTCTCAATCAGCCACAGCTTGACGCCATTCGTGAGTATCAGTGAGCTGTTCGAACTGCGTGATGCGCCCAGCGTTCACTGTGGCTAGATGGGCGAAGCGAATCTCCAAGGGTCCAACCAAAGTTATCCCCCGGTAAAATCCCAAGGCCAATGCGCGGTCATTCCCAACTTCCACCACTTCATCTGGTACTGCGGAAAAATCACTGACGTCACCTGCGATGGGCCCGAATACGTTCGCAGCGACTTCGGCGAGGCCACGATATCGGCCACCATAGGGTCCACCCCTTGCTTCGATCCAGTCCGTATCTCTAAGCAGATTTCCAAGCGTGGCGCTATCGCCAGCGGCAAACGCATCATACAACTGCTGCAGCACTTCGGTTGGTTTCATGTGAGTCACCTCCACTGGATCTGTGCCTTTCATTTACCGGCGATTTCGATCATGATTTCATTTCTGCGCATGAACGGAAGCGTCCAAGGCGCGTTATAGAATGCGTATTGCGGCGT
>LNFK01000045.1 GCA_001464315.1 Sphingomonadales bacterium Ga0077559 | reverse complement strand
GGATTTGCCTTTCGCTTGCTGGGTAACGGGCGCAGTCATGGCGATCTTTTCGCTGGATTGCTGGGTAACCGGAGCGGTCATCGCTACCTTTGTTGACGATAAATTGTTGCCGAAAATATAATCCGCAATAATACCGAAACCACGCTGAATTGCTTTGTCGCGTTCCCCTTCGACCGATGCTTCTGCGACAATTGTCGGACCGTATTCACGGATCTCGAAATTCCCGCTCTTACTTTCCACCGAATAATCAGGCGTTTCAACATTACTTGCCATAGCACTCCAAGTGACCGCAAGAAACGGAAGCGGCGCCGATCATTATGCCGCAACGCGATAAGGCCACAACAAAAGATAAAATCGCCCGCTATTCGATCTTGAGTTTAGCGCTTAATGGATCTCAACGGGCCAACAAACAACAGATTATTGCGTTCTGGCGGCGGAAAAGCCGATCCGGACGCCGCGTAGCCGGTGTCTGCCGGCTTATAGTTGCTCCACAAAAACGTCTACAAAGCTCCAGTTATAATCGTATAGGGGACATTAGGAAATTGGCCTACATCTGGGCATTCGGTCGTGCCTGGGCGATAGATATTCTGTCCTTATTCAGCCGAATACCAGGCAAACTTATACCGCTCGAAAGTGACCGTAAATGACGGAAAAAATGATCCGCAAAGGATTTATAATTGCTGGCCTGAGTAACATTTTGGGTGTGATCATATGCTCCAAAGCTTTCACCAACGATGTGATGCTGGCAACCCAACCAGATGTGATGGGCTATTTTGGGCTAATCTCGATCATCTTGTGGGGCTTGGCTTATATCTCCGTTTGCAAAAGTTATAATCAGGTGCGGTGGCTTGTGGGTGCTTTCGCTATCGAGAAGCTGGTTTATGTAATTGCTTGGCTGGCTTTCATAACATCGCATTCGTTGAGTGAGATCTATGAACTCGATGTTCTGGCGGGAGTATTCTATACGATTTATGGAGCCAATGACTTCATTTTTATGCTGTTCTTCAGCTTTATATTTCTGAAGCGGGGTCAGGTGCCGTCCAAAACCAACAGATAGTTGGCACTGAGGTTCTTTGGGGTGACGAAAATGTAGCATGCAGTCAAAAAATTTTGGCTGGTCGGAACCAAGTTCCAGTCGGATCACTTCTCAAAATGGAGGTGCGACCATGCCGATCGTAATTAACAGTTTAGAATACCAACTTCCGGCCGATCCGCGAGTCAGTCTGCTCGATTTCATTCGTGACCATACTGGACTTCCCGGAACCAAGAAGGGTTGTGACCACGGTCAATGCGGTGCCTGCACGGTGATTCTGGACGGCGTGCGTATCAACAGCTGCCTAACTCTCGCAGTCATGCACGATAATTGCGACGTCATTACTATTGAAGGCATCGGCAGCGCCGAACAGCCGTCTGCATTGCAACAGGCGTTCGTCAAGCATGACGGTTTTCAGTGCGGATACTGCACACCCGGGCAGATCTGTTCGGCTACCGCGATGCTAGCTGAAATTGCCGAAGGATGGCCAAGCGACGCAACGCAAGACATTGGCACCCGGCCATCACTTTCCGACGAGGAAATTAGAGAACGGATGAGCGGAAATCTTTGCCGCTGTGGAGCCTATCCAAATATCGTGGCGGCCATTCGCGAAGTTGCGGACGCTGGCCAATGAAAAACTTCGAATATGCGGGCGCTGACACTGTTGAACGAGCAACAATGCTTTGCGCAGAAAACGGCACGAAGGCTATTGCCGGCGGCACGAACCTTATCGACCTGATGAAATTGCAGGTGGAAACACCAGCGCGCCTTGTCGACCTCAATTCTATCGATGATCGCAGGATTGAGGAAGAGGAGGGAGGCCTGCGGATCGGAGCATTGGCATCGAACACGGCGGTTGCGGTCGACCAGCGGATCCGGTCGGATTATCCGGTGCTGGCAAAAGCGATCCTTGCCGGTGCGACGCAGCAATTGCGCAACAAGGCAAGTGTCGGCGGCAATCTTGGCCAGCGGACGCGCTGCTTCTATTTCACCAATATCGACCAGCCTTGCAACAAGCGCGATCCGGGCTCTGGCTGCGGTGCGTTAACGGGCGTGGCGCGAATTCACGCAATTCTTGGCGCAAGCCGTCATTGCATTGCGACCTATCCCGGCGATATGGCGGTGGCGATGGCCGCGCTCGATGCTCAGGTCGAATTATCTGGCCTCGCTAACAAGAGCCGAATGGTTGCAGTGCGCGATTTTCATCGCTGCCCAGGCTACACGCCAGAGCTGGATAACATATTGGAGCCGGGCGAACTTGTCGTTGCTGTCCATCTTCCTGCGCCGGTTGGCGGCACACAATTATATCGCAAGGTGCGCGAACGCTCGTCATATGCCTTCGCGCTGTGTTCGGTCGCAGCGATCGTCGATGTCAAACGCGGCAAGATAGCGCGAGCGGATCTGGCGTTCGGCAGCATCGCGCCTAAGCCTTGGGTGGACCAACGCCTGACTCAGCTGCTGGTAGGAGAAAAGCCGAATATGGCGCTGTTTGAAAAGGCGGCTGACATCCTCGTCGACGGCGCGCGCGGCGTAGGCGATAATGATTACAAGATACCACTCGTGCGCCGGACTTTGATCGCGACGTTGTGCGAAGCGACGGAGATTTAGGCATGACCGCCCATATGAAGCATGACCAGCCCGACGAGCGCAATGTGCTCGATCATATGGCGCAAGGTATCATTGGCAAATCGCTCGACCGGCCGGAAGGTTTGCTCAAGGTCAGCGGCACTGCCACTTATGCCGCCGAATATGTCATCGATGGCTGCCTTGAGGGCGTCATCGTTACATCGACCTGTGCGCGCGGCAAGGTGACAAGCATCGATAAGCAATCGGTGATGTCAATGCCGGGCGTCGTTGACGTAATCAACGAACCGCGAATGATTGCGCGGCCCGCACAAGGCACCGCCAACGAAGCGCCCGAACATAAGGTTGGTGAGATTCATTACTGGGGTCAGCCGGTAGCGCTCGTCGTTGCCGAGACAATTGAACAGGCGCGTGATGCCGCAAAAAATCTGGTTATCGAATATGCACCAGCGCTAGCCGAATTCAATCCGGAAGACGTCGTACCCGAACCGCAACCCGATGGAACGAACGAGGGTGACCTCAATCAAGCGATGGAAGGTGCCGATCAATGCGTTGACCTGACATTCACGACGGAGGGCCATGCCAGCGCCGCGATGGAACCGCATGCCGCAATCGCGCAGTGGGACGGCAAGATGCTGACCGTCCACGCATCCCTGCAGATGCTCAATTACAATATCGCCGAGCTGGCCGACGCTTTGAAACTGAAGCAATCGCAGATCAGGCTGATCTCTCGCTATGTCGGCGGCGGCTTTGGCTCGAAACTGGGCATAAGCGAGGAAGTCGTTGCTGCGTCCGTTGCGGCAATGGTGCTCGACCGGCCGGTCCGCGTGGTCATGTCGCGCCAACAGGTATTCCAGACGATCATGCGTCGCTCCGAAACGCGGCAACGTGTGCGGCTGTCGGCTAAAGCGGATGGCACCTTTACCGGCATCGGGCATGAGGCAGTCGTTTCGAACCTGCCCGGCGAGGAATTCGCCGAACCCGTCACGCAGTCGACCGATTTCCTGTACGCTGGCGATAACCGGATCATGCAAATAGCGGTGGCGCGAATTCACCGGATGACAGCCGGCTCGGTGCGCGCGCCTGGCGAAGCGGTCGGTATGCCAGCGCTTGAGGCTGCGATTGACGAGCTAGCTGAAAAGCTGGGGATCGATCCGATCGAGCTGCGTTTACGCAATCTGCCCGACAAGCATCCTGTCGAGGGCACACCCTATTCCTCCCGCAAGCTGGCCGAGTGCCTTACGCAAGGCGCTAAATCCTTTGGCTGGAAAAAGGGTAAGCGAACACCGAGAAGCCGCCGTGAAGGTGAATGGTGGATCGGAACCGGCGTTGCCAGCGCGGCGCGTGTCCATAATGTAGGCGAGGCAAAGGCGCGGGTGACGCTGCGCGACGATGGCACCGCATTGGTCGAAACTGACATGACCGATATCGGAACGGGCACTTACGCGATCCTTGGCCAGATTGCGGGCGAAATGCTCGGGCTGAATCCAGATGCGGTCGACGTCCAACTCGGCGATACCAAGCATCCTCGCGGCCCCGGTTCAGGCGGCAGCTGGGGCGCAGCGTCAATCGGGTCTGCGGTGTTCCTGGCCTGTGAAGCCATTCGTAAGGAGCTGGCCGGGCGCGCAAAAGTCAAAGCCGAAAAACTGACTTTGAAAGACGGTCAGATTGGCACGGGCAAATTCTCGTTGCCACTCACCGAACTGATAGGCGGCAAGTCGATTTCGGTGATCGGCCATTATGAACCTGGCGCCGTCGAAAAGAACTTTGTGGCATCGGGCTACGGCGCGTTCTTCGCCGAGGTCGCCGTCAACCACTGGACCGGCGAAACCCGGGTTCGCCGCATGACCGGTGCCTTCGGCTTTGGCCGCGTGCTCAACGCAAAGACGGCACGGTCGCAATGTATCGGCGGAATGGTCTGGTGCATCGGCAGCGCTTTGACAGAGGCACTCCATTTCGATCCCAATGACGGACACCTCGTCAATTGCGACCTCGCCGAATATCATGTGCCCGTGCACCGTGACATCCCTGACCTCGACGTGATCATGGTCGAGGAGCGTGATCCCGTCGCAAGCCTGATTCAAGCAAAAGGAATTGGTGAGCTGGGCATGTGCGGTGGAGCGGGGGCAATTGCCAACGCCATTTACAATGCCTGCGGGGCCCGAATGCACGCGTTCCCGATGACACCCGACAAAGTGCTTTCGGCGATGCCTGACTGATGACAAAAACTATCGAACATCTGGCTGAGAATTTCTGGAACATCCGAGGCGATTTCAAAATCGCGCATGTCATAAATATTGGCACGCACATGTCGTTGGTTCGCAAACCAGACGGCAGGTTCATTCTGATCGACGCCTACGAACCAGATGAGCCGGATCGTACTGAGCTTATGGTTCTGACGGACAATGGTTCGCTCATAGACGCCGTGCTCAATGTCCACCCCTTTCATACGGTGCATTGCAAGTTTGTTCACGAAACGCTCCCGCATGCGCGCCTCATCGGCACGCGCCGTCATCATGAGCAAAAGCCAGAACTTGATTGGGACCCCGCACTAATAGAAGACGTTGCCACGCAGCAACAATTTGCCGATCTATTCGATTTTTCGATTCCTGCGGGACTCGAATTCATACCCGAGGACCAGTCGGTTCACGCCAGTTCAGTTCTCGTCCGCCACCGTCAAAGCGGCATTGTTCATGTCGACGATACGCTTATGTACCTCAATGCACCGTCGTTGCTTAAACTGGTCGTGCCTCAGCCGAAGCTGCGTTTCCATCCAAAATTGGCAGAAGCATTGCAAAAGCGCGTGGGCGCCGCGGACGAATTCATCAGTTGGGCGAAAAATCTTGCCCGCGACTGGGCCGACACTCGCATCGTCTGCGCCGCGCACAACGGTATTGCGCATCTGACCGATCAGACATTCAGTCAAGCAATCGACGACGCGCTTGAGCAGGCATCCGATACCCTGCAAAACCATCGTAATTCTTTATCCTGACTGCGGTAAACTCCGCGCAACGCCTGTTATAAAAAAAGGCCCTATAATGACCGACAAGACGATCCAGACCATAAATCCGTTGACCGAAAAAGTCCTCGAGACTTATTCATACATGACTGATGCTGAAGCGTTGGGAGTGGTTCAGAAAAGCCACGATGCATTTCTGCAATGGCGACTGAAAAGCCTGGTTGAACGCGCGAGTGTGATTTCGTCGATCGGAGCCGAATTGCGCAAATCAAAGGACGAGTTCGCTCAATTGATGACGAACGAGGTCGGAAAATTACTTCGCGATTCCCTATCGGAAATTGAATTATGTGCCGCCATCTGTGATTATACAGCAAAAAATGGCCCCACTTTTCTGGCTGACGAAAAGCGCGAACTGCCTCGAGGTAGGGGATTGGTTACATATGGCCCGCTTGGAGTTATTTATGGCATTCAGCCGTGGAATTTCCCCTGCTATCAGGCTGTGCGCTATTCCATTTCCAGCCTCATGGCTGGTAATGGCGTGCTTTTGAAGCATTCGGTAAACTGCACTGGCAGCGGACTAATGCTGCGCGATATTTTCGAGCGCGCGGGCCTACCGAAAGATCTGTTCGGCGTACTGTTGATAACCCACGACCAATCTGACGCTATCATCAAACACAGATTGGTTCGCGGTGTAACGTTGACCGGCAGCGACAAAGCTGGTCGCTCGGTGGCGCAGAAAGCTGCGTCTGTTTCTAAGAAGACCGTGCTCGAGCTCGGGTCGAACGATGCTTATATGGTGTTTGACGACGCCGACCTCGATCTCGCGGTAAAAGCGTGTGTGCAAGGCCGATTGTTCAATAATGGCCAAACCTGCGTCGGTGCAAAGCGGTTCATCGTTACAGAAAAGAACTACGACGAATTCGTCCAAGGATACACGAAAGCGTTTGGTACGATTGCCATGGGTGATCCGAACGATACCGATACGCAATTGGGTCCATTGGTATCGTGCCGTCAGCGCGATCAAGTGCACGCTCAAGTAGAGGAAAGCGTGGCCAAAGGCGCAAAAATTTTGGTTGGCGGAACAATACCTGATCTGACTGGGTGGTTTTATCCGGCGACTGCGTTGGTGGACGTCGCGCCGGGCCAGCCTGCCTATGATGACGAGATTTTCGGTCCCGTCGCAGCCATCATTAAGGCCAGGGACGATGAGGACGCGATGCGCATTGCCAATGACAGCCGCTATGGCTTGGGCGGCGGCATCTTCAGCAAGGACGTCGAACGAGCCGTAAAGATGGCCGCGACATATTTCGATACAGGCATGGTCAATATCAACAAGTTCTCCATCGCATCTCCCGATATGCCTTTCGGCGGGGTGAAGGATTCGGGATATGGTCGCGAGCATGGTGACGTCGGGCTCAAGGAGTTCGTAAACGTCAAATCGATCACGATCGCCGACTGAAGTGAACGAAACGCTTCGATGCGATGTCGCAGTGATTGGTGCGGGAACCGCGGGGCTGGCCGCTGAGCGCGCAGCGCGTTCAAACGGTGCGAGCACATTGTTGATCGACCCCAATTTCAACGGAACGACATGTGCGACCGTCGGCTGCATGCCTTCGAAATTATTGATTGCGGCGTCGCATGCCGCGCACGCGGCAGTGTCATCAAGACAATTCGGAATAGAGGTGCGTGACGTTCGGATTGACGGCAAGGCCGTAATGCAACGCGTCCGCACCGAACGCGATCGGTTCGTAAGGCTGACCCAAGAGAGTTTTGATGAGATCCCCGATGGCGTTCGGCTAATCGGCCTCGCGAAGTTCGTGGATGCAGGAACGCTGAGGCTTGATAATGGTCGCATGATCGAGGCTGGCAGTATCGTGATTGCGTCAGGTTCATCGCCGTCCGTGCCCGAGGCGTTTGCCAAGCTGGGCAATCGCATTCTGACGAATGAGACGATCTTCGATCTTGAAGACCTGCCCAACAGCCTTGCTGTTATCGGCTCGGGCTCCATCGGCCTGGAATTGGCGCAAGCCTTGGCTAGACTGGGGGTTGAAGTAACGCTGTTCGATAACGGCAACAGGTTGGGTGGGGTGCGCTGTGACAAGGTCCACGCGGCTCTCAAGGCAGCCATCGAAGACGATCTTTACCTGGTTTTGAATGTTGAACTCAAGCCAAGCACGGCGGATGATGGCATCCGGATTGAGTGGAGCGGTGATTCATCGGGCGATGCCACCTTCGATTATGCACTGGTTGCGACGGGGCGTCCCCCTAATCTTGATAGCCTGAACCTGGCCGCAACCGGGATTGTGCTGGATGATAACGGCGTTCCCGAACATGACCGTGAGACCATGCGATGCGGAGATAGTCCAATCTTCCTTGCAGGCGATGCCGGACATGACTTGCCACTTCTTCACGAGGCTTCGCACGATGGTGCTATAGCCGGCCGCAATGCCGTGTCCTTCCCCGCCTCGATCAAGGCTGATCGTTTCACCGCGTTCAGCATAGTCTTTACGAGTCCCCCGGTTGCACGGATTGGAAAGTCCGAGGATGACGGGGTCATAACCGGCACTGCAGAATTCACAGACCAGGGACGCGCGCGCGTGGAAGGTGTAAACCAGGGCGTCCTGACACTCTATGCCGCCGCGCCAGATGGCCGGCTGATTGGAGCTGACCTGTTCACGCCAGCCAGCGAACATCTGGCGCATATCATTGCATGGGCTGTCCAAAACGGACACACTGCAACTCAGCTTCTGGGAATGCCGTTCTATCACCCGACGATAGAAGAAGGGCTGAAGTCCGCCTTGCGTACGATCTGTGGCGCAACGCCACTTGCCCTGCCGACAGACCAAGACCGCGGGGCACCTTCAGGCGCGTAATTAAATCACTTTATCGTTTGGTTCTAGCGCCTGATTCTTCCCCGTTCCGATTTAAACATTGCAGTGTTTTGTAAAATGGGTTTATATTTACGTCACTGCATGCCTCCCACTCGCGGCCCGCAACAGGGGTATCTATGCGTAAGAGTGGAGTGTTCACTGGTGGGATGTTTGCACTGGTGCTTTGGCCGTGCGCCTCAATTCTCGGCCTTTAACAGGAGAGAGACATGAACAAGCTGTTTGCATTTTGCATTGCCACCGTCGTCGTCGTCAGTTCAGGGGCTGCGCAGGCACAAAGCCTGACTTTTCAGTCGGTGGAAAAGACCAGCGATGTCGTTGGTGGCGCACGAACCGATGGCACGACCTTTGGTGGACAAGCAACGACTGGAACTGTTGAAACGGTCTGGGCCGATGGCAAGAAATCGAGTGGAACTTATAAATGCATGGGCGTGTCCATGCCGCCAAATGACTCCATTTATAATTTTCGCACCGTGTGTAACACTGATGGCGCCGAAGGTGCTAGCTCAACCATTTGGGGATGCACTTCTCCAAGCAAGGAAACGAAAGAGACCCATTGCACCGGTTGGGCTTTTGGCAAATCCGGAATCTACGCGGGTCGCAGGGGAACGATGACCTTCCGCGGAACAGAAGGGAAGGGCGTCGGCACCGGGCTTTGGGGCAAATAGTCGCCGGTTTGAATGAAGCATATTCCGGGGATCTTTATGGGATCTCCGGAATATCAGGTGTCCCGCAATGACTACGGCGTAAATCTCGGCGGTTCGGTGTGAGCAAGATCTGTAAATGCCCTTACAGTGTGGAATTTGTTCCGAGACTCAACTACTGTACTATCTGGATCGGTTAATCCCCGCCTCCACATCGTTTCTCCAAACCAAACCCCTTGAAACCATTCCCGCCTTACGCCATCACGCACCCGAATGGAGTGAGGCTAATTGGGATTGTTTGATCGCTTCAAACGGCGCAAGGCGCTTCCGCTTCCGCCCGCGTCGGTTCCAGCAGAGCCGTGGCCGCCGGAACCCGTTGCCGCATTTCCTGATTATTACCAATTCGAACCCGAGCCGCAGGCCGAGCAACCGGCGTGGATGAAATATCCGGTGACGCCGCCTAAGGGTCATATCATTGTTTTTGCTAATGAAAAAGGTGGGGTGGGCAAATCGACCTCGGCCTTCCACACCTGTATTTCCCTCTGTAATGCAGGTGAGCGAGTATCCGCGCTTGATGTGGATTTACGCCAATTGACGCTTCACCGTGCATTGTGGGCGCGGCAAGAGAGCGAGCGCGAATATAATGTAAAACTCGCTGGCCCGGACCAGATCATGCTCGTTCAGCAAAACGAGAATGAGCTTGAAGAAAAACTTCGTATGGCTCGGATCCACAGTAGCTTCATCATTATCGATGTCGGCGGGCATGACTCGCCGATCGCGCGCAAAGCGATATTCATGGCGGACACAATCGTCACGCCGGTGAACGACAGCTTCATTGATCTCGATATGCTGGGGCGAATCGATCCGCGTACCGGGGAGCTTAAAACGCTTGGTAATTTCGCCCGGCTGGTCGAGCATCTGAAAGAGCCGGGTATGTTCTTGCAGCCCAAAGCACTGGATTGGGTAGTGATGCAGAACCGGTCGCGCAATTTTGCCACAAAGAATGAAAAGAAAGTGATGGAAGCGCTTGAAAAAATTGCGCCCATCGCCGGTTTTCGTCTCGTTCCCGGTTTGCGCGAACGTGTCACCTACCGCGAACTGTTTCCGATGGGGCTGACGCTGTTCGACCTTGATGCCATTCCGGAATTGGGCCGGTTGCAGCCGAAGGCGAGAGACGAAATCTGGGCCATGCTGCGTGCGCTTAATTTGCCCAGCGCCGCGCTTAACCGCGCGATTGCGATTCCGGATGAAACGGCATCGGTTGCCGAGAAGTAGGAACAAAATGAGGAGGACAACATGAGTACAGCAATTGTTATTTCCTTGCTCGCGGTTGTGATTAGCCTTGGCGCGGCATTCGCGAGTTCGCAGACCCGCAAACGTAAGCAAGCCGACAAGAGCAAGAATGGTGGCGGCGGAAGCGCCGCAGCCGATTCGAGCTCCGATTGCGGCCCGGGCGATGGCGGGGGGTGCGATGGCGGCGGGGGTGGTGGCGATTGAGCGCGGCAAAGATAATTGCGATTATTGTATTGCTGTCTTTGGGCTTTCACCTGTTGCTGTACGGATATTTGAGACGCCGCATTGCTGCGGCGAGGCGTGAAAAGGACAACGAAGCATGAATGAAAATGCTACCGCCACTGTCGAAAGCTCCGATGGCACCTATGCGCAGGCCATCAAGGCACGCATGCACGATTGGGCAGCGGGTGAACCGGTTGAAGTCGGCGGCACCGATAATGGCCCGACGCCATATGAGCTATTGCTGTCCGCATTGGGCGCCTGCACCTCGATAACGCTTGAAATGTACGCCGCGCGCAAGGGTTGGCCATTGGACAAGGTTCACGTAACTCTCGAACATTCAAAAGAAGAACGCGCTGGCGAGAATGACGGCAAGCCGGTTGATATGATCGACCGTAACGTGCGGCTCGAAGGCGCGCTCGATGACGACCAACGGGCAAAGCTGATCGAAATTGCGGAGAAATGTCCTGTCCACCGGACGCTGACCAACCAGATAAATATCAACACATTATTGGGGTGATGCAGCCCGGCACATTGGGTTGATTTGCCTTATAGGCGGGCTTATAGCGGAGCCTTGGTAATAAGCGGTCCTTCGGGGCCGCTTTTTGCCTTTTGGCGAAACAGAAAGGAATTCCCATGTCGATCACCCCTTTGATGCCCGTCTATCCGCGTTGCGGGTTCCGGCCGGTGCGAGGCGAGGGTGCTTGGCTGATTTCCGAAGACGGCAGCCGTGCGCTCGATTTTGCGGCGGGAATCGCGGTGAACCTGCTTGGCCACGGCCACCCGCATCTGACCAAAGCGATCCAGGACCAAGCGGCGACCTTGATGCACGTATCGAACCTGTATGGCAGCCCGCAAGGTGAGGCCTTTGCTCAGCGATTGGTCGATACCACCTTTGCCGACACTGTGTTCTTCACGAATTCGGGTGCTGAGGCGGTCGAGTGCGCGATCAAGACGGCGCGCGCCTATCATCAGTCGCAGGGATCACAACGCTTCGAGATCATCACCTTCAAAAACGCGTTCCACGGCCGGACGATGGCGACGATTTCGGCGAGCAATCAGGAAAAAATGCACAAGGGCTTTGCGCCATTGTTACCGGGTTTCGCATATGTCGACTTTGACGATTTGGAGGGCGCAAAGGCGGCTGTTGGGCCGAACACCGCTGCGTTTCTTGTAGAGCCGATCCAGGGCGAAGGCGGCGTTCGTCCGGCGTCCGATGAATTCATGAAGGGTCTGCGCGCGCTAGCTGACGAACATGGCATATTGCTGATACTCGACGAAGTGCAGTGCGGTGTGGCGCGTTCGGGCACACTCTATGCCTATGAGCAATATGGCGTCGAGCCCGACATCATGGCGACCGCTAAGGGCCTTGGTGGAGGTTTTCCGGTCGGCGCATGTCTTGCCACCGAAGAAGCCGCGCGCGGTATGGTCGTGGGCACGCATGGCTCTACTTATGGTGGAAACCCCTTCGCGATGGCGGCCTGTCAGGCGGTTTGGGACGTCGTCGCCAATGACGAATTTTTGGCGCAGGTGCGTGCAACCGGTGACAAACTTCGCGGCGCGTTAGAGCAATTCATTGGCAATTACCCCGATCTGTTTACCGGCGTGCGCGGCAAGGGGCTGATGCTTGGCGTGATGATGACGCATGAGACGCGGGCGTTTGTGGCGCATCTGCGCGACAATCACGGCCTGCTGTTGGTAGCGGCTGGTGACAATACCTTCCGCGTGTTGCCGCCCCTCAATATCGACGACAGCCACATCGCCACGTTCATGGAAAAATTATCGGCAGGCGCGGCGAGTTACCAGATGCCGCAGGCGGCATGATACGGCATTTCCTCAACCTGTCCGATGCGGGCGGGGATGCGATTGCTGCGATGCTTGCCAATGCGATGGACCGCAAGGCCGCGCGCGCCGGATGGCCAAAGGGCAAGGTTGACGCCGATGCCCCGCTAGCTGGCCATACGCTGGGTATGATCTTCGAGAAAAACTCGACCCGAACGCGCACATCGTTCGAAATGGCTATCAAGCAGCTTGGCGGTGACAGCATGTTCATGGCCGCCGGGCAGATGCAGCTTGGGCGCGGCGAAAGCGTTGCTGATACGGCACGCGTATTGTCGCGCTATGTCGATGCAATCCTGATCCGCACTGATGATCATGCCAAGGTTGAGGAACTTGCGGCCTATGCCAGCGTGCCGGTTGTCAATGGGCTGACCGACCTGTCTCATCCGTGCCAAATCGTCGCAGACCTTCTCACTATTGTCGAGCAGGGCAAGCCGCTGCCCGGGCTTGAAGTTGCGTGGCTTGGCGATGGCAATAATGTGCTCAATTCGGTTGTCGAGGCAGCGGGTATTTTCAAATTCAACGTCCGGATCGCGGTGCCGCACGGCTATGAAAGTGATAGCGCGTTCATCGATGCGGCAAATGCCTCTGGCGCGCAGATAACGCTGACCCGCGATGCATCTGAAGCCGTTGCCGGGGCCGACATCATCGTCACCGATACATGGGTATCGATGGGCCAGGAACATGCGCATAACAAGATGGCGGCGATGATGCCCTATCAGGTTAACGAGCGCCTGATGGCGACTGCAAAGCCCGATGCGAAATTCCTGCATTGCCTGCCTGCACACCGCGGCGAAGAAGTAACCGACGGCGTCATCGACGGCCCCCAGTCTCTGATCTGGGACGAGGCAGAGAACCGGCTGCACGCGCAAAAATCTATTCTTTTATGGTGTTTCGGAAAGCTTTAATGGCGTCGCAGCCCCATACTTTCGGCGACCAGCCATTGCGCTTTTCGCTGCCGGACCGTCATGCACGTGGGCGGCTGGTTCGTCTTGATAAGGTGCTCAGCGATATATTGTCGGCGCATGCCTACCCGCCATTGATTGAACGCACGCTAGCCGAAGCGTTGGTCCTAACCGCGTTACTCGGCGCATCGCTCAAGCAGGCGGATGGTCAGCTGACCATGCAGGCACAGACCAAGGGCGCGGTGAGGCTTCTCGTTTGTGATTACAAGGATGGCGCGCTGCGCGGCTATGTCCAGTTTGACGCGGCTGCGGTCGCGGCGTTGCCATCGGATTCCACGCTGTTCGGGCTGTTCGGTGCTGGTTACCTTGCGATAACTTTCGACCGCGCTTTGCCGGTCGGTGAAGGCGGAGGGCGTTATCAGGGCATCGTCCCGCTGGAAGGCGCATCGCTGTCCGACGCCGCAGAGCATTATTTTGTCCAGTCGGAACAGATACCGACGACGATTAGGGTGGGTGTCGCGCACAAGGACGGCCGCTGTGTTGCTGGCGGTTTGCTCGTTCAGCATTTGCCCGAAGGCGAAGAGGGCCGCGAGCGGCTGCATGTCCGGCTCGACCATCCCGAATGGGAACATGTTTCGATTTTGTCAGGCACGACCGGTGCAGATGAATTATGCGATCCGGCTTTGCCGTTGGAAGAGATTGTCTGGCGGCTGTTCCATGAGGAAGACAAGGTACTGGTCGAAAGCGGATCGCCGCTGACCAAAGGTTGTCGCTGCGACATCGCGCATATTCGCGATGTTATCGCGAAATTTCCTGCCGAAGATCGCGCCGATATGGCCGATGACGATGGCGACATTGTTGTCGATTGCGAATTCTGTTCGCGCAGGTTTCCGGTGAGTTTGGCGAGCTTTAAAAATTAGCTTTTGAGCGTGAATGGGCATTTGTCGCAAAATGCCAGTCATTCATCGTTCATATACCACATTCTATCGTGCTATTTGTAAGATTTGGTGCTAATGCCGATATAACAAAAAGGTCGCTTCGCTGAAACTGACGAAGGTTTACGGACAGAAGCTTATGAAGATGAATCTCTCCCAATGGGGCGTTGGTGCTCTTATTTGCTTGTCCGCAGGCAGCGGCGCTTTTGCTTTTACGCAAGGCGGCGATCTGTCTCTGCTCGATTCGCTTGAGCGCGGCATGTGGCAGTTGCGGGGCGTCGGCAGCGGTGCAGCCAGCGCGACGTCAACGCCGATCTGTCTGGGCGACCACACGCGACTGGTGCAGATCCAGCATGGCAATACGTCTTGCGAACATTATGTTGTCCGCTCCACTCCGAATTCGGTTACCGTTAGCTATAGTTGCAACGGACAAGGACAGGGATTGACCACGATCCGCAAGGAATCGAATCGGCTGATTCACATCCAGTCGCAGGGCATCCGCAACAATTCGCCTTTTTCATTCTCGGTAGAAGGCCGCAAAACCGGGGGCTGCTGAACCGCGGTGCAATTTCTGACGTTAGCGTTAAGCAGATATTTACCATTTTCCGGCTAATTAAAGGGAGTGTCTTTTAGGAGACACTTTCCTCCCTAGCAGGCTTGATAGCCTATTACTGGGCCGCTCGCTAAAAGCAGAGCGGCCCTTTTTTTGCTAGAATGCGGCGATGCCGGTGATGGCACGACCCAGAATGAGCGCATGAACGTCATGCGCGCCTTCATAGGTGTTGACCGTTTCGAGGTTCACCATGTGGCGCATTACCTGATATTCATCCGAAATCCCGTTGCCGCCATGCATGTCGCGTGCCGCGCGCGCGACATCGAGCGCTTTACCGACGTTGTTGCGTTTGACGATCGAGATCATGTCGGGCGAAAACTTGCCTTTGTCCATCAATCGGCCAACACGGAGCGAAGCCTGAAGCCCAAGCGCGATGTCGGTCATCATGTCGGCGAGCTTTTTCTGGTACAACTGGTTGGCGGCGAGCGGTTTGCCGAACTGGTGCCTGTCGAGACCATATTGTCGCGCGGCGTGCATGCAGAATTCGGCTGCGCCCAACGCCCCCCAACTGATGCCGTACCGCGCACGATTGAGGCAACTGAATGGACCTTTTAAGCCCTGCACGTCGGGCAGCAACGCGTCTTCGCCGACTTCGACATTGTCCATGACGATCATGCCAGTTGTGGAGGCGCGGAGCGAAAGCTTACCCTCAATCTTGGGCGCGGACAGGCCCTTCATGCCCTTTTCGAGGACAAAGCCCTTGATGCCGCCGCCATGCGCTTCGCTCTTGGCCCAAACGACAAACACATCGGCAAACGGTGCGTTTGAGATCCATGTCTTGCTGCCGTTCAGCACATAGCCGCCATCGACTTTCTTGGCAAAGGTCCGCATGCCTGCAGGGTCGGAACCCGCATCGGGCTCGGTGAGGCCGAAACAGCCGATGAGCGTGCCTGCCGCAAGACCGGGCAAATATTTACGGCGCTGTTCTTCCGAACCGAAAGCATGGATGGGATACATGACGAGGCTTGATTGCACCGATGCCATGGAGCGATATCCTGAATCGACACGCTCGATTTCCCGCGCGATTAGGCCATAAGCAACATAGGTCGCACCTACGCCGCCATATTCTTCAGGGATAGTTGCGCCGAGCAATCCCATTTCCCCCATCAGTGGAAACAGTTCAGGCGCGTCCGTCTCATGACGATACGATTCAATGACGCGCGGCTGCAATTCACTTTGTGCAAAGGCATGCGCCGTGTCGCGGATCATCCGCTCGTCTTCGGTAAGCTGGTCTTCCAGACGGAAAGGGTCGGACCAATCAAAAGCTGCCATTTCGGCCATAAATATCTCCAATGTTACGTGGTCGCTAAACTTTTTGTGCGGAACGGGCAAGCTGGCAAAATGTCTGTAACCCGTCTAACCGGCAGGCAATCAAATAGGAGACGGGTGTGACGCTGGCGACTGAAGTAGAGAGGATTCTGGCAAGATTCGGAGCAGGGGCTGCGGGTGACTTGGCCGTCTATTCTCCGATTGACGGCAATCTTATTGGGTCGGTGCCAACGGGGTCGCTATTGGATATCGACAAAGCATGCGCGAAGGCGAACGAAGCCTTCCACAACTGGCGGATAGTCCCGGCACCCCGGCGTGGCGAACTTGTGCGCATGTTTGGCAATGCGTTGCGCGAACATAAGGCCGAACTTGCCCACCTTGTCACTATCGAATGCGGCAAGCCCGTGTCCGAAGGCTTAGGCGAAGTGCAGGAGATGATCGACATTTGCGATTTCGCGGTCGGGCTGTCACGGCAATTGCATGGGCTGACCATCGCCAGCGAACGCCCCGGGCACCGGATGATGGAGCAATGGCACCCGCTGGGGCCGACATTGGTAATTTCGGCGTTTAATTTTCCGGTCGCGGTTTGGGCGTGGAACGCAGCTTTGGCTATGGTGTGCGGCAATAGCGTAATTTGGAAGCCATCTGAAAAAACGCCGCTTACCGCTGTTGCGGTGCAAAGGATTTTCGAGCAGGCAGCCGCGCAATTTGGCGACGCTCCGGTACATCTATCGCAAGTCCTGCAAGGCGGAAGCGAGGTGGGCGCTGCCCTGGTTGCTGATGAACGCATCCCACTAATCTCGGCGACGGGCAGCACCGCGATGGGCCGCGCGGTCGGTCAGGTGGCGGCCTCGCGCTTTGCCAAAACTATTCTCGAACTCGGCGGCAATAACGCCGCGATTATCAGCGATAAGGCTGACACAGCGCTTGCCTTGCGCGGGGTGCTGTTCTCAGCCTTCGGCACCACTGGGCAGCGATGCACCAGCTTACGACGGATGTTTGTTCATGACGCGATTTACGATGGCTTCGTTGACGCGCTTAAGTCCGCAACCGGATCAATGGCGATTGGAGATCCTCTAGATAGCAACAATCTTGCAGGGCCTTTGATTGACGAACATGCATATGACGCGATGCAAACGGCGCTCGGTGAGGCTGCAGCCTTAGGCGCGATCATGGCGGGCGGAGAACGCATGGTCCGCGATGGTGTCTATGTCCGTCCGGCACTTGTGGAGATGCCACAGCACGTAGGTCCGGCCTTGCTCGAAACATTTGCGCCAATTTTGTATATCTTCCGCTACTCGGATTTGGACCAAGCAATTGCGCTGCAAAATAGCGTTGGCGCAGGCCTGTCCTCGTCGATTTTCTCTACCGATATCCGTGAATGCGAGCGGTTTTTGTCGGCGGCGGGCAGCGATTGCGGCATCGCCAACGTCAATATCGGTACATCAGGCGCGGAAATCGGCGGTGCGTTTGGCGGCGAAAAGGAAACCGGCGGTGGGCGCGAGTCAGGCTCGGACGCATGGAAAGCCTATATGCGGCGCGCGACAAACACGATCAATTACTCCAACGAACTGCCGCTTGCGCAAGGAGTAACTTTCGACCTAGGTTGATGTGTAGGAGAGAAGCCATGCTTGTCGAAAAACTGCCGCTGGTGAAGGCTACATTGCAACCCAGCAATCACCCTTATTTGAATGGCTCGTGGACGCCGCAGCATGAAGAGGTGAATGCGTTCGATTTGGAGGTGATCGAGGGCGCTATCCCAGCCGACATCGACGGCATTTATCTCCGCAATACCGAAAACCAGCTGCACCAGCCGCTGGGCCGTTACCATCCTTTCGACGGCGACGGGATGATCCACCAGATCGATTTCTCCGGCGGCAAGGCAAGCTATCGTAACCGCTTCGTCCGCACGCGCTGTTTTCAGGCCGAGCAGGATGAGGGTGGCTCGCTATGGGGCGGGCTGATGGACCGGACCGGCACCTCGCTGCGCCCCGGCTTCGGCGCGCATGGCGGACTGAAGGATTCATCGAGCACCGACATTATTGTGCATGCGGGCAAAGCGGTGTCGACATTCTATCAATGCGGCGAAGGCTATGTGCTCGATCCCGAAACTCTGGAGCAGGAGGGCGTTGCGTCGTGGGTGCCATTGGACGGCATTTCCGCGCATCCGAAAGTCGATGAACGCACCGGCGAGTTGCTGTTCTTCAATTACTCCAAACACGCACCTTATATGCATTATGGCGTAGTCGGGCCCGACGGCAAGCTTACGCATTATGTGCCGGTGCCGCTACCCGGACCGCGCCTGCCGCACGACATGATGTTCACTCCGAACTGGTCGATCCTGTGCGATTTTCCCTTGTTCTGGGACGAAGAACTGCTGAAGCGCGACGTGCATGTTACGCGGCTTCATGAAGGGCTGCCCTCGCGTTTTGCCCTCATCCCGCGCTTTGGCCAGCCCGAAGATATCCGCTGGTTCGAAGCCGACCCGACCTTTGTCCTCCATTTCATCAACGCCTATGAAGATGGCGACGAGGTCATACTCGACGGCTATTTCGAGGAAGACCCCTATCCAAAGCCAATCGAAGGCGGCGGCGAATATGCGCATATGATGGCCTATGTTGACGAACATAGCTTTAAACCGAAACTGCACCGCTGGCGGTTTAATCTTGCTGATGGGACAACCAAAGAAGAGCGGCTCGACGACCGCATCCTCGAATTCGGCATGATGAACCAACGTTATCTGGGACTCCCCTACCGTTACGCCTACAGCACCACGTCAAAGCCGGGCTGGTTCCTGTTCAACGGCTTTGTAAAACATGACATGCACAGCGGCGAAAGCTGGAGCATCATGTTGGAAGAAGGCCGATATGGCAGCGAAGCGCCGTTTGCGCCGCGCGTTGGCGCGGTCGACGAGGACGACGGCTATCTCGTCAGCTTCATCACCGACGAAAATCGCGGCACATCCGAATGCATACTGATCGACTGCAAGAATTTTGCGGCGGGTCCTGTTTGCCGAATCGCCTTGCCGCATAAAATCAGCAGCGGCACGCACGCGCATTGGGCCGACCGGACGGCATTGCGTCAGGCCTGAAAAACCACCTTGACGTCCGGTTTAACCATTCCAGCCAGCTTCGCCGCATCCCAATTGGTCAGTCGAACACAGCCGTTGCTCTCTGCGCGACCGATGGTCGCCGGTTCGCTGGTGCCGTGAATGCCGTAATGCTCCTTCGATAGATCGATCCAGACCACGCCGACCGGACTGTTCGGGCCAGGATTTAAAAGCTGCTTTTCGGCATTCTTGTCTGCACCTCTGAGTAGCTTCGGATCATAACTATAGTCTGGGTTCCGCGCGACACCCTTAACCGTCCAGTTGCCAAGCGGCAACGGATCATGATCGCTGCCGGTGGTCACGGGGAATTGTGCAATCAGTTTATTATCTGCACCATAGGCACGCAGCCAGCTGTCGGATTTATCGACGACAATTTTCTCTATAGCGGGTTGATCGGACGCAACACCCAACAGTTCAAGCGTCTTGACCCAACCGCGCTCGTCATTATCAATGCTCGGAGCCGCGACATCGGCGACGTTGGGCACTACAATAATTTTACCGGCACCAATTGCCGTGTCATGGGAATTGAGCGCAATCAGCGTCTCGGGCGTAGTGTGAAACCGCTCTGCCAAAGCCTCCATCAAATCGCGATACCCAAGCGACTGCAATTTCGCTTGGTCTGCGGCATCTTTTGGAAAATCGGGTACAAACGGACCATCGGCAAAGCCTGCAGGAATTTTGACCAGCTTGGTGGCCGGGACCATCGGTGAACGCTCCAGCGCTGCTTTTGTCGCCTCGTTGAGTTCGCCTGATTCTTCCAAATCATTGGCGTTTTGAAACCCCTTTAACGCCAGCGTCAGCGACTGACCGGTTTTGCCATCGATAACGCCGGGCGAAAAGCCAAGCCGTTCGAGCGCGACTTGCAATTGCATCATGTCACGGTCAGCAGGAAGCGGCGGCAGATCGCCTGTAACCTCAGCAAATGCCAGAGCGCTTTCGACGGGTTTAGCCGCAGAGGCCTTTTCAGGAGTTTCTGCGCGAGGCGCTTCGGTTTCATTTTGCTGACATGCGGCCAATAAAAATACTGGCAATGCGAGATATGATAATTTCAAAGGAGGATGCTTTCAGTGGTTGTAAAAGCTAACCAAAACAAGCGTCGGTAAGTTCCCGAGAAATTTGGGGCATTATGAAGGCGTTAAAGGAAGCCGGGAGACCAGCCGTAATTAGCGCCGTTTTTGCGGTGTTGCTGGCTTTAGGACATCAACGTTAAGTTGGTGAGGGGATCGGCAACCAAAATGTGCGAACCCGTTGCTCGTGGGAGTTTGAGTTCGTACGGCAATCGCCACTGCGTGGCTCCGCTCAATGGTTTCGACCCGAAGCTGCCGCGTCACTGCGATGTCAGTGGCTGCGCCTTGCCTTTCGCTGGTCGTTGGGTGAAAAGCCGTGCACGCATCACATGCTGAAAAAATTCCTGTATCGTGCCGAGTGAAAGATCGTGGCCGAGATTGCGTGCGGCGTCGGCTAAAGACTCGTAGTCAGGGCGCGGCGCGACTATCGATAAAATTTGCGTTGTTTACCGGGCCGATGTCGGTTGTCGGAAGCTGCCTTCTGTACATTCATTGCGCCGCGCGTGTTTGGCCATTTGCCATCTTCCAAACAACTTATTTCCAGAATCGTTTGATGTCCGTGAGTTTGTTATGGGTTTTTTCAGCCGTCCTCAGGAGGTGTTTCTTCTTTCCGCTGGCTAAAAGGTCGCGCGCATCAACGTCGTTTGTCATGCCCAATTTTTCCAGTACCGCCGGTGCCGTCGCGAGATCGTTCAGCGACCCGAGCTGGTCCTGGAGCGACTGGAGTGCCCTGACAAAGCGCTTGTAGCGACGTTTCTCGCCTTTTCTCTCGAACAAAGTTGCAAAGAACTCTGCCGCATACCGCAATTTCTTTGCATCCTTGCGAAGTTCGTGCCGCACCCCATCGTCTGCGTTGGCGAGGTCGCGCCCAGCCTTTTTCACCTTTCGGCGAAAACGATTGAGCGCCTTAATCGCGAATTTGCGGGCAGACTGCTCGCGGCCAGCATTGCCAACAAACGAGCCTGCCCACGTGTCGCCTGCCGCCCACTCGGCGAAGTCGAGCATGAGCAGTCGCACGCGCGACGAAGCGAGCACCTCGCAGACCCGGTCGTAAGAGATTTCACGCGCTACGACGATCCGATCGCGTAACTGCCCTGGCCCAGCGCGCTCGAGCAACACATCCAGATTCCGCGCGTCGCCAAGTTCTGAAGATAGCCAGCGAAACCCTTCACGAAGCTCCGCTCCTGCATTGCCAATCATTGGCTTTCGTATCGCGACACGCGACTGATGCAGTGCCGCCGCGTTGCGGTCCTCAAGAAAAATCGCTTCATTGAGTCGGAAATGCCGGATGCAGGAGTTCACGACCGTTCGAAACGCTTCCTCTGTCGAGATGTGATCGGCTAGTTCCAGCGGCTCCGCCTTGGCCACTGTCTCAAGCGGCCTGGTTAGCCTATGGCCTCGCTCTGCCTTGGTGAGCACACCAAGTCGCGCGGGCGCAGCCGTATCGATTTTGCGCGCGAGCGCGAACAAAGTAGCAAGGTCGCCGCTCTTCAATTCGAGTTCGATCTCGCAAATCGAGGACCGGCGCTCGCAGACGACGGCCTCTCCGCGGTCCAGTACCAACTCGATCGATGTGCCGCCTTCACTCATGGTCCAAGTGTATCGGTCGATCCTGACCTCGAAAATGGATGTAATGGCATGAGTTGCTTCGCCGAGTAGCGCGCGGATCGGCGTGCTGTGGTCAAGGATGGGCACGTCGTCGTTGACGGCTTGCTCCCATTCGGACCGCGCGAACAGACCGGCCGCGCTGCCTCGATCCGCCTTGACGGTCTGGATGCGCTTGCCGTCGGACTGGCGAATGCGTAGCGAAAGACCTTCTTTACGAAGTTTTCCATCGGGCGTGTCGAAGTAGATCGATTTTTGCTGCGTAACTTTGGGATTGCCCGCCAGCAACCCGGAAGCTTCGATCTGATCGGCGGCTTCGCCGGTCATTTCTAGCTTAAGTTCTATTTCCTTTTCCATAAACGTCTGCCTCATGTGCGACCGGCATCATGCAGCGCCTTTTCCATCATGCCAAGCGTCAACTCGGCATCGCGTCGATGCGGGACTTGAGGAGAAAACGTGGAGCAGCGCACTTAGTCCTTATCCAGAGATAATTTCTTCAAGAGGTCGTCGGACGGAGCTTGGGAGATCGACAGCAAGCGCTAACAAGCGGTCATTGTTTGGTCAGAACGAACCCGTCATAAGTGCCAGTCTGTTCAGCATGGCTATTAGAAGCATCGTATCGAATTTCTGGCTGTTTATATGCTATGTCGATGACTGACTGAAACAGGTAACCCTTGAACGGGCGTCAGAACGACCATTAGGATCAGAAGATGTCGAAGTCGCTTGGCAACTTACCGGGCCAACGAAACAGAGCCCTTGCTTCCCGGTTCAGGCAGGCACCACCTGCGGAAAAACTCTGCAGTGGAGACAGCCTTTCCGATATGCCAACCTTGGACAATATCGCATCCGAATTCCCTCAGCACGTCCATCGCTTCGGGATCCTCAACGCCTTCAGCCACAACGCTCATTCCCAAAGCATGCGCCATCTCGATTGATGAACGTACCATGATGCGGTTGGCGTTGTCCGCGGCAACCAGCTTCACAAAGCTCTGGTCTATCTTGATCTCATCGGCGGCGAAGCTCTTCAGATAGGTCAAGGTGGACTGTCCCGTTCCATAATCGTCAATTGACAAGCGCAATCCAATTTCCCGGAATTTTTTTAGCGTGGATGTCGCAAGTTCCATAGAGGAAAGAACGGCTGTTTCGGTCAATTCAAAGGTCAACGATCGCGGATCGATATTGCTTTTACTGATGATGGCAATGGCTCGTTCGGCGAAGCCATTGTCCAGAAACAATGATGCGGATATGTTGATTGCGCAGCCAACTTTTCTGCCATGCATGTTCCAGATCTGCATGTCGTCGGTAGCCTGTCGCAACGCGAACAATGTTAGCGGCTCCAGCAGATTCTCTCTTTCCAGAATGGGGACGAACATCGCAGGGCTAATTGTACCTTTTTCAGGATGATGCCAGCGCAAGAGCGCTTCTGCGCCGGTTACCCGTTCTGCCGCCAGATCATATTTCGGTTGATAAACCAGAACGATCTGCCCGGTCATCAGCGCTTCTTCGAACTCGGACAGGATAAACAGCGACTGATCTGTATCATGTGCAAGGTCGTCATCGTGCCACATCGATCGTGCGCCGATTTCATTGGCTCGCTTGGCTGCTAACGTTGCCTTATTGGCTAAACCTGACACATCGGAAAGCTCGCCCATAGCGACACCAAAACATAAAGTTGCGCGGATCGCTCGGCCACCAACGATCAACGGGGCGTTAAACAGATGGGCCGCTGCTTCAATAGCCTCTTCTACGTCCCCGATTATGCCGGCTCCTGCCAACCAGCAAAATTGTTCACGCCCGATGCGATGAAGCATTTGCGGCCCGCTCGCCATTTCCAATCGGTCGGCAATCGAGCGGACAAATTTGCTTGCTTCG
>LNFK01000044.1 GCA_001464315.1 Sphingomonadales bacterium Ga0077559 | reverse complement strand
ACAGAAATACCGAAGACTGCCACTGCGATAAAAATGACAAACACCGCCTTGTTCTGCCACCGATTTCTGGACAGCCTGTCGGCAATAATGAGCGCCAGTAGTGACAGGAGAATCATGGGCCATGCACCTAGGTCAGGCAATGCTGGGCCTGCGATCAGAGTCTCGGCCGCCAGCGCTTGAATGACTACACCGGGAATGACTCCAAAGCGATTGGTCGCATAACGATCTCCGATTTCGATCGCCGTTGCACCAATGATGACTTTTTTACCCTTTAACGCGGCTTTGTCGAAACGGCTGTTGACGATGTCGGCGAAACTGTGCCGCGGGATGCTGCTAACGTCTATTGACTGGTCTATCCTGAACTCCTTGCCAACAGGTCCGCTAGAGTCAGCCAATAATGCGCCGATTGACGGGCGAGGGGTTGAATCGGTTATCGTACCGAAGGGATAGTGATTGACCTGTCCATTGGCTTCAGGCCGCACATTAACGGAACCTAAAAACGCGTGCTCGCGCAAAACGGGGATGGGAAGATTTTCGAAGCTTGCTTTAGCATCACCAGCATTGGTGGCTTGCCGAAAGGTAGGCAAAACAACCTTGCCGCCGGACCTTTCAATCGATGCGGCGAATGCAGCATCTTCATGGTCCGCCGAGCGAGATGAAAAATCCACGTCAAAAACAATCTGGGCAACACCGGCGTCGTTCAACCGGTCAACCAGCTTTGCATGGTTGCTGCGTGGCCACGGCCAACGGTCCAATACCGCCAGCGATTTGGCGTCGATTTCGATGAGGTGGATTTTTCCGCTTGCTGGCTTCGAATTCACTGCGTCTTTTAAATTTTGCAATGATTGTTCGACCGGACCTCCCTGGCTCAGTAGCGCCAACATCGCGGCCAGTACCAGCGATATTGCCAAGGTGAAGGATTGGACATGGCGTGCGAACAATACGGCTGCCGTCCAGGCGCCTCCAGAGGTTGGCTTGATAGGCATAGTGGCGGCATATCCCCCAAAATTCACCGAACGAGGGGCCGTCGATCCAGCAGCCCTGAGCGCATCAATATCGCCAATGGGTTGATTGTTCGCTAATTGCCCAAAGATTAGGTTCGGGAAGGTTTCCCACCAGCTTTGCCGCTGGGGTCGTCTCCCGGATTACCGCCCTTATCACCGGGATTGCCACCCTTGTCGCCAGGGCTACCGCCTTTGTCGTCGCGGTCTTTGCCCTTGTCACCAGGGTTACCGCCCTTGTCGTCGCGGTTGCCGCCTTTGTCGTCGCGTTTACCGGCCTTGTCGTCAGGGTTATCACCCTTATTGCCAGGGTTACCGCCTTTGTCGTCGGGGTCTTTGCCCTTGTCACGTTTACCACCCTTGTCGTCAGGGTTACCGTCTTTGTCGTCGGGGTCTTTGCCCTGGTCACCGGGGTTACCACCCTTATCGCCGGGATTGCTACCCTTGTTGTCGCGTTTACTGGCCTTGTTGTCAGGGTTGCTACCTTTGTCGTCGGGGGCGCCGCCCTTGTCGTCAGGGTTACCGCCCTTGTCGTCAGCAACGTTACCAGCGCTGTCTCGTGGCCCACCCTCGGGGGCGCGGGCCGTTGAACCGCCGCTTGCATTGCGTATGGCAATCCGTTCGACGGCCGCGTTACCGCTGATTAGGCCTCCTGTAGCCAGCGCTATGCTAACCGGCTCGCTGTTGATGGACGTGCCAATACGACCCGAAAAACCGGAACTGGAATAATTACCTGCTGAATCGGAAAAGTCGTTGTTAGGCGCAGTGCTGCTCGAATTGGTATCGCTTCTTTCAGTGCCACCGTCGGATGAAGCCGATCCGCCGCTTCCGGTTGCGGAAGCAGATTCAAAAGCCGTTGAATCGACATTAATTGCGGGCAACGGTGACCGGATAGATTTTTCATCTGTTCCGAGTACTTTCAAAAGCTGCCGATCATTCGCATCGATACGGCCAATCCGGCCCGGCACGATCATGTCAGAGGCACCGCCATCGAGCGTCGACACTTCGACGCGCCCTTCGGTCACCTGCACCGTAGCTCCGTCTTCGGTAACCGTGACATTGAAAGTCGTACCTTTAACCACAGCAGCCAGATAAGGCGTCTTGACGCCGAAATGGGGCGTTTCCTTTTTCTCTATCCTGAACAGCGCGCTACCGACCGATTGGAAGATCTGTGTTATCGCACCAGTTTCTTCAGGTCTGGTAATCCGTACCCGGCTTTTCGGGCTGACGATGACATATTCGCCGCCACGCACGATTACGGCGCGGCCCGATGCACCGGTCTTGACGGCATCGCCTGCCTTCAGCGATTGCCCGCGCGCTGCGGTCCGCACTCCGTCTCCGGTCTCGACTGACACCTCGCCGTTGGTTTCGGAAATCTGCCATGCTTTTGGCCCAGCATAAGCCGGACTGACCACCATGATGACCGCCATAATGATCGCTATCATCTTTCCGACGAATGTTACCTGACCGCGCATTTCATTGCCCCAGAATTTTTATCTGTAAATAAACGTAATACGGCGGAGTTAATTACAGAAGCTTATCCGACTTCCCTAAAATCTGGTAAAAATTGGCCCTGCACCAGTTAACTGAACATCAATTGTTATCGCCTAAAAGCCGAATTTTAGTTCTAACCAAGACAGCATCGGTTTTTCCGTTTCATGGCACGTTTCCAACCTTGCATGTGCTATATTGTCATCTGGTTTGCGTTGGTTAGCTCACCTGCATTTGCCCAGCAAACGGTGCCCCAGGATGGCGAATGGCGAGCGTTTTTGCCTTCGAAAAGCGACAACAGTTTGACTCGGGCCGACACTAACATCGCTGAAATACCCGAACTTGTGCGGAACGAATCTGGTGGTGACGAGCGGACAGATCGCCAAGAAGAAGATTCAGCGGCTATTCGCGTCGGCTCTGTTCTGATTGATACCTCTTCTGTCGTCGATCACGCCATATTTGAAAGCGTTATCGAACCATATCTGGGGAGCAATGCGACCAACGACGAACTGGCAAAACTAGCGCAGCAAATTGCCGAGGTCGCCCGATCAAAAGGCATGTTGCTGGCCAGTACCCACGTTCCTGAACAGCAGATCGAGATGGGCATTGTCCGCATCATGCTCGACACGGGCAGCATCGATGAAGTCAGGATTGAGGGTTCCAACAACCGCGCTCTGCGCGATCTACTGGAACCGCTGGTCGGCGGAACGGTGATACAAAAGGAGCTGGAGCGGCGCTTGATGCTCGCCAACAACATTCCGCAAATAGCGGTGAGGAAAACCGAGTTGCTGACCGAAAATGGCCGCCGCATATTGCTGGTAACAGTCGACGAGCGGAAAGGAGCCAACGGGCAACTGACTGTTGATAATTTTGGGTCGAAGAATATCGGACCTTTAAGGGCACGTCTTAGCGTCGAAGCCGTGGCTTTATTCGACGATTCCGATTACATGAACGTGACATTTCGTACCAACCCGGCCGATCCAGGCGAGCTGGCAGCAGCAAGCGTGGTCTACGCGGTGGGCCTGAATAACAACGGCACGCGAGCCGAGATCGCAATGGCTTGGAGCACGAGCAACATTGCGCCAAGCTTTGGATTCGGCAAAAGGGATGTCGCGAGCCAATATGCATCGCTGGCGGTCAACCATCCGCTTCGCCGGTCGCGTAAGGCCAATTTGTGGATCGACGGCCAGATCGAATATTTAAAGGTCGAACAGGAAAGCTTTGGTGCGATCCTGCAAAGTGACACCGTAGTTACGGTTTCAGTAGGTCTGTCGTCATCACTAAAGGTGGGGAATGGCTGGCTGCGAACCGGAACCCAGATGCGCCAGGGTTTGGGTGTGCTCGGTGCCAATCGGCAGGGTGACCCTTTCTCGTCTCGGTTTGATGCCGACAGACAATTTACCTCGGCACGCGCATGGGCCAATTGGTCTGGTAAACCGGCTGGCGACGTGACTTTAAGGATGGCGGTTTCGGGGCAGCTGGCGACCGAGCCATTGCTATCGTCCGAGGAAATGGGATTGGGCGGAGCATTTGTCGGCCGGGCATTCGAGTTTTACGAACGATCGGGAGATCAAGGCATATTGGCACTGGCCGAGCTGGGCTATGAGTTTTCGAAGCCCGTCAACTGGATCAAACGGCTACAGCCTTATGCCTTTGTCGATGGCGGTTATGTAGGCAATTTGGGGGATGGTTTTGGTGGCGGCACGCTGATCTCGGCTGGCGGCGGTGTTCGCGCAGACATCGGAAGGGTGGGCCTGCAATTGGAAACAGCTCTTCCGATCTATGCAAATGGCCAAAATAACATCAGTAACGAACCAAAGGTCAATTTGCAGCTTGGTTTAGATTTTTGATGAGCATCGATACAACCATGTGTGGAGTGTAAATCAGTCAGCTTTTTCAAGAAATGAACGAACGACTGTTAAAGAAGCTGTGTGCTAAAAACGAACTGTCCGGATGTTCCAACTAAGCTGACGCCTACGTACAGATTCTAAGGAAATCGGCGAATCATTAGCGCTCCATTCTGAAGATACCGCACTATGGAAGTCGACGCTCTAAATTTGAACAACAAAATCCCATCCCTTTGAGCAGCGGAGACTGGCTGCGCTTACAAATCGGTGCAGGCTTATGCAACAGCGGTGCAAACTTAATGTACTCGGACAACCGCGTGGCGCAGCAAAGTTTGAAAAGACGGCAGGCCGGATATGCCACCGGCCTGCCAAGTTTGGGGTGATCACCCGGTGGGTTTAGCGTTCTTTGTTATTATTGGCTTCGCGTGAGCGGTTGCCGCCAGATTTCTGGGCTGCAGGCGTGCTGCTCTCGGTTTGCGGGCCGCTGGCTGGAGCCGCCTCCTGCTGCTTTGCGGCGGACGTCAGCTGGCCCTTGGTCATGCCTGTCACCAAAGCCTCGCCCGAACCCGCAAAGTTCGCGGCCGGAAGCGTGGCGAGACGGTTGCCGGTTTCGACTGTTACCGCCTGAACTACGCCCTGCTTGGTCTGTTTGACCGACTGGACATAGCCGATTGTGCGTCCACGCGCGTCTTCGATGGGCATGCCCGGTTCAATTGCGAACATGCCTGCGCTATTGGCGGCGGCCGTTCCGGAGGCGGCGAGCTGGCCGAGGCTGCCCGATGCCATGCCATCTCCCATGCCGCTTGCGCTGCCGGCGATTGAGCCAGTGCCCGATGTGCTACCTACAGCATTACCAGCGGCCGAACGCGCGGTTCCTGCGGTTGAGCTGGCCGTACCGCGTACAGTATCGACTGCGCCGCGCGCCCGACCGACGCCATCTTGCGCGGTGGTGCGGACGGCATCTGTACCGATTAGTTGCGCGTCAACGCTGCCGCTTTTCGACGCATTGGCCGAACCGCTGCTTGCGCCATTAACGCTGCGGTCGAGGACCGTGGTGCCACCGGTTACCGAACCGTTGCTGCTGCCTTGAGCTTGCCCGCTGCCACGCACGCGACCCGACTTGCGATCGACCTGCTTTTCGCCTCTTAGCGAGCCGGTGCTGTCGCCGGTAACGCTTCCGGTGGTACGGGTAATAGGGCCAGTCATGTCGCCGCCCAGACCGCCGCCAAGGCCACCGGTCAATCCGCCACCAGTACTGCCACCAAGCAATTGGGCCGAAGCCGGGGTCGAGATGGCGAATGCCAGCGCAATCGCGGGAATGATCGAATGCTTGAAAGTGATCTTCATCTTCGTTCTCCTTCTTTGCAATGGCATGATTGCCTGCATGTAGGGACAACGATTGGGGTGCGGAATTTCATCCGTTCAATTAAAACTATTACTATTATCTGCCTCAAAAAAGCAGATTATCGACCGCATTTCCCGCACACCAAGCCGTGGCCGTAGACCGGGTCATGCCCTTTTTTGCCCAGATCTATAGCTTCGGCCATTAGCTTTCGGACGGCGGGTTCGACCGCACTGGTCGATTGACGGGGGTAGAAAGTGGAAAGGCGCGCGGCGACAAGGGGGGCGGCGAAGCTCGTGCCGCGAACGCGGGCTTTTTTCTTTGCGCCTGTCGCGCTGAATATGTCTGCGCCCGGTGCAGCGAAGTCGGTGTGCACGGCGCGGCCTGCTTCGGGAAGCGCACGGTTTCTTCCGTCTACGCCGGTGACAGCCAGCACGCCTGGATAGGATGCCGGGTAGGCAGGCGGGGATGCAGGACCGTCATTGCCAACCGCCGCGACGATTATGACGCCTTTGCGCTGTGCTGCCGCGACTGCGGTTTTGAGGAGGGAGTTGTGCGGGCCTACGAGGCTGATGGTGACGACCGAAACACCCCGCGCAGCGAGCCAACCAAGCGCGCGGGCGATGGCAGCGGCGTTGCCCCCCGCCTTTGCCGTGCCATAAACATCAGCGGCAAGTAGGCTCGCCCCCGAACGTGCGCCTTTTACTTCGCCATTTCCGATCATCAACGCGGCGACCGAGGTGCCGTGGCTGCTCGCTGTCGGCGCGCCTGCGGCAAAGCCGTTCTGCTCGACCCGGCCGCGCACCGAAGGATGATCGGCAACCCCGCCATCGATGATGCCGAGCGAGGCGTTGGTGGAGGTGCTGGCGAGTACCGTCGTGGCGAGAGGTGGCGCAGGGCTAGCGCTACCTTGGAAAAAGATATGGTTGGCGTCGATTTCGGCATTGGGGAGCAGAGCGCGGAGTTTCTGTTCGGACTCGGCGAGCGACATTTTAGCCGGGACTGCGAAGCGGACGTAATTTAGGTCCAGCCCTTCGATGGCATCGCGCGAGAGCAAGGCGAAGCCTGCCGCCTGTGCTGCCTTGATAGCGTCATCGCTGACGCCGGTTGCCACCAGTTCACCGCGCACGGCGGGGTAGCGGTTTGAGTCATAATCGACTGCGTCGCGGTTCTGGCGAACAAAGCG
This sequence comes from Sphingomonadales bacterium Ga0077559, assembly GCA_001464315.1. Classification (GTDB taxonomy): domain Bacteria; phylum Pseudomonadota; class Alphaproteobacteria; order Sphingomonadales; family Sphingomonadaceae; genus Sphingorhabdus_B. The sequence goes on along the minus strand of LNFK01000044.1, from coordinate 136,001 downwards.
GGTGAGGCGGTCAAGACGCGCTGTCTCCAACATGCGGCCAAGCTGCGCCAAGGCTGCACCGGTTTGTGGCAGCTCGACCGGAAGCTGCGGCACGCCAACGCGCGGCAGGCCGCCACTGGGCAGGCCAAGCTGAGCGAATGCTGCCGCCGAGAGCAGGGTCGTGCACATTGCGGGGATGAGCCAATGCTTCATAATCTTGCTTTCTTGTGCTTTCGATGCGACCTGTCACCCGAAATTTCGAGGGGACATGGATGAAACGACCACACGCCATCGTTTCATCCACATAGCCATGAAGGAATTGAATGGCATTTGAACAGGAACTGCTTGCGCTGTTACCGCGATTGCGCCGGTTCGCGCGCGGCCTAACCCAGCATCCCGCCGACGCGGATGATCTGTGTCAGGCCGCCATCGAACGCGCCCTTAAATCGCGCGATCAGTGGCAGGCCGGAACGAGACTGGATAGCTGGATGTATAGGATTACGCGAAATATCTGGATCGACAACCGCCGGGCGACAGCGCGACGGGGTATTCATGCGGATATCGACGATGGCGTGATGCAGATCGCGGACGACAGCCATGCGCGGATGGAAGCGTCGATGGAGTTGGGCGATGTCGACAAGGCGATGGCACGGCTGCCCGATGAGCAACGCGAGGCAGTGATGCTGGTGCTGGTCGAAGGCTATGCCTATCGTGAGGCGGCAGAGATATTGGAAGTGCCGGTGGGCACATTAACATCGCGGCTAGTGCGCGGGCGCGAAGCGCTGGTGCGCGAATTGGGAGAAGCGGCATGACTTTTGATCGCGCCACAATTGCGGCCTATGTCGATGGCGAGCTTGATCTTGTGAGCGCCAAGCGCTTGGAAAAGGCAATGGCCGAGGATGCCCCGCTGGCGAAAGCGGTCGAGGCCGAGCGGACACTGCGCGCGCGGCTATCGGCGCATTTCGATCCGGTGGCGGAGGAAACTTTGCCGGACCGGCTGGCGGGGATGTTGTCGAGCAGTGTCAGCAATTTGGATGAGCAGCTTGTGGAGAAGACCGCGCGCCGGTATCGGTCATCGGTGATACAATGGGGCGCGATGGCTGCTTCGCTGGTAGTAGGGTTGATGATTGGCGGGACGGCACTTAACCGCGATGCCGGCTACGTGCGTGACGATGGCGGCACGTTGGTTGCTTCAGGCAAGCTTGCCGACGCGTTGCAAACCCAGCTTGCATCAACCCAAGGCACAAACCCAGAAGTCCGCATCGGCACCAGCTTTGCTGCAAAAGACGGCGGCTACTGCCGGACCTTCGAAAGCGCATCGCTGGATGGTATAGCCTGCCGTGCGGGCAAGGACTGGCAATTGAAACAGACTTTGTCGGGCAATGGCGCCAGCGCATACAGACAGGCTTCTGCCGGGGCGCTGGCGGAAGCAGCGGCGGCGATGATGGCCGGTGAGGCAATGGGTGCTGCTGCCGAGAAGGCTGCAGCGAAGAAGGGTTGGCAGTAATTCTCGCCTCCCGGTTGTAAAAAAATAGCAAAAAAATGGAGGGAGCCCAAGCTCCCGCCAGTATCGGTTGGCTTTCAAAGGGAGGAGTGGGTCAGCCAACCGTTACGCGTCCGGCCCGATAGCCGCGTTCGCGCATTTCTTTTACATAGTCCTTGTCTGCATCCACCAGTTCATTGTGATATTCTTCCCAGGCGTCGCGATGATCTTCAGCGTCAGTAGCGCCCCGCAGGTCGCTTCCGAGCTCCTGCTCGGCTTCGCGGATATCAGCCAAATAAGCATACCAAGGATTATTGTAGAGCCCGGCGATCGGTTCGCTGCGGATTTCTGTTGTATCCTCCGGGCCGTCCGCGAATGGTACGGCATGGACAGTGGCGGTGGTAATCGCTGCGACCGAAAACAATAGGGCTTTGGTCCGATTTTGCATATTTCGTCTCCTTGAATTTGCTTTGCAAAGTGGAAACGCTGGCATCCCAGCATTTCATCCATGCCTGAACAGATTTTTTCGCGATAAAATTCAGTTGCTTTGGGAGTTCGCCGCTAAGCAGGCTTCGCTAACTTTTCGGTCATTTGTAATGTTCGGGACGACGGTTAAAAGCAGCCATACGTTCAAGCTGGGCCAATCCCGGACGTCATCGTTAGTGTTGGTTAGGCACTGATTAAGGATTCCCAAGTAATCGCCGTTCTTGATTGCGTCCGAGTGATACAATCGAGAAGTCGGGGCAGAATGAAACCTAGAATATTGATTGCAGACGATGAGCCACAGCTGCACGCGGCCTACCGGGATTGCTTTGCTGTTAGGGCAGTTGCCGACGATGATCTGGCCGCCATGGGCAGCGCGCTGTTCGGTAGCAGTGAAGGTTCAGATGCCGGTGCGCCTGATGACAACCCATTTGCGGCCTATCGCTTCGATTATGTATCGCAAGGATCGGACGCGGTTGAGCGGATTCGGGCTGCACTAGTCGACGGTGATCCCTACGCAGCACTGTTTCTCGACATGCGCATGCCGCCGGGTATTGATGGTCTGGAGACAGCACGCCAAGTGCGGAAGTTAGACCCCAAAATCAACATCGTGGTGGTGACTGGCTATTCTGATCACAACCCTCAAAAGATCGCAATGGTAGCCGGTCCGCTCGACAAGCTCTATTACCTGTCGAAGCCCTTCCGCACCGCCGATGTTCAGCAACTCGCCCAGTCACTGGCTACGAAATGGCAGCTGGAGGCGGAGCTATACCTCGCCAACCAGCGGCTTGAAATAACCAATATCGAACTGCAAGCCAGCGAGGCGCGGGCGCGGCATATTGCGCTGCATGATGAACTGACGCAGCTTCCTAACCGGATACAGCTCAAAGATTACCTAGAAAATCAACTGCGCAGCGGGAAAAACCGCGCGGCCTTGATTTACTTCGATCTCGACCATTTCAAGAACGTTAATGACAGCCTTGGCCATGCCGCTGGGGATGAGTTGCTCAAACAGATCGGCCAGCGAATGCGCGGCGCCGTGCCCGATAATGCACTGGTCGCCAGGCTGGGCGGTGATGAGTTTGCGATCGCAGTCTGCGACACCAACCAAGATCATGCAACTGCGCTGGCGAACTGTATCGTTGAACTTTGCACTGGCGAGTTCGAGATCATGGGTTTCCGGGCTTACATTGGTTGTTCGGCGGGGATTGCCATCAGCGGGACTATGCCGCTTACCCTGGCCGAGTTCCAGCGGCGTGCTGATCTGGCGCTTTATGCCGCCAAGCAAGCTGGCCGGGCAACCTGCAAACTGTTTGGAGCGGTGATGGATGACAGCGCCAAGCTGCGCTCGCGGATCGAAACTGCTCTACGCGACGCGCTGAATCAGGGCGCGCTGACCTTGAACTACCAGCCTATTGTCCATCCTGACACCGGGCGGCCCTATGGTTATGAGGCGCTGCTGCGCTGGACCGACCCCGAACTCGGCTCGGTTCCGCCTGCGATGTTCGTTCCGATTGCAGAGCAGTGCGGGCTGGCCCAGCCGCTGGGCGAATGGGTTATCCGCCATGCTATTTCAGAAGCCGCGACCTGGGAAGGAGGAATTGTTTCGATCAATGTCTCCCCTCTGCATTTCCAGACGCGCGACCTGGTCGGTTTCATCACGCTGATCGCGGCTGAACATGCTCTGCCGCTAAACCGCATCCAGTTTGAAATCACGGAGACCGCTTTATTTGCCAATCCGGCGCAAGCAGCGCAGGTGATCATTGCCCTGCGCCGTGCCGGCATCCAAGTGGCTCTCGACGATTTCGGCACGGGTTATTCCTCGCTAGTCAACCTGCGTGATTTCGAAATCGACTGCATCAAGATCGACAAGAGCTTCATCGATACCATTGGTCAGGATCGTCAGGCCTCCGCGATTATCACCTCGGTTACCGCAATGGCGCGGTTGATGGGGCTTAAAGTTGTGGCCGAAGGCGTAGAGTCCGGCGGGCAGGTCCATGCACTGCGCGCAATGGGCTGCGATCTCATACAAGGCCATTATTATGCCGAGGCAATGAAGCCGGTAGATCTGCCCTATGGCACAGACGCGATTGACGAAGACACCGGCCACGGTCAGTCTGGAGTGGCGGCTTGACCAATTTCATCAAGCAGCGACTGGCCGGCAAATTTGCCGTTGTTGCCATGGCTGCGGGCCTGTTGGTTACCGCACTCAGTTTCGTGACGCTTCAGCAGATTCTGGGTCCGACCTTTGCTTCGATCGAACAGCAGGCAAACCGCGATCAGGTCGCCCGCGCGCGCAATGCGCTTACCGAGATCAATAACGGGCTTCAAGCCAGTGCGCTGGACTATGCCGTATGGGATGACATGTTCATCTTCGCCCGAACGCCAACCAAGGCCTTTGAACAAGAGATTTTCACGCTGTTGGGCTATGAAAACCTTCACGTCGATTACATGGCCGTGGTCCGGTTCGATGGCACGACGGCATGGTCGCAGGCTGACAATCCAGAAGGCACAGCATTCTTGCCTGCCGAAACCGCAGCGCTGACACCACTTATGGTTTCAGGTCCGATCGCCGAAGCTGCGCGCGCATCCGAAAAGTCGGGCACATATGTCCGCGGGACGCGCGGCATTTATTCCATTCAGACGACTTGGATAAAGAAAACTGATGGTTCAGGCCAACCCTTCGCCTATCTGGTGATCGGCAAACTGCTTGACGAAACTACTTTGTCCGATGCCTTGCAGACCCGGTCGCTGCTCATTGCTGCTGTCGCCCCTAAGCTCAAACAGGAAATCCTGGAAAGCTCAGACAAGACTTTTACCGCATACGAAGCGAATGAAATCCGCAACTCATTGGGCCTGATCGGCTATAGCGGCGATGTGCTCGCCACTGTTAGCTTTTCAACGCCGCGGACCATTTCTCAGACCGGCGCGGGTGCCGTCAAATCCGCAATGATGGCGATGGGGGTAAGCTTGTTGGCGTTGACTGTGCTGTTGGCGCTGGGCGTCAACCGCATCGCTGTGCTGCGCTTGCAGTCATTGCGCCGCCATGTAGCCTCGTTCCGCAGCGGTCGCCGGGTGGTCGATCCGAAATTACTGACCAGCAAAGATGAAATCGGCACACTGGCCAAACAGTTTGATCAGCTTGCCGATGAATTGGCCGAAGCCGAGGATGAACTGCGCCGCAATTCCTATGTCCAGGGCAAGGCCGATTCCGCCGTCGGCCTGCTTCACAATGTTCGAAACGCGCTGGTTCCGCTGCAGGTTAAGCACGACAAATGGCATCAGGAAGACCGCCAGCCATTGCGCGGACAACTGATTCAGGCGCTTGATGAGCTTGCCGGAGATGCATGTCCCGCAGAACGCCGTGCTGCTTTGGAAGCCTTCGTCAAGTCTGCATCGCGCAAGCTGGCCGAAATGGGCTCGGCGCGCAGTGACGAGATCATCGAGATCAAGCACTCGGTCGACCAGATCCTTGCGATCGTGTCAGACTATCATTTCGACTCCAGCGCCAAGCCTAATATCGAAGCGGTGGATGTCGAAGCTCTTCTCGGGCGCGAAGCCGCTAACCTTGAAGCTGCCACCGGCAAACCGGTGTCAATTATCTTGCCAGATGCAATACCGCCCGTGAAAGCCAATCTCATTCACCTCAACCAGATCGTCACTAATGTGATGATGAATGCTGCAGAGGCGATGAGGGCCGGCGGCGCAGCCGATTGGACGCTCACAGTCGGCTGCACCGCCGACCCGGCTGCCGGAACCGTTGAAATTGCCATCACCGACAATGGTGAAGGGGCCGATGCATATGTCCTTGGCCACGCCTTCGAACGTGGATTCAGCACGCGTAAGGATAAATCGAGCGGCATGGGCCTACACTGGTCCAGCAACACGATGCGCGCGATGGATGGCGAACTCGCCCTCGAAAGCGAGGGCCGTGGCAAAGGTGCCACCGTGCGCCTGCGCCTGCCGCTAGTAGATCAAACGGTCATATCGCTGGCCGCATGATCAGCGCGACCCAACGACCACTAACTGGAGCGATCCCAATGAAGCAGAACCTGTTTTTCACAGCGAAAGCTGCGCTTGTCCTGATCAGTGCCCTCACCGCCGCTCCAGCACTGGCCCAAGCCAGCGATAATGCCGAAGAGGAACCGACAATTAGTATCGATGGCTCGATCGAAGCCGTCAGTGATTACCGGTTCCGCGGAATTAGCCTAGCGGACTTCGATCCCGCGCTGCAGCCAAGCCTTACAATCACGCACGCATCGGGTTTTTATGTCAACGCCTGGGGTTCGAACACGGCTGACAATGGCGGGGCCGATATCGAAGCAGACTTCACGATCGGCTGGTCGAGCGACATCGGTGATGGAATATCTGCTGATATCTATGCGATGCATTACTTCTATCCTGGAGCGTCGGGCCTGAACTATGCCGAATTTGGAGCGAGCCTGACCAAGAGCATTGGCGAAGGCTCGATCGCGGCGGAGGTTAGCTATGCGCCGTCGCAGCAAGGAACCGGCCAGATAGACAACATCTATCTTGGCATTTCAGGGGACATGCCGGTGACCGGCACGCCGCTACTGCTCCGAGGCTCGTTCGGCTATGAAGACGGCGCGTTTGGGACCAACAAACTTGATTGGTTGGTGGGTGCTGAATATGATCTTGGCAGCGGATGGGCCGTCGGCGTCAGCTATGTTGACAGCTACCGAAGCCAGCTGCGTGAAGGCCGGGCTGGAGTAGTCGCGAATCTGCGGATCGATTTCTGAACGAGCAGAAACAGCAACACTGACCAAGCACGCCGTTTAGGACTTCCCAAAGGGCAATAACAGGGCGTTCGAAGGTCAGCGCGTTTCAGCCAATGCCTATCCCCGATGACTTGCGCCTTGCCATTGAAAGCAAGGAATCGAGGTGAACCGATGGCAGCCTTTCAAAGTTCCTCATTAAAACCGGACGGTCAGGACTCCACCAAAATAGGTCATTCCCGACCAAGAGTTTGTTTCCCAAAACTTGCCATGCAAACGGATGGTACCCCCGGGAAAAGCAAACATTGGATCAGACCCTGTTCTGATGCGGTCCGACCTGCACAAAGCTCTGATTCGAAGCAGTGTGCATGCTGATTAACGGAATACATGGACAAAAATTTTTAGCCGTCCGCGATGAAATGATGGCAAGCGATCGTTGTGATTGCAACTATCGGTTACCTTTATGACACGACACATCGTTAGCGCGGGCCATGACAGGTAAGACTGCCTAACAACCTTAAACCCGTATGCTGTGGGATATCTCCATCGATATTGTTGCCATTGCCTTAAATTGCCAGCGTTTTGCGCGGTGCTGGCTACCATTTATAAAACCTTTTGGGACAGCTATTCTTTGGTGAAGACGAAATTTCCATCTGGTTAACCATTTTCAAAGACTCCAACAATATACTCGGGCTCGAAACATAGGAGTACTCGACGTGGCCAAAATTTTGGTAGCGGACGACGATGATCTTCTGTGCGAAGTTTTGCGGTTCAAGCTCGAGAATATGGGCCACACTGTTCTCGTTGTAACCGATGGCGCAACTGCGCTTAACTCCGCACAAAGCGAGGATTTCGACGTCCTTATCCTAGACAGCATGATGCCAGCTCTTTCGGGCATGGAAGTCCTACAGTCGCTTAAGTCTGATCCAGCCACTTCAAAGCTGCCGGTTATAATGCTCAGTGCAAGGCGGGGCGAGGACGATGTCGTCAAAGCGCTCCGCGCCGGTGCAGCTGACTACCTTACCAAGCCCTTTATGCCTGAAGAACTGGTGTTGCGCATTGCAACAGTGCTTGCCTCGCGCCACCCGAACGACAGTCATGTCAAATCCTAAGAAATCATGGCTAGCCGTGCTGTGCCTGATAAGTGCCCCCGCGGCTGTCGAAGCGCAGATTAATGACCCGCGCTTCGATCAAGCAACGATAGCGCGCAACGCGGGAGATTTTGGAAGAGCAATTCAGCTGATTGAAGAAATTGATGCCCAACACCCAAATGATCCCACAACGCTGCGTCTTTTAGGTAACGCATATGCCGCTGGGGGTGACTATATTCTTGCCATCGAAACGCTCAAACGCGCGCGTTTGTTGGCACCGCAAGACCAAGACATAGCCCTTGCACTAGGCCGCGCTATGATTTGGTCCGGTCGTCTTGATGAGGCGCAAGCCATCGCGAGCCAAATTGCGTTGGCACAGCCGGATAATATTGAGCTACCAGACCTACGGCGTTTAATGAATCGTGCACGGCAGAATCCCGCCAACCGCCCAAGAATTGCCCTCAGCCACACGCTGTCGTGGGTAAAAATTGGAAATTCGAAAGCAGACTGGACAGAGACGGTCGTTTCTATTGACGCACCGGTCGCCGCCAGAACGAGGGTGGTCGGTGAAATTGACGTCGAAAATCGTGCTGGCACGGCGGACACAAGGTTTGTCGGACAGATAGACCGGCGGCTTGCCCGTGGTGCCGCAATCTACTTAGCCGGCTCTTTTACTACTAACCCTGACTTTCGCGAAGACTGGAGTTTGCGTGCTGGCGGCGAAGTGCAGCTATTTGCCAACGTCGCATTCATTGGAGCATTGAGGCATGCTGATTATGGCTCGTCAAACGTTACGGTTTTCGAGCCTGGTGTGCGTATACAATCTGCAAACGGTCGGGCGAGCATAACGGTTAAGTCAATTAATTTTTGGGCTGAGGGAAACGACTACCGAAACGGTTGGTCAGCTCGAACCGATCTAGATTTCTGGCAAGCCTGGCTACTCAGTGCAGGGGCGGCAACCTATCCTGATGCTGAAGCAGGTCAGACGCGCCGCGTCCGTAGCTTTTTCGGTGCATTGACCGCTCCGTTGACTAATAAGTTGAACGTCCGATTAGGCGCCGATTACGAGAAACGTATTGGAAGTTACCACCGCACCGGTGTGACGTTGGGTATTGCATGGCGCTTTGGTCCGTGACGGGAAGCTCTCCAGGATTTGCAGTGATTGTTTCGATTGTCTCGCTTAGCTTCGCGCTGGGGATGGTGATACATATGGCAATTCTCATCCTGCGGCGGCAGCGTACTGAGCACAAGGGCGCAACGGCCCGAGCATCCGAGCTGGTGATGTCGCGAGAATTGATGGCGGTAATATCGGGTCGGATGGTTCTCGAACAGGCATCGACTTTTTCTATTGCATCGGTTCAGGATCGTCTTCGCACGTTAAGCCATTTGTTGCTGCTGGTTCGCGGTGAAGATCGCCAATCTCTGCTCAACATAGCCGATCGCACTGAAATCCTGACCATAGCAATCAAGGGGTTAAGTCAGCGGCGCCCAGCGCGCCGCGTGGACTCTATGCGGACTCTTGAGCAGTTTTCGACACCGGGTAGTATTGCAGCGCTGCGTGGGTGTATGAGCAAAGATCCGTGCCTTGCAGTCCGAACCGAGGCTGCTGCTGCTCTGGCCCGTATGGGGCACCTTCCGGAGCCCTCTACGGTCATCGACATGCTTGACCTCGAACATCAGCCATTAACCCGGCTGCACGAAGCTCTGTTTCGGTCTTCAGCGTCGCGCGATGCAGATGAACTCGCGTATCTGGCTGCCGATAGCTCACTTTCGGCAATCCGTCCTTTGCTCGTAGAGACGCTAGGCTGGACAGGCAAATTTGCGATTTTCGACCGTCTCCAGGACCATGGATATGATGCCAATCCCGAGGTCCGATGCGCGGCGTTGAAGGCTGCGCGCAGGCTAGGGCACCCAAGTGCAGGGGCATGGGCAATCCGACTATTACTTGATCCGGTTGACAGCGTACGTATTCAGGCAATCCAGACGTGTGCCAAATTGGGTGCGCGCGATGCGATCCCTGTGATGGTATCGTTGATCCAACATCCGTCTTGGTGGGTGCGGATGCGGGCGAAAGAGGCGCTTGATACGTTGCGCCCGCACCAGAAGATAAAAAGCAGCGTCACGGGACTTTCCCAGTGACTGTTGACGTATTTGCGATCGGCGCAGGTCTTTTACTCGGGCTTGCTTGGACCAGTTTTGCTATCGTGCTGCTGCGCAATGCAGTGTCCGTTGTGCAGTTGATTGTTGCTGCCTGGTCCTTTGCCCGTCGGCTCAAGCCCGCGCCGCGATCAATCGACCTGTGGTCTCGCTACGACGATCTAGCGCCGCCAGTATCTGTTATAGCGCCCGCGTTTAATGAGGAGCTGTCGATAGTCGACAGCGTGCGTGCACTTCTGGCACTGCAATATCCTCAATATGAAGTTATTGTCGTCAATGACGGCTCAAAGGACGCGACGCTTGCGCGTATGATTGACGCGTTCGCTATGGAACCAAGCGACCGACAGCAGATCGTCGCGCTGCAGCACACTCGTGTCAATGGCGTCTACCAATCGACAACAAATCGGAACCTGCTGCTTATCGACAAGGAAAATGGTCGTAAGGCGGATGCTGCGAATGCAGGGATCGGGTTCGCGCAAATGCCGCTTGTCTGCGTGATCGACGCCGACTCGATTATTGAACCAGACGGTCTTCTGCGCGCGACCGAACCATTCATGACGGACGATGGTCGCTTGATAGCGGTTGGTGGAGCGATCCGCATCGTAAACGGAAGCGTGATTGAGGCAGGTCATATTTCGGAAATTGGCTTATCGGAGAAATGGCTGCCGCGCTTTCAGGTCGTCGAATATATGCGCGCTTTCTTAACCGCGCGCGTCGCGAACGCCGAATTGTCGATGCTAACGCTGATTTCAGGTGCCTTTGGAATTTTTAAGCGCTCTGTTGTTGTGGAAGTGGGCGGCTACCGGCACGATACTGTAGGCGAAGACTTAGAGCTTGTAATACGCTTGCATAGACATATGCGTGAACAAAAGCGCGCTTACAGCATCGCCTTTGTACCCGAGGTCGTTTGCTGGACTGAAGCACCCGAAACTTTAGAAGGTCTGCGTAACCAACGGTCGCGATGGCAGCAGGGTGCATTAGAAACGCTCGTTAGACACCGCCACATGCTATGTAATCCGCGCTACGGACGCATCGGCATTGTAGCGATGCCGTTGTTCGTGATCGAAGACTTGATAGGTCCGCCGATGGAATTAGTCGGCTACCTTTTGATTCCGTTATGCTTCGCCCTCGGCATATTGTCACTTGATGTCACATTAGCCTTTCTCGGATTAACGTTCGTTTTCGGCACTGGCATTAGCATCGGCACGCTGGCGCTAGAAGAAAAGCAATTACGAAGAACACCAAACGCGGCTGACCTATCGCGAATTGCGTTAGCGGCGGTGGTCGAAAACTTTGGCTACCGTCAGATTAATCTTTGGTATCGGTTGCGTGGGATTTGGCGCTTTCTCAAAAAGGACAGCAGTTGGGCCGCTGTTCCTCGAACCGGTTTTGATCGATCCGAACCTGAAGCGAAGACAAAATTACCGATATCGACCGAACGGCGCCAGGACGAAGCGGCAAATTTCGAGCCGTCCGCGGCTGCAATGGATGGCGAGAATGAACAACCAATCGTGATCAAAACCCCGTCAATTTACTCCGGCAATAGAGCAAAATGATGCTGAACAAGCTTAGAGCCCAGACATACCCTAGTTTTTGGTCAGTTGTCCTGACTGCGCTTCTATTCGGTGTTTTGGCCTGGGGTGGTGTCGTGCTGACACGTGATGAAAGCCGCGTAGCGGCGGTCTGGCTGCCGAACGCCGTGCTTGTCGCGATTCTCCTGCGCGGTCGCGGATTAGGCGATTTGGCCTTTTTACCTGCGGCTTTTGCAGCCAACATCGCGGCAAACGTCTATGCTGGTGATGAATTTGCCCGCGCTATTTCGCTTAGTCTTGTAAACAGTCTCGAAGTTTTGATCGTTTGGTTCGGTATGTGGCGATTAAATTTGCGCAGACCAGATATGTCACTGCTGCCCGACCTTATATCCTTCTGTGCTATCGCGGGGATTGTCGCGCCGGTTGCATCGGGTTTGTCGGCTCTGGTAATATTGGGGGCGCCGGACCATGGATCGGCCTGGTCGATGTTCCAAGGGTGGGCTGTCGCAGACGGCCTAGGTTTGCTCCTTGTAACGCCCGCAATTTTGATATTGACTGACGCGTGGAAAACGAGACGCCGCCCGACGCGGCACGAGGTGACCGAATGGCTCGCATTGTTTGCAGTTGGTACCGCGGTATGTATATCTGTATTTAGTCAAACGACATATCCATTTCTATTTGCGGTAATACCCGTGGTTGTTTTGCACGCTTTTTGGCAAGGCAGCGTCGGTACGGCGCTTTCGGTCGTCAAAATCTCGATTATCGCTTCTATCGCTACAGCGCTTGACGACGGGCCGATTCATCTCGTTCAAGGCAACTTAGGCGATCAATTGTTTGCGCTTCAGATTTTTCTGGCAACGTGCTTTGCTGTTGGTCTTCCGGTGGCTGCAATGCTAAAAAGCCGTGACCTTATCGGCGACCAATTGCGTGAGCGGAGGGACTTTGCAGATTTCATTTTGCAGAATGTCGGGGACGTTATCTTTCGTACTGACGCGGTTGGACGCTGGACATATTTAAATGCTGAATGGGAGAAGCTCACTGGTTTCACAGTCGATCAAAGTCTTGGATGGCCGACCACGAAGCTTCTAACGCCCGTCGATGTCGCCAAAGCACGTGCGCTTTATCCGCGGATAATTGACGGCGAAATCAAGGAATGCGTGCTCGACCAACAGTTTATTGATGCCAAAGGCATGCTTCATCATATTGAGGTTACGGTGCAGCCGTTTGTGGATGAAGTGGGGGCCTTTGCTGGAACTGTTGGCAATATTCGCGACGTCAGCGAGCGCGTGCGCCAGCAGAGCGCACTGGCTGAAAGCGAAGAGCGTTTCAGACGGATGGCCGAAACCGCACCAATCGGAATATTCCGCGCTGGCACCGACGGCCAGCTCACCTATGTGAATAAGCTATGGAGCGACAAGGTTGGCTTCACGGTCGATGAAATGCTGGGTGATGGCTGGAGGCGCGCACTTGCCGACACCACCTCTTATGACGATGATCCAGCTTGGCAAGGGTTCAACAAGCCGGGCGATGTTAAACGCCGTATTGGTCATTTCCGCGGCGCAGACGGCGAAGATTTGTGGATTGAAACAGTAACTAGTGCCGAATTCGATAGTGCAGGCAAAATTGTCGGTTTTATAGGTGCAGCTAACGACATTACTGACCAACGTCGGGCTTCAGAGCAATTGCGAGAGCATCAAGCACAGCTGAGCCTTCTTGCCAACAATGCGACAGACGCGGTTTTCCGACTAGGCTTGGATGGACGTTGCAAATATGCTTCGCCTTCTTCGCGCACGCTTTTAGGGATCAGTCCACGTGCGTTAATTGGAGCGAACTTGCTTGAACGCTTTCATGCCGACGACCAGCAAATCGTTCGGGAGACTTTCGACGATCTCGTCAATGGCAATGTCGAACGGCCACGGGTAGCCTTCCGCTCCGAACTGCTATCCGCACCAGGAACTTTTGTTTGGCTCGAGGCCACCTGCGGACTCGTACGCGATGAAGTAACCGGTGACCCGTACGAAATAATCGCTTCAATTCGAAATATTGACGAAACGAAGGCACTGGAGACAGAATTGCGCGAAGCGCGTGAGCGAGCCGAAAAAGCCGCTACAGCAAAATCCGCATTCTTGGCTAATATGAGCCACGAGATACGCACGCCGATGAATGGCGTGATCGGATTCACTAAGCTTCTGCTTGATAGTGAACTGAACAATAATCAGCGCCTCCAAGCCGAAATGATTGCTGAGTCTGGCCATGCTATGATGCGCTTGCTGAACGACATCCTCGACATTTCGAAGATTGAAGCTGGTCAGATGCAAGTTGTTTGCGAGCCGGTAGATCTGCGTCATAAGCTGCAGGGCGCTGTTCGACTAATGCAGCCAATTGCGGACTCCAAAAAGATTGAGCTCAGCATTTTGGTCGAAGACGATGTGCCTCAATGGATAAATGGAGACCAATTGCGACTTCGTCAGATTGTCCTTAACCTTGTGGGGAATGCTGTGAAGTTTACCGAGCGCGGTTGGATTAAAGTGCATGCGTCGGTTGATCGCTTGTCGCCCGAACCACGACTGCAGATCGACGTCAGCGATAGCGGCATTGGCATACCGCCAGATCGTCTGGACGTAATCTTTGATCAATTCACTCAAGCCGACGGTTCGACTGCACGGAAATATGGTGGCACTGGACTCGGCCTATCAATTAGCGATCAGCTGGCAAGAATGATGGGCGGCGAGATTACTGTCAGCAGCATGGTCGGCGAAGGGACCGTGTTTTCCGTTACTTTGCCGCTTGTAAGATCTGATCCACCGTCTGAGGACTTTATTGGCCAACCCAGTAAAGTAAAAGGCGACGAAGGGGCGTCGCGCCCACGTGTTTTGATCGCTGAAGATCATGATATAAATCAAGCACTGATTCTCGCCATGGCGGAGCGCGTCGGCGTTGACGCAGAAATTGCCGTTGATGGGCTTGAAGTAATTAAGATGGTTCAAACGGCTGCCGCAGCGCAAAGTCCATATCGACTGGTACTTATGGATATACAAATGCCAAATGTAGATGGGTTGGAAGCGGCCCGCAGATTGCGCGCAGCCGGTTTCAGCGCCGACGACCTGCCCATCGTGGCCTTAACCGCCAATGCCTACGCCGAAGACGTCGCTGCTTGTTTGGAAGCGGGGATGCAGGCCCATCTGGCCAAACCAGTTCAAATGGTCGCTTTGCAAGACATTGTTGCCGCTTATGTCGACCAATTACCCCCTTTGCGGCGCGCAACTAAGTTCGAGGCGACACCTACACGAGATGCTATGCACCCCAATTTGATGGAGCGCTATCGGTCGCGAAAAGTGCAAGCTTTGGCGCTCTGGGAAAAGCAGTTCGACAATCCTACCCCGAGCGAAGCCGACATATCGGAATTAATAACCCAATTACATAAATTGGCTGGGACCGCTGGCCATTTCGGTGATGCAGCATTTGGTGAAGCTGCACTGACGATGGAAGAATTATTGCGCGGTGCTGATAAGGACCAGTTTAGCAAGCTACTTTGTGACAATGCTTGGCTATTCAGGCAACGGGTATAATATTGTTAATCACGCCAAAAGTTGCGACTCTAACGTTAATTCAGTCAATTCCACGTCGAAATTTTAACTTCTGAAGAGAGAGATAACAATCGCTACAGCTTTTCCCGTCAGCACCAATGGCACAGATTTGATGTTGTGATTTAAGGAGTGTTTTGGTCTCGTCGTAGCGATCTGATCTAAGTGACGAACGACTGGCTATGTGGTGCAGCGATATGAAAGGCGACGGTCTGCTAACGGCCTTTTTGCAGCCATTCCGCATTGTTGCCGGTTACAGACGTTCTCGGTGCCAAATTGCGCGTTCATAAGCGACCTTTGGACTAGCCAGAAAAATAAGTTCGAGATGTCGTCAGAACTGGGTAGCCGGTCAATTAAAAAAGTGCGTGTGCGGTAAGACGTGGCTCATTAGGCAGGGGGACTTGGTTTGCTTCGCGCCGAGCGCGATAACGACTTATCGTAAGGCAGATATGTATCTCTGCGGCAGAAAAGGCAGCGTCCGAAGCAACCCCTAGATGTCCGATCTAATTTACCGTTGTCGTAAAGACTTTTTTTACTACAATGTCGTAAGCGAATTATAACTCGCAGGCATGAAAAATGGCGTGGCCGCGAAAGGATGAGGATCCAAAATGGTTCTATATGATGAGCATCGTGCGGTTGCTGCGCGAATGCAGGCGCTCCTTGACGAGTTGGACAGGCTAAAACTGGATACTGTCGCCGTTCATGTGGATTTGGCACTGAACCTGCTAACGAATATCATCGCCAGCCGGTCTAACCCATCTCCAGACATTACCAATAACTAAAGATTTGCAAAACATCTTAAAGCAAACGATAATCAACGTCTGCAGAAGGAACGCAGATAGTGGGGCCAAACGGAATTGAACGCATTAATGTTGCGCGGCTTACTGACAAACAGCGTCAATGCATGCAGCTCGTTGTCATGCGCAAATCATCCAAAGAAATCGCTCGAGAGTTAGGCATTGCCAAGCCAACGGTCGACCAACGTATAGCAAGTGCTAGGCACATCCTTGGCGCGCGTAATCGCGACGAGGCAGCACTCATCTTTGCAAGAGCTACTGGGATATATGATCGGATCATATATGACCCAGCATGTGTTTCCAAAGTGTCGCAACATGCCGAAACATTCTTTCCAGAAGAACGGCAGACGATAGGATTAACACTCGAAGAACCCGCCATACCGTTTAGCGGAGTAACCGAGTACCAACCCCGACTATCTCCGGACTTCGGATGGAGCACTTCCGTCGATTTGAGCACCAATGCGAGGCTGCTTATCATCGTCGGTCTGACCGTCGGCATTTTATCCATTGTTCTGATCGCCCTTGCGGTTGCTCAGAGCCTGGAAGGACTGTTGGCCGCTACCTGAAATTGGTTACGTGCAACTTTAATATCCTGCATCACGGACGTGATTGCGGGAAAGGGGATATTCTATGAAAATGCAGATCGAATTAGCCGCAGCCCGCATTGCCCGCGAAGTTCCAGCGACCGAGGCTTGCCTTGATGATGCGCTCATCCAGGTCTCAACACTTATAAAGACGGTCGTCCAAGCGCGGCGTGACACCGGTGTTGCTGCGGCAACTGGCCAAGCGACGATTGCCCGTCTTGCAAAAGCACAGATGGCTCTACTTACTGCAAGCAATGACATCCTTCGCGCTCACAAAGATCTATCGGGTCTTGCAAAAGTATATGCAGGAATGGACATACACGAATGCCCAAAGGTCGAAGGAGCATCCGACAATGTGACGAAACTCGCGTTGGCAGGTTGAGCTACACATATTGACAAGCTTGCCGCTGCGTGTTGGTTTTGCAGCGTGCGCGTGATCTTCTTCTCATTGCTCTTTGCCCTAAGCGTCGGTTACGCTTTGTGGCGAGGTGGCAAGCCGGAGCGCGCAGCGGCAATCATTTTTATCATGATGATCGCGAGCGACCCATTTGTCCATGCACTCACCCCTGCCACCTATTCGAAGCTTGATCCGGGGCACTTTGTCATTGACCTTATCGCTTGGATTGCGCTTCTCGTTATCGCATTACGTGCAAGACGGATGTGGCCATTATGGGTAAGCTCGCTCCAAACAATCTCGCTCATCGCGCATGTCATAAAATTTCTCAACTACAAGATCGACCCGCTTGTGTACGCGGTCATGCAGGTGTCGAGCTCGTACCCTTTGCTCATAATTTTGATGGTAGGCACTTACAATTATCAACGACTAACGCATCAGAACAGCAACGAACCGCACTGGCGGCATTGATTGCCCATGTTGCACCAAATGATGCTTTCGCACTTTCCACAGCATTATTGTACGAGTTTAATTCGCTGGGGCGAATTTTTAACGAAACTGCTGAAGCACTGCAGCGAGTGATCGGTAGCAATGACAAGGTGATTGGTCTGTTAGACTCCGCCCATGCAGCGAACTGTATTAGCCTTAAATCCGAGATAACGCGCAAGGTTGTCGATTCAACAAATCAGGAATTAATCGATTATCTGGTAGCCAGCATGGGCTCACTATCAACAGAACAGTTGAGAGTGGTTTTTCTTGACCGAAGCAGCCAATTGGTTGGCGATGAAGTAATGGCGGAGGGGACGCTGACGACCCTTACAGCCTATCCCAGACAGATTATTCGCAGGGCGCTCGAACTTTCCGCGTGTGGTCTAATTCTGGTGCATAATCACCCTGGAGGCGGTACTGAACCAAGTCATGCGGATTTAAATTTCACAAGGGAACTAGCCTCGATTGGCAGACAAATGGAGATCGAAGTTAAAGATCATATTATCATTGCGGCAAATAGGTGGTTCAGTTTTTCAAGGCAGGGGCTATTTGAATGGATGAGCTAATTAAGTTACAGAGTGATCTGAGCATCATCGCTTCTGAATTGAAGGCAGTTCAACACCGGGTTGCCATTCTTGCAGAAAATCATGGATCTGATGACAGTGCTGACGCGACGATATTAAAATGTGCAAAAAAATATTATCGCAGTCGTCGCGCCCGCGAAAAGATTTTCGGAAGCGGTAATCTGTTCGCTGATCCCGCGTGGGATATCCTTATCGACCTTTTTATATCTGCAAAAGAAGGAAAGGAGGTTGGTGTCTCCAGCCTTTGTATTGCCGCGGCTGTGCCGGCAACCACTGGTCTACGTTGGATAAAATTGCTTGAAAGCGAAGGCATGATTGAGCGGACAGCAGATCCGGTGGACGCTCGCCGTTTCAATCTTTCGCTTTCTGAAGCGACGTATAGCGAACTAGAGGAATTTTTTCAGAATAATTTTTTGTAAACTGGCCACTGAGAGTTTCGCGCCACGCCGTGCCGCTGATGGCCAAATTACGGACTACACATTCTAGAACTCAGTGCGGAACTTCCGCCTTGTTCGGCAATTTCGTTGCGATTTAAATAAAAGTTCATCTGTTATTTTCATGTTTATGCGACAGCAAATATCTTATTTGGAGCGTGCAACCACATCCTGTTTTTTTGGGTGGATGAACTGTCGATTACAATCGTCATCATGAGCGGAATGTCCGCTCCCGTCCCAAAGACTTCCGTCGAATAACAGTCGTTCCCTTCTCACGGCCATTCCGGCCAAAGGAGAAGTCAAACGGGTAGTTCTAATTTCGATCGTGGCGCACAGGAACGCAAACCATGGAATGCTGGAAGCCTGGTTGGAGCAAAGCGACCACTCAAGCCACGCGACGTACGGGCAATTCGTTTCTTTCTCGATAAATATAGACGGACGAGCGTCAGGTTTCTGGGCTTTTGCACCAAAAGCTACGTGTTAGAATATGACAACATGGCAGCGGTCCTCATTTGTTGCCGGGTCCATTGAAACAAGACATTCATTCAGGAAGTGTCATTAATCGAATACCCATCTCCTCACACGCAGCACAAGTTGCACCTCAAAGGCACTGTGTTTTTCGGGGATGAATCGACAGCATAAGAACAGACTTCACCGCTACGTCATATGTTGTACGCAACTCTGTATAATCTTCCTAAATTGGACATGCTGTTCAATATTATCATTCCGGCGATGCCAAATCATTGTCCATTCAACTGGTGGAAATGCAAGCGGCGGTTCAAAAATCGCGAAGTCGAATAGCGCTTTGAATGTCTTTGCTAGACTGATTGGTACAAGGGCAATACTGCGCGTCTGTGTGACTGCGAAGAGCAATGCAGTATAACAAGAGAAACGAACGATATCGTTTTGTACCAAGCTATTAGCGGATAGATATGCTTGTTCCACCGAGATATTTTGCTCGGTGTCGATTTCAAAGCTGACATGGGGGTGACTAAGATATTCCTCAACTGTAAATGTCTTCAGCAATTCGAGATCATCTGGATGCCCGATGCCAACCATACGTTCGGAAAACAAATGTTCGGTGTTGATAAGCTTCAAATCACTGACAGAAACGCTACTACTTAACATTACGAATTTCGGTGCAATTACGTATTCAATTTCGCCCGTGAAGAGCTGCCTTGCAGAGTGCCCGCCGGCGCTGAGAAATTGTGGTAATATACAAATATTATTTTTCGATATCAATTGACTAATAGGTCCACTTAATAAAACCATGATATGGTCATTAGCAGCAATTTTGATCACTGCTTTCTGTTTTTCGGAATGTCCTGTGCCGGGTGTTATTACATCGTGGATGGCAGCAAGTGCATCTTCGAGAGGGGATAATAAGCTTTCAGCTTTGGGTGTAAGCTTTGTCAAACCCGCAGACCGAACAACTAGCCGGTCATCAAAATGATGACGGAGTTGCTTCAATGCGGCGCTCAAAGCTGGCTGCGAGACACCCAGTGCCGTTGCAGCTTTGCTTACACTACCGTGCCGGAGTATCTCCTGTAGAACAGGAAGTGTGTTAAGGTTGAATGCTCGGAGGTTTTTCTTATTTTCCATGTTCGCATTCGCCTGCCGACCGCAGCTCCTTATAGATATAACGTAATCAAATAGACGATATAATGCAATAAAATTAGACGAAGGAATCATTGAGTCTTAAGCATCAAACGGTCTCGAAGTTCCTTCGGGTCGCGATTTGACAAGTCTAACCAGATCGTCAGTAATCTGGAAACTGTCGGTTTTGAAGCCTAGGTGAAAACTAGAGGATTTTACGGTCCTCTTGATGCTTATAATCTAGCTACCTAGCTCGCTTTATTAATATCAGATTGAATGATGAATATGTCAGAAATGAATCCGCTGCAAATAACCGAACACCTACACGAATATGGTACTGGGGTAGGGCATGCGACAGAAATTAACATAGGAAATAACGATCAAAAAGAACCTAAGTTTGAGTTAATAGCGCTCGCAGAAAAAATTGAAGATTTTCATCGAATCAAAAAACGAAATCTAGGGGATGAAATATCGAAATTGGGTGAACCAGTTTGGGAAATTTTGCTCCGGCTATTTATCACTACTAAATTGGAGCAAAAAATTACTGTCACCGATATTTCCCAGCAAATATCTTTTCCAGAGACAACGGTGCTTCGCTACATAAAAATACTTGATAATATTGGATACATAAAACAGCTTCATGCGCCAGAACAACGTAATAGTGGGCTGCAATTAACTTGGCAGGGGCAAACTATAATGAGAAAAACGCTACTCGCTCTCAATGCATTCTAGGCTCAGGACCCATTAATGGGATTCCCACAGGCATGATAATCTGATTTCCTAGCGACACTGAGGAGGCGCCGTCGATGTTGGACCTCTGGTTGTTGAGCCTTCCAGACATGACGGAGCGGCCTAGAGTAGTTGACGGCATAAGCATCAGCTTAGCTCGCTTTTTGCCGTCCAGCGTTTTTTAGCCACCTGCAATAATCGCCTCCAGCCTCCGCATGGCAAGATCGATATGAACTGCTACCGTACCCAAGCCAAGTTGGTCGAGTTCAGTTAAAATCCGTTCCATGCGCATCAGCAATTCGCGGTATTCCTGATTTAAATCCCTCATCACATTCCCCTCATTTTTAATTAAATGATCTATAGTCGATCATAAAGCAGAACCGAAATTCTGTATGTTTCCGGGTTGTCTCAACTTTCCCAATAGTGATGACTGCTTAGTCAACACTTGAACTGCAACTATCTAAATAACGGCGGATCACATTAAAAATTTAGTCCATCTTACTGTTGAGAATAAAAACAACTCTGTGAGGTAGGATCCATATCACTGACCAGACTTGCTGTGGGTGCCTTAATATTGGACGACAACGAAATATAATCGGCACGCGCTATTTAATTCTCGCCCGAAACTTAACTGCGAAAGCAGAAAGCGATGTACCGCCTGACGCCATTGACCCTTTTGGGTTCACGCAAATATGTCGGACAGCATCATCATAACCTAAAGCGGGTGTGTAGACGCACGCAGCAAAATTGGCTGGGACGCCAACCAAATTGGAATACCGAACATCGGTTGACGCGGTAAAAGTCAAGCCCGAAGAGTTTTGGGTGAACGCAACAGAATTTGTTTCCGGGCCAGACCCGTCGATATCTCCGTTATAAAATTCCACTGTCGAAGGAATGCTATCGAAAAGAAAAATGGAATTTGGGTCTGTCGGTCCCGTTCCCGTATTTGTAGTCGTGATAGTATATATGATATCGCTACCAGGGATTGAAAACTTATTGACACCGGTAGCTTCAAACGACTCTGAGGATTTACCGACACTCAAAACGGCTACACCTAGAATAGTAATTGCGTAATCCTCGACTTCACCGTTTGACGCTATTGATGATGCGCTAAGCCCGCTGGTTGTCGACCAGCGAAAACGTACAAATGTTTGAGTGAGCGTTGCTGTTGCTGGCACAGCTATGCTGATACCGATTGTCCCTACAGCTGCATTTGTGTCCCCCGCGCCATTATCTGCAATATCTGTTGCCAACTGCTCCCCTGCGTCAGCGAAATCGCCATCCCCGTTCCAATCTACCCAGCATTGTAAGCGTCCACCATTGCCTGTCACGCTCACAGTCGCATCGCCGATGTTCGATTGTCGGAGAACAGAAATGGAGACGCCGTCATCGCCCGCGTCTCCGTTAGCTGATGGGCTGTTATACCGGGCAATTTCAGCGGTGTTCGAGTTCCCCATCCGAACCTCTGCCACAATATCGTGAATGGGGTTGCCGTACGATGCAGGCGCATCACCAAAATCTTGCGGAACCTGCGAAGTAGTTGAAGGCAACGTCAGCACGGGGCAACTAAAATCGAGAGACGTTAGTCGCGTTGTATTGCCCGTTCCCAAGGTGCCAATTCGATATCGGAACGTGCTGGTTGATGTGTAGAATATTGATGCAATATTCTGTGTGGCGGACTCATCGATACCGGGAGCTGTAAAATTGGTTCGTGCTTCGAACCGGACGTTGCTCGGAATTGAGGGACCAGATGCATTGATATCAATATTAGTTGGCGTATCGAGAACGTAAGCTACAAATGTATTAGAAAATTCAGCATATTCGCGAATAGAGGCGCTGTCTCCGTCAATGTCGATTCCTGAAGCCGCAAAATCAAGGGCTACGGGATTAGTTGTGCCTGCAAGTACAAATGTAATTGTAAAGTCTGCACTGCGGGCATTGGCTCCCACCAATTCGGGCTGGAAGTTGTCGATTAATCCGGTGTCCTGATCAATGGTCCCCAGGGTCGCTGCGGTCAACGCATCAATTTGTAAGCGGGCATCGACGCCGGTTGCCACATTAGCAAATCGGTAGATTGCGCCAACACCAAGGGGTGATCCGGAAACCAACTCCGGATTTCTAAAGTCTAAAGCGGTGATCTGTCGGCCTTGGCAGGTAACTGTTTGGGCAAGAGCTGCGGTGCCACTAGCCATCATGCTGCAACACAAGCACAGCATAAGCGCTCGCAGCGCGATAATTATAAATCGATCAATGACGCCAAGCATCATAAAGACCTAAAGTTGCTATATGCATATAATGCTCCCACAGCGGGTACCCCCCCACGGCCCGCTAATCCACAAGATGGTTAACGACACAATCGGATCGTATTTTAGGGGTGGTGTTGGAATTAGGCATTTTTTGCTGCTACCCTTTGATGAAGCGGCCAGCCACCGATAGATGATTATGCAGCGCGCCTGTGCTTATGCAAAGAGTATTGTCGCGCGTGACGTACCGGACCGCAGTATCCGAACTATTGTGTGTATCATGAGGCATATCCGTGGATGCAGTCAAACGAACAAACGGTTGATTCAAAAGGATTGAATGTAAGCGCGATGGCGCCGACCATTGAGGGCACATATGAGATTGCTGCGGTGGAATGTCCGCTTATCGGTGCGTAGAGACATGAATGGCTGCCCCTTAGGTCGTTTAGAACGCTTGGCAGCTCTCGCTAACATTTGCGTCGTTAGATCGGCCTAACCGCTTCCATAATATATGCCATTCATTCACGCACTGCATTCGAAAAGTGATTTGGCGGAAATGACAGTGTGCGAAATGGCAGTTTTGGCGGTCGCATTTTTGGCGTAGCTTAGGTTAAAGAATTATCGGAAAGCTGTTTTTCTAGCATCATGTGTTCCTCGACCGGCACATGCGTGTCGGTGGCGCAATGTTTCGAGCAGACACAAACACGCATTTCTGTCGGCAAATTCCGCATTTGTAGCACGCCGGCGATTCCTATTGAGTCGCCGTTTGTAGTGGGTCAGTTGGCTTCTAACTCAACGCGTACAGGTATGGATTTCGAGGCCGGCGTGCCGGACAACGTATCGTGATGGGATAGCGGCATCAGCACGTTGCATTCAGGATAATAGCCACCGACGGTGCCGCGCGGGAGGTTGAAAGCCGTAAGCGTGAGGCCGTTGAGACACCGGTCAAGGCCATCGCTGGCGTCGGTCAAAATGCGGACCGTATCGCCGTCGGTCATACCCGCTTCTACGATGTCATCCGGGTTCATCAGCAGGACGTCGCGCGTGCCTTCGATTCCGCGAAAACGGTCAGAGTAGCCATAGATTGTCGTATTGAACTGATCATTCGACCGTAAGGTAACGAGGCGAAAGCGTCCCGGCGCATCGTTAAAACCCACAGCGTTCAGGCGGTCTGGCGTTGTAAACATCGCTTTGCCGCTGTCTGTTTTCCAGATCCGTTCGTGTGCCGCGTTACCACGATAAAAACCGCCGGGTTCGAACATGCGAGCGTTGAAGTTACGAAAGTCCTCGGGATAGGTCTGCTCTATTAATGACCTAACCTTGGCGTAGTCGGCTGTCCATTCGTTCCATTTCAGTTTTTCTGACGGCGGCAACGTTGCTTTGGCAATCCCCGCCACAATTGCGAGTTCGCTTCGCAACTGTTCGGATGCGGGCTTTCGGAAGCCAACCGAACCGCTGATCATGGAAAAACTGTCTTCGGTCGTAACGGCCTGCGCCGCGCCTCCCTGCAAATCTTCCTCCATCCTCGTAAGGCACGGCAGAATATAAGCAGTTCTTCCCGGGAACAGATGACTGCGGTTGAGCTTCGTCGATATCATCACCGTCAGGTCTTGTCCGGTCCAAGCTTTTTCCATTCGAAGCTGATCGGGCACAGCCCGGACCAAATTGCCCCCGAGCGAAATGAAGGCTTTCACTTCGCCATCGAAAAGAGCTTTGACAGCCTCGACAACCGCCATGCCGTCTTTCGGCGGCGTGTCGACATCGAAAAGCTGTTTGATCCGGTCGACCGGTATGAGATGCACTTTTTCGGCAATACCCACTGTGCGTTGGCCCTGAACATTACTGTGCCCCCTGACCGGACAGAGTCCCGCACCAGGACGCCCTACATTTCCGCGGAGCAGCAAAAAATTGACCAACATAGCTATATTCATCGCGCCATCCACATGCTGGGTTAGGCCCATGCCATAGACGCCGATGACCCGGTCTGCGTCCATATAGGTTTGGGCCGCCCTGCGCAGGGCGTTCTCGGTCAGTCCGCTCTCCTGTTCAATCCGTAACCATGGTGTCTCTCGACAACATTCGATAAAACTATCAAAACCCGCCGTATGCTGTGCGACGAACAAATGATCTATGATTTCGGGTGAGCCCGCCGCACTCGCTGCATCGTCGGCTTCGACGATGCATTTGCACATACCCAAGATCGCGGCGATGTCGCCGCCCGCCTTAACCTGGAGATATTGGTCGGAGATTTTAGTCTCCTTGCCGGTCAGCATTTCGACGGGGTTTTGGGGATCGACGAATGATACCAAGCCCTGCTCGACCACGGGATTGAATGTGACGATTTTTCCGCCGCGATCTTTACATGCCTTCAGGGGGTGCAAAAAACGGGGGCTGTTTGATCCCGGATTTTGGCCAAAGAAGAAAAAAGCATCCGCTTGTTCGAGATCGTCCCAAATGACGGTGCCCACCGGAGACCCGATCACTTTGGTGAGCCCAACTGACGTCGTCTCGTGGCACATGTTCGAGCTTTGCGGGAGGTTATTGGTGCCAAAAGCACGCGCCGTGAGAGCGTAAAGATAGGACGCTTCAAGCCCAGCATGCCCGGAAGCATAGAAAACCACGCTATCAGGCTCGAGCAGCCGTAACCTCGCACCGATGTCTGATAGCGCATCTTCCCATCGGACCGGTTCATAACGATCGGTGTCATGGTTGAATCGCAGCGGATGCGTTAATCGGCCGGTCATCTCGAGATCGTGGTCACGCCACGCGCGAAGTTCAGTAACACTATGCCCGTTCTGTTCCCAGAACTCGGGCGTGCAGCGTTGAGACGTCGACTCCCACAATATTGCCTTTGCCCCATTCTCGCAGAATTCAAATGCCGAATAATTTACGGGTTTCGGCCATGCGCATGAAACACACATAACCCCCCTAGGCTTGTTGAGTTTGCGCAGGCTGGCGAGCGATGCCGGGGTGGACCAGGTCTCGCCAAAAATCTCAACGATGCCTCGCATCGAGCCCCAACCGCCAGCCGGTCCGGGGGCTTGTGGTAAATCGCGATTATCTGTCACTGCCAATCCTTTTTAGCTGCTTTGATGGTTCCAGTGGGGCTTGATTATTGCTAACCAGTGAAATGTTCAAAAGACCCATTTCCGTCCTGATCGCTTTTGTTATCCAACAGGGTCTGGCCTCTTGCCGAGGCGCTGCTTGGATCCAGGAGGGGTGCGAGCCTACACACCGACTGCTATTTTATTCCGCCGAGCACATTGACAGCTGATGACAAAAGATGACGAACGCTGGATGCGAGAGGCCATTGCATTGGCGAAAACGAAGGGGACAGATCCTTCGGACACACCCATCGCTGCAATCATAGTTCGCGACGGCAAAATACTGGCAGCAGAGATAAACCGGACAGTAGAGGACAATGATGCCACAGCGCACGCTGAAATATGTGCTTTCCGGGCAGCGGGGGCCCATGTCGGCGATATGGAGCTTCGCGGAGCAACATTATATTCCACGCTTCAACCATGCGGGATGTGCACAATGGCCAGTATCTGGGCGAAGGTGGCAAGGATCGTCTATGGCGCAGGGCGCGACGACGTGCACCGGATGTACTTTGAGGACCGCAATCTCGACACCGTTGATTTCATACGTGATGCCTATCGCGACGATCTAAGCATCGACGGCGGATGCTTGTCTGATGAATGCGCCGCTCTATATTATGGGCCGAATGCGGATGTTCCCGAAAAAGATCAGGGTAATATCTGAGCCCAATACGAATGTTCACAGGCTGCTTGCCCCGGGCAGAGTTTTGGCGGGCGCTGACATTCGCGGATCTAAATTGGCCAGTCTACTCCCGCTACCATTCCGGTCATTCTCGTGTGCTTTCAGCCCTATCCAAACTTGCCATTTGTTCATCGGCCGAAATGAATGCAATTGGGCCGGTGCTGAATGTAAGATGCTGGCTGAGTATGGGTCAAAGCCACCAATTTAGCAGTGGAAGCAAGAGCGCGGGATCATCATGACCGACAATGGTACGGCTTTCTGCCGTTCCGCTGTCTCTCTGCAATATCGATTTCTAGTTCACCCATTGGCAATCTGGCTTCACTCCCAAAGTTCCGAAACATCGCCAACGCCTTATGCGAGGTCAAGGCGTCAATGGTTTCGTAAACCGAATGTGCGATAGCTATGGCTTATGACAAAGACCCAAGCCTCCCGGCCAATTGTGCCTGCCACCTTTTTTGTCGAATTGCTGCTGCCTTTTGCGATTCCAATGCTTTTGACGGCCGCATTGGTTATCCTTGTGGGGGAGAGTTGGCCGCGCAATATTCCACCCGGCTCCGGGCTCAAGGTGCCGGGTTTTGGCGCATCTGTATTGACCAGCCTGATTGTCTGGCAGTTCATAACGCGCAGTATCGGGGACAAGCGCGTTCATAAAATGGCGGCAGTAATATGCGGTGTGGTCGGCTTAATGGGCTGGCCGGTTTGGAGCGTCGGCGTCCTGCCAAGCGTGAACGGGTTTAGCCTCGGTCCCGGAGTGTCGGTGCGTATGACGCTTACCCGAACAGAAATCACGACCGTCAGCCGCAGCAGGGCCTTCAATCACTGGGCTTGGCTGCGGCCTGAGGTGCCGACCGCCGGTGTGAAAGCGGGACGTTACTTCATTTCCGAGGAAACCTACCAACGGTGGAATGACCAGCGGCCCAGCTCCGTTACCGTGACGATTTCAAAGGGTTTGCTAGGCGCGCAGATCGTGACCGGCTTTGAATAGCTGTGTCAGCCCGAATACGGCTCGGTACTTTGCTCAGCAGCGCCGGAATATGGACGGTCTCCAAGTCAATGATAGGGCCATGCCATCGCCAAAATCCAATGCCCCGGCTGCACACGTTAACTTTGCAGACTTTCTTTCGCGTCCTGCAAAACCTGTCTTTCGTTCAGCGGCCGCGGCGGGACAGCGTTTGGGTCGCAAGGGGAAAGTCCGCATGCGGTCTAATCCTCGATCATCCGGTTTCAACGCAAGTGTACAGCAAGCAAGGCCAAGTAATTATTTTAAAGAAAACAATGGGTTGATCGCAGAAAGTTACCAAATTTTTACCTTTTAAAAAGATGGTAAAAAAATTATCCTTAAAGGATTGTAAAACATTATAAATTTGGCGCGCCCTACAGGAGTCGAACCTGTGGCCTCAAGATTAGAAGTCTCGCGCTCTATCCAGCTGAGCTAAGGGCGCGCGCTGGGGTTGCCAATAACGGCTTTGCGCCGAACTGCAAAGGTCGTTATGCGTCCAGCATGCACGAGGCCCCAATTGTCACCGAAAGCGCCATCGCTGTCAGCGGACGGCAGTTTCGCTATTATGATTTTGTCATGGCCGCCTTTGTTGCGGTGTTACTGCTGTCCAACATTATTGGCGCGGCGAAACCTGCGGCCCTTTATATCAACGGCGAAGAATGGGTGTTTGGTGCAGGAATCCTCTTCTTCCCGCTTGGATACGTCATCGGTGATGTGTTGACCGAGGTATACGGCTATGCCCGTGCGCGCCGGGTGATCTGGGCCGGATTTGCCGGGTTGATTTTCATGGCGTTCATGAGCTGGGTCGTCGTTGCTTTGCCGCCCGCCTCAGGCTGGGAAGGCCAGGCCGCTTATGAAAGCGTGTTCGGGCAGGTTTGGCGGATCGTGTTCGCGTCGATTGCCGCATTCTGGGCTGGCGAGTTCGTCAATAGCTATGTCATGGCGCGGATGAAAATCTGGACCCGCGGCAAGCATCTCTGGTCACGCACCATTGGTTCGACCATTGTCGGGCAGGGTGTAGACAGCATGATATTCTACCCGCTCGCCTTTTGGGGCGTGTGGAGCAACGAGCAGGTCATCACCGTCATGATTACCAATTGGGGACTTAAAGTGGCGTGGGAAGTGGTCCTGACACCGGTAACTTATGCCGTTGTCGGTGGTTTAAAGCGCAAGGAAGGTTTGGATATCTTCGATGAAGGGACCGATTTCTCGCCATTTAAAACCAGGGTCTGATGAACCAACAATTGCAAGAATTGGCCGAACTTTGGATAGGTTATAAAGCACAGCTGATCGAATTTGTCGGCCTGACCAATGATGCCATGCACGTCCATGGGTCGATACTGATCCTGTTTGGGTCGGCTATCCTATTACGACGGCGACCGGACAGCATCTGGTGCTGGCTGATCGTCTGTGTCGCCGAATTGTTCAACGAATATGCCGATTTCAAAGGGCTGGCACCAGGTGAGGCAAATATCGATGCGGCCATGCACGATCTTTATAACACAATGCTGTGGCCGACGGTGATCGTTGTGCTCGGGCGTTTTCTATTTCCTCCGCGCGCGAAGAAAATACACACGGATTCGGAAATATCAGGCGATCTCGCGGATTAATCCTTCGAAAAGCCTGCGACCGTCCGATCCGCCATGTACTGCCTCTATCATGCGTTCGGGGTGAGGCATCATGCCGAGCACATTGCCTGCATCGTTTATTATGCCTGCTATATTGCGCGACGAGCCGTTTACAGGCTCGGCATAGCGAAACGCGACGCGGCCTTCGCCCTCAAGCTGGTTCAATGTGGCATCATCTGCGAAATAATTGCCATCATGGTGGGCAACCGGAATGCTGATTTCCTCGCCTGAATCATAGCCGCCGGTGAATATCGACTGGTTGTTTTCGACTTTCAGTGTCACCTTCCGGCAAACAAAGCGGATGCCCGCATTTCGCATCAGTGCGCCGGGTAACAGTCCCGCCTCGGTCAGTATCTGAAAGCCGTTGCACACGCCCAGCACCGGCACGCCGCGCCCTGCGGCTTCAACGACTGCTTGCATAACAGGCGACCGCGCGGCCATTGCGCCGGAGCGCAGGTAGTCGCCATAGGAAAAGCCTCCAGGAATGGCGATTAGGTCGAGGCCTTGCGGCAGTTCGCTCGCCCGGTGCCAGACAAGGCTGGTATCAGCGCCCATCACATCGCGGATCGCAACCGCCATATCGCGGTCGCAGTTGGAGCCGGGAAATTGTATGACGGCCGCGCGCATCAGGCTTGCTCGATCTCGAAATTCTCGATGACCATATTGGCTAGCAACTTGCTGCACATCGCTTCTAAATCAGCTTTGGAAACGTCAGGTTCGTGCTCGATTTCGATAAGCCGTCCCGCGCGGACATCGTGAACGCCCGAAAATCCAAGACCTTCTAGCGCGTGGTGGATAGCCTTGCCCTGCGGGTCGAGAACGCCGTTTTTTAAGGTTACGAAGACGCGGGTTTTCATGTTGACACCTGTGCTGCTAGCCGTTCGCACCCCTATAGAACGCGCATCCGGTGAAACAAGGGGCGAGATGGCCGGTAACCGGATTTTAACCATGTTCGGCAACGCTGCCTTGATGGTAACCGGTCTACACCCGTTCACCACAGTTGGTTGGTGATGGCAATTTCGCCGGTCGGAGGACCCTATGGTCGGTTTGGCAACTGCAATGTTTATCGGGCTGTTCGCCTTTGGCCACGAGCTTTTTGGTTGGAGCGGAATTCCCAGTGACGAGGTTCAGCTTGGGCTGTTCCTCTCTTTCATTCTGGGCATTGTCTGCGGGTATAAAACCAAAGGCTGATTATTTAGTCGGCGCAGTCATTTGATTTGCCGCGCCGGCATCTATGAGATCAGCGGGTAATGCTCGGAACGTGAATTGCGCGGGCTTACCCAACCATAGTTTCGCCAACTCCCAGACATATTCGGACGTAATCGACTTGAAACTGTCTTCGCTGCTGCGGAAACGATCGAGCCTAGCCGCGTTCGTCTGCGCCTCGGCAGCGACACCGATCCACGTATCGTTGCGGATGCGCCAGTCGGCGTAGCTTTCAAGCACCGGTTTGCGCGCGCGTTCGAAGAGGTCGGCCTCGGCAGGTGCAGCCAAGATTTCGGCAATAATACCGTCAACGGCGGCCTCGATGGCGGCAAGGTCCTTGGGGTCGCCGCTGGTAGCGATGGTGAAGGTGCCCCGCCCGGGATAGATTGCCGACATGCTCGAATTCGATCCGCCGCCATACGTTGCGCCAAGCTTTTCTCGCAGTTCATCGATCAACCGCACGGTTACGATGCGCGCGAGCAAATCCATACCCTGCGCGACCTTTTGGTCGCGATCATCGGTCGTGGTCCAGACCCGCCGCCACGCCAATTGATTGGCCTCGCCCTTGTGCGATATGTCGAAATTGCCCTTTGCCGATGACCATTTGGTTTTGAGCGCTTCGGTAAAGTCATCGCCCGCCATTTTGCGCGGAGCCAGCGCGCCGAAGGTGCGGGCAACGCTGGCGATGGCAGCATCCTCGTCGATGTCGCCGACCAGCGCGATTTCAAGCCGGTTGGCTAACAACGCGTCGCCGAGCGCATTTTTGAGCATCGCGAAATCAACCGTGCCCATCGTTTCCAACGGCTCCAGACTGAATCGTGGGTCGTTATCGGTCATGATACGCGGTGCGGCAACGCCAAGCGCCGAGACCGGGGTGGCATCGAGCCGGGCATAGCTCTCGGGCAGCGGACGGCGGAACAGGCGCAGCGCGTTTTCCGAATAAGCCGGAAATTTGGTATAGGCCGCCATCACCTGAAGCTGCCGTTCGAGATCGACAGGCGCAATCACGCCGGCACTGCCGAAATAATTGTCTGCAACACCAAATCCTGCCGACACCGTTGTCCCTGCAAGGATCGACCGCAGATCTTCGATATCGTGCTCCTGCAATCCGCCTGACACATAAGCGCCCGACATCAGCCGGGATAACGCGGCGTTGTCCTTACCGAAGTGAAGCTCGCCGCCATCAATGCGCAATGCATAACGGATTCGGTTATCTTCGAAATCGGTCTTCTTGAGGTTGAGCAACGTGCCGTTGGTAAAACGGATCGTGCGGATACCCAAATCTGCAATGACGGTGTCTTCGACCACTGATCCTGCCGGGCCAAAGTCGGTATAGGCAAACTCCTGCTGCGCACGGCCGGGGGGCGGCGCAACCGCGATGTTTCGGCTTGCATTATAGGCGGCCAGAATCTGATCGGGCTTTATGCCGTCGGTAACTTTTGTCGTCAGGAACATGAGGGGACGGTCAAGCTGCCCGAACCATTTGGCAAATTCACTGTGGATTGACTGTGAGGTCATGAACGGACGCAGTTGGCGCCATAGCAATTGCCGATAGACTGCAGAATTCAGGACATCATTATCAAGAGTAACCAATTCGTTGGCGATTGCGAGACTTGGCCGCGTTGCTTCTCCGCGTGCAGCGTTTTCATAAGCTGTATCAAGCCGTTTGACCTGCTCGGATATCTCGGCCTCGCTGAAACCAAACTCGGTGGCTTGGCGAACGATCTGTTCGGCGAAGGGTAGCACCGTGTTCCAGCTTCCGTCTTTTCCCGAAACGCTGAAACCCACGCGGACATATTGTTCGCATAAATTCAGTCCAAAGCTGATGCCGCCTCCCAGAAAGGGCATATCGGCCTCGCGCGAACGGCGGCTCATCCGCTGCGAAATGATGCTCGACGCGATTTGCATCTTCAGTTGGAGCATCGCGCGTTCGATAGTGTCAGGCCGCTTCTGATCGGCGATCATCTGCTGGACCGAAATGGCTTCACTAATCTTGGGATGGATGAAGCTATCAGCAGCAGCTTGTCTGCCTGGATCAAGCGCGCAAGTGTCGATGTCGCCCAAAGGCGGGCCGTCATTTTGCCAACTTGCAAACTTCGCGATGATCTCGCGTTCGGCAGCGGCTACATTGATCGGGCCAACGAGTATGATTGTTGTCCGGTCGGGGCGATAATATTTGCGGTACAGCGCCTTCAACCTCTCCGCAGGCGCATTTTCCAGAACGGACTGTTGACCAATCGGATAGCGCGTCGAATAAAAAGTGTCAGGGTAGAACAGATTGTTGGCGGCGCGCGCGCTCTGAAAGCTAAAATTTTCGCCTTGCCGCTTTTCAGCGATGACGACGCCGCGCTCGCGGTTCACTGCCTGCGCATTGAACTGAATTTCGCTAGCCGTTTCGCGCATCAGGAACAGTGCGCGTTCGATCAGCGCTGGGTCGGCTTTGGGCAGGTCTAGCTTATACTGCGTCTGCGTATAACCCGTCGATGCATTGGTATCCGCGCCAAAGGATAGGCCAAGCCGCTCAAGCATTTTGACCATGTCGCCCTCGGGCACATTATTGCTGCCGTTGAACGCCATATGTTCGATAAAATGGGCAAGCCCTTGTTCGTCATCGGCCTCGGCCGCCGACCCGAAATCGATAGCCATTCGAACGATGACCTGATTCTGCGGGCGCTGGTTGGGCCGGATGGCGTAGCGCAGGCCATTGGATAATTTGCCGTAGACGATGCTGCTATCGGGTTCGAGATCCGATGTTTCGGCGTTCCAAGGCGCGGCACGCGCTGCACCATCAGGCGCTTGCCCGGCGCTGGCCGGGCTGCCGAGCATCAGCAGCGCCGAAACTATCCCTGCAGTAAATGCACCTCGTATCACTTCGGCTTATTTGCCCTTGCGTAACCGGTGGCTGACCATATCGAGCACAGCGCCTTCGGTTTCCTCGGGCATCAGGCCCAGACGGCGGGCAACTTCCTGATAAGCTTCGGCTTCGCCGCCCAGATCGCGGCGGAAACGGTCCTTGTCGAGTTTCTCGCCGGTTTCGATGTCCCACAGGCGGCATCCATCGGGGCTGATTTCGTCGGCCAATATGATCCGCGAGAAATCGCCGTCGAAAAGACGACCGAACTCAAGCTTGAAATCCACCAGCCGGATTCCGATGCCGGCAAACATGCCGCACATGAAGTCGTTGATGCGGATTGCCATTGAGGAGATATCCTGCATCTCTTCCTGACTGGCCCAGCCAAAGCACGCGATATGTTCTTCGGCGATCAACGGATCCCCGAGCGCATCATCCTTGTAGCAATATTCGAGCAAGGTGTGCGGCAGCGGCGTACCTTCTTCGATTCCCAAACGCTTGGAGAGCGTTCCAGCAGCGACGTTGCGCACGATGATCTCGATGGGAACAATCTCAACCTGACGGATCAATTGCTCGCGCATGTTCAGGCGGCGTATGAAATGGGTCGGGATGCCAATATGGCTGAGCCGCGTAAAAACATGTTCAGACACGCGATTATTGATAACGCCCTTGCCCGCAATCGTGCCCTTTTTCTGGGCGTTGAATGCGGTCGCATCATCCTTGAAATATTGGATCAATGTGCCGGGTTCGGGACCCTCATAAAGTATCTTGGCCTTGCCTTCGTAAATTTTGCGGCGGCGGGTCATGGGCGGTCCTTGGGCTGTGCTTGAAACAATAATCCCCGGCGGAGGTGGTCCATGGACTCATCGCTGCCGGGGGCTGAAGACTAGGCTATAATCCATTGCATGTGCGGGCGCAATTCGAGATAGGGTGCGCGCGGAAGGGATTACCATTGCCGATTAATCTGGATTTGCTGATGCGCGCCTATGCTAATGGCATTTTCCCGATGTCCGATGCGCGCGACGATCCCGATACATTCTGGATAGAGCCCGAGCAGCGTGCGATATTGCCGTTAGAAGGGTTCAGATTGTCAAAATCCTTGGCAAAAACGATCCGTCAGGACCGGTTTGTCGTCACGGCGGACACGGTATTCGCCCGCGTTATCGCTATGTGCGCAGAGTCTCGCGAAGGCCGACGCGAAACCTGGATCAATCCCGATATCGAGGACGCGTTTTGCGCGCTGCACAGCATAGGGCAGGCGCATAGCGTGGAATGCTGGCTGGACGGTGAGCTTGTCGGCGGACTGTACGGGCTCGCAATGGGCCGGGCATTTTTCGGCGAAAGCATGTTTTCCAAGGCCACCGATGCGTCGAAGGTCGCACTGGCATATTTGGTCGCGCGTATGAGAATCGGCGGGTTCGAATTGCTCGATTGTCAATTCATGACCGACCATCTGGCTAGCCTTGGCGCTATTGAAATCGCCCAAGAAGAATATCTGGACCGGCTTGAGGCTGCATTGAGCCACGAATATCAGGCCTCGGTCGTATCCGCGCCGTCGCCTTCATCAGCGGCCGGTGCAGCAGGCGCTGGCGTCTGGGGCGCTCTCGACCGAGCTTTGGCGGCCGGCGCGGCATCACCCGATTTCTCCTCGAGCGCTTCTTCTTCGCCGGGGAAGCTCATCTTGCAGCTTTTGACCCAGACGTCGTAAATCGGATGTTCAACGACATTTGCCGCCGGATTTTCCTTGAACAGCCAGCCTGAAAATACCTGCCGCCAACGCTCCGCCTCGCTGGTTCCCGGCGGCCGTTCGTTGACGAGCAATTGGACGAAAGCGCCCTGATCGGGATAGGTCTCCCATGGTGCGGTTTTCTCGCACGCGCGTAGACGGACAACGACCTTACCAAAGCGGATGGCTTCGCCGGGCTTTAGTTCGATATCGCGGGTCTGGCCGTTGCGCTTGTTCAGCAAGCCCAGAACGGCCACACGCTCGGCCATTGGCGTGCCGATGCTATTGCCTTCTGCAACCGCAATCTTGTCATTCGTCGGCTGCGCCTTGCCTGTTTTCGCAGGAGCAGGGGGTGCGTCGCTTGTCGTGCCGAGCATATCGCAACCGCCCAGCGATGCCGCAATCAGCGGCATCAGCAACAGGCTGCGGCGCGGTGTCATGCCGCAGCGCCGAGTCATGCTGCGTCGGGGCTCCATGCCTCGTAATCGCCGGTTGACCGCGCGCGATGTCCGCCTCGCTCGATGGCACCGGCTGGGCGATAGGCGGCTTGCGTGCCGGTCAAATTGGGGATCGCGGGCGCTTCGAACCCGCGCACCGGCGGCAAATAATCTTCTGGTTTCCCATCATGCGTGCCGTGCAACCAGCCATGCCAGTCGGGCGAAACGCGGCTAGCGTCATTCGCGCCATTATAGATGACCCAACGGCGCTTGCCGTCTGCGGTCTGATAATATTTGTTGCCGGCGTCATCTTCGCCGAAGGCCGTGCCCTTGCGCCAACTATACAGCGCTGTGCCAATGGTGGCGCCGTCCCACCAGGTGAAGATTTTTCCTAGGATTCCCATGGCGCAGCGATTAGGGCGAAGCGCGCAGCCGCGCAATCCCTATTTGGCTATTTGCCCTGCCAGACAACCTTGTCGCCTGAGTTAATGCCAAGCTCTGCGGCCAGCCCCCCGCGCAGTTCGAGCACTGCGCCAACCGGTTCGCCCGATTCAACCGGGGCTGTCGAATAAGGCACCGCATTTTCTGCGATACTCTCGATCGTGCCATTGGGGCGGATGAAAATGATATCGAGCGGGATCACCGTATTCTTCATCCAGAAGCTGGCGGGCTTGGGCTGCGGGAAGGGGAACAGCATCGCTGTATTGTCGGGCATTTCGGTACGGAACATCATGCCCTTGGCTTGCTCCATAGAAGTTTTTGCGACTTCGGTGGTGAATGCATGGGTTTTGGTGCCGCTGGTCACGCAGAGCATGACCTGTTGTAACCCGGCAGCCGACTGTCCTTTGTCTTCGCCTGCTATGCACCCCGCTGGCTTGCTGTCACCACTTGACGGAAACGTGCACGCAGCCAGTGCGGCCAGCGCCAACATCGTGAAGCTTCTGAGCATCGTTGCCATTTTTCCGTCCTTCTTTACCGGTTCGCCGTATCGATTTTTGCGCAATTAATGGCGGCGTTGCCCGCTTGCTTGATGAAACAAGTGCCCTTGCCGCCGATCGTAATATTGCCCGTACCCTGATTGAAAATTTCGGTGCCTTCTTCAACCGTCGCGTTCGAAATTGCGTTGCCGATATGCTCAAGCCGCAATTTTCGCATTTTCGTTTTTGCTCCTTCGAAGCTGCCTGCGCCGTCAACCGTTACCCGGCCCTCGCGCACCGCGCCACCACCCAGATCGATTTTGCCATTTCCGTTGATCGTTGCATTAAACTGGTCGGTCAACAGTCGCCCGATGCTGACCGAGCCGTTACCAGCAATCAGCAGCCGGACAAGCGCCTGCTGTTTCACCTCGGACACTGTCAGCGTGCCATTACCGCTGAGCGTGATGTCTTTGATTTCTTGCGTTGTTAATGCCACGCGCACCGGCGAGGTAATCGGCACACCTTTATTGTTGTTCACAACGTCCTGCAAACGCACGCGCAAGGTTGTGCCGATGCGTTCAAGTTTGAGCGATTCCAGCACACGCTTGTCGCCGCTGGCGATGGCCGACGGCGATTTGCCGGTTTGCACGGTGACTATGATGTCGCCGATCACGACAATATTTTCGAAACTTGCGACCAGCAATTTACGCTCGATAGGCTTGTTCGCCTGACCGGTAACGCTGCCCGCCAGCAATGTCGCGGCTAAGACGCCAATCGTGCCTCGCCATATTCGACCCAGCCCAGCCATCGCGGTGTCCTCTTCATATAATGGCCCTGCGGTGTATCGGTAACAAAGCCTGCGGCGGATATGGCCCGAGTTACCGGCCGGGTCAAATGGCAACCGCCGGCGATATTTTTCCACACCGGTTCGATCCGCCCCTGCCATTTGGCGGGCGAAGCATCTGGCGCGAGGCCATGCTCGACAAACAACAGTTTCCCGCCGGGCCTAAGCACCCGCCGCGCCTCCGAAAGCGCCCCCATGGGGTCCTGAACCGAACATAAAGTGAAGGTCGTGACCACAGTATCGAAGCTGCCGCTGGCAAAGGGTAACGCTTCTGCAACGCCTGCCACGAAATTGGCGGACCGCCCCGAAGCGGCCAGCTCGTTCTGTGCGCGATCAAGCAATTCGGGCGACGGGTCGACGCCTGACAGCCGTTTGACTTTGTACCAGTCATAATATTGGAGATTTGCTGCACCGCCGCAACCCAGTTCGAGTACATCGCCCGACGCGAGCGGCACGACCTTCGCGCGGTCCTTCATGACCGCAGGCTGACGACAGGCACAGCCAATCAGGCGTGGCACAACATGGCGGTCCCACCAGCCGTTCATGCCCGAGCGCCTGTGTTTATCCGCAATTGATCTTGCCCGACCCAATACTCGATGATTTGCACTTTGCACCGCCGGTGACATTGATGTCGCCCGTGCCCGCTATGCTGGCGTCGACGGTGCCGGTTGCGCTCAAGCGAACATCGCCTGTCCCTGCAATCGAAACTTCGGCATCGACGCTGGCAAGTTTAGAGGCATCAATGTCGCCCGTTCCAGCGACCGAAAATTCGGCGCTTTCAACCTTGCCTGCGACCATGATATCGCCGGTTCCAGCCAGCTCGCTTTTAAAACTTTTTGCGGTCACATCGCTTATTTTGGCATCGCCGGATCCTGCAAGTTCGACCGAGACCTTGTCGCCCGCCATCTTGTCGGCGGTAAAGTTGCCCGAACCGACGAGCGATGCCGTGGTCAGCGTCGGCGCGGTGATGGTAATCGTCACGCTTTGGCTGTCTTTGCCCCACCATTTGCCTTTTTCGCGGCCGATGATGATGCTGCCATTATCCATTGCATAGCGCACCGTCGCGATGGCATCGGTCTCGCCCTCGGCTTTGATCGAGAAGGCGTCGCCGGTTACAAAAACGATATTGTCCGGCCCGACCGCTTCAATCTTGGTAAAAGCGCCAGTGGTTGCAGCTGTCTTCGAGACAGTTTTGCCGTCGGAGGTAATGCGCTCGTCCTCGGCGTCGATGCTGAAGCTGCAACCCGAAAGCGCCAGCGCAGCAAGGGGGAAAAGTAACAGCGGGGTTTTCATTGCGGGAGCCTTCATGTGTGTTGCAATGATAATACAGTTGTTCTGCGTGAAGCGCAAGCGCGAAGTTTGGCGCTCATGGCGCGGCTATTGCTATCAAAGCATGCATCTGGCTAGAACGCGGTCATGAAGACCGATATCGAAATTTCGAGTGCAGCCAGCCTGCGGCCAATCCACGAAATCGCCGCGAAACTGGGTATAAAGGCCGATGATGTTGAACCCTATGGCCGGTACAAGGCCAAGCTGAATACTCCTGCCACGGGTCAAGCAGCCGACGGCAAACTCATTCTCGTCACCGCCATCAACCCGACGCCAGCCGGAGAGGGTAAGACAACGACGTCGGTCGGCCTTGCCGATGCGCTCAACCGGATTGGTCGAAAGACGGTCCTCGCGCTGCGCGAACCATCGCTTGGGCCGTGCTTCGGCACCAAGGGCGGCGCGACCGGTGGCGGCTATGCGCAGGTTGCGCCGATGGCCGATATCAACCTGCATTTCACCGGCGATTTCCACGCGATTACGGCTGCGCATAATTTGCTGGCGGCGATGATCGACAATCATATTCATTGGGGTAATGCGCTGAATATCGACGTGCGGCGGATCGTGTGGCGGCGCGTAATGGATGTCAACGACCGCGCGCTACGTAACATTGTCCAGTCGATCGGTGGCGTCGCCAACGGCTTCCCGCGCGAAAGCGGGTTTGACATTACGGTCGCGTCCGAAGTGATGGCAATATTCTGCCTCGCCACCGATATCGCCGATCTCGAGCAACGGCTTGCCCGCATCGTCATCGGCTATACAAGGGATCGCCAGCCCGTAACCGCGCGCGACCTGAAGGCCGACGGCGCGATGACGGTATTGCTGGCCGAGGCGATCAAGCCCAATCTTGTGCAGACGCTTGAGGGTAATCCGGCGATCCTGCACGGCGGGCCGTTCGCCAACATCGCGCACGGCTGTAACTCCGTCATCGCCACCAAGACTGCGCTGTCGCTAGGCGACTATGTCGTCACTGAAGCGGGCTTCGGCGCAGATCTGGGCGCAGAGAAATTCTTCGACATAAAGTGCCGCCAAAGCGGCCTGGACCCGAGTGCCGTCGTGATCGTCGCTACCGTACGCGCGCTGAAAATGAATGGCGGGGTTAGCAAAGGCAGCCTCGCAGCCGAAGATGTTGAGGCTGTCCAACGCGGTTCTGTCAACCTAGTGCGCCATATCGAAAATATCCGCCAGTTCGGCGTTCCGTCGGTTGTTGCGATCAACCATTTCACCACCGACACCGACGCCGAAATCGAAGCCATCAAAGCGGTTGCTGTACAGCATGGTTGCAAAGCCATCATCTGCCACCACTGGGCCGTCGGCGGCAAAGGTGCTGAAGAACTGGCGTATGAGGTCGCGGCCTTGGCCGACAGCAACGCCGCCCAATTCGCGCCGATTTACGACGATCATGAAACATTGTTCGACAAGATGAACATCATCGCCACGCGCATCTACCGCGCCTCGGCGGCGGTCGCCGAGCCCAGCGTGCTGCGCCAACTCGCCGATTGGGAGAAGGCCGGATACGGCTATCTGCCCGTCTGCATGGCAAAAACCCAGTATAGTTTTTCAACCGACCCCACCGCGCTCGGCGCACCCACCGGCCATATCGTGCCCGTCCGCGAAGTGCGCTTATCGGCGGGTGCCGGTTTTGTCGTGGCAGTCTGCGGGGAAATCATGACGATGCCGGGCCTTCCAAAAGCGCCCGCCGCCGAATGGATCGGCATTGACGCGGACGGCGCAATAACCGGGCTTTTTTGAAGTCATTTCTGTAATTTTGATTTAAAACAATGTGGATGCGCGATAACCGGCTAAGGCATAACCTGCTCTAACGGAGATTGTTTATGGCCAAAGCCACACCGCGTTCCTATTCGTCGCTGTCGATCGCGCTCCACTGGTTGATGCTGCTGCTCATCGCGGCAGTTTATGCCTGTATGGAGCTGCGCGAATTTTATCCGAAGGGCAGTGATATCCGCGAAGGGTTCAAGATGTGGCATTTCATGCTCGGGCTGTCGGTGTTCCTGCTCGTGATGGTGCGGATATTTGCGCGGGTGACCGGCAGCACCCCGGCGATCACACCGCAACCGCCGAAATGGCAGAACATCATCGCCAAAGTCACGCATTTCGGTCTTTATGCGCTGATGATCGGCATGCCGATTGGCGGCTGGCTGATCCTCAGCGCGTCGGGCAAGCCAATCCCGTTTTTCGGGCTTGAGTTGCCTGCATTGGTCGCCCCGAACAAGGCGTTCGCTGGCCAGATCAAGGAAATCCATGAGACCTTTGGCACCGTCGGCTATTATCTGATCGGACTGCATGCGGCGGCAGCGCTCTTTCATCACTACATCGCCAAGGACAACACGCTACGCCGGATGATGCCCGGCGCGCGGTAAGTGCGGTCAGGCAAAGCCGCCTTCACGCAAGATATCCGGTATCCGCTCCTTAAACGGGAAAAAGCCCTTCTTGGCGTGCGGCCAAAACAATTCGTCCCAGTCGCGGCGGACTTGAACCAGCCTTATGCCCTCGGCCGCCAAAGCAGGAGCAAGCAATGCCAGCGCGTCCGCCAGCGGCCCGACCGGCGCATAAGCCGTCACGATCTGGCTGACATTGGCGGCCTGCGCGGCGTTGATCAGCGTTATGGCGGAAAGCCTCTCAGTCAGCTGAACCGGACAATTGAAATGCGCGCCCATCCGCGTCGTCGCCCCGGTCGCTGCTTCACGCACAAAGCCGCTCGCCGCATCGCCCCACAGATACTCGGCCTCCGCCGCGATCAACGCCGATTTGATACTGGCATTGGCAGGAAACAACGACTCAGGATTCATATCCTCGTGCGTCACCAGCAACAGCGCGGGCTGGGCCGCATCGTTAGGCGTGAGTTCAGGCAGTGGCCGCGCCGCCGCGACCGGCGCTTCAGTGAGTGCGAACGCCTCCTGCGCCAGGCCCTTGGGGGCAAAGCGGCCATTGGTGTACCGCGCAATATTGTCGGTGGTCGCCAGATAGGTCTTGCCCACGGTCTGCAATCCCGCGACCCAGCGCCACGACAGAGTGTTGCTCGCCGAATCGGCATCGATCAGGTGGCGCAGAAAGAAATCTGCGCCCAGCGCCCAAGGCAGGCGCAGCGTGAATATCCAGATCGAGGCAAACCACATCCGCGCGTGATTGTGCAGATATCCGGTCTCGACCAGTTCGCGCGCCCAATCATCAAAGCCGTCGATACCGGTCAAGCCCGCCTCCGCGCTGGCAATCGCGCGAGCGTTGGGAAAGTTCTCGCGGCTGCGATTCCGTTCCTCGATAAAGTGCGTCCACACCGATGGCCGCATCTCCAGCCAGCCCTTCCAATAAGTGCGCCACAGCACTTCCTGCACATATTTCTCGGCCGATTGGAGGCTGTGCTGGTCCGAAACCGCAGCGACAATTTCCTGCTCGGTGATCAAACGATAGCGGACATAAGGCGAGAGTTTGGACACGGCGGCCTGAGCATCAGGACCCGGATCGGTATTCCGGCCCGAGGCATAAGCGCTGCCCGCGTGCGGCACAAACTGGGTGAGCCGCGACAGCGCTTCGCTGCGCGTTGCGGGAAAGACGGGACCGCTCATCGCGGCTGCAACGCGCGCTGGATCCGAGGGCGAAGGACGAGAAACCGAATATAGAGCCGCTCAAGCAGCCCCAGAACGACCCGGTTGCGTGCTGCCCAACCCAGCGGCTTGAGCAAGGGAATGGCGCGCCACATCGCAGCAAAAGCCGCCGCGCCCGACAGCATCACGCCGTCTTCGCTGGCATGAAAGCGTGCAAGTAGCTCCCGCCGGTCAATCGGACACACCGCGTCGGGCGACGCAACGTCATGAAATTCTATGGCCTCTCGCCAGTCAAGTCGCCGCATCAACGCAATCTCGCGCGTGCACAGCGGACAAGCGCCGTCGTACCAGATGATCACTTTTGTCATGAAGGTGCGCGTAGCCTCATGCGGTCACACTGTCATGACGGGCCTTTGGTGGTATTAAAACAAAAAAAGGGCGCTGTTTCCAGCGCCCTTCAGATTTTCCGGTAAGGAAACTTTATTCGGCTTTTTCGTAATATTGCGGTGCGGCTTCGTTGAGGATCACGAGGATCTTGGCGAGCGCTGCCTTTTCGTCGGTCTTTTCCATCGCGGCCAGTTCGCGCGC
Source organism: Sphingomonadales bacterium Ga0077559 (assembly GCA_001464315.1). Classification (GTDB taxonomy): domain Bacteria; phylum Pseudomonadota; class Alphaproteobacteria; order Sphingomonadales; family Sphingomonadaceae; genus Sphingorhabdus_B. The sequence continues at coordinate 93,240 of LNFK01000044.1, read as the reverse complement.
GAGGCGGCTTGAGGCGGCTTCAAAAATCTGCCGTTCGGAGTAGCTCTGCTCGGGCTGGTCATCGGGGCGGAACAGGTCGCGGGTTACTTCCGCGATTGACACCAGGTCGCCCGAATTAATCTTCGCTTCATATTCCTGCGCGCGGCGTGACCACATGGTGCGCTTGACGCGCGGCTTGCCGGTCAGCGTGTGCATCGCTTCCTTCAGCGTCTTGTCGCTCGACAGTTTGCGCATCCCAACGCCTTCGGCCTTGTTGAAAGGCACGCGAAGGGTCATTTTTTCTTTTTCGAAGCGCAGAACGTAAAGCTGCAACTGCATCCCTGCAATTTCGCTGTCTTGCAGTTCGATCACGCGTCCGACCCCATGCTTGGGATAGACTACATAATCGCCTACATCAAATATCGCCGCTGTGGACGTCATATTACGACCTTTCTGATTATTCGGGAGAATCTAGCTTTGCCGGCAACAATCGTGCCCATAAGACTATGTCGTTCGTCCCTTGCGCCAAGAGCGTCTGCTGGCCGGATAGCCTGTGCAAACGTCGGTCATTTTTGACCTGTTGAACATAGTGTAACAGATTCGCAATAAAATTTCAATGCTGCTTTATTCAGTGTCAATAGTGCGACTCAAATCGCGCTTAATTTCCTGACGCGGCCCGCTCGTTCATGGGCGTCTGCTCCGCCATCGTCGATCGCATGAAGCGGTTTGATATCGGCGGAGTTCATCCAGCACAGGTCGTTATGGTCAATGACGCGGCCGTCATGGCTGCGCAGAGTGACCGGCAGGATCGGCTGCTTGTCCTGCTCGTCGACGAGCACCGGGTTCGACGCTATACCGGTGCCCCATTTCTCGCCCCATTGACGCAGCGCGATCATCGCCGGCAAAAGGTCTAGGCCTTTTTCGGTCAGCCGATATTCGACCTTGCGCCGGTCGTCAGGGCAGGGGGTGCGGTGGAGGATGCCGCTTTCGGTCAGGCGGGTAAGGCGGTTGGCAAGGATATTGCGCGCGATGCCGATTTCGGAGAGGAACTCCTCGAAATGGCGCACGCGGTTGAACGCGGCGCGCAGGATCATGAACGACCAGCGTTCACCCATCGCCTCCAACGCGGTTGGAAGGCCGCACTCTGCGATGTCCTGCAGCGGTTCTCTTAAGCCCATAAACTCATCCTCTTGGGGCAGCGTGAGCGCCCGTTCAAAAAAATGCAACTGGAATTCAGTTTTAAGTTGCAACTCGAAACCTAATATAATAGGTAGTGATTCGCAACTGGTTTTCCAGATGCGCATTGCGCGGGACATTCGCAAAGTTCGAAGCCAGCGTTTTGCAAGCCAGCAAAGCTAAAAAGGACAAGATTATGACCCTCTCCCCCTCTTTCACTAAAGCTTCCGCCCGTTTTGGTGCACTTGCCGCCGCTACCGTTCTCAGCACCTCGCTTCTGTTTACCGTTGGCGGCCAGGCCGAAGCTGCCACCGCCAAGGGCCCTTATTATCAGGTCGAACTGGCGCAGCCCGCTGCATCGAAGCAGGAATTGCTGCGCAGCGTGTTCGTCAAGTGCGAAGGCACCGCCTGCCGCGCGCCGATGGCATCGACCGCGCCCAAGAACATGTGCATCAGCATTGCGCGTGAATTCGGCGCAGTAGCTGCCTTCTCCGCGGGTGACCGCGTTTTCACTGCCGATGAACTTGCTGCCTGCAACGGCAACAAGAAGGAAGTGATTGCGAAGAATTAATGGCGATTCCGAGGCGGATGCCTGCCATCCGCCAGTTAAGAAATCGCGGTTATAACAGTTTTTCACACAGGATTTTTTCGGCCTCTCTCTCCTCCTTACCCCTCGAGCCGGTTTTCGAACCGGCACAAGAGAGCCGAAACACCTCACGCCGGAAGGATATCCTTCCGGCGTTTTCTTTAGGAATTTCTGCGGTTTTCCGGCGGAAGTAGGCACTAAGTTGGCACCTTAACGATAGCGCTTGCGGTCCTTGTCGACGCGCTTGGTGCAGACGATATCGCGATATTCGTTATACACATGCTGCTCGGCACCCTCGATCGCGCGTTCGAAGGCAATATCCTCCGGTTCGCGCCCGGCATGATGCCGCGCCGCTTCCCACGCGCGGTCGAACACCGCAGTCGCGTGTTTGCCTGCATCGGATCGAAATGATGTGGATGCTCATGTAGCATGAATCTTTGCCAAACAACGGGCATAGCTTGCGTGTGGTAGTGCAGGATGACCAAAAATATGTCTGTGGGCGTTTAATCCGCCAATCAAAACCACTTTCCTGTTGCATCGCAACGCGAATGACCCAAGCTAGCTTTATATGATGCGGCAATATGAACTGGTTGAGCGGGTGCGGGCCTATGATCCCGATGTCGATGAGGACCGGCTGAACCGCGCCTATGTCTATACCGTCCAGATGCACGGCGCGCAGAAGCGGGCTTCGGGTGACCCGTATTTCAGCCATCCGGTCGAGGTCGCGGGTTTGATGACCGACCTCAAGATGGATGAGGACACCATTATCACCGCCTTGCTCCACGACACGGTCGAGGACACGCTCACCACGATCGAGGATGTCGAGGCCAAATTCGGACCAGAGGTCGCGCGGCTGGTGGACGGCGTGACCAAGCTGTCGAAGATCGAGGCGCAGACCGAGGATGAGCGCGCAGCGGAGAATTTACGCAAATTCCTGCTCGCGATTTCCGACGATATCCGTGTGCTCTTGGTCAAGCTCGCCGACCGGCTGCACAATATGCGCACGCTGCACTTTATCAAAAGCCCCGAAAAGCGCCGCCGCATCGCCAAGGAGACGATGGATATCTACGCGCCGCTGGCCGAACGGATCGGCATGTATGAATATATGCGCGAGATGCAGTTGCTGGCGTTCGAGCAATTGGAGCCCGATGCCTATACGACAATCACCGGTCGCCTGAAACAGATCCGCGAAAAGGCGGATGTCGAGATCGACCAGATCAACCAGACCATCGCCTGGGAAATGGAGCAGGCGGGGCTGAAGATAAAAATTTCGGGCCGCGAAAAGCATCCGTTTTCAATCTGGAAGAAGATGCAGGAACGCCATGTCGCGTTCGAACAGCTGACCGATATCAACGCCTTCCGTGTGATTACCGAAAACGAGGAGGATTGTTACCGCGCGCTTGGCGTGCTCCACCGCCGCTGGCAAATGGTGCCGGGCCGGTTCAAGGACTTCATTTCGACGCCCAAGCGTAACGGCTATAAATCGATCCACACCACGATCATGTTCGCCAAGAATATGCGCGTCGAGGTGCAGATCCGCAGCGCCGAAATGCATCGAAGCAGCGAACATGGCTTTGCCGCGCACTGGGCCTATAAACAGTCAGGCACGCCCGATGGACAGGCGGGGTGGCTGCGCGACCTGATCGAAATTCTCGAAACCAGCCATGATGCCGAAGATGTGCTCGAAAACACGCGGATGGCGATGTATCAGGACCGCATCTTTGCCTTCACCCCCAAAGGCGCACTGCATCAGCTGCCCAAGGGTTCGACCGCTGTGGATTTTGCCTATGCGGTGCACACTGATCTTGGCGACAAGACCGTGGGCGCGAAAGTCAACGGCCGCCATGTGCCGCTGCGTACGCAGCTTAATAATGGCGACATGGTTGAGATATTGAAATCGAAGGCGCAGGAGCCGCAGCCGACCTGGCTCAATTTTGTCACCACAGGCAAAGCGCGCGCCGCGATACGCCGTCATGTGCGACATAGGGAACGCGACGAGCTGGTCGCGATCGGGCGCAAACTATATGAAGATATCGCTGGCCGGATGCCGAGCAAGATCGGCAAGAAGGCGCTCGATGCGGCGCTGAAGCGGTTGAAGCTTGAGGATGATGAGGAGCTGATGCACCGCATTGGCGCGGGTAAGATCGGCGACCGGGCGCTGATGGAGGCTTTGGTGCCCGGCTTTAATGCAGACGGGGTCGAAGGCGACTTCGCCAATCAGGAACGGGCGATCTCCATCCGTGGCCTGACTCCGGGCGTTGGCTACCATTTAGGCGATTGCTGCCACCCGATCCCCGGCGACCGCATCGTCGGGCTCCGTCTGCCCGGCCAACCGGTCGAGGTCCACACGATCGAATGCGATCGCCTCGCCAGCGGCGTCGATGCCGATTGGGTTGATTTAAGCTGGGGGCAGGGCAGTGAAGGCGCGTCGGCGCGGCTGAGAGTCATCATCCACAACCGCCCGGGCACGCTGGGCGAAATTGCCGGTATTTTCGGCTACCACAAAGCCAATATCATTAATCTGCGAATGACCGCGAGGGATGTCGAATTTCACACATTCGAAGTCGATCTCGAGGTCCAAGATTTACCTCATTTGATGCGGATTATCTCGGCTCTGCGCGCGTCCGAAGCGGTGGCGACGGCAGACCGGGTCTATGATTGACCGAACCAACGACGTTAAGCCGCCAATTTCGCCAGTGATAATTCAGCCGTCTTTTCTGACGATGCCGGGTTCTGCCCGGTAATCAAAAGACCGTCCGCCAGCACGAATTCGCTCCAGTCAGCACCCTTTGCGTAAATCCCTCTATTTTCTTTGAGCATATCTTCAACTAGGAACGGAACGATATCGATCAGTTGAACAGCATTTTCTTCGCTATTGGCAAAACCGGTCACTTTCTTGCCACTTACCACTGGTTGCCCGTCGCGTTTGACATTCTTTAGCGCCCCCGGTGCATGGCAGATGGTCGCAACAGGATTTCCGGACGCAATGGCAGTTTCGATAAGTTTGATCGAATTGGCGTCTTCGGCAAGGTCCCAAAGGGGTCCGTGTCCGCCGGGGTAAAAAACGCCATCAAATGATGATGCATCTATGTCGGACAGCAACGTTGTGCTGGCGAGCTTTGCTTGTGCGTCAATGTCCTTTTTGAACCGCTCAGTTGCCGCAGTTTGTGCATCGGGCGCGTCGCTCTTTGGATCGAGCGGCGGCTGGCCTCCTTTGGGCGAAGCCAACGTGACGTCCGCGCCAGCATCAAGAAACACATAATAAGGCGCGGCGAATTCTTCCAACCAGAACCCGGTTTTCTTACCCGTGTCGCCGAGCTGGTCGTGCGAGGTAAGGACCATTAAAATATTCATGTGCCGTTCCTGAAAACGTAATGTCGGCTTGTTCAAGAAGGGCTCGGCGCTGTGGTTCCCGATGGGCGGCATAAATCGCTTATTGGCAGAGGAATGTCGGTGGGAATTGGGTTATTCCTCGCCGATAACGTCCCCAGGCTCCGCATTCACGAAACGCTTCGCAACGTCGAACCCGTGCCCCGCACGCAGGAAGGCGTTGAGTTGCTTCTGGCGTTGCTCGGGCGCTGCGGGCTCGCCGGCGAAGGGCCCGAGTCGCTTACGGCGCGCAAAATTTTCGGCAGCGGCGAATGTGCTTTCCGCCATATGTTCTTTGGCTGGAACGGCGTCTTTTTCGTCAATTCCGCTGGCGCGCAGGTCTTCGTTGAGGCGGCGCTCGCCATAGCCCCTGCGGACAAAGGCACGGCTTCGGGCTTCGGCAAATTGCGCGTCGTTAGTATATCCCAATTCGGCAAATTGTCCGACCAATGCGGTAATATCGGCGTGCCGTTCATCGTCCCAGCCGCGCTCGCGGATTTTGCGCGCCAAATATCCCGAAAGCTTCGCCTGTGTGGTCGCATATTTGCCGACATAATGGAGCGCCAGATTGCGCAGTCGCTCGCCATTCAGCGGCGGTGCAGGCTTTTTGACAGATGACCCATGTTTCACGCCCTAATCTTGCCACAGTCGGGTCGAATTTTGAACTGGTATCGGCGCGTAGAAGCCGAGCATAACAAAAATGTAACATGGGCGGGGTCGCAAGCCTTAGGCCCGCACGCTATGGGATAATATATGAGCGAACTCGCATCCACGCCGACACAGGACAGCTTGCCGCGCCGTTTTTCTGATTTTGCAACGTTGGGCGAAGCGCTTGATTACGCAGCGACCGGTCAGCGCGGCCTGAATTTCCACGATATGCGCGGAAAGCTGGCGCGGCCGTATCCCTATTCGGAAATGCGTGCAGATGCATTGGCCATGGCCTATCGCCTGATCAGCCACGGCATCAAAAAAGACGATCGCATCGCGCTGGTGGCCGAAACCGGCACCGATTTTGCCGCATTGTTCTTTGGCTGTATTTATGCGGGGGCATGGCCAGTCCCGCTGCCATTGCCGACTTCGTTTGGTGGCAAGGAAAGCTACGTTGACCAGCTGACGGTGCAACTGAAGAGCTGCGACCCCAAAGCCTTGTTCTACCCCGCCGAACTAGCCGAAATGGCGGGTGAAGCTGCAGCGGCGTGCGCGGTTGAAGGTATTGATTGGGAAAGCTTTGGTGACCGTATAGCTTTGAAGGCTGAGCTTCCGGCCGCGCACACCGATGAAATTTGCTATTTGCAATATTCTAGCGGTTCGACGCGATTCCCGCATGGCGTTGCTGTGACGCACAAGGCCTTGCTCAATAATCTGTCGGCGCATTCGCACGGCATGGAAGTAACCGAAAGTGATCGCTGTGTGTCGTGGCTGCCTTGGTATCATGACATGGGGCTGGTGGGCTGCTTTCTGTCGCCGGTCGCCAATCAAGTATCGACCGATTACATGAAAACCGAGGATTTCGCGCGCCGCCCGCTGGCATGGCTCGACGTCATCAGCGCCGCCGATGGCACGGTCATTAGCTATTCGCCGACATTCGGATATGATATTTGCGCGCGGCGGATTTCGAGCCAAAGCCACGTCAACGACCGTTTCGACCTGTCGAAATGGCGATTGGCGGGCAATGGCGCCGACATGATCCGCCCTGATGTCATGCAGGCATTCGTCGACGCGTTTGGCGATGCGGGGTTCAAGGCATCTTCGTTCCTGCCAAGCTATGGCCTTGCTGAAACCACGCTGGCGGTATCGATCATGCCGCCGGGTGAAGGAATTCAGGTCGAACTGGTCGAAGAAACCGAACTTACTGGCCATGCAGGCGCGCCTGACCGCCCGGTCCGATATCGCGCGATTGTCAATTGCGGCAAAGCGGTAAAGGACATGACCATCGAGATCCGCGATGAAAACCGCCGTCCGTTGGCTGACAAAACAATTGGTAAGGTCTGGTGCACCGGCCCATCGCTAATGAAGGAATATTTCCGCGACCAGGAATCAACCGATGCTTGCTTGGTCGATGGTTGGCTAGATACTGGCGATATGGGTTACCTGTCGAATGGCTATATTTACATCGTTGGCCGCGCAAAGGACATGATCATCATCAACGGCAAGAACCATTGGCCACAGGATATTGAATGGGCTGTGGAGCAACTTCCCGGCTTCAAAGCAGGTGATATTGCGGCATTTTCGGTCACAACCCCGGGCGGCGAAGAAAGCCCTGCGGTTCTCGTTCAATGTCGTACGACCGATGAGACGGAACGTGCCAAACTGCGGGAACAGATCCGCGATAAGGTGCGTTCGGTTACCGGAATGAACTGTGTCGTCGAACTTGTTCCGCCTCGCACATTGCCGCGCACCAGTTCGGGCAAAATGAGCCGTGCGAAGGCGCGCAATTTGTATTTGTCCGGCGAAATACAGCCTTATGCGATTGCGGCTTGAGTTTGGGGCTGGTTAATATCGGGTAAAGCGTTACAATCGTTGAAAATCCTTGCATATTTTCCATCGTGTGACCGCGTTTTCCTTCCGCTGATTACTATTGAGTAAGGTTCCGCCGCTAAACGTGGCGGGTGATTAGAAAAGACGCATCTCTCGAACTTCCCAGTGAACTGTCGTTCAAGGCGCTGCTGGGCCTTGCCGAGCCGGTGGGTCTTGACGGTGACGTCATGCGTGCGATTCAGGCACGGAGTATGCGCAAGCGCACGACACTACGTGTCGCGCTGAACCTAGTTTGCGCTATTATGGCGATCTTTCTCTATCGCAATATCGCGCCGGTATGGGCTACGGCCACTTGGGCAGCGCTGTTCTGTAGCTTTCATCTTTTCTCATTCCACCAGTTCGGGACGAAATGGGTTTGGGACAGGCCGCAGCTCAATCTGGCAGATGTTAAGCGCCTTAACACCCATTCGGCGATTACAGCGGTGATGTGGGGATCGGCATTCGGCTTTCTGGGACATAGCGGGACAATAATGGAGGCTCTAGGACTGTGGTCGATCATGCTGGGCATGATGGTCTACGCCTCGCTGTTGTTGCCTACCGCGCCAATGGCAGCGACAATCTTCATCAGCGTTACCAGCTTATGCGCGGCAGCGGGCTTTGGCTATCATGGCGGCTATTATCTCGCAGTTGCGGCTCTCGGTATTGCGGCACTGCTCATCATGGCCTGTCTGCGCTCAGCGCGCGCGCAGATATTGTTCGAAGTTGCCAACACTATCGTCCAGGAAAAATCGGAGACGGTGAGCCTTTTGTTGCGCGAGTTCGAGGACAGTGGTGCCGATTGGTTGTGGCAGACTGACACATCTCGCTGTGCCACGCATGTGTCGCCGCGCTTTGCCTATGCTTTGGGCGAGGATGCCAAAATCATCGAAGGCCAACCGTTGTTGAAGCTGATCGCCGGCGATGCATGGGAGAAAGGCCAATATCCAAATGCGCTGCATGACCTTGCCGACCGCCTCAAACGGCGCGAATCTTTCAGCAACCTGATCGTGCCAGTGACGATCAAGGGTATTACGCGGTGGTGGGAGTTATCCGCATCGCCGCGCAGTTCCGAGGATGGCGGTTTCTTAGGTTTCCGCGGCGTTGGATCCGACGTTACCGAGCAGCGAGAATCCGCCGACAAAATTTCGCATCTGGCGCGCTTCGATACGCTAACCGGACTGCCAAACAGGCTACAGCTGACTGAGGCCCTCGCCGAAGCGTTGACCGATGCCGAGAAGTGGCGGCGCAAATGCGGGTTCCTGATGATCGATCTGGATCGTTTCAAGGCGGTCAACGATACACTCGGGCACCCGGTCGGCGACCGCTTACTGGCGCAGGTGGCGCGGCGATTGCAGCTCATCATGACCGAAAACGAACTATGTGGTCGCTTGGGTGGAGACGAGTTTGCTGTTGTCGTGAAGGACAGCGACGATGGTAAATATCTGGCGACGCTCGCGCGGCGCATCATCGATAGTTTGTCGCGACCTTATGACGTCGACCAGAACACTTTATATATCGGCGCAAGTGTCGGTAGCGCGCTCGGACCGGTCGATGGCCGCACCGTCGAATTGCTCATGCGCAGCGCCGACCTCGCGCTCTATCGGTCAAAGGATCAGGGCGGCAATACGCACCACGGGTATCAACACAAGCTGCACGCGAATGCTGAAGAAAAGCGGCTGATGGAATTCGAGCTACGTAATGCTTTGGAGCGCGAGCAGCTGCACGTAGAATATCAGCCTGTGGTAAATGCCAGTGAAGACCATGCATTGGTCGGATTCGAAGCATTGGTACGCTGGAATAATCCTAAATTCGGCAGTGTATCGCCCGCGAAATTCATTCCGGTCGCCGAAGATGCGCGGCTGATTGTTTCTATAGGTGATTTCGTGCTTCGCAGGGCGTGTAAAGACGCAATGAACTGGCCCGAAACGACCCGGGTGGCGGTGAATATTTCGGTCGATCAATTGACCAGCACCAATTTCGTCGAAACCGTGATTTCGGCACTGCATGATAGTGGCTTGGCAGCATGGCGGCTTGAGCTTGAGGTGACCGAAAGCATCTTCTTGCGTGATGGAACGCTGGCGGTTCAGGTGCTCGACCGGTTGCGCGGGCTAGGCATCAAATTGTCGCTCGACGATTTTGGCACCGGCTATTCGTCGCTCGGCTATTTGCGCAACGTCCGGTTTGACACCATCAAGGTAGATCGCAGTTTCGTGCAGGGTGCGGCGAAGAACAAGGCGGAAAGCCTTGCCATAATTCGCGCCGTCGTGGCGCTGGCGGACAGTCTTAACATTGCAACCACTGCTGAAGGCGTCGAAACCGAGGCCGAACTGGCGATGATCAAGCAGCTCGGCTGCAAAAAAATCCAAGGCTACTATTTTGGTCGGCCTATGATGTTTGCCGACAGTCTGGAATTGTTTGACCGGCCCCAGCGGCATGTTGCCTAAAAGCCGCTACAGTATGTCTCTTACTTTTTCCTGAGGACGACAAAGCAGGACGCCCCTGTCGGTTTCGACAAAGGGTCGTTCGACGAGAATCGGATGAACGACCATCGCATCCAATATCGCGTCGGGTGCTGCGCCGTCGATTAAACCCAACTCTTCGGCCGGCGATCCGCGCGTTCGCAGGGCCTCGCGTGGTGATAGGTCCGCATCACGGAATAGTTGTATTAGCTTTGCGCGTTCGAAAGGTTGCTTGCGATATTCAATGATCGTCAGGTCCAAACCCGGCGTTTCCTGCAAAATCGCAAGCGTTTTGCGCGACGTGCCGCAATCAGGGTTGTGCCAGATGGTTGCGTTCATTTTTCGGACGTCCTCGTTACTACTCGTCTGAGCCTGCGCAATATCGACCGAGTGGCGCAGTTGCAAAAAACTTCTCCCAATATTGAAGATTAGCATTTGCATGTGAGAACAATTCGCAATAGGTGCCGTCCCAGAGTTTGCGAGTCATTCGCAATAAATGCAAAGGGACGACATGCGGGATTATAGGGCATCTATTATTGCCATGGCATTTGTCGCGCTTGGTTCAAATCCAGCGATGGCTGAAGAAGCCGCGCTTGACGCTGCTGCGGGCTATGACGACAATAACACGATTATCGTAACAGGCGTAAGCGAGGGCTATGTCGCTTCCAACTCGGTGACCGCTACCAAAACGGACACACCGCTTCTCGACATTCCGCAGACGATCAATGTCGTCACCCGTGAGCAACTAGAGGATCAGGCACATCATTCGCTCGCCGATGTTTTACGCTATGTGCCTGGAACGACGGTCGGACAGGGCGAGGGCAATCGTGACCAGATTACGCTTCGCGGGCAAAACACGACCGCCGACTTCTTTCTCGATGGCGTGCGCGATGATGTTCAATATTATCGCGGGTTGTATAATATCGAGCGCGTTGAAATCCTGAAAGGTCCCTATGCGCTGATCTTCGGGCGCGGCGGCGGTGGCGGGATTATCAATCGCGTGCAAAAATCGCCGCAGACCGAGGCATTCTACGCAGGGCAGGCCAGCATCAATAGCTTTGGCGCTTATGACGTATCTGCCGATCTGAACTCGCCACTGAACGATATGGCGGCAGTGCGATTGAACGCGGTTTACGAACATCTCGATAGCCACCGCGATTTCGTTGGCGGCGAGCGTTATGCGTGGAACCCTTATGTCGCCTTCAAGCTTGGGGAAAACTGGAACCTCGGGCTTTCTTATGAATATGTAAATGACGACCGCACAACCGATCGCGGAATTCCATCGATTGCGACAGGAGCGGGTCAACCCAACAGGCCCATTTCGGGTTACCGCGACCAATTTTTCGGTGTTCCTGGCGTCAACCGTACGAAGCTTGAAGCGCACGTTGCGAAGCTGCGGCTTGATGGTCAGATCGCGAATAATCTAAGCTTCAGCAGCACCTTGCTGTATGGCGATTATGACAAAATCTACGTCAACGTGTTTGCCAACGGCGCGGCGACTGCGCAGAATGGCGCGGTGGCGCTCTCCTCCTATAGCGACCCTACGAAACGTGAGAACTTCATCGCGCAGGGCAATCTCGTCTGGGATGTCAACACCGGGCCGTTGGAGCATAAAATCCTGATTGGCGCTGAATATGGCGACCAGAAATCTGCAAACCGGCGGTTGAACGGCACGTTGTCGAGCGCGACGTTGAACCTCGCCAATCCTGTTTTCCCGACGGTTGCGTTCAATATATTGAACCGTGATACCGTGTCCGACGTCGAATTTTTCTCGGCCTATGTGCAGGACCAGATCAGTATCGGCGAGCATATCGATGTTGTCGCCGGGCTGCGCTACGACAGCTTTGACATCGAAGGCATTGACCTGTTCCCCGCCGTTGACCGGCCATTTGCGCGCAAGGATGACAAGATCAGCCCGCGTCTGGGGTTGATTTTTAAACCGCGGGGAAATGTCTCGCTTTATGGTAGCTACAGCCAGTCCTTTCTGCCGCGGTCGGGCGACCAGTTTTTGTCGCTGTCGGTGACTCAAGAAAATCTCGCGCCCGAAAAGTTCACCAACTACGAGCTTGGTGCGAAGTGGGACGTCAGGCCGAATTTGAACGTCACTTTGGCGCTGTTCCAGTTGGATCGCAGCAACGCGACGACGCCTGACCCGGGAAACCCGCTTGCCAGCATCAATGTCGGCAAGACGCGGACCAAAGGGGTGGAGTTATCAGTCGCAGGCCGCATTACGCCCGAATGGCAGGTGCACGGCGGATATAGCTATCAGGACGCGGCGCTCGCAGGAAATGATAGCGTGCTTCTGGGTCAGGTGCCCAAGCATCAGGCCAGCCTTTGGAACCGATATGATTTCACCGATAGCCTTGGGGTGGGCGTTGGTATCATCCACCAATCGAACCAGTTCGCGGCCATCCGGACAACGGCAACGACGACAAAGCTACCCGCATTTACCCGTGTCGACGCGGCGCTTTATTATGACATAAGCGATGCGGTGCAGTTACAAGTGAATGTCGAAAATCTATTCGACACGAACTATTTCGCCGACGCCCATAACAATAACAACATCTCGACCGGAGCACCGGTCAACGGCCGCTTCACAATCCGCGCCAAATTCTGAAATTTGCCCCGCTAGTCGTGCCAGGCGGGGCATTTTTATAACGCGTAGATGCTAATGATTCACAAGCGGGGCAGGGGCCGCGCTTGCCAAACGAAATCGGCAGGTGCCTGAAAGCGGTGAGGCAGCAATGTGCGCACGGGCGATGGCGCAACGGGCGTTGGCCCAAAGTGGGCTGTTCCTGTCCGCCGCGCTGCCGCACGCGATCTATCCTCCTTTGTTAACCGTTACAGCACAGGGATGCCTTCGGCGACCATGTCGATAACGCTATCCGCGTCGATCCTGTGACCGGTGCACAAATGCGGACCGATCTATCGGCAACATTGTTTCTGACCGACCCTGCCGATTAGGACGGCGGGGAGCTCGTCGTCTAGGGCGGCGTTCGGCAGCGGATCGTATAAGCTGCCTGTGGGCCATATGCTGCTCTATCCGTCGACCCGCATTCAACATGTCACCAACGTTACGCGCGGTGAACGCATCAGCAGTTTCTTCTGGGTTGAATCGTTGGTGCGTAAATATGAAGCGCGTGAGACATTGTTCGAGTTCGACCAAAGTATCCAGCATCTCACGGTCGAGCGCGGCGGCGATGACAGCGAAGTCATCTGCCTAACGCAGATATATCACAACCTAATCCGCCGCTAGGCGAAGGCCTAAGCTTAAAAGATATCGTAATCCTGAGCTTGTTTCGCGATAAAAGGCGACGTTGGTGCATTGTCCTGAAACAAGTTCAGGACAACGAGAGAGACTTTAGCGCCGCGTTATGTAGCTTTGCATTCTCGACATAATGCGCGACCCCCATGCGCATGCCCATGATGGCTGCGTCGTCGAGGTCGCGAACGAAGCGGGCAGGCGAGCCTGCCCATAATTGGCGCGCTTCGATGCGCTTTCCTTGTGTGAGCATTGCGCCTGCGGCAAGCATCGCATCGCCCTCAATCACCGCGCCGTTCATGACCGTTGCCGATAGCCCAACGAACGCGCGGTCGTTCAAGATGCAGCCGTGCAGCATGACATTATGGCCGACCAGTACGTCGTCTCCGATAATCGTTGGAAAGCCGTCGGGCATCCCCGGCATCGGCCCATCGCAATGAACGACACTGCCATCCTGGATATTGCTCCGTGCGCCGATGACAATTCGGTTGACCTCAGCGCGGACAACACAGTTATACCAGATGCTGGCCTCTGGCCCGATGGATACGTCGCCAATGATCCGGCAACCGGGCGCGATGAAGGCACTATCGTGGATTTGCGGCGTTTTGCCATCAAGCGTGATGATGCTGACATCGGGGCGAGCGTTGGTCATAATATTTTCCAGAGCGAAAGATGCGGCAGGACCGAGGCATAGTCGTCGGTCCACGGGTCGGTATCACCGGGGGGATCAAGCGCTAGCCATTGGTTGGCCACGTAATAGCGGTCTTTAACCGTTTCTACTTTACCTGTCAGCGCAGCAAGTTTGTTACGGTCGCGGCTTAGCGCGATCCATTGCGAGGCCCGGTCACCTTTGTTCATTAGCGCTTGGGTCGGACGGTCGTGGCGCAATGCCGCGTGCCAGCCATTTGCTTTTGCCTCGGCGGCGATGACCGGATTGAGGTCGATATAGCGGTTGGAAATATGGACCAAAAGCAAACCATCTGGCTTCAACGCCCTGCTGTACGTCGCAAAAGCTTCCTTGGTCAGCAAATGCAGCGGGATCGAGTCCGACGAGAAGGCATCGAGCGCCAGCATGTCGAACTTGCCTTGCGGAACTTGCGCCAAGGTCAGACGTGCGTCGCCTAAAGTTATCGGCACGTCTGGCGCGCATCTCTCGAGGAAAGAGAAGATTTTACGCTCACGCGCAATTTCGATTACTAATGGATCGATCTCGAAAAACTGCCAATATTGGCCCGGCTTACGATAGCAGGCGAGCGTGCCGGTACCCAGGCCAACCACGCCGACGCTTGCGCTTGGACCGTATAATTCGGGGGCTTTCGTCAGCGCAATTCCGACGCCCGAGGTGACGGGATAGTAACTGATCGGCCGGGTCGGCTCATCGCGCAGTTGCATTCCGTGCATCGTGGTGCCGTGCATTAACCAGCGCGCGCTGCCGCTGTCGGTGACGGTATATGTACCGAAATAGCTCCGCATGCGCGAGCCGTTGGTGCTTTTCTCCAAATTGTCCCAGCCGCCGTTAATCGTCAGCAGTCCGGACACCGCGAGCAAGAATGGCAACCTGAAGCCGGCGGTGACAATCCCGATCGCCATAATAGCAGCAGCAAGCATGACTTTCGTGACGGTCATCGCTGCGGGTTCGGACAACACGCCATAGACGGCAAAAGCCATGGCGATGATGCCCAATATGGCCATCACCGCAGCGATTTTCTTATTTTTATGGTCAAGCGTGATCAGGCCGACTTTCGGTAACAGCACCGCTGCCGCCAGGATCAATATCGGGTGCTCCCAGGTCCAGTTGAACACCAAAGGCGCCAATATCGCGCAGAACAGTCCGCCGATGACGCCGCCGACCGACATCATCAGATAAAAGCTGGTGAGCTCGCTTGGTGCGGGCCGCGTGCGGTACATTTCGGCGTGCAGCGATACCGCGACGACGAACAGAAGGCTGAGGCTCGCGACCATTCCGTTGATCGCCGCTTTCCCCCAAACGATGAAAACGAAAGACCCCGCGATGACCAGCACCGCAGGGGCCATGCGCGTGAAAATATTGGCTAAGATCCGGTCGTCGGCAAAGGCGATGCTGAAGCTGAGAAGATAAATGCCGAGCGGAATAACCCATAAAAGCGGCATCGCCATCAGGTCGGTGGTCAAATGCGATGTGGTCGACAGCATCAGACCGGACGGAACAGCGGCCAGCGCAATCCAGTATAGTCGGCGTTTCCAGCTAATATGGCTGCGTTCTTCGGCAACCGTTGGGGCGTCGGGCGTGTCAGCCGATTTGCGCCATAGCTGGATGGCGCAGATTGCAACGAGCGCCATCAGTGCCAGATAAATGCTGCTCCAAATCCATTTCTGGCTTTGCAACGTCGTGAAAGGTTCAACGATCAACGGATAGGCGATCAGTCCGGCAAAGCTGCCGATATTGGAGGCCGCATACAAAGCATACGGCTCGCCATCATTGCCCGACAACGCGTACCAGCGCTGCATTAAAGGCGCTTGTGCGGCGACCACGAAGAACAGTGGCCCAATGGAGGCAATCAGCAACCACGGCACCCAGAATATCGGCGATCCGTCGGCCGGCGGTTGCAATCCGGCCAGACCAAGAGGCAGCCAAAGCAGCGCCACCGCAAACAAAGCGATATGGATAATGGCTTGCCGTCGCGCCGGTTCACGCGTCAAGCGGTGGGCATAAGCGTAACCCGCCAGCAGCAGCGCCTGATAAACCAGCATCGCACTGTTCCAGACTGCCGGCGCTCCGCCCAATCGCGGCAATGCCATGCGTGCAATCATCGGCTGGACGAGGAAGAGCAGGAAACTGCCCGTCAATATTGTGAGCAGGAACAGCTTGCGGCTGTTGTTTGAAGCAGATTCTGAATTCATTTTGCAGGCTCGATCATGGGACTACGACTTAAAGAAAATTCACGGGAAGCGCGCGAAGGAGTGAAGTGCGCGAAGATTAGCGATGTATTTTCAGCGTTGAAGTTTCTGTTTGCTGGTGGTTGTTGACGATGCGCTTAAGGCCTTCGCGAAATGTCTCGATCGAAAAATTCATCAGTAAGCCAATCGGTAGATTCATGAACATCAGGTATGTCAGCACATGTTTTCCGCGAACCGGCATCAGTCTTTCGACCGATTTAGGTTCGATAAGCAATTTGCCTTCGACAATTATGTCAGCCCGAAACCCCTGATCGATTTTCAATCCATCGTAAGTAATCGGGATGATAGCTTGAGTCTCTAACGCCAACCCCCGTTTAGTCAGCACATGCGATAAAACCGATTCATAAGCGGACTCCAGCAATCCGGGCCCTAAATCCTTATGAACTTGTCGCCCGCAATCCACCGCAATCGCAGCAAGTTCCTCCACCGACCCTCTCATTCTTCGCGCCTTTCGCTCCTTCGCGAGCTTCGCGTGAACCCCTGAGTCATTTCAGCCGTTCAGCATGCGGGCTGCGTGTACCGCGTGGTATGAGAGGATGCCCGAGCAGCCGGCACGTTTGAATGCCAACAGCGTTTCGAGCACGAGCGCATCGCGGTCGCCTGCACCTGCGGCAGCGGCTGCCTCGATCATCGCATATTCGCCGGACACTTGATACGCGAAGACGGGCACGTCGAAATTGTCTTTCACGCGGCGAACGATATCGAGATATGGCAGTCCGGGCTTGACCATTACGCTGTCGGCGCCCTCGGCGATGTCCATTGCGACTTCACGCAGGGCTTCGTCGCTGTTAGCCGGGTCCATCTGGTAACCCTTTTTATCGCCTTTGAGCAGTCCCCGCGAGCCGACGGCATCGCGGAACGGGCCGTAGAAGGCGCTGGCAAATTTGGCGGCGTAGGACATGATCTGAACATTATTATGCCCGTTCATTTCGAGCGCCTTGCGGATCGCGCCGATGCGGCCGTCCATCATATCGCTTGGCGCGATGATGTCGGCTCCGGCGTCGGCCTGATTGACCGCCTGGTCGACCAGCATCGCAACGGTTTCGTCGTTGAGGACATAGCCCGCATCGTCGACGAGCCCGTCCTGCCCGTGGGCGGTATAGGGGTCGAGCGCAACATCGGTTAGAACGCCTATCTTGTCACCATGCGCGGATTTAATCGCGCGGATCGCGCGGCACATCAGATTGTCGGGGTTGAGCGCTTCAGCGCCATCGTCGCTGCGCCGGTCAGCCTGGGTGTTGGGAAACAGCGCGATACACGGAATGCCCAATTCAATAGCATCGTCCGCGCGGTGCACAATCTGGTCGACCGACCAACGCGAAACGCCGGGAAGCGTTGCTATCGGTTCATCGACACCCTCACCCTCGGTCACGAATAGCGGCCAGATCAAATCGGCGGGCGTCAGGATATTTTCGCGCACCATATTGCGGCTCCACGCGGTGGCGCGGCTGCGGCGGAGGCGGGTGTTGGGGAAACTTTGTGTGTCGCTCATACTCGGTGCTTAGCCGAGCAATTGTGTATGCTCAACGGCTTATCCGCGGATGTTGCGCGCGTCCATACGCTGGGTCAGCCGGTCGATTTCGCGCTTCGGTTCTTCGACTTGGCGGCTACTGGATTTGACTGGGGCCAGAGCAGCACCGGGCTTGACCGATTTGAGGCGGTTGAGCTTGCCCTTGAATTGCGTAAGGTCATTACCCGACAGCTGCGCACGCTGGGTGAATTTAACCGACATAGGGTTGACCGCGCGGCCACCGCGATACAGTTCGTAGTGCAAATGCGGTCCGGTCGAGAGACCCGTCGAGCCGACATAGCCAATAATCTGGCCACGCCGGACGCGGCTGCCCGATGACACGGCAAAGCGGCTCATATGGCCGTAGCCCGAAGCAAGACCGCCGCCATGGTTGAGTTGGACGAAATTGCCATATCCACCTTTGCGACCGGCAAAGGCCACGGTGCCGTCGGTCACGGCATAGATCGGTGTACCGTATCCCGCCTTGAAATCGAGGCCGCTGTGCATCCGTCGATAGCCCAATATGGGGTGACGCCGTGACCCAAATCCCGAACTGACCGGGCCATTGACCGGGCGGCTCAATGCACCCTTCGATTCGCCCACGCCCGATGCCTCGAACCATTGGCTGTTGTCGCCCATCGTCCATTTCAGCATCTGGATGGTCGATTTCCCGTCGCGGTCGATACCCGCGTAAAGCAGATTGCCGACCTTAACTTCGCCGGTTTCGGCGCGTTTGTAATCGACGATGATGTCGAATTCATCGGTTGGGCGTATCGCGGATAAGGATGTCCGTCCGGCAATAACCTTCAGATAGTCCTGAATGGCACCCGCGGGCGCACCGGCGGCACGGGCGGATCGGTAAATACCCTGGCTGCCGACGGTTCCGCGAATGCGCAGCGGGGTATCGTCGACGGAAATTGGTTTGCGGGCAAGGCGAAGTGCGCCGCCCTCGCGGTTGACCTCTAGATTGAGGTCGAAGCGCGCGCGGAAGGTGACTGATTCGAGCGGACGTGCCTGATTCTTCGACGTCCGTTGGCCAAGAACGATTTCAATGGGCGTGCCGGGTTCGATATCGCCAAGCGAAGTCACACCCGACACCATTGAGGTAACATTTGCCGCCTCGCCGCCACCAACGCCTGCGCGTTGCAGCACACGGGCGAAACTGTCGCCGCGACCAAGCGTTGCGGTAAGCTCGATTCGCGGCCGTTCGGGACTTCCTGCCAGTGCGATGACCGCGTCGGTAGCGGCCATGCGTTTGCCGCTATCGCTGCCATAAGCAATCGGCATGATCATTTGCGCGCGCGCTTCTTCAAACTCGGCTTCGGTAGGGACTGGCGGCTGCGCGCCATAAACCGGGCCAAAATCGGGGAGCAACGCAAGCGCGAATACGCTTAAGGCAGTTAGGGTGCCTAGACCGCGGAACCAGCGGATAGAACCGATATCTTCGCCAAGGTCAGGAACAAGGTCGAGCTCGGCCAATTTGTCCCGCCAGTTGCGTTCCGGGGTCTGACGCATGGGTGCAATCATCGCGTCCGCAAGCGCGACGCTCTGCCCGAAGCCAGAGCTGGCTCCAAACCCGGTACTGGCAAAGCCCATATCTTTGCCTTCAAACATTCACGACCCCTGTCCTCATCCACCGGACAATTGTTATCTGCCCATCTCACTGTGACCGCATATGGTTAAAGTCAATTTAAGACGTGAATGTTGCGCAGGTACATGCGGCCAGATGTGTAAATTCACCGATAAGCGATGGAACTCTATAACCAAAGGCAGAATCGGCAAATTTAAGCGCTTCATTAAACCTGCGGCGATGCTATGCCTTTGCGGTAACGGAGGGCAACATGGCAGGCGAGCGGGTTGAATTTTTCTATGATCTTTCCAGCCCGTGGACCTATCTCGCGTTCACCAATTTGGCAGGTGTGCTGGAGCGTACCGGTGCCCAGGCACGGCTGCAGCCGATTTTGGTCGGCGGGGTATTCAACGCGGTAAACCAATCGGTGTACGCCGCGCGCGAAGCGACAGATAATCGCAAGCTGAAGCATAGTTGGCACGTGTTGAAGGACTGGGCGGCGCTTGCCGGGGTCGAGATGAACTTTCCGTCGCAATGGCATCCGGCGAAAAGCGTGAATGCGATGCGGATGGCTGCTGCCTTGGCCGACGACCAAGTCGCGCTGATGAAATTCACCAAAGCCGCGTTCGAAAGCTATTTTGGCCGCCAAGAAAATCTCGACGATCCTGATGTATTGGTCGCGGTTGCGAACAGCGCTGGTTTGGATGGCGAGGGCATGCGAGCGACATCGCAGACCGATGGGGTCAAGGCATTGCTGCGCGCCAATACCGAAAAGGTCATCGAACGCGGCGGATATGGTTCGCCAACGATATTCGTCGACACGACGCGCATGTATTTTGGCAATGACCAATTGCCGCTGGTGGAATTTGCACTGAAGGAAAAAGCATGAACGACCGCGTCAGTATCACCGTAGAGAACCATATCGCTGACGTCCGGCTGACTAGGCCGGACAAGATGAATGCGCTCGATCCGGCGATGTTTGCTGGCATCATCGCGGCTGGCCAAGAGCTTGCCGGCATGAGCGGCGTGCGCGCAGTTGTGTTGTCGGGCGAAGGGCGAAGCTTTTGCGCTGGCCTCGATATGCAAAGCATGGCCAGCGGCGGCGCAAGCGCGAGTGCTGGGATGGGGAGCCTGACCGACCGGACGCATGGCAATGCAAACACGTTTCAGCATGTCGCGATGCTGTGGCGCAAATTGCCGATGCCGGTGATTGCCGCGGTCCACGGCGTGTGCTTCGGCGGCGGTTTGCAGATTGCCAGCGGTGCCGACATCCGCGTGATTGCGCTCGATGCAAGGCTGGCGGTGATGGAAATGAAATGGGGGCTGATCCCCGATATGGGCGGCTATGCTTTATGGCGCGGATTAGTGCGCGATGATGTCCTGCGCGAACTGACTTATACGAACCGCGAATTTTCCGGTTCTGAGGCGCAAGGCTTGGGCTTTGCCACTTATGTCGATGAAAATCCGCACGCCCGGGCAATGGCCATCGCGCACGACATCGCTAACCGCAATCCGGGCGCGATGCGCGAGGCGAAGGCGTTGTTCAACGAATTTGCCGATCTGGACGAGGACGCAATCCTGATGGCCGAAAGTGTTCGACAGGCCCGAGTTATTCGCACGCCCAATCAGATCGAGGCGGTGATGGCGGGGATGCAAAAGCGCGTGGCGACGTTTGTTGATTAGGCGGACTTAACTCGCAGCCGTTCAAATTCCTCGCGCAAATCCTGCGGTAACCCCGTGGGGCCGTTCGCATCGGTCAGAACAATAGTCGTGACGCAGGTTGCCTTGCACTCGCCGCCTTGAAATGCGGCGGAAGCGATGTCCCAGCTGCTGTTACCGATCCGCAAAATGCCGCTGGCAATTTCGACATGCTCGGGGAAATGCGCCTCGGCAATATATTCCAGCGCAACGCTGACGATCAGCCAGCGCTGCCCGGGCGCACGGCGTTCCACCTCAATCGCGTGGTTGAACATGCCCCGGCCATGCTCGAACAGGCCGGCCATCGATACATTGTTGATATGGCCGAGCAGATCAAGATCGGCAAAGCGCGTTTCGGTGCGGTGATTGAACGGATAATTCGCGGGGTCGAGTTGCCAGGCTTTTGGTTTTGGCACCTACAGCCCCCGCCCGATCAGCTCTTTCATAATCTCGTTTGTCCCACCAAAAATTCGAGTCACACGCGCGGCGCGCCACATACGGGCGATGGGATATTCGTTCATGTATCCAGCACCGCCATGTAGCTGAAGGCAAGCATCGACGACTTCCCATTGAAGCTCGGTGTGCCATAATTTGGCGGCGGCACCCTCTTCGGCGGTCAGTTCTTTTTTGTAGTGGCGATTGAGCGCCCAGTCGAGATGCGCCCAGCCAATTTGAAGCTTCGACTTGATATCAGCCAAAACAAAACGCGTGTTCTGGAAATCGAGCAACGGCTTGCCGAAGACGATGCGCTCGCGGCAAAAAGCTACCGTTTCATCGAATGCCTTTTGCGTGCTGGCCATTGCCGATACCGCAATCGACAGGCGTTCCTGCGGCAGCTCGCTCATCAGGTAGATGAAGCCCTTGCCCTCTTCGCCGAGGCAGTTGGTCATCGGCACGCGGACGTCTTCAAAGAACAATTCCGAGGTGTCGGCTTCGTCCATGCCGATCTTGTCGAGGTTGCGCCCGCGTTTGAATCCCTCGCGGTCGGCTTCGACGAGGACAATTGACATGCCCTTATAGGCTGGCTGGATTTCGGTGTCGGTCTTGACGCAGACCAAGATCAAGTCGGCATTCTGGCCGTTGGTAATATAGGTCTTGCTGCCGTTGATGACATAATGATTGCCGTCCTTCTTGGCAGTCGTCTTCATCCCTTGAAGATCGCTGCCGGTGCCGGGCTCAGTCATCGCAATCGCGGTGATGACTTCGCCCGAGATCATTTTAGGCAGCCAATGCTTCTTCTGCTCTTCGCTGCCATAGCTGGTGATGTAATTGACGACGATGTCCGATTGTAGCGAGAAGCCGGTGGCGGCGCCGCCATAATAAGCGCTTTCTTCGTCGACGATGGCGTTATAACCGAAGTCGAGGCCAAGCCCGCCATATTCGACCGGCGCGGTTGGGCAAAGCATGCCTACCTCGCCCGCTTTTGGCCAGATCGATTTGGGGACGATGCCGTCTTCCTGCCACTGCTTCGCGTTGGGCGCGACTTCCTTAAGCAGGAACTGGCGAACCGACTGGCGGAACGCTTCATGGTCTTCGTTGTACGCGCTGCGCGGAATCGTATCGAGTGACATGCAAATCTCTCCTGCAAATGTTGCGACATCAATGGCAGCACCTTGACGCTAGCGTCAAGCAGAATTTAATCGTACGATTAAACAGGCTCTCCAGACGCCCGCGCGCGTTCAGCGATGGTGCTTTCGGCTTCGGGCAGCATCCGGTATGCCGCAATCAACAGCCCAAGCGCAATCGGTGCCACACCGATTAATGACAGCATCCCGACGCGAAGGTTTCCAACCAATTTGCCGTTGACCATCGTTCCCGCTAAATCCGAAATCTGCCCGACCATATAAGGCCCGAAAGACAGACCGACCAGCGTCGTGCCCAAGAAAAAGGCCGCCGTGGCCGTCCCGCGCATCCTGGGCAGAACGAGATCCTGCGTCGTCGCTGCTGCTGCGCCCAGAGCCGTCGCGCCAAACATGCCTGCGAGAAACTGCATGACATAAAACAGCGTCGTATTCTCGGTGGTAAAGCCGATCCAGATCGGGATTACCGGTGCGACCACGCCAAATATCACCACCAATATCCGTCCGGCGGGGTTTTTCGCGCGCAACGCATCGGCAATGCGCCCGCCGATGATAACGCCAATAAATCCGCTTACTGCGCCGTTCGCGCCGAGAACGAAAGCGAGCTCCGCTTTTGGCAGTCCAAGCACTGTTTCCGCATAAGGGGCAGACCAGAAGGCAAGCGCATAGGCCGCGAGCGACACCAAGCCATAGCCCAGGGTCGTGCAAATGAAGGCCGGAGTACCCCAGATCAATTTGAACGTTGCCGGGTCCTTGGCACGCAGAGTCGATGCCCATGAGAAGACCGCATAGTAGCCGAAACCGACCGCCGACCATTGCGGGAAATTGCCGGTCAGGCCGATCATCCACCACGCAAATAGCGCAACACCCGCAGCAGTCGCCAGATTGATGGCAAGCGCCGCCGGTCCGCGCTGCCACGCACCCCAAAGCGTGAACGGCGGTACGATCATCGACAGGTCGCTGGCAAATGTGCGGAATGGCGCTGGCGCCTTGGCGGTTGTTACTCCGTCCATTGCGCCGCGAATGGGCTCACGTAATGTTGCCACCCACAAGGCGACGAGCAATCCCGGTACACCAACTGCGAGAAAGGCAGCCTGCCAGCCGACCAGACCCATCGGCCCGCCGCCGGGATAGGCATCGTTCCAGCCTTTGACGATCAGCGCGCCGATGAACAGCGAAACGCCGCCGCCGATATAAAGGCCCGACGAATAAATTGCGAGCGCAGTGGCACGTTGGCGTTTTGGAAAATAGTCAGAAATCAATGAGTAAGCAGTTGGACTTGCGGTCGCTTCGCCCACGCCAACTCCCATGCGGGCCACCGTGAGCTGCGCCTGATTGCGGGCAAATCCGGACAATGCGGTCATGATAGACCATAGCGCTAAGCCGATCGACAGCAGCTTTACCCGGCTCCAATTATCCGCGAGCCGCCCGAGCGGGATGCCGAACAACGCATAAAAAACAGCAAAGGCGGCGCCGCCCAGAAAGCCCATATCGCCATCGGTGAGCCCTAGATCGGCTTTGATATCAACCGCCAAAATGCTCAAAATCTGCCGGTCAATGAAGTTCAGAATATAGACGATAACCAGCACGCCGAGAACGTACCAGCTGTAGCGACTGGCCTCGGGCAACGGTGCGGCGGCATCTGCGGTTTCCGCGTTCTGCTCAGCGCTATCGACCGTATCACTCACACCCGTCTCCCGTTTTGGCTGTTGCCGCCTTGCGGCGTTCTGGCTAGCAGAACAAGCAATACACGCAACTTGAATTACCGTTCAACTTGGCGGAGCAAAAATGAACACGGACGAAACGATGCAGCCTGTTTCAGTCTTGATGGTGTGCCTCGGCAATATCTGCCGCTCGCCTCTGGCCGAAGCCGCTCTACGGCAGGCGGCAGAGCGCGAGGGGCTGGCGCTGCATGTCGATTCTGCCGGAACCGGCGGCTGGCATGTCGGCAATCCTCCGGACCACCGAGCGCAGGAGGTGGCGCAGCGGCTCGGTGATATCGACATCAGCGATTTGCGCGCGCGACAGGTTTCGGCCCAAGATTTTTACACCTTCGACCATATATTGGCGATGGACAGCAATAATCTGGCCGATTTGCAGGCGTTAAGACCAGCAGATGCGACCGCAAATCTAGCACTTCTGCTTGACTATGTGCCGGGGCAGCAAGGCCATGCGGTTGCTGATCCCTATTATGGCGACATATCGGTGTTTGAAATGACATGGGTGCAAGTCAGCGCTGCAACGGCAGCTTTTGCCAGAAACTTGCGTTAAATTCGACAGACCGATGTCGTGTTTCGCTTGAATCTGGAACGAATTCCTCCAATATACAGTCCATGCGGCTATGTTGCCGTTTTTTGAGGAGTAATAGATCATGGCACAGTGGTCCGATCCACGGGTGACCGGTACCCAGTCAAGTCTTTCCGGTGTAAGTTACGGAGATAGTGCTGTCGCGATCGACGCAGGTCTGCGCGCGCACATGCTCAAGGTTTACAATTATATGGCGTCGGGCGTTTTGCTGACCGGCATCGTTGCGATGCTGTTTGCAAATAGCGCTTTCGGTCAGAATTTGATGGTCAACGGCGGCGCATTGCGCTGGGTTATCATCCTTTCGCCGCTGGCGCTTATCCTGGTGATGAACTTTGGTTTGAGCAAGCTGTCGACCGGCGCATTGCAAGCCTGTTTCTGGGGCTTTGCCGGTCTGATGGGTCTGTCGATGTCGACAATCTTCCTGGTATATACCGGGTCGTCGATCGCAACGACCTTCTTTGCAACCGCTGCGGCTTTTGCGGGGCTTAGCCTTGTCGGTTACACGACAAAGAAGGACCTGAGCGGTATGGGCACATTCCTGATCATGGGCCTTGTCGGCCTGATCGTGGCGTCGCTTGCCAATATCTGGTTCCAGTCGAGCACCTTGCAATGGGTCGTTAGCGGCGTTGGCGTTCTGATCTTCGCTGGTTTGACCGTATATGACACGCAGATGATCAAGAATACCTACCTGCAATTGCGCAGCACGGATTCGGACTTCATCGGCAAGGCCGCAATCATGGGCGCATTGAGCCTGTATCTGGACTTCATCAACATGTTCCAGTTCCTGCTCAGCTTCATGGGTAACCGCGAATAAGCTTGGCGCGAGTAACATTGGCGCGAACAAGTCACGCTGCGTTCAGCTTGAAACATGATTATGGCCTGGTGGGAAACCACTGGGCCATTTTCTTTATGCGTTTTGCCGAACAGGGCTTTTCTTTGCGGCGAAAATCCTGTTGAATCTAACTCGGGTTATTGGAGAGAAGTAAATGCGTCGCGGCTACAAAAGTCTGTCTGCCATCATATTTACCGTGGCTGCAGTGTCCGCTTGTGCGCCGACGCCCAAGCCGGTTGTTATTGCGCCGCCTCCGCCTGTCCTCCTGCCGCCACCACCACCACCTGTCATGCCGCGTCCGCCCGGCGGTGCCGCCTTGTCGATGAATATTCCGCCGCTCGGCGTTGACGGCGTCCGTATCACCCCCAATCGCGGGCTGACCCGCGATGAGCAGATATGGCACTTCCGTTCAGCTCTAAACGTTGCCGCGCTCAACTGCCAGGGCCCTGTCTGGGGTCAGATCGCCATCGAATATAATAAATTCATCGTCAGACATAAGCTGATTTTGTCGAAGACCAGCAAGGCTGTCGACCGCGAATATGTTGCGCGTTTCCGTGGCCAGAACGGTTTGCGCGTGCGCGACACCAAGATGACCGATCTTTATAATTATTTTGCGCTTCCACCGGTCCGCGCAGAATATTGCGACATGTCGCTGCGCAAGCTTGTCGAGGGCAATGCCATTCCGACCGAAGCTCTTCCCGAATATGCCATCGGCGGGATCAGCGATATCGATGGCGTGTTTATTCGCTTTTATGACGCCTATGTTCAATATGAACGCGATCTTGCGGACTGGAATATGAAGTTCGCGCCACGCCCAGTTTTCACGCCGCTGCCAAATCAACCGACCACTGCGCCGCCGATCATGCAGCAGCCGGTGACCGCCGCGCCGACCCAGACGCCGGGCTAGGGCATCAGGCAGGCGGCGCCGAGGCCTGGGCTTCGGCGATCAGCGCGCCGTCGATTGCCTTTGCTGCCTTATAGGCATCGCGTTCTCTTAACCGTCCGGCATAAGCCTCGAACGCTGCATTGGTCGGCAGGCTGCCAAATTGCAGGCCCCAGTCGACCTGAGCGCCAACGTAGATATCGGCGGCGGTGAACCTGTCGCCGCAGATATAGTCTTTGCCCGACAATGCGCCTTCGAGCGCGGCGACGGCTTTGTCATAGCTGCCATAGCCCGCCATCATTTCCTGTTCGGTGGTCGGCTCCCACTTCATATGCCGGTTGGTAATCGCACTTTCGAGCGGGCCTGATGCAAAAAACATCCAGCGATAATAATCGGCGCGCTCATCGCTCGCGGGCTGCAACCCTGCTTCAGGAAACGCGTCGGCGAGATAGGCACAGATCGCGGCACATTCGGTAACGACCTTGCCATCATGAATAATGGCCGGAACCTTGCCCAACGGGTTGATCGCCAAATATTCGGGCGCCTTCATCGTCGTCCCATAGTCGAGCAAATGTTGGTCATAGTCTGCGCCAACCTCGTGCAGCGCCCAGCGCGCAATCTGACCACGCGACATCGGGTTGGTGTAGAAATCGATTTTCGACATGGGAAAGTTCCTCGACTCAGCTATTAGAACAAAATACGAACGAACTGCTGTTCGCGCAAGCCCTTAAGCCATGCTGATATAATCGCGCATCGCGGCGGCTTCGGCCTCGATTTTTTCGATGCGATGTTTGACGAGGTCGCCGATCGAGACAAAGCCGGTTAGTCGGTGGTCCTCGACCACGGGCAAATGGCGGATGCGGCGCTTGGTCATCATAGACAGCGCCGACAGTATGGCCGTGTCGCCGGTTACGGTAATTGCAGGCGAAGTCATTGTCTCGCCTACTGTTTTTGCGAGAAAGGCCGCGCCATGCTTGGCCACTCCATAGACGATGTCGCGTTCGGAAAATATCCCGACGACTGCATTGTCCTCAACCACGGGCAGCGCGCCGATGCGGTTTTCAGCGAGCCGGGTTACCACTTCGCCGACGCTTTCATGCGGTTGCGCCGTCCATACTGCGCCATCATGGCCGCTCAATATTGCTGCTATCGTCATCGCGACCATTCCTCTCTCTTTACCTCAATTGACTTTATACCATAAAGCGCGCTCAAGCCACAAACATGACTCGCCCCTCCCGCCTCGATGACCCTGACTATAACGGCTTTGCATGGGCCCGCTACTGGCGGCTGATGCGCTGGATGTTCGCATTCACTATTCTGGTGACTGCGGTAGTGCTCGGATTATTTTACAGCCAATATGGCATGATCTCGATCCATTTCTATATTGCAACCGCAGGCGGGATTGCGGCAATGCTGTTGCTGGCAACAGCGCTTATGGGGCTAGTGTTCTTGTCGAGCGGGTCTGGTCATGACGAGTCCATCGACGATCCGTTTGCCGACGAGGCAGATCGTGACTGAAGGCATCCATAACCTGCCCAAGCGCAACGATCCGATCTTGCGCGTCGTGCCAGGACCTGCTGACATTAACGCCAATGGCCATATTTTCGGCGGCTGGGTATTGGGCGTTATGGATCAGGCTGGCGGCATTCTTGCCGGACGGATAGCGCAAGGCGCATGCGCGACCGTCGCCATCGAGAAAATGGAATTCATTGCGCCGATCCTGTTGCGCGACATTATCTCGGTCTATGCCTCGCTGGAGCGGCGCGGGCGAACATCGATGGGAATCCGTATCGAGGTCGTCGCCACCCGCGCGCGCGGCCAGCATGATGTTAAGGTGACCGAAGGGCTGTTTACCTTTGTCGCACTCGATGAAGAGCATAAGCCAAGGGCGTTGCCCGCCGCCTAATTACGCTCCAGTTTCACTTCGTAAAACAGTTCCGCATCCCCATTGCCCGCCACGGTCGTTTTCCATGTCGGTACGCCATCGACCTTGGCGATGCGTTTAGGGTTGCCGCGTAACTCGAAGGGGATTTCGATCTCGACATTGGCAGGTGCGTTCCGAGCGTTTGTGACTTGCACCCTGAAGCGTTGCCGGTCCCGCGTTTCGCTGATTTTGGTGACTCGATAGCGGACGTCGGATGCTTGCCCGATAGCCATTTCCAGTTCGTCGCCGACTGCCCGGTCTTTCAAGCTTGTTTGCCCGGCAAGCAGTGGACCATATTGGCTATTTTCAAATACCATCACCTGACCCTGCGGCATTGGCAGGCCTAAGCCATTTTCGATCCGGTTCTCGCTCCGGAACAAAGTTGTCATCGGGAATGTGTCGTTGCTTTCGTCATCGGCATATTCTTCCACATTGGCGGTGTAGAGCAGGTCGAACGAGGCGCTGGGTTTGACCAGCATCGCGACCTGCTTCTGGCCTTTGGCGTTGACCGTCACAGGCTCGGGGATGCGGTAAAGTTTGAGGTCGCCGAGATTTTCCTGCTCGGCGACGACTACTGCGACGGGGGACATCGATTTTTCCGCGCGCATCCGCGTTGCGGTGACCATGATAGCTTCGGAGTCGACCTCGTCATAGGCGGCCATTGCCATCGGTACGGGCGGCGGTGGCGGAGGCGGTGGGTTATAGCCCAACCGCAGAGGCACCTGATGCGTGCGCTGCATCGGCCAACATTTCAGTTGCAGGCCACCCCCGGTCGGCCTTGCCTGCGCAGCCCGCGCGACGCGGTTCGGTTCGCCTGCTATCGCCATCGTATTGGCGTTGAAGAAACTTTGGTTGCCGCCATTGGCTAATGTTAACCAGGCGAACATGTCGACTTTGCTTTTGCCGTCATTCCCGCGCTCCTGCACCTGAGCGATATAGTTGGCCTGCCAGTCGAACCCGGCGGCCATATAGGTCAGCGTCAGTTTCGCTGTGGTCGGTTTGTCGCTCTGCGTAATGACCGACAGCGTAGGCTTGGCCGACAGGTTTGCGGGTACTTTGTTAAAACCAATGCGTTCGGGAATGCCCGTGCAGCGAAGTGCCTCATAGCCCTCGCCAGTTTGCAGGATAACTGCGCCACCAGGGGCCGAGGTGATGATCGCATCATAAGTGCGCGTTATGCCTGTGGCTTTACTGGTGCGGGTAATATTGACTTCGCGTTTTAGATACGCGTCAACCAGCCCGAGCGGCGAGAGCAGGCGCGCGTCGCGGTTCTTTTCTTTGACCCCGCGTGGCAGGCCGGTGACAATGGCGCTTTCTGGGAACATTCCTTCCGCGACGCCCTCAAAGCGGACGACGCTTTCGCCTGCTGGGATCGTAACCGTGCGCGTTTCGGTGACCAGTGCGTAACCGGTGGGCCAGTTGGGGTCGATGGGCGCATTGCCATATTTCTGCCCGCGATAGACGGTGAGGGAGACCGCTTCGGGTTCTGGGGAAGTGATAATGGTTTGGGCGAGGGTGGGGGCTGGGATAAGCGACAATGCCAGCGCCCACTTCCAAACCCGGTCGTGTCGAGCCCAGTCGAGACACCGTGAGGTCAAGCACCACGTTGGGTGTCTTAACGATGCTCGACACGTACGGACAGAGGCAAGGGCAGTGCCCAAAGTCAGGCCCTCAATACCGGCTATCAAATGTCGCGGTTAGCGTTGCCTTGCCATTGGCTGGCACCGGCACACTCCACTCGACCCGGTCGGCGGAGATACGCTTGCCCTCCTGGCTTTGCTCGGTGATGCGGACATCGCCCCAAAGCCCGTTTTGGCCGAGATCGACGGTAATCGCGTTGTTCCGCGCGTTGGTTATCTCATAGCGCATCCGCGTTTTCCAACGACTCGACGACAAGCGCGTGCGCTCTTCAACGACGGTTTTAACCTTCACGTCGAAAGCCTCGCCAGTGCGGATCGACATCGCGCTGCCCATCGGGGTGGCTTCGATGCGGCTCTCGCCGATGAATTGCGGGTCGCCGCGCTTGTCGCGCATATACACGCGCATTGTGCCCGACGGCAGCTGATCGCCAAGCCCGCCGCCGCGCGAGGTCGAGAATTTCAGCACCGACGCCGCGCTCGCTGCTTCGTTGGTGGCGAGCCAGCCATTGTTATATTCATAGATGCTGCGGGCAGACGCGGCCTTCACGTCGAGGAAACTGACCTGTTTCTGCTGCGCGTTCGAAATAGTCGTGCGTTCCGCTAGCGGGTAGAGATAATAATCGCCCAACCGTTCGCGGTCATTGCTTTCGGTTCCGGCCTCGTCAATCGTCCCGGTCGAGGGATTGTACGGCGTCTGGAAGTTGCGCCGTCCGCCACCCTGATTTGGGTTACCCGCAACCAGCAGCACATTGGCGTTGGTATAATCGGTGCCAGTGTTGTTGGTCAGCGTGACCCAGCCCTGCACGTCGATGGTTTGCTTGGCATCGTCGAACAGCGTGACATAATCCGAGGTCCAGCCAAGCCCGGGAGTGAGGTAGGTGAGCGTCGTCGGCGTGACACCGCCCTTCGACTCGAGCGTAACCGACAGCGTAGGCCGCGCGCGGAGGTTGGGCGGTACTTTATCGAAAATGACTCGGACGGGCAGGCCGTCGTCGCGCAGTACCTCGATAGTCTCGCCGATCTGCAGCACCACACCGCCATTCGCCGCAAGCACCTTGGCGCGGACACGTGTTTCGGCGCCGGTTGCCACGTTGGTACGCAGCAAAGTGATCGTCTGCCCCACCGCCTTTTCCATCAACTTGGCAGGCGTCAGCAGGTCATAATCGAAATTTTGTTCGACAATGCCGATGCCCGGGCCAGTCAGCGTCACGGTCTCCGCACGGATCTGCGCGGAGACGTCGGGAAATTCCTGTTTCGAGCGCCCGCCGGGCAGATTCATCCGGCGCGTGTCCTGCACAAGGCTCTGCCCGTTCTGGTAGATGGTGACGGCGATGTCGCCTTGCGCAGTGGCCTCGCCGGGGATGGCGACGCTCGTCGGTGCGGTCTGGGCAAGCAATGGGACGGCGAATACGCCTCCCAATCCGACAAGAAGGAAACGGCGCATCTCACTCTCCCCTGTAATGAATTACGGGAAGATAGCTAAGTTTTCGCAGGTGACCAGAATATTAACGGTGGCGAAGCGATTATTCCGCCGCAGTTACGACGTCCTCGTCATTAGCCGATTTCGGGCGACGTGCGCGGGGTTTGCGCGCCGGTTTCGCTGGTTCAGCTTCGACATCGTCGTCATTGGCCAGCGCAATCGAGGGCGGTAACACCGCAAGGTCAAGACCTGCCGGTTCGTCTTCGACTTCTTCGCTATGATGGCGGCGCGGGGCGCGGGGCGCATTCCGGTCGTTACTGCCGCGTTCGTTAGCGGAACGCTCTGGCCGGCGCGGACGGCTGTCACGTTGCGGACGGCGCTCTTCGCGGTCACCTCCGTTGCTATCGGAGTTTTCGTCCGAAGCTTCGGTCTCGGTATTTGCATTCTCGTTCGAGCCTTGCTCATAATAAGCATTCGACCGGTCTTCATTCTGCCATTCGTCACGGTCTTCGCGAATTTCTTCGCGGGGGCGGCGTTCGCCCTGCTGTTCGCTGCGTGCTTCCTGGCGGCTGCGGAAATCGGCGAGCACGCGGAAATAATGGTCGGCGAACTGCAGATGATACTCGGCGTTCACTCGGTCGCCGATGAACTGTGCATCCTGTGCCAGCTTCTTGTACTTTTCCAACATCTGCGCCGCGTTGCCGCGCGCACGATTGTCGATGCTGTTGTTATAGTCAAACCCGCTGCGGTTGTTGTTCTGCTGCCGATTATTGTTGTTATTGTTGCGACCGCGACGGCGGTTATTGTTATTCTGTGGCCGGTTGTTGGTGTTCATCAGGATTTGCCCTGTCCTCTGCAATAGCACTAAATGTTGCTTGGTCCCCCTGAACCCAGTCTGCCGGGTTGCGCCAAGGCCCGCTTGACCTTGAATTCATACCATCTGCGCTGGGGGCGGCTTCGCGCGAAAGGCCCGGTTTTGAGCGTTTTTGCTGCGATGCCCTACGCGTCTAGCCGTTCGATAACCCGATTCCAAGCGAAAAGCGCAACGCGCGTGGTTTTCCGGCCAGATCGTGGCGCAATTCGGTGGATAACCCAGAGTGGCTTGCCAAATCGCTAACGGCCGCAGCTTGTGTATGGCCGATCTCGAATATGGCTATGCCTTGCGGGGCGAGCAGGGCAGGGATTTGTGGTAAAAGGATACGGTAATCGTCGAGGCCGTCTGGCCCGGCGAACAGCGCGCTATGCGGCTCATAGGCCAAGACCATCGGCGCGAGTGTCGCGTCATCTTCGACATATGGCGGGTTGCAAAGGATGAGGTCGAAGCGGTCCAGCGCATCACGCCAGCGACCATCGTACCAGCTTCGGTGCAGCCATTGGGTTCGCTCGCTAAACCCCAGCCGTTCGGCATTTCCTGCCGCCACAGCGACCGCGGCTGCGCTTGCGTCGATTCCGACACCGATCGCACCGGGGAATGCCGACAGCGCCGCCAGCAATAACGCCCCGGATCCCGTGCCAAGGTCAAGCACCCGTGACGGAGCGGCCACTTGCATAAATGCCTCTACGGCTGAGTCGATCAAAGTCTCGCTATCGGCTCGCGGGATCAGCACGTCAGGACTGATTTCCAAATCGATGTCCCAGAATGCCTGCCGCCCGGTAATATAGGCCACCGGCTCATGCCGGGCCCGACGTTCGATAATCGCGGGAAAGCTCTCCGGCAACACAAGATCGGCCTGCCGCAACAGCATCGCGGACCGCTCCATCCCCAACGCATGCGCCATCAGCAATTCGGCATCGAGCCGCGGAGTGTCGCTCACCGCATTAAGGCGCGCGGCGGCTTGGCGCAGGGCAGGGGCAAGTCCGATCATCGCCGCTGTCCATAGCCGCGCGCCGGGCCCGCGTCCATTGAGCGCCTGTCCACTGCGCCTGCAGTTTATTATTCGAGCGATGCAACCTTTTTGCCCGAACCAACGTTACTGCCTGCTGAGGGACACCAAAATCCAAGAGGACTATTTTATGAAAACAGTCAAATTCACTTTGTTAGCATCTTTTTCGGCGCTCGCGCTCGCCGCTTGCTCGGGCACTGAACCGGCAGATACAACCGCTGAAACCGAAGTTGTCGCGGATGAAACAACCGCTGGCGATACTATGGTGGCCGCCGAAGCATCGGGCGATAAAACAATCGTCGCTTTGGCCCAAAGCAACCCGCAAGCATCGACGCTCGTGACCGCCGTCACCGCAGCTGGCCTTGCTGAAACATTGTCGGGCACTGGCCCATTCACAGTGTTCGCGCCGACCAATGACGCTTTTGCGAAGGTAGACAAGGCGACTCTCGACGGCTTGCTGAAGCCTGAAAGCAAGGACAAGCTCGCCAGCCTTCTCAAATATCATGTCGTCGACGGCAACATCAAGTCGGGCGACCTTGCCCAGCTGATCACCGCCGGTAACGGCACCGCGACCGTCAAGACGCTAAACGGCGGCAGCCTGAAGGCCAGCATGGACGGTGACAAGATCGTCCTGACCGATGCCAAGGGTGGCAAGTCGACCGTGACTGCAGCCGACATGATCGGTTCGAATGGCACCATCCACGCAATCGACGCCGTGGTCATGCCATAAGATTTTCGGGTCCTTTCAGGGCCTGAAATCGAGTCCTCGAAAATCCCCCTAGCAGGCGATAGAGGACTATCAGAGCCCCGTCCGGTTCCTCCCCCGGGCGGGGTTTTTGTTTTTCGTTTCTCCATGGGGCGGAAACGCTTATCAACCAATCCTTCACCTAGATCTGTTACGCGCTGGACATGGGCATTCAGCGCACATTCGGCAAGCTCGGCAACCGAAGCATGAACCGGCTTCA
Organism: Sphingomonadales bacterium Ga0077559; assembly: GCA_001464315.1. Classification (GTDB taxonomy): domain Bacteria; phylum Pseudomonadota; class Alphaproteobacteria; order Sphingomonadales; family Sphingomonadaceae; genus Sphingorhabdus_B. The sequence goes on along the minus strand of LNFK01000044.1, from coordinate 58,743 downwards.
GGCGGGCCTTGCCGCGAGCCTGGTGATGCCCGACCGCACGACAAGTTGCAAAGTCGAGAATGTGTCGCGGTTGGGCTGCCGCCTGCAACTGGCCGAACCACCGCGTGTCGGCGCAACCACGCTGGCGCGCTTTGCCGAGGTCGAGGCGCTGGGCACGATTAGCTGGGCGAGGGGAGAGCGATGCGGCGTAAAGTTCGCGCAGCCGCTTGGCCTGGAACAGGTTGAACGCATCCGCTGGATAGCCGAACATGCAAGCGAGCATGAGACCGAGACGCTGACCGGGACACCGGCGGTTTGGCGCTAACGCGGAAATTCACACTAAGGTCTCACCTTAAACACGTTCCGGAGGCGCCCGGATAGTCGGTGCCTATCGCTGGCTGATTGCATGCGCCCTACAGCCATTGGGGCGGCTAGCGATGCAGCCTTACGACGCTGACAGACCAAATCCTACATCGCAGGCAGGACCTTGCCGCGTCGCTATTCGGCGGGCGGGGCGATGCTGACGGGGCCGATCTCGCTGACACAGGCCTTCACCTTGTCGAGCGCTTCGGACGGTGTCGGCGGGTTTGCGATCAGGTCTTGGACGCTGTGGTCGGCGATCACCTTGTCTGCGGCGCACTCGCAGATCTTGCTGACATCGACCGAAACGCCCTCGGGAATTTGCCCCTGCGCGGTCGCGGTGCAGCTGGCGACGAGCGATTGGCGCAGCGTGGATTTGAGGTTGGCGTCGACCACCCCGCCTTCGCCGCAGGCGGCAAGGGCGAGGGGGAGCGCGAGCAGGGGCAAAAGCGGTCTGTACATTTGCCTTATGTGGGGACCGCTTTTGTTATTTCGAGTCCTATTTCCACTCAATCTTGGTGAAGTTGAAGCTGACCGACTCGGTGGCGCAGCTGACCACCACGGGATCGAGGATATTGCCTTCCTTGCCGGTGGATTTCTGTTTGATCGTGACCGAACCGATGCGCTGTCCGGCGGCGCAGCCAGTCCACGGCGTCATGCGCGCGGCGGCTTCGCGGACTTTCTGTACCGCGGGAAGCAACAAGGCGGCGGTTTCCGTATCGCCGGCCGATAGCTTCCGCTCGCTGATCGAAGGCGCACTCGCCTCTCTATTGGTCCTGACCGGCGCGTGCTGGCGTTTGCCGGTGGCCTGCCCGCTGGCCGCCGTCGCGCCGCCGCCGTTGATATCGCCCGAGGCGACATTGGCACCGCCAGCGGTACGTTCGGCGCCAAGCTGGACCGATTCAAGCTCGATCCAGCCCTTGTGCCGCGCGGCGGTCGCCTTGCTCTCACCGGGCACGCCGTTGAGTTGCAGCAGATAGTCACTCGCCGCCTGCGCCGGTACGGCCCAACCCAACGCGGCCCCAGTCGATATGGTCAGGGCCAGCGCCGACAAAGCGGCATCTTTATATGCGTGGATAGTCATAAGGAAACTCCTCCCTTTTCCTGCGACCGGGGTGAGGAGAGCATAGTCCGGATGAACGGGAGATGGATGGAGGGTGGGGTAGGCGCGCAGCACGGCTTCGAATTCTCGGCGGGTTCGAAAGGGCTTTTGGTTCGCGCACAGGCGCGGAGATGAGGAGAAGTCTGAGCGTCAAGTAAAGTGTCGCCGCAATTCAGCATTCTCATATTTCAGTTAAATAGGCCGCTCAATCCTCATTAACTACCGATGCTTTTTACGCGTTTGGTGACTAAGCCAATGTGTCGGGCGTTTCGCCAGACCCTATGTTATTGTGGGGCTATTAGCTGCATGCAGCCTTACAGGTAAAAGGCATTGAGCATCGATTTTGACACTTTGCTCCAAGACATCAATCGGTCGAAACTCCGTGTAAAAATCCCGAGGAAATTTGTTTTTTTTGCGGCGGAGCAATGGCATTTACGGACGCGGCGATCGTCGCATCGTCACGGGGCTCATAATTACGCCTAACGGTGAGATTTCTGTTGGACGGGATCGTAAACGCGAAATTCGCTCACTCGTTCATTGAATATCACAGGGGGAACGCGATCCAGCAAATTTGATGCGCACAAAAGGCCTTTTAGCATTTCTGGTACCTGCAGAACCCACTTACCTAGCTTGATTGTCGAAGAGCTATGGACCTGAACTTTTGCGCGAAATATTCACAATGGAGAAAATATCGTTCCACGGCTCGACAGTGGACGAAATTTGGGATTCGATAGATCTCAAATAAGCTACTTCGCCTTCGCCAGCATAGGCGCCAGATAATGCCCGGTATACGACTTCGGCTCCTTAGCCACCTGCTCAGGCGTCCCCTCCGCAACAATCTCTCCACCCTTGACGCCGCCTTCCGGCCCCAAATCAATCACCCAGTCCGCGGTCTTGATGACGTCGAGATTATGTTCGATCACCACCACACTGTTGCCCTGTTCGACCAGGCGGTGGAGGACTTCCAGCAATTTACGCACATCCTCGAAATGCAGGCCGGTGGTGGGCTCGTCCAATATGTAGAGCGTCTGGCCGGTGCTACGCCGGCTCAGTTCCTTGGCGAGTTTGACGCGTTGCGCTTCGCCGCCCGATAATGTCGTTGCCTGCTGCCCCACCTTGACATAGCCAAGCCCGACCTCGGCCAGCATTGCCATTTTGTCGCGGATCGGGGGGACGGCCTTGAAGACCTCGACCGCGTCCTCGACCGTCATGTCGAGCACGTCGGCGATGCTCAGGCCCTTCCATTTGACCTCCAGTGTTTCGCGGTTGTACCGTTTGCCGTTGCATTCCTCGCATGTCACATAGACGTCGGGCAGGAAGTGCATCTCTATCTTGATAAGCCCATCGCCGCTACAGGTTTCGCAGCGGCCGCCCTTGACGTTGAACGAAAAACGCCCCGGCTTGTATCCGCGCGCCGCGCTTTCAGGCAGCTGAGCGAACCAGTCGCGGATGTTGGTGAACGCGCCGGTATAGGTCGCGGGGTTGGACCTTGGCGTGCGGCCGATGGGCGACTGGTCGATGTCGATCACCTTGTCGCAATGCTCAAGGCCAGTGATCTTGTCATGCGCGCCTGCGATGACACGCGCGCCGTTCAGGCTACGCGCCGCCGATGCGTAGAGCGTGTCGATGGTGAAGCTCGACTTGCCCGACCCCGATACGCCGGTGATGCAGCAGAAGGTGCCGAGCGGGATGGACGCTGTGACGTTTTTGAGGTTGTTGGCCCGCGCATTGTGAACGGTCAGCTTCTTCTTGTTGCCCTTGCGCCGTGTTTTCGGGACCGCGATTTCGCGCGTGCCGTTGAGGTAATCGGCGGTCAGGCTGCCCTTGGCTTTCAGGATCTGCTTGAGCGTGCCTTCGGCCATGACGGTGCCGCCGTGGACGCCCGCGCCGGGGCCGAGATCGACCACCCAGTCGGCGGTGCGGATCGCGTCTTCGTCATGCTCGACAACAATGACAGTGTTGCCAAGGTCGCGCAGACGGCGGAGCGTCGCGAGCAGGCGGTCATTGTCTTTCTGGTGAAGGCCGATGCTTGGTTCGTCGAGGACGTAGAGCACGCCCGACAGGCCGCTGCCGATTTGGCTAGCGAGGCGGATACGCTGGCTCTCCCCGCCGGACAGGGTGCCGCTGGTGCGGTCGAGGTTGAGATAATCGAGCCCGACATTGTTGAGGAAGCCGAGCCGTTCGTTGATTTCCTTGAGGATCGCCTTGGCAATCTGCTGCTGCTGATTGGTCAGCGTCTGGTCGACATTGCCGAACCACACGAGCGCATCACCGACGCTCATCTTGGTAGGGGTGGCGATGTCGACGCCAGCGATCTTGACGCTGAGCGCTTCGGGTTTGAGCCGCGCGCCGTGGCAGGTTTCGCAGGGCTGCGAGGTCTGGTATTTCGAGAGCTCCTCGCGCATCCACGCGCTGTCGGTTTGCAGCAGACGGCGGTTGAGATTGCCAATGACGCCCTCGAACGCCTTGTTGACCGTATATTCCTTGCGTCCGTCCTTGAAGGTCAGCGCAACCGGAAGCCCGCCGGTGCCGTGGAGGATAATGAGCTTCTGGTCGGGAAGCAGGTCCTCCCACGGTGTGTCGAGGTTAAAGTCATAGGCCTTGGCGAGGCTGGACAGCACCTGCATATAATAAGGGGACGGCGGGTTCGATTTCGCCCACGGCACGACGGCGCCTTTTTTAAGACTAAGATGCTCGTTGGGGACGACGAGTTGCGGGTCAAACTCCTGCCGCTCGCCGAGGCCATCGCAATCAGGGCACGCGCCTTGCGGGGCATTGAAGGAGAACAACCGCGGCGCGATTTCGGCGATGGTGAAGCCGCTGACCGGGCAGGCGAATTTCTCGGAGAAGACGATTCGGTTGGCGGGGAGCCCGGTGCCTTTCATCGTGCCGCCGGTGACGTTTGTTGGGGCGGGCGTGAACGTCGCGCGCGCCTCGCCGAATGCGCTTGGCACAAGTTCGGCGACTGTGGTGTCGGCGAGGTCGACAAACGCCAGCCCGTCGGCCAGTTTCAACGCCGCCTCGAAACTCTCGGCGAGCCGCTGCTGGATGCCGTCCTTGACGACGATGCGGTCGACCACAACCTCGATATCATGCTTGTACTTCTTGTCGAGCGCAGGAGCTTCTTCGATGGCGTAAAGCTCGCCGTCGATGCGCACGCGGGTATAGCCCGAGCGCTGCCACTCGGCGAGTTCCTTGCGATATTCGCCCTTGCGGCCCTGCACCACCGGCGCGAGCAGGAAGGCGCGCGTGCCCTCGGGCAAAGCCATGACGCGGTCGACCATCTGGCTGACGGTCTGCGCGGTAATCGGCAGGCCGGTCGCAGGCGAATAGGGGACGCCTACGCGCGCCCACAACAGCCGCATATAGTCGTATATTTCGGTGACGGTCGCCACGGTCGAACGCGGGTTGCGTGATGTGGTTTTCTGCTCGATGGAGATGGCGGGGCTGAGGCCCTCGATATGCTCGACATCGGGCTTCTGCATCATCTCGAGGAACTGCCGCGCATAGGCCGACAGCGATTCGACATAGCGCCGTTGCCCCTCGGCATAAATGGTATCGAACGCGAGGCTGGATTTGCCCGACCCTGACAGCCCGGTAATCACGATCAGCTTGTCGCGCGGCAGGTCGATATCGACGCCTTTGAGATTATGCTCGCGCGCACCGCGCACCTTGATGTGGGTGAGGGACATGTTCGGCGTTGTTCCAGATTTGTTCTATAAACGCAAGAGCGCGCAAGTGGGAGGAAAATGGCGCTTACGGCAAAGATTTACAAGGCAGGGTTTCGCCTGATCTTGCCGAATCTCGCAAATGCAGCATAATGGACCAAAAGACAGGGTCGCATCGTTATACATCTGAACGGATTGATGGACGAGATTTTGACCAAGGTTTTTGCATTACTATCACTGCTTTTCGCCGCCGCGCCGCTTTTCGCGCAGGAGGTGGTCGCGCCGCCTGTGCCTGCTGCTCAGCCTGTCTTTACATCGGGCACTGGTGATGGTGCGTCCGCGCTCCCTGTTTATGTCAAGCCGCCCCGGCCGCAGATTGACTGCGCCTCTCTCGGGCTATCGGCCCAGGCGATTTCCTATGGCTATTATGGCGCAATAGGGTCGCCATCGCGGCGACTAGATGGCAAATTGTTCGACACCGCAGTCGAAAAATATCGCAACTATTATTGTTCTTATGGCCGATCAAAGGGTCCCGCCGTTATCGTCGTCGTCGATTTTGCCAAGCATAGCCGCGAGCCGCGCTTGTATCGCGTCGATTTGAGGGATGGGGATGGCATCGACAGCCCGATAGTGGTCGCGCATGGCATCGGTTCGGACCCTGATGATGACGGCTATGCGACGATATTCAGCAATGTCTATAACAGCCTGTCATCCTCGCTCGGCGCGGCAATCGGGGCCGAGCGCTATATCGGCATCAACGGCCTGTCACTTCGGCTCGACGGGTTGGAGCCCTCGAACAATCAGATGCGGTACCGCGATATCGTGGTGCACAGTTATCAGCCCGAGCGGCGACGCTATTTCAACGCCGAATATATCGCGAATAAGGGCCGGCCGGGCTCGAGCGAAGGCTGCTTTGTGGTGGAACCCGACAAGCGCGAAATGATCTTGGAAACGCTGGAAAATGGCGGGTTTATTTATGCGGGATATAGCGGTGAATTGCCCAAGCCGATCATCCCGGTTCCAAATGCGAATGTGACGTTTGCACAAGGAACCGGCACTACTGCCGCGTCTGCCCTGCAACTGGCTTTGGAAACACACGCCGAAACGCCCGGTAACCCGCCCACAGCCCCCATATCGCCAGCGCCAGCAGGCTCACCGCAATAACCAGCGCCGCGACGGGGTTGGCAAAGGCGAGCACGAGCAGACCGCCGGTGGCAACATCCTCGATTGTCGAGACCACGACATTGCTGAATGGTTCGGGGCTGGTATTGACCGCTGCACGAGCAGTCGATTTGGTCGCATGGCTGGCCAGCGCCGCGCCGCCGCCGAGCAGAAAGGCGATGACCTGCCATGTCGGGTCGGAACTATCGACCACAGCAAGCGCCAGTAAAGCGCCGCCAACTGGGCGGACGAGCGTGTGAAGCCCATCCCATATCGAATCGAGCCAGGCGATTTTGTCGGCGAAGAATTCGGCGACTGCGCCAATTGCGCTGATGCCGAGCACCCAAGGACTTGCAAGGACATCGAGCATCGCGAGATTTTCCGGCAATGGCACGATATCGAAATGCATCGCGAGGCCAGTAGCGAAAATCGTCAAGTAGAACCGCCAGCCTGATAAGAGACTGAGGCTTCCAGCGAGGCCCAGTATTTCGATAATGCCCATATATTGCGCCTCCGAGGCAAGAGGCTGCCACGTTATGCGCCTTGGCGCAATATTGGTGGGCCAGACTTTACATCGGGTATGCTGCGCGCCGGTGAGTGCGGGGGCGGCGCGCAGCAACTCGGGTTAGCGGCGTCGCGGTGCCTTACGCGGCTTGAAGCTGGGATCGCGGGTGACATTGACGTTGCGCTGAATTTGGCCGTTGGTGCGGCTGATGTTGCCGGTGCGGTTGTAGACCTGCGCGCCGTCGCGGGTGATGTTGCGGCTGTTCTCGCGACCGGTGTCGGTTTTGCGGCCATAGGCGTCATATTGATATGCGCGGCCTTGCTTGTCGGTGGCGCTGCCGGTGGTGGTCCAGCCGTCCTCGGTTCGCGTCCGGTCATAGTCGTAGCTGCGCGTCTTGCCGCCAAAGCCGGTTTGCGAGCCGCTGCCGCTGATACCGTCTTCGGTCCGCGTCCGTTCGCGGTTGCGGGCGGCGGTCGCGCCGTCGCTTTTGCGCGTGGCGGACGCATCAACGGTCAGGTTGCCATTGTCGCGGGTTACCGCCTTCGTCGCGGTACCCTTGGGCTTTTCGATGGTCGTTGTCCGGCTAGTCTCGGCGTTTGCCGATGCAGTCATTGCTAACGCCGCCAGCGGTAAAATGATCAGAGTTTTCATGTCCATTCTCCTTGCGATTTTGTGAGGGAGGGAAATTTTCCCTGCGCCTGAAACCGAAACGGACGACAGTGCAAAACCCTTCGAAATTATTCGGGCGGTGTTTCGTTCAACCGCACTTGCCGCCGTTCGCGCAAGGATTGCAGCATCTCTGCACGTTCTTCGGGCGTGGCCTTGCGTACGGCTTCGCGCCGTTCCAGCCGTTTTTCGCGGCGGTCGGCGGCGGCTTTGCGCCACGCTTCTTTAGTCGCTGGATCCGCATCCTCGGCGAGTTCGCGAACGGCGGCGCGGACGTCTTCGCGGCTCGCTTCGCCTGAGCGGACCATTTTGCGGACCTCTTTGCCCGCCACCCTCAGTCGTTCGCGCGGGGGCAGCTTGGCATATTCAGGGTCACTCCGCAGTTCGGTGACGCGGCTGACAATCGCGGCGCTGCCAGTGGCCGGTAGCGGCGCGGTGGCGGGAGTGACGGCTTTCGGTTTGGCAACCATCTCGACTTTGGGTTTGATCTTTGGTGCAGGTGCTTCAACGATTTTCGCTTCGATCAAAGCTTCGCTGACGCCGGGGACATAGACTGGACGGCCGAAGACCCCTGATGCCGCCGCCGTCGCCGTGGCCAGCGAGAACAACGCGACCGAGCCGACAATCCGGCTCGTCCGCCGCCATGGGCTGGCTGTCCATCGACTTGGCATTGGCCGCGGTGTGGCTGTATCGACAGGTCCGGTGTCGCCACTGGCAATGCGCGCCATCAGGCGGTCGGATAATCCGGCGGGAACTGGTGGCACAACATAGGCGTCCAGCGCCTTTTCCATTTCGGGGGAGAATGCAGGCTCGGTCACCGCCCGGCCCCCAAAACGCCCTTGCGCTCGACGCAGCCCTTCAGCGAAGCGCGCGCACGGAACAGCAGAGATTCAAAGGCCTTCAATTGCATTTCCAAACTTTCCGCAGCTCCTTGGTTTGGCTGCTCTTCATAATATGTCAGGATCACCGCAGCACGCTGCCGGTCCGGCAACGACTCGATGCAATCCTTCACCGCCTGTCCGGTTTCGACCGCTTCGATCTGGCGGTCAGCGAGTGGGCTGTCGTCTTCGCGCTCGGGCACTTCCTCGTCGCTGGCAAAGCGTTTGCGGCGTAAGCGGTCGAGGCACTGGTTGACCGTAACCTTTTTCAGCCAGGGGGCAATTCCCCCCCCGCCTTCTTGCCATCGATCAGCATGATTCCAGAGCTTTAGCAGCGACTCTTGCGCGATATCTTCAGCCTCGGTCGCATCGCCGAGCATCCGGTAGGCGATACGCCACACCAATGCAGCATGACGGTCGGCGGCGAGACGCATCGCGGCGTGGTCGCGCGCGGCTATGCGATCAACCAGATCATCGTCATTCTCTATGGCCGGTTTGACCGCCTGCTGCATTCGGAACACCTGAAAAACCGAAGTTCACTGATAATACGTATGTAGCACAAAAACCCTTCGAAAAAATTTCGCAGCCAGTTTAACCACCGGATTAAGTTTCCGCTTCTTTACGCCGCCTAATCATGCTTGTTAGGCGGCATGCCTTCAGAAACCATTCCCCAACCCGTCGCTACCCCCGCCGCCACGATGGTGATATTCCGCGAGAACCCCGATGGCGGCGCGCCGTTGCTGCTGATGGTCGAGCGGATCAAAGCGATGGCTTTTGCTGGCGGCGCTGCGGTATTTCCGGGTGGGAAGGTCGATCCAGCCGATTTCGATTATGCCGAAATGCTGGGCGGGCCATTGCCGCTTGATGAAGCGGCGGCGCGGCTGGCGGCGATCCGCGAGACGATTGAAGAAGCGGGGCTGGCGTTGGGGCTGAAGGGTGTGACCGATCCAGCCGATTGCGGCGATGCGCGCGCCGAACTGCATAATGGCGATAGCCTGCAGGTGATTTGCACCCGCCACAACTGGACGCCTGATTTCGAACAGCTCGTGCCTTGGTCGCGCTGGCGGCCTCCGGCTTTTGAGGGCGCTAGCCGCGTTTTTGATACGCGTTTCTATCTGGTCGATGCAGGCAATACGACGCCGTTGGCGACTGTCGACCACACCGAAAACCGCGCGCTGTTCTGGGCTAGCGCGGCGGAGGCGCTCGATTGTGCCGATGAAGGAAAGATAAAGCTAATCTTCCCAACGCGGCGCAATTTGGAGCGGCTGGCAATGTTTGGCAGCTTCGATGCAGCGGCAGCGCATGCTGCGGAACATCCGGTGTCCACCGTGCTGACCTATGTCGACAAACGCGAGGACGGCAACTGGCTGTGCATTCCCGATGGCCATGGCTATCCGGTGCTTGAGGAATCGTTCGACAAGGCCATGCGCGGTTAATGGCTTTGCTCCAGCAATTGCAGGGGCTGATTGGGATCTCGGCGATCCTGCTGATGGCGTGGGGATTGTCCGAGCAGCGCAAGGCGTTCCCCGGCTGGGGCTGGGTCGGCGGGGCGTTGCTTTTGCAAATCCTGATCGCATTGGTGATCGTGCGCGTGCCCTTTGTCTGGGACGTGATCATGCTCGCCAACTACGCCGTGACTGCGATTGAAAAAGCGACTTTAGTCGGCTCCAGCTACATGTTCGGCTATACCGGCGGCGGCGAGTTGCCGTTTGTTTTGAAGGAAGGAGCGCAAGCGCCTCTCGTCATTGCGTTCCAGATCTTGCCGTTGGTGATTGTGTTTTCCGCGCTGGCCGCGTTGCTATGGCACTGGAAAATATTGTCCTTCGTCGTGCGCGGGCTGAGCTGGGCAATGCAGAAGACCATGGGTGTGAGCGGCGTCGTGGGTTTGAGCGCGGGAGCCAATATCTTCCTGGGCGTCGTCGAAGCGCCTCTGGTCGTGCGCGCCTATTTTGAAAAAATGAGCCGAAGTGAATTGTTCATGGTCATGGTGCTGGCGATGTCGACAATCTCGGGCGCGATCTTGATTTTGTACGCCCAAACTCTGTCCAAAACCGTTCCCGACGCTGTTGGCCATATGATTTCAGCTTCGTTGATCGTGCTGCCCGCATCGATCCTGATCGCGCGGTTGATGGTGCCAGGTGACGGCGACACGCAGATGGACCCCTATGACACAAGCCTGAAATATGAAAGCAGCATCGACGCGGTGATCACCGGGACGATGGACGGGGTTCAATTGTTCCTTGCGGTCATCGGCATCATCATCGTGGTGTTTGCGCTGGTGGCGCTGGTTGACCAGATACTCACCGTGTTGCCATTAATCGACGGCGATCCGCTGACCCTGCGCCGGACGTTCGGCTGGCTATTCGCGCCGTTGATGTGGGCCGTCGGCGTGCCGTGGAACGAGGCTGGGGCGGCTGGCGGATTGATGGGGACCAAGGCGATATTGAACGAATATGTCGCCTATCTCGACATGGCGGCGCTCGCCGACGGAACGCTGGGTCCGCGCAGCAAGCTAATTGTTACCTATGCCTTGTGCGGCTTTGCTAACCTTGCCAGCGTCGGGTTGCTGGTATCAACCATCGGCACCTTATGTCCCGCGCGCCGCGCCGAAGCGGCATCACTAGGCATGAAAAGCTGGGTCGCGGGCAATCTCGCCTCCGCGATGACAGGGGCGATGATCGGGTTGGTGACCGCCGTTTAGTCTTCGGGTGCGATCGTCACTATCAGCCCGTCGAGCGCGTCGCTGACCGGAATCTGGCACGACAGGCGCGACGTTTCGTTGCGGTGGTCGGTGCTGTCGAGCAGGTCGTTTTCGTCCTCGCCCATTTTTGGCAAACGGTCGGCGAACGCAGGGTCAATATGCACATGGCAGGTCGCGCATGAGCAGCAACCACCGCACAGAGCGAGCAGTTCATCGAAACCATTGTCGCGGATGACTTCCATCAACGAAAGGCCAGCTTCTGCTTCGACTTCGCGGCCTTCGCCGTCGCGTGAAATAACCGTGATTTTTGTCATGAAAATATCCCTGAAGCCTTTATTTAAGCGCCTGATAAGTGGCCGCACGCGCGTTGTGAAGCCTTAATTTCGTGGGGATAAGTCACCCGCTGCCCTTGGCCAATACAGGCGCAATGCCTATGTCGTGCGCTACAGAATCAGAAAGCGCATCCATGACCGAAAATCGCCACGCACCCGTCATCATCATCGGCTCCGGCCCGGCAGGCTATACCGCCGCAGTCTACGCCGCGCGCGCGAACCTGTCGCCGATGATCATCACCGGCGTCGAGATCGGCGGGCAGTTGATGACCACGACCGAGGTCGATAACTGGCCGGGCGATGACGCGGGCGTGATGGGACCGGAATTGATGGAGCGGATGCGCAAGCACGCTGAGCGTTTTGGCACGCGCATCAAGAACGACTATATCGAGAAGGTCGATTTCTCGAAACGGCCCTTCACGCTGACCGGCGGTGCGGGCGATTATACCGCCGACGCGGTGATCATCGCGACCGGCGCGAGTGCGCAATATCTTGGCCTGCCGAGCGAAACCGCGTTCATGGGCAAGGGCGTGTCGGCCTGCGCAACCTGCGACGGATTTTTCTATCGCAACAAGCCAGTCGCAGTGATCGGCGGCGGCAATACGGCGGTCGAGGAAGCGCTCTATCTCGCGAACATCGCCAGCCATGTGACATTGGTGCATCGCCGCGACAAATTGAAGGCCGAGAAAATCCTGCAAGACCGCCTGTTCGCGCGCGAGGCCGAGGGCAAGGTGACGATCAAATGGAACCACAGGCTTGACGAAGTGCTTGGCGATGCGAGCGGTGTAACCGGAATGCGAATTGCAGCGACTGACGGCAGCGGCACAGAAGATATTGAGCTTCACGGCGTATTCATTGCCATCGGCCACAAGCCCAACACCGGCATTTTCGAAGGGCATCTCGATATGGCAAATGGCTATATCAAGGTGCGCGGAGGGTTCGAAGGACAAGCAACGGAAACCAGCGTGTCCGGCGTTTTTGCAAGCGGTGACGTGATGGACCATATCTACCGCCAGGCCTGCACCAGCGCAGGCACCGGCTGCATGGCCGCGCTCGATGCGGAGCGGTTTCTCGACGGGCTTGATCCAGCCTAGGTGAAGGCTTTCCATGCGACATAGGCCAGAGCCGGCAAGCCGATCAGGTCGGCAATCGCAATCTGCTTCAATGCAGGCGGGCTGCCGTTCGCAAAATAGAGCGCTAGAAAACTTAACATGCTGATGGCGGCGAAAACGACGCCGAGGCGTCGCGGCGCCGGGTCGAATGCGCACCATATGCACGCAACGACAATGGCAAAGAACAATGCCGCGCGGTGGTGCATCAGCAGGAACAATGGATCGCCTGCATTCATGCCGTAAAGCCTGGTAAGCAACGAAGGCGCGAACAGCGCCAGCGCTGGTGTAAAGTGCACCAGCGCCAGCAATGCCCAAGCCAGACGTTCAATCATGTCGCTTTGTGCATAAGGTGGCAGTCATTTTCAAACGATTGCTGCCTTTGCCGGCATGAACTGGCTATTGCGGAGTAACGTCGCCGATAAGAGTGGCATCAGAATGGCGACTGGCGAAATTTCCGTAGCGGTGACCGCCATCCGGCTGATTGGGTCGGCATACAGTGCCTTGAAGCCATCCATTTCTTTAGCCAACGCTGCAATTTCGCCCACCGTTTTACCAGCCTCCTTGGCCTGCTTCAAAGCGATACGCGTATACTCATCCATGAAAGTATAGTTTGTGAAATAGAGATAAAGCTCCCACGCGGCGACATAAAGTACCGTCGCAATCGCAGCAATCCCGAAACCCACCGCGAGCGCTTTGCTAAAATGAATGACACCACCGAGCTCGACATCGCGGTAGCGCTTCATGCCAATGAACACGAAGGTCAGCGCGATAATCATCGACGAAAATCCAGCGACCATGCCGCCGGTGCCGCCCTCTGGGAACAACGCCATTGCGACGCGCATTAGCAGTGCAACGGTGACGCCAGCGATGACGCCGTACACCAAGATTGTTCTGCCCATATTCCTTCTCCCTCTGCATAGTGGATGCCATGCAGATTACAGCGAGGCAATCGCGATAATCCATCGCCCAAACGGGTGATTTGCCACGCACCGCCCAAATTTATGGAAGTATTTCGAGCTCGCGCGCTTTGTTGATTGCCTGCGTCCGGCTCGCGACCTCAAGCTTTTCAAACAACCGCGCAACATGCGTTTTGACAGTGTTCGGCGAGATATCGAGGCGGCGCGCAATGACCTTGTTGGCATGGCCAGCGGCGAGCATTTCCAGCACTTCGATTTCGCGGCCACTTATGCCGAGCGATGTAATCGCCGCGTCATTGCGGGCGTAGGCCTCTCGCGGCCGCGCGGTTAGGCGGTTGCCGACCCAGATACCCAACGCAACAAATATAATCGCGATGCAGGCAATGTAGAATTCGGTGGTCCATGCGTGGACCGCATGTTTATAGTCTAGCCATTCCAGAAGGAACGCAAGCGCAGCAAGCGTTAGTCCATACGCGAAAATCAACCTCCACATCGGCGCACTAAATCATGTGACCGCCATTCAAGCAAGATGCTGTTGCATCCTGCTACTGTATCAACTAGCTAATACAGCCGATTGGGAGGAATCTATATGGTGTTTGATCCAGCGGTTGAAACTGCACGTTACATCGACAGTCTTGGACCTGAGGCTTTGGCGAAGGCGGCGGCCTATACATCCGCCACGCACTGGATGTTGTTGTGGGGGCTGATCGTATCGGCGGCCGTTACCCTGATTGTTGTGCGGCTGGGCCTGCTCGAACGTATTTCAGCGAAACTGGATAAGCGCGGCTGGGCACTTCGGACATTCCTTGTCTGCGTTGCCTTCTTCCTGATTTCAGCGCTGATAAGCCTGCCTTGGGGAATTTATCAGGAATGGGGGTTCGAGAAATCCTATGGCCGCACGGGCCAGCCCTTGTCCGACTTTCTGGCGCAGGATGCCATTGGCATTGCAATGTCGAGCATCCTCGGCGGGCTGTTCTTTCTCGGTGTGTATGCGCTGATCCGGCGGACTGGCAGGAAATGGTGGCTATGGTCGGGCGGGCTCGCAGCCTTTGCCGCGGCTGCAACGATTTTGCTGGCGCCGATTTTGATCGAGCCGATCTTCAACGAGTATAAGCCTGTGCCCGAGGGTCCGGTCAGGACCGCGTTGCTCAAAATGGCGGATGAAGCGAAAATTCCGCATGACCGCGTCCTCATGTTCGACGGCTCGCGGCAATCGAATAATTTTACCGCCAATGTCTCAGGCGTATTCGGCTCGGCGCGGATCGCGATATCTGACGTCGCAATGAAGCAGGCGTCGCTCGACGAAGTCAAAGCGGTCACAGGCCACGAAATCGGCCATTATGTTCTGGGCCATGTCTGGCGAATCGTTTTCGTGATCGCAGCACTTGCCATGATCGGTTTTTTCCTCGCCGACCGGCTGTTTGAACGGGCCGCAGCGTTATTTGGGAGCAAGGCGCAGGTCGGCGATCCCGAAGGCTTGCCGATCCTGCTGTTCGTCGTTTCGGTGATTGCCGTATTGGCGCAACCAGCGCTTAACGGCATCACACGGCTCGGCGAAAGCGAAGCCGATGCCTATTCGCTGCGCACCGTGAACTTGCCCGATGCGCTGGCGGGCGCCTTGGTGAAGACTGCAGAATACCGTTATCCGCGCCCATCTGCGTTTGAAGAGATCGCCTTTTACTCGCACCCCTCGGTCGAACGCCGCGTCTGGCGCGCGATGGAATGGAAGGCGGCGCAGATGAAGAAAGCGGAGCCGCACTAGGCCGCCGCTTTCTTCTCCAGCCGGAATTTATGTAGCAGCGGCTCGGTATAGCCATTGGGCTGCGCACGGCCTTCAAATATCAGCGCGCGGGCGGCTTTGAAGGCGATGCCGTCGGGCGTGAGTTTTTCATAAAGCGGATCGCCCGCATTTTGCACGTCGACCTTTGCCGCCATCTTGGCGAGCGCGGCGTCGACTTGCGCCTCGGTCGCAATCCCGTGGAGTAGCCAGTTGGCAATATGCTGCGATGAAATTCGCAAGGTGGCGCGGTCTTCCATCAGGCCGATGTCGTGAATGTCGGGTACTTTCGAGCAACCAACCCCTTGGTCGATCCACCGAACAACATAGCCAAGGATACCCTGCGCATTGTTTTCGAGTTCTTGCGTGACCTCTTCGTCGGACCAGTTATGGCCAACCGGTGCAACAGGGATCGTCAGCAACGGGTCGAGATCCGGCGTCGGCTCCTTGGCTAGCTCCGTTTGGCGGGCGAACACATCATATTGATGATAGTGCATCGCGTGCAATGTCGCCGCGGTGGGCGATGGCACCCATGCGGTATTTGCGCCCGCTTTTGGGTGACCAATCTTTTGCGTAATCATGTCGCGCATCATGTCAGGGGCGGCCCACATGCCCTTGCCGATTTGCGCCTTACCCGATAGCCCGCAAGCCAATCCGATTTGCACATTGCGCGTTTCATAGGCTTGAATCCATGATGAGGTCTTCATGTCAGCCTTGCGGATCATTGGGCCAGCCTGCATCGCGGTGTGCATCTCGTCGCCGGTGCGGTCAAGGAAGCCGGTGTTGATGAAGACGATCCGGTCTTTCACTGCATGGATGCATGCGGCAAGATTAGCGCTGGTGCGGCGCTCCTCGTCCATCACCCCGACCTTGATTGTGTGGCGCGGCAGACCGAGCGCGTCTTCGACTGCGTCGAACAGAGAGTTGGTGAACGCGGCTTCTTCCGGCCCGTGCATCTTGGGTTTGACGATGTAGATGCTGCCCGTGCGGCTGTTACGGTGCGTGCCTAGTCCCATCAAATCATGCAGAGCGCATAAAGAGGTGAACATCGCGTCCAATATGCCTTCGGGCGCCTCGCCGCCCTCGGGCAATATGATTGCCGGATTGGTCATCAGGTGTCCGACATTGCGCACGAACATCAGGCTGCGTCCGGGTAGCGTCAGGCCGCGATATTCGCGGTCGGCATCGAGCGCGCGCATCATTGTCCGCCCACCCTTGTCAAACGATGCAACGAGGTCACCGCGCATCAGGCCAAGCCAGTTCGTGTAAGCCGCGACCTTGTCCTGCGCATCGACCGCAGCGACCGAATCTTCAAGATCGACGATCGTGGTGAGTGCGGCTTCGAGGATGACGTCGGCGATATTGAGTGCGTCAGTCGCGCCAACCGGATTTTCCGGATCGATCAATATCTCGATATGCAGACCATTTTGTTTGAACAGATAACGCCGAATATCGCCTTCCACCGATTTTGAGACGAAATGCGGCGTTGTTCCGTGTGATAACACCGCTTCCCAACCCGGGATTGTGTCATTTAGAAACTGACGAGCATAAGCCACCACCGCCGCGCCTCGCTCCGCATCATAGCCGCCCGGTTTGGCAGGCGCTGCGTCAAGAACGTCGGTGCCGTAGAGCGCGTCATACAGGCTGCCCCAACGCGCATTGGCGGCATTAAGAACGAAGCGGTCGTTGAGGCTTGGCACCACAAGTTGCGGGCCCGCCATAGTTGCGATCTCTGCATCGACATTTTGAGTGCCGATGGCAAAGGGCGCGGGCTCGGGAACGAGATAGCCGATGTCTCGCAAAAAGGCCTGATAGGCACTCATGTCAGCAATCGGGCCGGGATTGGCTTTGTGCCATTTATCCAATTTGGCCTGAATTTCATCGCGTTTTGCCAGCAGGGCGCGATTCTGCGGTACGAAATGCGCGAGGATATCCGCCAGGCCCTGCCACAGATGATCGGTGCCGACCCCTGTTTCCGGCAGTGCGCGGGTTTCGACAAATAACGCCAGCTCTTCTGCAATCTGCAGGCCGGCACGGGTCACATATTCGGTCATTATTTCGGCTCCAGTGAAATCAGGGTCCAGACCTATCAAATGCGCCTTCGAGGCGTCAAAATGGCAAATATATCGGAGCAAAATGCGCGCAGTCAGGCGGTTGTTCTGCCTGCAAGCGTATTTTGCTTCGAGATCGAAGCCATTTTGGCGTCCTACGGATTTGACCCATTTTGCCCATTGCCACGTTGGCAAGCTCGGAGATAGACTCGCTATGCCCAGCGCTTGCCGCCTTGCACTGAGCAAAATGGCCTCAAACCTCGAAGGCGCATTTGATGGGTCTGGACCCTAAGTGCCTGGGGAGAGGTTTATTATTTGCAACGCCCTAGCGGGACTTTGTGCGGTGCAAAAGCTTAATTTTACTGATAGGCGCAAACAAATGAAACTGACCAAACATCTCGTCGAAAAGCCTTGGGGTCGAACCGATATTCCTGCCGAATTCGGCGATATGGGTGGCCGCCGGATCGGCGAAGTCTGGTATGAATGCGGCGATGAGCTAGCGCTGCCCATCCTAGTCAAATGGCTGTTTACATCGGAAAAACTGTCGATTCAGGTACACCCGGATGACGCGCAAGCGCAAGCGCGAGGCCTACCTTCCGGCAAGGAAGAATGTTGGTACATCGTCGACGCCGAACCCGGTGCGGTGTTGGGCATGGGCACGAATCAGCCATTGGATGCCGACGAATTGTGCGCTGCATCTCTATCGGGCGAGATTGAGCAATTGATGGACTGGCGTCCGGTCAAGGCAGGCGACTATTTTTACATCCCTGCGGGCACTGTGCATGCGATCGGCGCGGGCATAACGCTTGTCGAAGTACAGCAACATGCCGATATCACCTACCGGCTGTACGACTATGGACGGCTCGACAAAGGCGTCACGCGCGAACTGCATCTGGATGACGGCGTCGCAGTCTCAACTGCTGCGCCATATATCGACCGGCGCTCAGGTATTGCGACCGGTAATATGCAACTCGTCGATGGACCGCATTTCCGTCTCTGGCTGGTGTCGGATGGCGAGCTTCCGACTAACCTGCCCGACGCCATGCCTTATTGGGTAATCCCGATCGATGGATCAATAATGGTTGATGGCGCAACCGCGACAGTTGGAGACTGTGTATATGTTCAGCACGGGGAGAGGCCGCCTCCATCGCCGGGCTCGCGGGCGCTGGTTGCTGCACTTTAGGTACACATAAACTTGCGAAAAATTGATGGTAAATACTCGGTTGACCGCAAACATTGTTGCAACATTGTTGCAAGTTATTTACGACACAGACCATAGCCGAGCAGTGATAAATAAAGTATAGATAATTCGGGACTATGGTTACTGATGGAACAACGATATATTTTGGCTGCGTTACTTATTGCAGCAATAGTGATGGTCGCAGTTTGGTTTCTAACACGCAAAGCGCAGGAACGCCGGAAATTCCGGCTGCGCCAGCAGGGTCGTGGCAAGTCGATAGAGCAAATTCCGGTGGAATGATATTCCACTAAATCTTTCTGGCTGAAATGATGGGCCCGGCACCCGGGCGCTGCACCAATATTACCCTTTCGAGCTGGTCAGTCAGCATGGATGGTAATTTGAAGCTCGCCGAAACACCCCGCCATTCACCATGTTTTGTCAGTTTCCGCACGATGTTTTTGTGCGGCAATCTCCGCCCATCGTTTTCGCCCGAACGGATCGCAATATTATGTGTTTGCGGATCATATTGCACCAGCCAGATGTTCGCCGCGCCGTAGCCTTTGCCGATGGTCAATGAACCCTGGTCGACGCTTATCGACGGGCCGCCCGATATCGGCGGGTTGGCGGCTATACTTTTTTCTAGCTCTCCACGTTTGATGCCGGTCAGCGCGGTTTTGCCATTGATAACGATTTGCGGCGTATAAACATTGGGATTGCCGAATGCGTGGGCATAATCATTTTGCCGCTGAGTATAAGCCTTGTCGGCAAATATATCCTTCCAGCCAAGCCGGTCCCAATAGGTCACGGCAAAGCTTAATGCGATAATCCCGGGCTGGTCGGCGACTGCATTCACCGCAGCATTGGCGGGCGGGCAGGATGAGCAACCCTGGCTCTGGTACAGTTCGACAACAACGGGGTTTGCAACGACCGAAATTGTGGCCGCGGTTTTGGCCCGGGTCGGTGGAGCGGCATCGGCTTGCTGCTGACACGCCGACGCCGCGATGCTGAATGGGATAAATATGGAGGCAGAATAGGGTTTCATCAGCGGTATCCTGAAATTGGTACGGACAGGGCGAAAGGGAGTCTAAACCCTCTGCGCACTCCCCAGTTCGTGTCTGCGCTTCTGAAAGTTACGTGAACTATTCTGGATATTTCTCCGCCATCCACTTGAGAGATTCGGCGCACAGCTCCTCCAGCACCCCTTCATCGACATCGCTCAGACGCTTGATGTAGAGGCAAGACTTGCCGGTCTTGTGCTTGCCAAGCTTCGTCATCAATTCGGCGTGGCCCTCGAAGCCATCCACCAGATATAGCACGGTCTGGCCCTTGCGCGGACTGAAACCGATCCGGCACATGTCTCCCTCGCGGCCGCTGTCATATTTATAATGGTAGCTCCCAATGCCGATGATGCTCGGTCCCCACATTTTCGCTTTGTGGCCGGAAAGACGCTCCATCATTTCAGCTATTTTAAACGCGTCAGCGCGCTGGCGCGCATCGGCAACGGCGCCGATAAATTCGTCGACGCTGACCATGGTTGGTTGGGTTTTAGATTCAGCATTGGCCATCTTGCTTCTCCCTCGATAGCGGCCTAGAGAATATCAACTCATCTGGGGAGTAGCCAGCCATTTCCTGACAGAAATGGGACATGCATCAACATATTTGGCCGAGAGGTCGTGGTGCATGTGGGGCCGCTGAGGCGGCTCAAGGCGAGACCAATGACATCGGCAATCCGTTCCGGTCGGGCGGGGTTGCGGGTGGCATTGCGTCTAAATTCTGCCTGACCCCTGGAATTTCGGATGGAAATCTTTTTTGCGTCGGCGCTGCTCGTCGCGGTTGCAGAGATTGGCGACAAAACGATGCTGCTGGGCATTTTGCTGGCGACACGGTTCAAAAAACCGCTGCCGGTCATTGCGGGCATTTTCACGGCTACTATTGCGAACCACGCCCTGGCTGCATGGGCAGGGAGCGCGCTCGCCGGGTTTTTTGCAAGCGACGCCTTTCGCTATGCGATTGCTTTCGGTTTCATAGTGATGGCGGGGTGGACCTTAATTCCCGACAAGGTCGATGACGATATGAAAATGCCGTCCCAGCGCGGCGCGTTTGTGGCAACGGCCATCGCCTTTTTTCTGGTTGAAATGGGGGACAAGACCCAGGTGACGACGATTGCGCTCGGGGCGCAATATCATTCGATCATAGCTGTTGCTGCAGGCACGACATTCGGAATGATGGTGGCGAATATCCCTGCGGTCTTTTTCGGCGACAAGCTGGTCGAAAAGGTTTCGCTGAAAATTGTGCATCGTTTGGCGGCGTCGTTGTTCCTGTTTCTAGGGCTTTGGCAGCTGTGGGAGTTGTGGAATCGAGGCTAAGCTGATAGGCGCCCGGCTGAATTTCAGCATCGGAAAATGCCATGTCAAAAGACAATATCAAGAAAGTCGTCCTCGCTTATTCGGGGGGTCTCGATACCAGCGTCATCCTGAAGTGGTTGCAGGTTGAATATGGCTGCGAAGTCGTGACCTTCACCGCTGATCTGGGGCAGGGCGAGGAGCTCGGGCCAGCGCGCGAAAAGGCAGTGCTGATGGGTGTGCCCGACCACCACATCTACATCGACGATCTGCGCGAAGAATTTGTGCGCGATTTTGTCTTCCCGATGATGCGTGCCAATGCCCGGTACGAGGGCGACTATCTGCTCGGCACATCGATTGCGCGGCCTTTGATTTCGAAACGACTGATCGAGATTGCCGCAGAAACCGGCGCGGATGCGATTGCGCATGGTGCGACCGGCAAGGGCAATGATCAAGTACGGTTCGAGTTATCGGCTTATGCGCTCAACCCCGAAATCAAGGTCATTGCGCCGTGGCGCGAATGGGATCTGGTGAGCCGCACGCGGCTGATCGAATGGGCTGAACAGCACCAGATTCCCGTGCCCAAGGACAAGCGCGGCGAAAGCCCCTTCTCGACTGATGCGAACCTGTTGCACACATCGTCTGAAGGCAAGGTACTTGAGGACCCATGGGATGAGACGCCTGATTATGTCTATTCGCGCACCGTCAATCCCGAGGACGCGCCCGACACGCCAGAATATATCACACTCGATTTTGAAAAGGGCGATGGCGTTGCGCTGAATGGTGAGGCGATGTCGCCCGCAACGTTGCTAGCGGCGCTGAACGAACTTGGCCGCAAGCACGGCATTGGCCGGCTTGATCTGGTCGAGAACCGTTTCGTCGGCATGAAATCGCGCGGGATGTACGAAACACCCGGCGGAGAAATTTACGCTCGAGCACACCGCGGCATCGAGAGCATCACGCTCGATCGCGGCGCGGCACATCTCAAGGACGAGCTGATGCCGAAATATGCCGAACTCATCTACAACGGTTTCTGGTTCAGCCCCGAGCGCGAGATGTTGCAGGCGGCGATTGACCTGAGCCAGGAGCATGTCGCGGGCACCGTCCGCTTGAAGCTTTATAAGGGGCTTGCAAGCGTTGTCGGGCGCAAATCTTCAAACAGCCTGTATAGCGAAAAGGTCGTAACTTTCGAAGATGACGCCGGTGCTTATGACCAGAAAGATGCGGCAGGCTTCATCAAGCTTAACGCGCTTCGTCTGCGGTTGTTGGGACAACGGAAAGTTTAATTTCAAAACGGTGACTGTTGATCGGGCATCTCCAAATCTCACCGCTTTTTTAACCAATTCCCGCTAGATGAGCATCGTGAAAACCAGCGCCGTCAAAGCCGCCGATCCCCGGCCCGTGTCCGCCGTCAGCACTGCTGTTGGTTTGTGGGGGCTGTTTGGACTGGCGCTTGCTGTCATGATCGCGCGTAATTTAGGAAACATCAGTGCCACATTCGGCTTTGATGGCTGGCCTGCATTGGCCGATGGGCCTTATTCCGCTTTGGTTGCGCTCGTTTTTTGTGGTCTGCCGATGGTGCTCTGGTCGGTGTTGGTGGATAAGGTGCATTTGCGCGCGTCCACAGGAATTGACTGGTCGCTGAAGCGTCCGATTGCCGATGTTCTAGACAACAGCATCGTCAAGATTGCCGGGCTGTGGACGACCTGGGCCACAATCGCCGCCATTTACGGGCTTTGCCGGTTTTATTGGGACGGCAATTATCTGTTCTCGATGAATATGTTTCAGGCCGCCGCCATTCCACTGATCATATTGTCGGTGCCTTATGTGGTCTGGCTTGACCGAAATCTGCTGAACCAGCGCGATGGTGCCTGGCATCTCGGGGCCTGGCTCGCTGGTCGTGCGGATTGGGATAAGCAGGAGATTTTCCACCACCTTCGCGCATGGGCCGTAAAGGGATTTTTCCTCGCTTTCATGATCTCCATCGTACCCGGAGGTTGGCGCGATATCGTCAACATAAACCTCGCCGAGGTGGTGACCAATCCGATATGGCTCGCCAATGCTTTAATTACCGCGATGTTTCTCGTCGATGTTCAGTTTGCCACGGTCGGTTACATACTGACGATGAAACCGCTCGATGCACATATTCGAACCGCGAACCCCTATCTCGCCGGATGGGTAGCGGCTTTGATGTGTTACCCACCCTTCATTCTGATGAATAATGGCGGACCGCTCGATTACCATATCGGGACCAGCGACTGGGCCTATTGGTTCGAAGGCCAGACCGCATTGCTCTGGATATGGGGCACACTGTTGGTCGTGCTGACCGGCATCTATGCCTGGGCAACGGTCGCCTTCGGCCTTCGCTTCTCCAACCTTACCCATCGAGGCATTTTAACTCATGGTCCATACGCGTTCAGCAAGCATCCCGCCTATCTAAGCAAGAACGCCTATTGGTGGCTGGCAACGATGCCGTTCCTTGTCACCAGCGGCAGCACGGCGGATATGATTCGTAATACTGCGATCCTGGCGCTCGTCAGCGGCATCTATTACTGGCGAGCCAGGACAGAGGAAAAGCATCTGATGGCCGACCCTGCCTATGTCGACTATGCCGAGTGGATGCAGCGTAATGCGGCCGTCCCTCGCTTCTTTGCGACACTGCGCGGGATTGCTGGCAACCGCTTACGCAAGACTTCCGAAGTCCAACCAGCCGAATAAGCCTGCGTCCTCAGCGCCTACTTTAATCACCCGATTAAGTCTGTTAGGTTCTTCGCGAGGATGGAGGAGAGTCGATATGCATGATCTGGTTATTCGCGGTGGAACTGTGGTCGACGGAACTGGGGCGCCGCGCTTTACCGCTGACCTGGCAGTCGACGGCGGGCTGATAACCGCCATCGGGCATATCTCGACAAAAGGCCGGGAGGAAATCGATGCGACTGGCAAGATCGTCGCACCAGGCTTTGTTGATATCCACACCCATTATGATGGTCAGGCCACATGGGACAGCGAGATGGGGCCGTCGAGCTGGCACGGCGTCACCTCGGTTGTCATGGGCAATTGCGGCGTCGGCTTTGCGCCCGCAAAAAAGGACAAGCACGACTGGCTGATCGGCCTGATGGAAGGCGTCGAAGACATCCCCGGCACCGCTTTGGCCGAGGGCATGAAGTGGGATTGGGAGAGTTTCCCCGATTATCTCGATGCGCTCGAACGGCTACCACGGACCATCGACATCGGAACGCATGTCCCGCACGGCGCACTGCGCGCCTATGTGATGGGGCAACGCGGCGCGGATAATGAAGAGCCTACCGAGGCCGATATCATCGAAATGGCGCGGCTGGTCGAGGAAGGCCTGCGCGCAGGCGCTTTGGGCTTTTCCACATCTCGTACGATATTGCACAAATCCATCGAAGGTGAACTGGTCCCCGGAACAACTGCAACCGAGCCTGAACTGGTCGGCATCGGCCGCGCCATGGGCAAGGTCGGGCACGGGGTGTTCGAACTGACCACGGATTTCATGGAGGAATGGGACGAGTTCGGCTGGATGAGCCGGTTGAGCCGTGAGACCGGTCTGCCAATCGCCTTCACCATGTTGCAATCGCCGATCAAGCAAATGCCTTGGACCGAGCAGATGGCGGCGATGCAGGCGGCGAATGACAATGGCGCCAATCTGGTTGCTGCAATTGGTCTGCGCGGCATCGGCGTGATTATGAACTGGCGCGGCACCGTTCATCCGTTCATGCGCAAGCCAAGCTGGCAAAAAATTGCCGGGCTGTCATGGGATGAACAGAAGGCCAAGCTGTCCGATCCGGCATTCAAGGGGGCAATGCTGGCGGAAGAAAATATGCCGCCGCCGTCGGTCGATATGGCGCCGTTCTTCATGCTCGTAACTGCCGCGTGGGCAATGCAATTTCCGCTGGGGGATTCGTTCAGTTACGAACCGACACGTGAGGAAAGCGTTTTCAGCTTTGCTCAAGCCGCGGGCAAAGACAGCGCCGAGTACGCCTATGACCAGTTGATGGCCGATGATGGCAATGGCATGATTTACCTTCCCATCCTGAACTATATGGACGGCAATCTCGACTTCACCAAAGAGCTGCTCCAGCGGGAAGATATCGTTGCATCGTTGTCCGACGGCGGCGCGCATTGCGGCACGATTTGCGATGCGGCGTCACCGACGTTCCTGCTGAGCTATTGGGCCCGCGACCGCAAGACGGGGACAATTCCACTTGAACTGGCGGTGAAACGCCAATGCCACGACACCGCGCGGTTATACGGGCTGAATGATCGCGGCGTTTTAAAACCGGGCTATCTGGCCGACATCAACGTAATCGATTTTGCCGAACTGAAATTACATAAGCCTTGGTTGGCGTTCGATTTGCCAGCGGGCGGCAAAAGATTGCTGCAAAAGGCAACCGGTTATGTTGCAACAATCAAGTCGGGAGTTGTGACATTCCGTGATGGTGTGATGACCGGCGCGCTTCCAGGGATTGTCGTTCGGGGTCCGCAAAGCGTAATGATGGCCGAGGCGGCGGAGTAGAATACTCGACCAGAATAATACTTTGATCGAAACTTGTTAAACCCGCATCGGCATCAAGACATACAGCGCCGCGCTTTTGTCATTCTCGCGGATCAACGTCGGGGCGCTGGCGTCGGCGAGGTGGAGTTCGACTACATCACCTTCAATCTCGCTCAATATGTCCATCAAATAGCGCGCGTTGAAGCCGATTTCGAATCCGTCACTGGCATATTCGCCCGACACTTCTTCAGCCGCCGTGCCGTTTTCGGGGCTCGTTACCGATAGAGTAATCTTGTCCTTATCGAGCGCCATTTTGACCGCACGGGTCTTTTCGGTAGCGATGGTGGCGACGCGATCCACGCCTTGGCTGAAGGCTTTGGGGTCGATTCGAAGCAGCTTGTCGTTCGCGGTCGGGATTACTCGGCTGTAATCGGGGAAGGTGCCGTCGATCAACTTCGAGGTCAGGATGACATGGTCGAAGGTGAAGCGGATCTTGCTCGCTGACAGGTCGACCTGAATTGAATTATCACCGCTTTCGTCGAGCAGTTTGCGAATTTCGGCAACACATTTGCGCGGCACGATGATGTCGGGCATCCCTTCGGCACCGGCAGGCCGCGGTAAGGTCACGCGTGCAAGGCGATGTCCATCGGTGGCAGCAGCTTTCAGCACCGGCTCGGCATCTTCGGTCACATGCAGGAAGATGCCGTTGAGATAATATCGTGTTTCTTCGGTCGAAATCGCGAAACGCGTCTTGTCGATTATCTGGATCAGCGACGACGCAGGAATTTCGAACGATGTTGGCAAATCGCCCTCAGCAATCATCGGAAAATCATCGCGCGGCAATGTCGACAGGCTGAACCTGGCACGGCCCGCGTTAACCGCCATGCGGCCATCGGCAGCGTGGAGCTGGACCTGGCTGCCCTCAGGCAATTTGCGGGCGATTTCGAATAAGGTGTGCGCCGATACGGTGGTCGCGCCGGGGGTTTCGACATCGGCCGCGAAGGTTTCGACGATTTGCAGGTCGAGATCGGTCGCGGTCAGTTTGATTTTCCCGCCGTCGCTGGCTTCGATCAGGACATTTGACAGGATCGGAATGGTGTTGCGGCGTTCGACCACCGACTGGACGTGGCTCAGGCTTTTCAGCAGGGTCGCGCGTTCTATCGTGGCTCTCATGTCTTATCCCCTAATCGGGCATGGCAATCGAAAATCGCGCCAAAAATCCCTACTTCTATGCCGATTCTTCCTTAAAGGCTTTGACCATCAGGGCAAGCCGATAGCTTTTGCTTCGGGCAATATCCTGTGGAATAAGACAAATTATGGGACTTTCGACAAATGGTAAACGCCTTTTCATCGCGCGGCACGGGGAGACGGTATTCAATAAGATCGCCCGGATGCAAGGGCAGGCGGAGGTGCATACGCCGCTGACTTGGGAAGGTTGTGTGCAGGCTAAGATGATGGGCCGTTCGCTGGCAGATTATCTCGGGAGTGATGCACGGCCGCAGCTTTGGTCTTCGACCGCTGGTCGTGCGCTTCAGACGCTGGCTATTGTTGCCGAAGAGATCGATGCCGATTGGCACCAGACCCGTCGCGACGACCGTCTGCTTGAGATCGATGTCGGGAGCTGGTCCAGCCGGACATATGCCGATATTTCGGCTGAAATCGGCCCGATTGTCGATATGGAACACAAGCTGTTTTCGGTGAGGCCTGAAGGCGGCGAATGGTATACCGACGTTTCCGCGCGGTTGTCGCACTGGATAGGCGAGCAGGCGTTCACGCAGGATATGCTGGTTATTTGCCATGGCATGACCGCACGGGTTTTGCGCGGATTGCTGCTGGGCCGCGCGGCGATGGAAGGGTTCGATGCGCCGATAGCACCGAGCCTCGCGCAAGGTAGCATGGTAATGATCCGCGACGGCGTCGAGGAACTGGTGATCGACGGCGAAGGCGCGGGAGAGCGCGCGTGAAATTCGCCGCGTGGTTGCTGTGCGCCGTCGCGCTTGCTGCGCCGCTGGCCGCCAAGGACCGTCTCGGCGTCTACCAAGGGTGGGCCGCTTTCCGTGACCCCGCTACACCGCGCTGCTACGCCATTTCCGCGCCGGAAGAAACCGTCGGCACGCCCACCCGCAATGGCTATTTGTCGGTCGGCTTCTGGCCAAAGCGCGGCGTCACCCATCAGATTTATGTGCGGCTTTCGCGCGAACGCTCGTCAAACAGCGGCATCACATTGAGCGCAGGTGGCCGCAGGTTTCGCCTGAAGGTAGACGGGAGCAGCGGCTGGGCTACCGACCGCCGTATGGACCTCGCCATTATCGCCGCAATCCGCTCTGCAACTTCGCTCAGCGTCGAAAGCATCGGCCGCAACGGGCGCTCGATAGTCGATGCCTACTCGCTGCGCGGCGCCCCAAGCGCGATTGATGCGGCGGCATTGGGGTGCATCGGCCCGAAGTAGGGTGCAGTCTTCAGCGTATAAAAGTCTGGTTTTGGGGCAACATGTGCTATTGCTTTACTCACTGTCCATGGGCGGAGGGGCAATACTCATCGGGATACGATTCGCGCCATGCGAATTCTCCGGTTTATAACGGCTATGTGCCATGGAAAAACTACTGACCCGGTTACCCGAACACGCCGACAATATGTCGATTGCGCTGATATCTTCGTCGTTCGCACCCTTGGTTCTCCTGAAAGAAGACTTGACGGTGATCGCTGCGAGCAAATCCTTTTGCTTGGCGTTCGGGCTAGATTACACCGGAGTTACCGGTAAGAAATTTACCCAATTGGGCAGAGGCGAATGGAATGTGCGCCAGCTCAACTCGCTGCTGCAAGCCACAATTGCGGGCAAGGCGGCAATCGATGTATATGAGATGGATTTGATCCGTACGGGCGAAAAAACACTTCGCCTGCTGATCAATGCGCACACGCTCGATTATTTCGAAGCCGAGAGTATCCGGGTGGTGCTCGCCATCACCGATGTGACCTCGCAACGGCTGGCGGAAAAGCACAAGGACGACCTGGTCCGCGAAAAGCAGCTGTTGCTTCAGGAAGTCCAGCACCGCGTAGCCAACAGCTTGCAAATCATCGCCAGCGTGTTGTTGCAAAGTGCACGAAAGGTGCAATCGAGCGAGACGCGCGAACATTTGCATGACGCGCATAATCGCGTGATGTCGATTGCGATGCTGCAAAAGCATCTGTCCTCGACATCGGTCGAAAATGTCGGTCTGCGCAGCTATTTCAGCGATTTATGCGCGAGCATCGGAGCGTCGATGATTGGCGATCCGGAGCGGATCAAGCTCATCACGCATTGCGATGACAGCGTCGTCGATCCTGATGTTTCGGTCAGCCTTGGGCTCATAGTGACCGAACTGGTTATCAATTCGCTCAAACACGCGTTTCCCGGGCGAACCCAGCACGGGTCAATCAAGGTCGATTACAGGTCTGACGGCAATGGATGGGCGCTCACCGTAACCGACGACGGCGTCGGAATGCCCAAAGACGCCGCTGACCGTAAGCCTGGGCTCGGCACCGGCATTGTGGAGGCGCTGGCTGGACAAATGGATGCGGTTGTCAGCGTCGCCGATCAGGCACCGGGGACTAAGGTCAGCGTAGCACATATTTGACCGGCGGCTTTGCTGGCATTTCGCCGCGGGCCACCCTATATGCCCAGCCATCATGCAAATTCCCGGCCATATCGACCCTGTAGTAACCCCGCGCGCTATCACTCCGCGTATTGATGGCCGTATCGACCTAATGGGTCTCAGCCATCTGCAAATCCGTCAGCTGTTTGAAGAGTCTCAGCTCGATGAAAAGGCTGCGAAGCTGCGTTCGAAGCAGGTGTTTCACTGGATCTATCATCGCGGCGTCACCGATTTTGCGGAGATGACCGATATTTCAAAAATAATGCGGCCCTGGCTCGCTGACCGGTTCGTCATCGGGCGGCCTGAGGTTGTCGAGGCCCAGGTGTCTAATGACGGTACGCGCAAATGGCTGCTGCGGACCGACGATGCGCAGGATTACGAGATGGTATTCATCCCCGATGCAGATCGCGGGACATTGTGCATTTCTTCGCAGGTCGGTTGCACGCTCAACTGCCGGTTTTGCCACACTGGCACGATGCGGCTCGTTCGTAACCTGACGCCTGGCGAGATTGTCGGGCAGGTCATGCTGGCACGCGATGCGCTCGGTGAATGGCCCAAGGGCAATATGGCTGTCGCCAATGACGTTGATGAGGAAGACGATGATCTGGGCCATTACACCGCCGATGGCCGGATGCTCACCAACATCGTACTGATGGGCATGGGTGAGCCGCTGTATAATTTCGACAATGTCCGCGATGCGATGAAGATCGTGATGCACGGCGACGGGCTCGGCTTGTCGCGCCGCCGGATTACGCTGTCGACCAGCGGCGTCGTGCCGATGATGGCACGCGCGGGCGAGGAGATTAACGTCAACCTCGCAGTTTCGCTGCATGCGGTGACCAAAGAGGTTCGCGACGAGATCGTACCGATCAACCGCAAATATGGCATCGACGAGTTGCTGCGCGCCTGCGCCGAATATCCCGGCATCAGCAACGCGCGGCGGATCACGTTCGAATATGTGATGCTGAAGGACAAGAATGATAGCGACGAAGATGCGCGCGAACTGGTCAGCCTGATCCGGCAATATAAGCTGCCCGCCAAGGTCAACCTGATCCCGTTTAATCCTTGGCCCGGCGCGCCATATGAATGTTCGGACCCGGAACGTATTAAACGCTTTTCGAGCATCATATTTGAAGCGGGTATCAGCGCGCCGATCCGCACCCCGCGCGGCCGCGACATCATGGCGGCCTGCGGGCAGCTAAAATCGTCGAGCGAAAAGAAGAGCCGTGCCGAACTCGACCGGCTGGCCGATGAAAAGCAGGCCGCGTTGGGATGATCGGATAGGCGATATGATCATCGAAACATTCAGGCGCGGCTTGGTCGGCCAGGTTCGCAATGTATTCAATGATCGCGAGCAGCGCGAAACATCGGTGCAGCCTTCCGACAATGCGCTCCTTCCGCGCGGCTCGGTGGCCTGGCGGGTTCACGGCGATGTTACCACGATGATGGTTGGCGGCGTTTCCGGGTTGCTGCTCGAAATGTTGCACCCGGCGGCGCTCGCCGGCGTGTGGGACCACAGCAATTTTCGCAACGATATGCTTGGCCGGTTGCGGCGAACCGCGCGGTTTATCGCGCTTACTACCTATGCCGAGCGGAGCGAAGCGGAGACGGCGATCACACGGGTCAATCGCATCCATGCCAAAGTTACCGGCACGATGCCCGACGGGACAATCTACCGTGCGAACGATCCGCGCCTGCTTGCATGGATTCATGTCGCAGGGGCGGTGTCGTTTCTGAACGCTTGGATCCGTTTCGGCGAACCAAAGATGTCGCGCGGCGATCAGGACGCCTATTTTACCGAAGTCGCAGATGTTGCCCGTAGGCTCGGCGCCGATCCAGTTCCCGAGACACGCAGCGAAGCCAATGCGCTGATTGCCCAGTTCCGAGGTGAACTGCGCGCAACGAATCGTTCGCGTGAAGTGGCTGCTATCATCCTCAATCCACAATCCGCCGGTTTTCGGGCAGTGCCGGTTCAGGCCGTTATGGCGCAGGCCGCCACCGATCTTCTGCCGCGATGGGCAAGAAAAATGCACGGGCGAAACAGCTCGATGTTCGCACGGCCAATGGTCGATGCGGCGACATTTGGCATGGCAAGCACCTTGCGCTGGGCTTTTGCCGCCGAGGCGAAGCAATGAGCTTTACCTGGTGGCGATATCCGACACGGCGGTTCATCGTCGACGGCCTTTCCTTTGCGGTGTCGAGCCGCGCGCGCACCGACGGACTTCATTCGATGCTGACAATGCAGGGGGTGGAGCGGGCGAGTGACCAGACGCCGCTGCTGGGAACAGAATCGGTCCGCAACCATCGGCTTGTCGCTAAGCTACCTGATGGGCGAGCCGTCGAAGTTGATTTTGGCTATATGGGCATGTGGACGACCGGCTTGGTTGCGTATCTTGACGGCGTCGTTGTTTATGAGAGCCATAAGGGCCGCAATCCAGCCTATCCCGAAGACTATCGAGAACAGGCTATCAAGCACAGCAGCTTTGGCGAGGGCGCCACAGCGGCGCGCGTCGATGGCCCCAATCCGATGGAATCGGGCATTATGGCAAAGGAAAACCGCCTGCCATTTGCTGTTGATGTGATTACCGGCCTGCTATTCTACGCCATCGCCAAACTGACCGACCTGCAAACCGCCGCGCTGGTCGGCATCGTGGTCGGTTTCGGGCTTGTCGCGTTTCAGCGCATCACCAAAATCGACGTGACCGGCGGTCTGGCGCTATTCGGCATCGTCATGCTTTGTATTTCGGCGGGACTAGCGCTGTGGCTCGCTGATGATGAATGGATCAAGTTGCGCGGCACGATTACTGGTATAATCGCTGCTAGTTTCTTCTTGTTGGATGGCCTGCGCGGCGGACCGTATATCGGCAAAGGGCTGGCGCGCTATATGCCCTATTCGGACATCGACACGGGCCGTTTCGCGATCGGCATGGGCAGTGTGGGTCTGGTGATGGCGGCGCTGAATTATGCGGCGGCAAAATTGCTGACGACCGATAGCTGGTTATTCTACACAACCTTTGTCGACACATTCATTGTGATCGGGCTTGTTTTCTTTGTTTTACGCTTTGCACGCCGAGGAACGAGCACCGCTTCGGCGGAAAACTTGCGCCCGTAACAATAATCACGGTATTAACGAAACAAGGAGCAACCAGAACAAGGGGAGTTGCTGAATGTCGTTGCTGTACGGGCTGCTGCACAGGAAAATTCAGCTTGGCCGCCTGACTGTCATTTCGCATGATGGCGCTGTGCTGCGCTGCCGAGCGCGCATGGGTTCGAACCACCACTCTGGGTTGGCCGGGCAATCCTTCGCATAAGGAGAAGACGATGTGGTTATTGGATAAAATGCTGCGGCAGGTGGTGCGCACTGGCCGGTTTATCGTGACTGACCATGACGGCATGCACTACGAATATGGCGATGGTTCCGGCGAACCAATGCGGATTCGCCTTACCGACAAGGGCACCGCGCTTCATATCGCCAAAAACCCGCGTCTCGGAGCCGGAGAAGCCTATATGGATGGGCGGCTGGTGGTCGAACCGCCGCACGACGTGCGCGATTTCGTGCTGTACATCATGGGTCAGGGCAATCGTCAGGGCGGCGCGTTCAAACCGCGCGGGCTGCTGCGCCAGTTGTTCAACAAGGCCGAATCCCGGTTTGATCAGATCAATTTTATTTCCAGGGCCAGCAAGAATGTCCTCCACCATTATGGCCTGAACCGGCAATTTTATGAGCTTTTCTTGGATGTCGACCGGGTCTATTCGATGGCTTATTTCCGCGACCCGGCAAACAGTCTGGAACGCGCGCAGATCGACAAGAAGGCGCTGATCGCGGCCAAGTTACAGCTTGGCCCAGGCATGCGCGTGCTCGATATCGGCTGCGGTTGGGGCAGCCTCGGGCTCTACTTTCACCACCATTTCGGCTGCGAGGTTCTCGGCGTCAGTCTTGCTCCCGATCAGGTGGCCTTTGCCAACGAGCGGGCTGCTGCGGCGGGCGTGTCCGACAAGGTCAAGTTCCAGCTAATCGATTATCGCGACGTAACCGGCACCTTCGACCGCATTTCCAGCGTTGGCATGATCGAACATCTCGGCGCGCCGCACTACAACGAATACTTCTCCAAAACCCACAGTTTGCTGGCCGACGACGGAGTGATGCTCACGCATACCATCGGCCGCGCGGGCGAACCAAAACCGACCGACAAGTGGGCGCGTACCTACATCTTCCCCGGCCACTACTTGCCGGCCATGAGTGAAGTGGTCACCGCGACCGAACGGACAGGCTGGAAGGTTGCGGACTTCGAAATCCTGCGCATGCATTATGCCTATACGCTCGCCGAATGGTATCGCCGCACGACGCTGCATCAGGCAGAGATCACCGCCATGTTCGACGCGCGCATGTTCCGCATGTGGCAGTTTTATCTGGTCGGTGCAGAACAAGGGTTTCGCCGCGGCAATCTGGTCAATTTTCATGTCCAAACCGTCAAAAAGCACGGCGTCCTGCCTATGACGCGCGACTACATCCAGCAGGAAACCGCGCGGTTGGCCGCGCTTGATGAGGCACCGCGTTGGCATCTCGAACCTAAAACCTGAGGGCCGCCCGGCGATGACCAGGCTCACGCACCGTTATGGGACGACCACGGTTCGGCTGGCCCGATGTCACAGTGCGCATGTTATCGCCCGCTTCGGTCCGCCGCATCCTGCTCAACCCGTGCTTCGGCATGGGCGAGACCAATATGGATGGCGGCGTTATGCTGCTCCTTACCATCGGGCGGCGTGTGTATTCACCAGGTTCAATATGTGCGTAATCGCCGCAGCTTGCCAATCACGCGGGATTATATCCCTGAGGCAGAGCGCGATTTGCTGGCGCGCTAAACGAAGATTGCAACCGACTGCATTCCGGTGAGCATCGGCAGCCCTTGGCTGTTCCATGCAGTCATATATTGGCTGCTTGCACCATTGGCTGCGTGGTGCGTTTCGCTTTCCAAGAACCACCAGCCGTCTTTGGTCGAGGGACTCTCGGTCAGCATATTGACCTGCCAGTTCATTGAGCTGACCATGCCCTTTTTCGTCATAAGCCCCATTGCAGACGGAGGCAGCGCGTCGCCGATACAGAGCAGCTCTGCGATGTGATCGAGCCCCTGATGTTCGGTAAAGCGGTGCCAGCTGGCAAGGCGGTTGGTGGCAAGACCTAGTTCGAGCCTTTTGTCCGGATATTGCATATGCCCGGTAAAAAATTCAGGTGGCCCACTGCGCGCATTGTCGGCTGTCGGGATCGCCGGGAACTCGGGTCGTTGCAGTCCTTCATAATCGAGATGACTATGTCGCCGGTTCATGAAAATGAATGTGCACGACAACCCGACACCGTCCGCGCCGGTGATTTCCGATTTGACGAATGCGGTGTTCTTGCCGCGGCGGAGAACGCTGGCGGTAACTTCGACGTCGCCTGCCAATGGGCCGACAAACGCAATCTGAGCCGATTGCAAAGGCGGCAGGTCGGCATCCGCCAGTTTCGCAGCCTGATAGGCAAGTACAGAGCTCAGACCGCCATAGCTGGTGCGGCCCTGATGCCAGCACGGCGGAATTGAAATATGGTGGCTGGCGGCACCGGGATCAAAACCGGAAAGTATGTCTGCAAGGTTCATCTCAATCGCTTAGCGTCACTTATTTGCGGCGGCAACCCGCACAAAATCCCGCTTGCGCATTGTCCGCCGCCATGATGAACAGAGGCGGCAGCTTGGGAGAATGCAGATTAGCGATTGGGTCGAGAGATTATGGAACGGCGACAACGCAGTCGCCGACAATACGGTGTCGGCGAACCTGCTTGTCCGGCTGCTGCGCGGTGCGGTTGCGCTCGGCGGAGACAAGCGTGCCATTATAATGGCGACCGGAATCGACGAGTCGGCGCTGCGAAATCCGCTGGGCCGGTTTTCCGCGCAGCTCGCATTGCGGTTCTTGGCATCGATTGAACAGCATTTTGGTGATCCGGCGATATTACTGCGCGTTGGCGACAACGCCGAGATGCAGAATTTTTCCGATTTTGGCTATGCAACTCGGCTCGAAGCGAATCTTGCCTCGGTTATTGCCACGAACATCCATATCCAGAAATTGCGCCAGACGATGTTCGCTACATCAATAGATCTTTCGGCAAAGCCGCCGCGTTTGATCTGGCAATGCCACCCGCAGTTTGTCGATGCTTACGCGCCATTTATCGAGTTTTCGGTCGCGACCTATGCGCGGCTATCGCGCCAGATCTTAGGGGAACCGGCGTTGCTGCGTGTCCTCGATTTTCAGCATCAACCGCGATACGCTGCCGACAAATATGAAAAAGCATTCGGTTGTCCGGTGCGTTTTTCGATGCCGCAAACGCGGATGGATATTGCGGCGCGTCAGCTTTTCCGACCATCTCCGCATGCCCATCCTGCTTTGCTCGAGGCAGCTTCGGTCAAACTTAGGCAGCCGTCCGACTGGATGGAGAATGGCAGCCAGCATCTTGCCAATGGCTATATCTATCTTACGAATGCGCTTGATAAGACACCGCCAACGCTTGACCGAATGGCCACCGCGTTCGGCATGAGCGAGAGGACATTACGCCGCAAACTGTCGGATGAGGGTTTGGCGTTTCGCGATTTGCTCGACCGGGTGCGACAGGATTTGTGCGCGCTATACTTGCTCGAAGACACAAGGAGCCTAAGCGAAATCGCACTGCTGCTCGGCTATAGCGATCTGAGCGCATTCACCCGCGCCCACAAAAGATGGTACGGAATCGCCCCGAGCAAGGCATGAATGCGGGGCATGACATACTGGGGCTATGGGAAAATGGTGGGCGTAGCAAGGATTGAACTTGCGACCCCTGCGATGTCAAAGTGAAATTTACAAAGCGGCCCTCGGAGACCCGCAGAAAAGCGTTGTTTTCTAGTTGCGACCTCTGCAACAAAACATGAACATTTAGCAGACAGATAAAGAACACATAAAATGGTGCGGGCCAGTTGCGGGCCAACCGAAATAAACGCTTTTGAGCCGTTTGTTTCAATAACTATGCCAAAAATACCAGCGATTTTCAACGATCTTGGGCCATCTGCGGGCCATAGCCGTAAATGCACAAAAATGGAGTCTATTTAAAATAACGATTCCAAATCAATAAGTTAAGTAAAAATTACAGGCGATTTCTGAATCGGGGAGGGCTATCTTCGACAAATGTCGAGTCCCATCCAGTCCCTTTATGAACGTTTCCGCGAAGCTCTTAAATCAGGCGGCTCTTTGAGCCTGCTGCCAGATGACGTTCGAACGCTTGCGGACCTCGGCACATACCGACTTCTACAAAATGCAGAAAATGAGGAGCTTGGAATACAATGTCCCGAAAATCTTCCCCCTACATCGTCGGCGATCACTGGCTCGAAAAACGTAAGGACGGCGCATCGCCGGACATCTGGCAAATCCGATGCTATAACAAACAGACTAGATCGGGATACTATATTAGCACTGCTTGCGGGGACCTCGAAGACGCCAAAAGAGAACTAAACCGGTATCACGCAGAGCAATCAATCGAGCAAGGTCCGGTAAGCGAAGATTTACAGGTCGCACCCGTATTGAAACAATATGCCGATGAACACGCGAGTAAAGCTATTAGCGCAAGCAGCCTGTGTGCCAATATGAGGGTTTCGATTGGATTTCTTCAACAAGACGAAATTGGTGTTGATGCTCTACTATCCGACCTTAATCCGCGAGTGTTTCAGCGCTTCCTTGAATGGCGAATGGGTCCGCACAGCTACGAGGTTCATTGGCAAGGCAAGGTATACAAACAATCATCGAAGGGCGTGGTGGGAGAAACGGTAAGCAAAAACCTCGATGACCTAAGAGCGGCGCTGAACCACGCAGTTACCATGGGGCGAATAAAGGTTGCTCCGCGAGTGCCAAGATTGAAATTACAATATCGTTCTCCCCCTCGTGACCGCGTCTTAGAGTGGGAGGAAATTGGGGCGATAATCGGATATGCGGCATTCGATCCCCCGCTATTGAGATGGATTTTGCTAATGCTCGCTACCGGCATGAGGCCCGAAGCTGCGTTAAAGCTGGATGCAACTTTACAGTATCGCCCAGAGCGCCACTTGCTTGACTTGCATCCAGTCGGTGCGCCGCGCACGAAAAAGCGAAATCCGGTTGTTCCGATAATTCCTGAATTTCAACCATGGCTAATTCGCTCGAACGGAAACTTCGTCACACAAAAAAGCATGTCGCTCGCTTCCATGAAGAGAAGATGGCGCACGATGCGTCGCGAGCTAAATTTTGGTCCAGACGTCGTGAGCAAGACTATTCGTCATACGGTTGCCACACGACTAAGATCGCAGGGTGCCTCGATTGATGGCATTGCCTCGTTGTTAGGCCATCGAGAGTCAAATCGGACGAAGCTTCTTTCGGTGATTTGGAATAAGGCCATAGAACATGCCGATATTTGGCGGGCAACGCATTATCGGGACATGAAGACGAACAGCAGTTGCGGTGTCTTGTCACGTGAAAACAGTGAACCCGTGACGCCGCTCTGCGAAGAGTATTTTGCAAGGCTTGATCTACATGATTATTGGAGCAAAATAAGTAAAATAGCTGAATTGTCAGACTAATTGTTCTTGATTTTTATAATCACTAACTGCCACCGTGTGCGTAAGCGTGCGTCAATAATAATGCGGTAAGTTTCAAGTCATAGGAGGCAATACAATGTGCTTTACGAATCATGCTAAAATTGAACTGACGATTATTTCAGGGCTATTACTGGGAAGCTGCACACCTGAACGGGAAGACAGGCTAGACGTAGCAGATGTAAATGCTCGTAATGCACTTTACCAAGTCAACGAATTAGAAAGCAGAGTTTCAGAAATCGAAAGCCGGTTAAATATGTAATAAATGAAGAAAATATTTTTTGGTTTCGTTTAGGGTGCCACAAAATAAAGACAAATATCTAAATTTCATTTTCAAGTGTTAAGTTTGATTGTCGCGTTCCCATTCTAAAAATGTGGTAATGCTCTCGTCGAAGTTTTCATCCATTACTACAGAGACATAGCGTTCTGGTATTTTTGCGATGTCCGCGATTTCTTTTTCACTTAAAGTTTTGTTCTGAAATAAAATTCTTATTGGTGCGCGACATCCTGCGGGTATTAATATTGCGAGCGCCAAGAATATTCTGATACGATCGTTTAAGTAAGACTTAGTGTTTTTGGCCCCATTATGTAGATCGTTTCTGAGTTCTGGTGGCAATGAGAAATTTTTAAACAATATACCGACTGCATCTTGCGTCTCTGCGCTGATCTTTACGCAGTCCGCTACATGTAGCATCTCTTTCACAGCAACGAGGCGCTTCCAGTATTCGTCCTCATCTCCCATATCATTGGCAATGATGATTTCGGAACAGTAGATAGGATCGGAGTAGGGGGCAGCGTGCCTTGTGTAGCGATAAATGATTCCACGTATTTTTTGGGCATCCATCCTTACAAAATGGAATCTAATTTCATCTTGAATACCCATTTCGACCAACTGATCGCGCACAGCATTCACATCAACGTGAAGAAGCGTGTACGTGTCAAAATGATCTAAAAGTCGGCTTACAAGCATACTGCCCCATTTAAAAAAGCGCCCCGGCCAAGGCTGGGGCGTTTTCTATATCTATCGAAGTGATGATAATCAAATGTTTACAAGGTTATCCACATTAATCCGCTTCGCGGACCTGTCTTCTGGAAAATCCGGAAAAGTATCGCAATTTTCTAAAAACACTTGGACTAACGCTGAGTGAGCTTCCGCTCTTAGTTCGCTCTCACTTACCTGCGGATCGTCGCCTCGCAACAATTTAAAATTCACTAATGTTCGCTCTTGACCAAAGAGAAGGTCAGCGAGCGGGTCGGCTAGAGCAGTCATTTCTCGTTCCTTCTTCAATCTGGCTTGGGCAACCGATTTCGTGGCTACGCCTCGCGCTTCTGAGGGCACAGTTTTAATGCGAGGGGTGACCCCAGCCTCACCACTACGCTTGCGACTAGAGGCAGTAGGCCTGCTCTCTTTAACTTCACCCATGACGATTTTCTCTACCATACCGATTGAGTGGCATCGTTAGATTGGTTTCGTCGTAATAAACCTTGGGCATTTTAATCTCTTCTTTTAGAACTGTTAAAGAACGGTTTACGTTCCTTGTACGTTCTAATTATCCTTTATGAATCTCTTCATTTAAGGATTATCATACCGCGTATGTGCTGTCCGCGCGATGAATGCAAACAGTTTTGCGACGAATTGATGATAAAAAACGACTAAGCGCGTATAACTTCCTTGACTGAATCAAGGGTTGGATGTAGGGGCCCGCTCCGGCCTTAGTAGGCGGTAGGTACGTTGTCAAGCAACTGCTGAGTTGTGGATTATCTCGCTTGGCGAGTCGTAATTGGCCCGTTGTGGTTCGAACCAAATTCCATTTTTTTAATCATCGCGATGGGCAACGGCGCGATAGATGCGTCAATCACGCTAGGCTTAAATTCGCCCTTTCTAACTTGCGGGCCATCTGCGGGCCAACACCTAAACCACGCGTAAGTTGCGCGTCACAATGTTAGTTTTGCTGATACACAAAAGCCCCGGAGAACCTTGGTTCTCCGGGGCTTTTGAGTGGTGGGCGTAGCAAGGATTGAACTTGCGACCCCTGCGATGTCAACACAGTGCTCTACCACTGAGCTATACGCCCACGCTGCGGCAGCCTCTAGCTGGGCTTGCCTTATCATTCAAGCCTATTTGAGTTCGCCGAAACTTTCCTTGGCAAACAGCCGTTCGACTTCGAGCACGAGGTCTTTAAGATGGAACGGTTTGGAGAGAATTTTTGCGCTCGGCATCGATTCGCCTGCACGCAGGGCAACGCCCGAAAAGCCGGTGATGAACATAACTTCGGTGGCTGGTGATACCTTGCTGCAGTGGCGTGCGAGCTCGATTCCGTCCATTTCGGGCATTACAATGTCTGTGAGTAGCAGGTCGAAATGCTCCGCCTCTAGCAACGGCGCGGCTTCGGTGCCGCGATCGACCGCCACTACCTCATAGCCCGAGCGCTCCAATGCCCGCGCAAGATATTCCCGCATGGCCTGTTCATCCTCGGCTAGTAAAATTCTGGTCATTATTTGTCCTCAAAAACCAAATTGGGGTGTCATCCGCAGCGTTCGCATAAAGCATAATCGCAGAGCTTTAATTTTTTTCCACCAAATCGCAAAAAGCGTGGCAAATTTCGGCTGGATTGACAAGATGCCGGAATGACGGACGAAAGTGACACAGGTTTTGCGACATTTGGCGTGGATTCGCTTTCAGTTCCCGTGCTTTTATCGGTTCCGCACGCCGGACGAGATTATCCCGAAGAGATTTTTGCTGCACTGCGATTGCCCCGGACATCGTTGCTTCGGCTGGAAGATCGCTATGCGGACTTGTTGGTTCGAAAATCGGTGGCGCTCGATTACCCCGTTATCGTGGCGCATCGCGCGCGTGCATGGATTGACCTGAACCGTGACGAAAACGACCTCGATGTCGAAATAGTACGTGGCGCTGCTCGCGATGATTACCCGGCCCCAGGCGCAAAGCAGCGTGGCGGTCTGGGGCTTATCCCTCGCCGTTTATCCGGCGACGGCGATATATGGAAGCATTCGTTCGAGTTGACCCAGATCGAGGTGCGGATCTCCAGTTTCCATCGGCCATATCATACCGAGATTTCTGCAATATTGGAGCGAATACGGCAGAAATTCGGGGTCGCGATATTGCTCGACCTGCACAGCATGCCGCCGATCCGGCACCCTGTTTCATCGCCCGCGCCGGAATTCGTGGTCGGCGATCGTTTTGGCAAAAGTGCAGCATCGCAATATGCCGAAACAATAATGCATCAAATCCGTGCGCGCGGCTACCCGGTTGCGCTCAACCATCCGTATTCGGGCGAATATATACTGACTCGCCATGGCCGGCCTCGGGCGAATGTTCATGCTGTACAGCTCGAAGTCGACCGCGCGCTGTATCTCGATTCGGAGATGCGCGAGCCGGGTCCCGGATTGCTACGAATTGATTGTCTGATTGCCGATTTGGTTGCTGCATTGTCGGCGGAAGCACTCGGGTATTCGACGCTGATCGCCGCAGAATAGGCGATTTTTGGCGCACATAAAAAACCACCCCGGAAAAATTCCGGGGTGGCCTAGGTTCAGGGAGTGGTGCCGCCTGACGGCACCGGTAGGACGGAAAAGGGAGGGGAGATTTCCGTCCTGTGACAAGGATGGGGACTGGCTATTTCAAAATCAAGACTATGGACAAAATTATTCCCGCCATTGTGATGAATCGAGTGTTGACTGAGAACAGCGGAGGCAAATACCAACAAAATGATGAGAGCTCGGCGTTATGCCGTCGTGCTCCAAATTGGCGGCACGGCGGCATAACGATGACGCTGTTTAGTTTGCGGCCAACTCGGTTACCTGTGGAACCTTGCCTTGAGCGACCTGAAGCGCAAAGATTTCGCGCATCAGCTGAAGCGAGAACAGATGTGCGTGGATGAGCGCGAGTATGCCATTCTGGTTCAGCTTGCGCAGTGCGTCACCGCGCAATTCGCGCAGCTTGGCTTCGTCGATCATCTTGAAACCGCGATAGATGAACGGCTTGTCCGTACCCTCTTGCTGGATCGACACTTCGCCGTCCATCAACAGGTCGAGCTTCTTCAATTCCTCGACGAAAGCATGCGTTTGCGCGCCGGCATTTTCGAAATCTTCGCAGAACTTCAAGATATTCTGCGTGTTCTCGCTTGGCTTGGCATCATCAAACAACGCAATGCCGTCTTCAAATTCGCCAACCGCGCCTGCAGTAGGGTCGAAGCACAAGGACAATTCGTCGGTATCGGGGCGCAATTTCGCCAGCAGGAAAGGATAGCGGCGAACATAGGCAGGGACATAGACAGGATTGGTAAAGCGGCCATCTTCGCCCATAAATGTATTGACGCCTTCGTTCATTCCCATCAGCACTAAAGGCACTGGGTTATCAGTCGCCGAGAAAATAATCGGGTAGTTGCGCGACGCTGGGATGAATTCCTCAATAGTCAGCGGGATTGCGTGTTGGTCTTCCATGAACTTCGCATTTTCCAGCATGCGTGTCTTCCAAGTGGCGTGATCGTTGCTGTTGAGAGGAACAAGGTCCTTGTAAAGAAGCGGCAGATTGGCGGCTTGGGGCGCGCTGGCCATAAGGAACTCCGTATTAATAAGGATTGGATGTAAAAAACGTTGCGGCGCTTTAGGCGGACAAGCGCGCTTAGGCAAGCGGAACAAGCTTTCCGGGGTTCATAATGCCAAGCGGATCGAGTGCATTTTTGATGCCGCGCAGCGCCGTTAATCGCGCCGGGTCAGTCAAGCGTTCGAATTCGGCAATTTTGGCCTGACCGATCCCATGTTCGGCGGACAATGACCCGCCATAATCGCGCACGCGGTCATAGATATGCGACGTAATAGTCTTGCCATCGCCAGCATACCATGAAGCCACATCGGCGCCAGCAGGTGCCTTGACGTGAAAGTGGATATTACCATCGCCCAAATGTCCGAAGGCTACGGTTTTGGTGCCGGGATGATTGGCCTCGATCACGGGCGATTCCTGTTCGATAAAGCGCGCCATCGTATCAACTGGAACGCTGATATCATGCTGTAAGGCGGGGCCTTCAGCGCGCTCAGCTTCGGCGATCGAGTCGCGGATTTTCCAGAAAGCCTCGGCCTGCGCTTCGCTGCTGGCAATGGTGGCATTTTCAAGCAAATCTTCGCCGATAGCGCGTTCAAGCAATTGCGTCGCCAGTTCCGCGGGGCTGGTCTGGGTGACGTCGTCCTGCACGAATTCCATCAGCGCATGCCAGCGATGCGGCGTGCCAAGCGGAGCGCGGGTTCCGGCGATATGCTTGACAACAGCATGTAGCGCACGGTCGGGCAAAATCTCGAAGCCTTCAAGGCGGTCGCGGCCATGATGCTGCATGAAAAGCAATAGCTGATAGGCTTGCTGTGGGCTGTCGATACCCGCCCACACGACGCAGCGATCAATTAGGGCGGGAACTGTCCACAACACCGCCTTGGTTATGATCCCGATCGTTCCCTCGCCGCCAATCAGCAGATGCTTCAGGTCATAGCCGCGATTGTCCTTCTTGAGTGGTGCCATGGCGTTATAGATCGAACCGTCGGGCAATATGGCTTCGATGCCTGCAACCAATTGCCGCATCGTCCCGTGCCGCAGCACCTGTGTGCCGCCAGCATTGGTCGACACGAGGCCGCCGACGGTTGCCGAACCTTTGCCGCCAAGAGTCAACGGGAAGCGCCTGCCAACGCCGGCTACTGCGTCGTGCAGATTTTGTAGGATGACCCCGGCCTCGCACACCACCAACCCGCTCTTTTCGTCAATTGAGACAATTTGGTCCATGCGCCGCATCGACAGGATTAAAGCTTCGCCGGTAGCGTCGGGCGTTGCCCCTGCGACCATCCCGCTATTCCCGCCTTGTGGCACAATTGGCAGCCGATACTTCGCCGCAATGCGGATGATGCCCGCCACTTCGGCGCTATTTGCTGGCGACAGCAACGCCGCTGCTGCACCTGTAAAACGCCCGCGCCAATCGGTCAGCCATGGCGCGATGACATTTTGGTCCTCGCAATAGCCCTTCGGACCGAGAAACTCGCGCAATTCAGACAGGGCGTGTATATTTGGCACAGCATTTTCCATCGACTTGACCCAGTAGGTTGACAGCGGCTGGGTGATGTTCAATTCATGCCACGTTCAACCCTACCGGGTAAAGCAATTCGAACTTCAACATCATACCGGAACCTTACTTGCGCGCAGTTTTGGCCTTAGTCCTTTTTGCCGTTGGTCTGACAATGTTGTCGCGTGAGGCTTGGGCTGAATTTGACGTGATCGAGACCGACAGTCCGTTCAACCCGATCATCCGTTTCAACGGCACATATTTTCAAGTGCGTGTCGACCAGCGAGTCATTATTCGCCTGCCAAGCCAGGCGATGGTACCGTCCGCAGTCGGTGCGCAGCGCGAGGCGGCCGCGAAAATCAAATATAAAGAACAGAAAATTGGCAAATGCCTGTGGGTGGACAAGCTGGCCGGTTCGCGTCCGGGTCCTGACCGAACGCTCGACATCATGACCCGCGATGGCGTCCTCGTCCGCGCCTATCTGGGCGATGGCTGCCTAGCGCGCGAATTTTACGCAGGTGCCTATATGGAACGGTCTTACGACGGTAAATTGTGCATCGACCGCGACCTGCTCCACGCACGGACTGGCGCGAAGTGTGAAGTCGATAAATTCAGGTTGCTGATCCCGCGCTGACCACCGTGCCCATTCGGCCAATTTCCTTGACATTTGCCCGTGTAAA
Source organism: Sphingomonadales bacterium Ga0077559 (assembly GCA_001464315.1). Taxonomy (GTDB): domain Bacteria; phylum Pseudomonadota; class Alphaproteobacteria; order Sphingomonadales; family Sphingomonadaceae; genus Sphingorhabdus_B. Next base: position 14,501 of record LNFK01000044.1, on the reverse strand, counting down.
GACCAAAGGCCGCGGAAGTCGGCGCAGGATATTACCTGACAGCACGACACCCTATAATTTCCGGAAATAATATATGCGCTTTGCCGACATCGGCCTGTCTGACGAATTGTTAAGAGCTTTGACCGAGGCCGGTTATGACGAACCGACCCCGATTCAGGCGGCGGCGATCCCGCAAGTGCAGATGATGCGCGACATTATCGCGATTGCGCAGACCGGAACAGGCAAGACGGCAAGCTTTGTTCTGCCGATGATCGACGTGCTCGCCAATGGCCGAGCGCGCGCGCGGATGCCTCGAAGCTTGATCCTCGAACCGACGCGCGAACTCGCTGCGCAGGTTGCCGAGAATTTTGAGAAATATGGTAAATATCACAAACTGTCGATGGCGCTGCTGATCGGCGGTGTTCAGATGGGCGATCAGGTCAAGGCGCTCGAAAAGGGCGTTGATGTTCTGATTGCAACGCCGGGCCGGTTGATGGACCTTTTCGAGCGCGGCAAGATTTTGCTCACCGGTTGCGAAATGCTGGTGATCGACGAGGCCGACCGGATGCTGGACATGGGCTTCATTCCCGATATCGAGCATATCTGCACCAAACTGCCAACCACGCGCCAGACCTTGCTGTTCTCGGCAACGATGCCGCCGCCGATCAAAAAGCTGGCCGACAAATTCCTGTCGAACCCGAAATATATCGAGGTTGCGCGTCCGGCGACGGCGAATATCAATATCGAGCAGTTTCTGGTCAATGTGGCGCCAGCGAAGAAGCGCGATGTGTTGACCGACCTGATCCGCAGCGAAAAGGTTTCGAACGCAATCATTTTTTGCAATCGCAAGACGACGGTGCGCGAGCTCAACCAGAGCCTGCAACGCGCCGGTTTCCGCGCAGGCGAAATCCACGGCGATATCGATCAGTCGACCCGACAGAAGCAGCTGGAAGCGTTCAAGAACGGCGATATCGACCTGCTCGTCGCCTCTGACGTCGCTGCACGCGGATTGGACGTCAAAGGCGTGAGTCATGTGTTCAACTTCGACGCGCCCTGGCACCCCGATGACTATATCCACCGCATCGGCCGCACCGGCCGGGCAGGGGCAAAAGGCAAGGCGTTTACGTTCGTCACCAAGGCCGACGAAGAAGCAATCGAGAGTATCGAGAAGCTGATCGGCAACAAGATCGAGCGATTGGGCAAGATCGAGGCCCCCGCGGCGGGTGAAGAAGAACGTGCACCCGCAAAACGCGGACGCAAGGCTCCTGCCAAAGCACCGAAGGCCGAAGCGCGTGAAATTGAAGAAGCAAAGATTGTACCGGCACCTGTGCCGCGCGCGAAAAAACCTTTGTCGGAAAAGCCAGCGCCTAAGCCAAAAGCCGATGATGCGATGGACGATGATGGCTGGAATGGCCCGATGCCAGGTTTCCTCAGCGCTTCAATTCCAAAATAAACGCAACAAAAAAGGGCCCGCGAAACGGGCCCTTTCTTTATGACTGTGCTCGGCGTTTAGAACTTGCCGCGCAGCGTTATGCCATAGGTCCGCGGTTCGGCAAGAAACTGCGAGAAGATCTGGCGGCCACCTGGATATTGCGGATCGACAAACGGTGCCGCAGTCGTCCCTGCCTGGAATGGCGAGTTGAACGCGACCTGCGCATAATCCTGATTGAAGATATTCTGGCCCCAAAGCTCGATACCCCATGACTCGTCCGGCCCGCGAAGACCGATGCGCGCATTGAATATGGCGAAGCTATCTTGCTCCTTTTGCGGGAACAGGTCGGAACCGGTGTTGTAGTCGCTGGTCAGGCGGGTATCGACGTAGAACAGGCCCGAAAGGCCGCTGCTGCCGATTTCGGGGGTCCAGGTGACGCTTGAGGTTGCCACCAGTTCAGGCGCATTCGACAGATTGTCGCCTGGGAGTTTGCGAAGCGCCTGATCGAGCGCGGTACCGTTTTTAGTTCCGATTAGATCACTTTGGTATTTCGTCTTGGCATAGGTCAGACCCGCTGCCACCCGGAAATTTCGAGCGGGAGACAGTGATGCCTCAAGTTCGACACCTTGTGTCCGCACGCCATAAGTTACATCGCCAGCGGCGCAGGTTCCAGTTGTGTTCGGCGAAGCATTGAAATTGCTGCCAGCCGCCGAAGCATTCTGATCCGTATCGGCGTTCGGCCCACCAATCAGATTGTTACAGCCGTTGATACTTTGCACGAGGAATACCGTGCCGTTGAAGGTATTGAGCTGGAAATTCGAAAAATCTGAACGGAACGCCGATACGCTGAGGCTGAACGGCCCAGTCGAATATTTTGCACCCAATTCATAGCTGTCGACCAGTTCGGGATCGAACTGCAATCTACCGACCAGCGCTTGCGCGCCGCCCGCAGCGGCAAAAGTTGTCGTTGGAACGCCGCCGATAACTTCAATAGGTGCTTTCAATGCAGACCGGTCGAGGTTGAAGCCCCCGGCCTTGTAACCGCGAGCAAAGCTTGCATATACCAGCAGATCGTCAACCGGCTTCCAAGACAGGATTGCGGTGCCAGTTACTTCATCTTCGCTTCGACGGTCGTTGATTGAAACGCCGTTAAGCTCTGCAGTCGAGTTACCTTGGCAGCCAAGTCCGATCAATGCTCCCGCCAAAGCACGTGCAGTTGCGTTAGGGTTTGTAAGGGCGCTTGTCAGCGAGGATTGAAGCGAAGTACAAACGCCGTTGTCGTTGCCAAACGTGGCGTTGAAGCGCTTCTTATCCTTGGTGTAGCGGGCACCCAGTGTCAGATCGAGCGTATCGGTAATATGCACGATGTTATGCGTGAACAGCGCCCAGTTCGTGCCATTCTGGAAATATCGATCATTGGTGGTGCCCAGATCATTGAGCGTATTCAGTGTTGCAAAACCGGCAGCAATAGCAGCGCCGGTTGCACCGCCACCGCTCGCTCCGGCTACCGTTGCAGGGCCAACTCCGGGTACCAAACATCCAGGGCTGCCCGGCGAATATAGTCCGGCCAGTCCGCCGCCCGAGATGATCCGGCAGGTGGCAAAACGGCCATATTGGTTGCCGAAGCGAAGATTGTCACGAACGGTCAGCTTTTCATTGGCGTAGAACCCGCCAACCAACCAGTCGAGCGAGCCGCTAAAAGCTTCACCCTGCAAGCGCAATTCCTGCGTGAACGTGTGAAACTGACGATAGGCATTGTCGTCGATGCCGCGATACAGGATGTCGACTTCGCCATAATCGGTGTCCGATGCCTGGCCTGAACGATACTGCCGATACGCGGTAATCGACGTCAGGTTCGCGCCGCCAAGATCATAGTCGATCTGGCCGGAAATGCCGTAATCTTTGGTTTTGCCGAAAAAGCTGCGATTAGGGCTGACTGAAACGTCGCGGCTATAGCCCTGGTTGAACGATGCCAGCGGCTGGCCGAGGTCACGTAGCACGTTGATGATGTTGTTGCCATTGGTTTGCAGCGGCGCAAGTGGTGTCGATGGATTGTTCAGATCGCCGACAAACTGGTTTACGGTGCCATCGACATATGTCGCGGCACAGCAATTTTCTGCACGCTTGGTGTAATCCGCGATCAGGCGGATCGACAGCGCGTCTGTGGGTTCAAACAAAAGTTGGCCGCGCAGGAAATAACGGTCGCGGTCATTGATGTCCTTGCCGTTTTGTGGGTCGTTGTAGAAACCGTCGCGCTTTACATAAACGCCGTCAACACGGAAAGCGAGCTGCTCGGTGATCGGGCCGGTAAAGCTGGTTGCGGCCCGCATGAATTCATAATTGCCGTAGGTCAGCTCACCGCTGCCACCGAACGTGAACGAGGGCTTTTTCGAATAAATGCTGATGAGACCAGCCGAAGAGTTGCGTCCACCGAGCGTGCCTTGCGGTCCGCGCTGTACTTCGACACGGTCGATTTCGCCCAGCTCGTTCAGGCCGATGCCCGAACGCGAGCGATAGACGCCGTCGATGAACACAGGAACCGAGCTTTCGAGGCCGGGGTTATCACCCACGGTACCGATGCCGCGGATACGCGCCGAACCGTTGGCTTCCGTACCGGTTGATGACACGAGCAGCGAAGGTGCAACCTGATTCAACTGCCGGATGTCGTTCGCGCCACTGTTTTGCAGTGTTTCGGCATTCACGGCGGAGATTGCGACAGGCACGTCGGAAAGAAGCTGCGTCCGGCCTTGGGCGGTAACGACGATTTCGTCGTCCTGATTGGTTTCTTCGGCTTGAGGCGCTTCCTGAGCATAAGTCAGACTTGGCATCGCTAACGCTATACACGCTGCAGAAAACTTTAATGCGTGGCTAAAGGTCTTGTCACGTCCCGACATCGTCATCTCTCCTGTATTGACATTATTTTGTAACAACGTAGCGAAAACGCATACGAATGTCATTGCGCCATAGCGCAGATTTCCGTGAAATTTGCATAGTGATGCTTTTCTGCAACAATTGGCAGGTTGACGTTACGGCACACGTAGCTGACAACGCAGAATTTCGATGATTTTTCACCGAAATGCTGCGCAGCATTTTCTGCTATCAAAGTTTGACCAGCATCTTTCCGGTATTCTCGCCGCTGAACAAGCCGAGAAAAGCTTCAGGCGTTTTCTCGAGACCTTCCTTTACCGTCTCACGTCCGGTGACAGCACCTGATTTGATGAGGTCTGCCATGTCGGCATTAAACTCGGGCACCTGCGCGTAAAAATCGGGGTATAGGAAGCCTTTGATGGTAATCCGTTTGCCGATTATCATCGGCAGATACTGCATCGGCTGCGCCTTGAAGTCGTTGTAGACGTCGATCATCCCGCAAATGGCAAAGCGCGCCCATTCTTTCGATGTCGCCATTGCTGCGTCTAAATGTTCACCACCGACATTGTCGAAATACACATCAACGCCCGTCTCGCCTATGTCCTTCAGCGCGGAGATCAATTGCGGCAGGACCTTTCCTGATTTGTAGTCGATCACTGCGTCGGCACCGAGTTCTTTCACCCACGCGCACTTCTCCGCGCCGCCGGCTGAGCCAATGACTTTCATGCCCTTCGCCTTGGCGATTTGCGTGACGGTCGAGCCAACCGCGCCTGCCGCTGCGGAAACGAAAATCACTTCGCCGGGTTTCGCTTCGGCAACCTTGAGCAAGCCGAACCAAGCGGTGCCGCCCGGCATGCCGATGATGCTCAGCCAATGCTGGTCGGGAACGCCGAGGTCAGGAAGTTTCGCAGGTGGCATCCCGGCAGGAGGAGTCTTGCCGCCGCCAAATACGACGCTGTCGCGCCAGCCGCCCATGTGCAGCACTTTTGTGCCGACCGGGTAATCGGCATTATTGCTTGTCGTGACCGTCCCGACCGCACCGCCCGCCATAGGTTCGCCCAGCGCAAACGGATCGGCATAGCTTTTAGCATCGTTCATTCGCCCGCGCATGTACGGGTCGACCGATAGCCAGCTGTTCGAAACACGAAATTCGTCGTCGCCCAATGGTGCATCGGGAATTTCAATCATTGCAAAGTTGTTGTCGGTGGGAAGTCCTGCCGGTCGGCTAGCCAAAGTCCATGCGCGTGCCATTATCGTGTCTCTCCATCTTTTCTGTTTTCACCTGCAGCAATAACTGCAGCATTTTTGTAAACCGGGCGGCCACCCACCCAAGTTTCCTTGACCACTGCCTTACGCAGTTCGGACGGACTTGCAAGCAGCGGGTCGACATCAATCAGGATGAAATCGGCATGATGCCCGGGCGTGAGCGAACCTACTTTGGTTTCGGCAAATGCCGCATAAGCTGCGCCTATGGTGAAGCCGGCAAGCGCCTGCTCGCGTGTAACTCGCTCTTCGGGCCGCCAGCCGCCGAATGGCTGGCCCGCCGCATCTTCGCGCGTCATCGCGGTGGCAAGACCAGCGAACGGGTCGGCGGACTCTACCGGCACATCCGAACCGAAAGCGAGCTTGCCACCTGCCTTCGCAATCGACTGCCAAGCGTAAGCACCCTTCAGTCGCTCCTGTCCGAGCCGTGCTTCGGCCATTGTTCGGTCCGATGTTTGGTGGACGGGCTGCATCGATGAAATAATCCCATGCTTGCCGAGCTTTTGCAGGTCGACAGGGTCGACAATCTGAACATGCTCGATCCGCCAGCGTTGATCGCCATTATACGATGCGGCCAATTCCTCGACCGCGCTGATAACTTCGGCATTGGCCGCATCGCCAATGGCGTGAATTGCGGTCTGGAACCCGTCCATCGATGCACGCACCATCAAGTTGCGGATTTCGGCGGTTGCAAGAAATTGCAAACCCGTTTGTCCAGGGGCATCGGCATAGGGCTTCTTGAGCCACGCCCCGCGGCTGCCGAGCGCGCCATCAAGATAAAGCTTCACCCCGCCGAGGCGGAGTTTGTCATCATAAAGCCAAGGTGTCGGCCGCGGCCCTGCTATGGCGATCATATTATCAATTCCGCCAGCGTAGCCGAATATTCGGATCGACAGCCAGCCGCCATCGCCCGCTCGGCGATAGCTTTGCCAGTCGTCCATCGACGTGCCCATATCGGCAATTGCGGTTATGCCTTGTGCAAGCAGTTTCTTCTGAGCCTCGCCCAAGGCAAGGTCGCGTTCGGCAGGCTTGGGTGCGGGTACAAATTTGCCGACCAATTCGGATGCGGCGTCGACAAAGATGCCGCTTGGGTTTCCGCCCACGAGCTCAATCCGCCCTCCGGGAGGCGATTTACTTGCGGCGGTTACGCCCGCAATCTGCATCGCGCGGTTGTTTGCCCATCCTGCATGGCCATCGACGCGTTCAAGCCATACAGGTCGGTCGCTAACGGCAACGTCAAGATCTGCTGCGGTCGGGAATCGTCCCAAACCCCATTTTTCCTGATTCCAGCCACGCCCAATTATCCAGCGTCGCTCTGGGTTTTTCGCTGCATAGTCGCGGATAGCTGCTTGCGCCTCGACCAAACTGTTGGTGGCCGACAGATCAAGCGTCAGTTGCTGGAATCCGAGGCCCATCACATGACCATGTGCGTCTATTAGCCCAGGCAGCATCGTCGCGCCCCGTCCATCGTGGCGGAAATCGAGTTGTTTGGGCAACTTGTCTTTCTTCGTCAGCAATTCAGTGACTTTGCCGTCCTTGCCGACAAGTATCGCGTTGAAGCGGAGAACCTTGCCGTCTTTATCGAGTGTGATGCCATTGACATTTTCCACCAAGCCGTCGGCGAAAGCAGGAGCACACATCGCTAGCATCGCCAGCGCAAAAAGCTTCTTCATCCTTTGGGTAACCTTTTTACGATCGCACTGGTGTCGAGGCGTCCGCCGCCCATTTGCTGAATGTCGGAATAAAATTGATCGATCAGCGCGGTGATCGGCAGCGTCGCGCCGAGCGCCCGCGCTTCGTCGAACGCCAGCCCAAGATCCTTGCGCATCCAGTCAACGGCAAATCCGAAGTCGAATTTGTCTTCAGCCATCGTCGCCCAGCGATTATCCATCTGCCAGCTCTGTGCCGCGCCGCCGGAGATGGCCTCATAGACCTTTTCAACATCCAGTTCTGCCGATTGCGCGAACCGCAAGGCTTCGGATAGCGATTGGATGACTCCGGCAAAAGCGATCTGGTTGCACATCTTGGTTGTTTGCCCGGTGCCTGGACCGCCGACATGGACGATGCGTTTAGAGTAGGGCTCCATGATCGGGCGCGCAGCATCCATCGACGCCTCGCTGCCGCCGCACATGATTGCCAGCGTGCCGTTTTCAGCGCCAATCTGTCCGCCTGTCAGCGGCGCATCGACAACCAGCAGTCCGCGGGATTTTGCTTCGACGCCCAACTGCCGGGCGATACGGGCTGATACGGTTGTATGGTCGATATAGAGCGAGCCCTTGGCCATCGCGGCAAACGCGCCATCGCGTCCGAGCGTGACACCGGCCAGATCATCATCGGTGCCAACGCAGCTGACCACCACCTCTGCGTCCTGCGCCGCGTCTGCGGGCGACATCGCGACCCTGCCGCCATGCGCCGAAACCCAGGTCTCGGCCTTGGCACGCGAACGGTTGTAGACGGTCATTTGGTGACCAGCGGTCGAAAGATGCCGCGCAATCGGGCCGCCCATTACGCCCAATCCGATGAAAGCAATTCTAGTCATGGCTCTGCCTTAATGGGTGTTTTCACTTCGCGCCAGATAGGATAGGGCCGCGCGACTATGAGCGACCTTCTGACCCTAGACCACATTCACGCCGCACATGCGCGTATTCGCGATTCTATAGTGGCCACGCCAACGCTGCACAGTCAGACGCTGTCGAAGTTGACCGGAGCGAACATTTATCTGAAGTTCGAAAATCTGCAATTTACAGCGGCTTTTAAGGAACGCGGGGCGTTAAATGCATTGCTGCTGTTGACCGATGAACAGCGCGCAAAGGGTGTGATTGCGGCGTCGGCTGGAAACCACGCGCAGGGGTTGAGCTATCATGGCACGCGCCTCGGAACGCCAGTGACGATTGTCATGCCGGTCCCAACCCCTACCGTGAAGGTAATGCAGACCGAGAGCGTCGGGGGCAAAGTAGTGCTGCATGGCGAAAGTTTCGACGACGCCTACAAGCACGCTCGGCTATTGGAAGCCGAACAAGGACTGACCTTTGTCCATCCGTTCGACGATCCGGACGTCGCGGCGGGGCAGGGAACAATCGCGCTGGAAATGCTAGAGGATATCCCCTCGCTCGATATGCTCGTCGTGCCAATCGGCGGCGGGGGATTGTTGTCAGGCATGGGTACCGCAGCTCGCGGCATCAAACCCGATATCGGACTTATCGGTGTGCAGGCGGAGCTTTACCCGTCGATGTTTGCGCTGCTCAAAAACGAACAGCTGCCATGCGAAGGCGACACATTGGCCGAAGGCATTGCTGTCAAAGTACCCGGCGCGCTGACCAGCGAAGTTATACGTGAGTTGGCCGATGAAATTGTACTGGTCAGCGAGGCGCAGCTTGAAAGCGCGGTCAGCCTGTTGCTGCAAATCGAAAAGACTGTGGTCGAAGGCGCGGGCGCTGCGGGTCTGGCGGCGGTCATGGCGCATCCTGAATTGTTCGCGGGCAAGAATGTCGGCATTGTTCTTTGCGGCGGCAATATCGACACGCGGCTGCTCGCCAATGTATTGCTTCGCGACCTTGCCCGTTCAGGCCGACTGGCGCGGCTACGTATTACCTTACAGGACCGCCCGGGCGCGCTGTTCAAGGTCATGCGTCTGTTTAACGATCACAACGTCAACATCATCGAAATCTATCACCAGCGGATTTTCACGACGCTTCCGGCCAAGGGCCTGATTACCGATATCGAATGCGAAGCGCGCGATGCGGATCAATTGCAGGGTCTGGTGGCGGGCCTTGATGCGGCGGGTTATAAGGTCGAGCAGGTCGAATTGAATAAGTGAATCTCTGTCCCCAATTTTCATGGTAAATGCCCTTTGCACTCGCCGAATTGCGGTGCATAACAGAGTCAATAATTCCATAACTTTTGGGCTTCGGGGACGGATATTCGATGAGCGCACCAGTTCGCTTTCCACGCTTTTTTGTCACCAACCCGGGCCCGTGCCCCTATCTGTCCGGCAAGACCGAACGCAAAGTTTTTACCGAATTAAGTGGTGCTCATGCCGATGAGCTGAACGAGGCACTTGGCCGCATCGGCTTTCGCCGCAGCCAGAACGTTGCATACCGCCCTAGCTGCATCGACTGCAAATCCTGCGTCTCGGTGCGCGTGTTGACCGACGAATTTCAACCCAATGCGACACAGCGGCGGATCATCAAACGCAATTCCGACCTCGCGGTCAGTGCCTGCCGCCCTTGGTCGACGTCGGAGCAATATGACCTGCTGCGGCGTTATCTTTCGCAACGCCACCCGAGCGGCGGCATGGCAGGCATGGACGATATGGATTATGCCGACATGGTCGAGCAATCCCCTGTGCGCAGCCATGTCGTCGAATATCGTACGCCGGGACGCTTCGGTAGGCTCGGCGAACTCGTAGGAGCGTGCCTCACCGACCAGCAAAGTGACGGCTTGTCGATGATCTACAGCTTTTATGATTCAGAGGCCGAGGGACGTCCGGGCCTTGGCAACTACATTATCATGGACCACATCATGCGGGCAAAGGCGGCCGGTCTGCCTTATGTTTATCTCGGCTATTGGGTCGAGGGCGCAGCGCGGATGCAATATAAGATCCGCTATCGTCCGATGGAACGGCTTGGCCCTGACGGGTGGGAGCGGTTCGAGCCTGCGCTCGAACAGGTTATAATCTAGTCATAAAAAACCCCGCCATCGGCGGGGTTTCTTTTATCATGGGCAGATGCAGCGTGGTTTGGGCTTTGGCTTCCACTTGCGCATGACTTTCTTGCGCGGATAGGTCTTAACGGTTTCGTAATAGACCTCCTCGGTCACCGTTGTCGTGGTGTGGCTGCTGCCTGGAACGACGGTTACCGTCACCATCGGTGCCTGCGGGTAATAATAATATCCGCCCTGCCATCCTTGCGGCAGTGGATAATAACCCTGTGGCGGATAGGGCGAACGCGGACGTTCGTCGTAACGCGGATAGTGATGCCCGCATTTATTATGGGCTTTCTCGGCAGCAATGCCAAGTAGGCCGCCAATGCCTGCGCCGATCAAGGAACCGCCAGTACGATTGCCGCGTCCCGCAATGCGATTGCCCGCGATTCCGCCAATCAGCGCCCCGATTGCCGCGCCTTTTAGTCCGTTGCTTTTCAGGCAACGCTCATAATTTTCATAGCCACGGGGCACGGCGTAGCCGCCGGAATATGCGCGGTCGGGCGGGCCGGTATAGCCTTGCGAATAGACGCGATCGGGTGGTCCCGTATCAGCTCCCGAATAACCACGTTCGGGCGGTCCGGTGTAACCTTGCGAATAGACACGCTCGGGCGGGCCGGTATAACGGTCGTCATTACGCGCCGGACCAGCCGGATAACCGGGGCCTTCGGTACCGTCATGGCGGGTAACGGTGCCGCTCCAATCGCCTTCGAACACGCGGCCTTGTGGATCGACATATTCGCCATCCCATTTGCCGTCATAGCTATAGCTTGAACCATCGGGAGCGGCGAATGCCACATCGTCGTTCCAGTTATAGGCAGTGGCGTCGGGACGCATCGAAGGGCCATATTCGGGCTCACGATACTCGCTCGTGCGATCAGGGCCGCCGTCCCAGTTCACGTCGCTGCGATAATCCTGCACATAGCCGCGACTGTCGGTCAGTACCGCATCGTCATAATAGCGGCTCCAATAATGGCCGTTCGACGGAGCGCTGAGGCCGTAGCTGCCGAAATTCGACAGATAGAAAGTCGGCTGAACCCAGTAGCGCGGCAAAATGAACCCACGATGCGGACGGCGATAGACATCATTTTTCGGGATACCATGAAAGCCAGGGCGCGGCTTGAAGCCGATATGATGGCCGCCGGGTTTCATGCCGCCTATATGCGGTTTGGGCATTCCCATGCCGGGTTTCATCCCGCCACCCATCTTGCGGCCGTTCGCTACTAGCTGCATCGCGCTTGCGCCGCCGGACTTGGCAATCGCCAAATCCGAGTCGGCGGCACCTGCGGTCGAAGCGGTGAACAACAGCCCTGCCGCTGCAACCCCTGAAAATAGCACGGTCTTCATGGTTAACTGCTCCCTAAGCACCGTCCGCGCCGAAAAATGCGGGCGTATGTGGTTAAGCAGTTCTTAACATTTTTTGTTGCGCTACACCAACGCCAGACATGTAAATTGCTTGGTGCATCAACCTCTTGTTTCAAAATGAGGCAGTTTGCCTAGATGCGGTCGGAAAGGATCATGGCCAAAGCTTCGATGCCGGCTGCATCGTCGGCGTCGAACCGGTTGAGCGACGGGCTGTCAAGATCGATTACCGCAATGATTTTGCCGTCACGCCTTACAGGCACAACGAGTTCCGAGGCGCTGTTGGCATCACAAGCGATATGGCCGGGAAATGCATGCACGTCTTTGACTAACTGTGTTTCGCCTTTCGCCGCTGCGGTACCGCACACGCCTTCGCCGAAGTTTATCCGGATACAGGCGGCTTTGCCCTGAAATGGCCCGAGTACCAGTTCGCCATCGATAGCACGGTAAAATCCAGTCCAGTTAACGTCGGGCAAATATTCCCAAAGCAACGCGGCGATGTTTGCCATATTGGCCACAGCGTCGGGCTCGCCTGCAGTCAGCGCATCGGCAGAACGCAGCATTTCGGTGTAAAGTTGGTGTTTTGGTGCGGTGGTGTCGATTGCAAATTCATACATGGCATGCGCCTTATCAGTCGAGGCTGACCTTGCCACGGTTTTTCTTAATTGTGGCGCGGCCTTTCTTGGTGTCGACACGTCGCGCCTTTGCCGCCTTGCTTGGCTTGGTTGCAACGCGCCGCGGTGCGCGGATATGTGCGCGGTCGATCAGATCTATGACGCGCGCGCGGGCGTCTGCGCGGTTGGCTTCGCGGGTACGGTGGCTGCGCGCGGTGACGATAAGTTCGCCGCCGATGGTCATCTTGCTGCCTGCCAGTAACTTCAATTGGCGAAAGGCATAAGGCTGCAAACCAAGCGCAAAGACATCGACGCGCAGCTGGCACGCAGTCGCGACCTTGTTGAAGGTGTCAAGACCTCCCCTTTGCAGATAACTACTAATCCCGCACCTTGCCACGGCCTGCTTTAACGACTGCGCGCTTTATCTTGCTGTCGACACGACGCTTTTGCGAAGCCTTGGTGGGCTTTGTGGGTTGACGTTTTTTCTGAACAATGGTTGCTTCGCGAATTAGCCCAATTAAACGAAGGCGCACCTCCTGTCGGTTTATCAGTTGTGATCGTGCACCTTCGGAACGAAGGACAAGGATACCATCTTTTGTTAACCGAGACCCGGCGATCTTAAAAAGGCGCTGCTTCACTGCGTCGGGCAGGCTGATTGAGTTGGCTACATCAAAACGCAACATTACAGCACTGTCGGTTGTATTCACATGTTGTCCGCCGGGGCCGGACGCCCTTGCGAATGACTCGACGAATTCATCGCTATCGATGGAAATGTATCGGGTAATAGGAATAGCGACCATTCCGCACCTTTAGCGATTTTAAGAGTTAGATGAAACCGGTCAATAATAGTTTTATAGGGCCATTTTTATTCGGCAAAGCGGCAATGAATCGTGAATAATATTGCGGGCGGTGAATCAGGTCTGGTATAAATAAGGATATGATACTCGTAGGGTATTCAACTGAACTAGGGTGAATTATTGGGTGACCCGCCCACACACGGAACTGAATTTGATAGCTGCGGCAAGGACACGAACTGGGGCGTATTTAGGGAAGAAGAACTCAAGGGGTTAGAGCCTGAGAGTTGGTTGAACGAGCAACGGTCGTCGGCGGGTGCGAAGTCAAAAATAGCCCATCAAAAGACGGTGGGCCATGTCGAAAACTGACAACTCACCGGGTCGTTCAGTGCTGTGTAAAACTGCGTGCGCCGAGCGATCGCTTATCTTCGGATATAACCGTCGAGAACGATTTTTCGCACAACTGCGACAAGTCGTTCTGATAGGCGCTGGCAATGCAGGGTCCGGGCGACCACCTGCGAAGGCGTAATAGCCTCAAGCCGCGACGCAACAGAATACTTCGGCTCAAAGGTTGATGAATTGTTTCCTATTCCCCGCATCTGGGCAGCAGCGCTAGCGATAGCGTGGCACGCATGCGTGCCTGTGTAAGTCTGTTTAGGTGCGGGGGGTATAAAGCTGTTTCTTCTCTCAAGGTTGATGCGAGAAAAATAAAGAATCCAAAATTACATAGGCCGCCTGAGTCATGGGCGAAACTCTGTTGCGCCAATGGCGAAAGGCAGTTCGAGCGTTAGCTCGATCTCACAGCATTCCATCAATAGCTAAACGCAACACACCTCTTGAATAAACACAATTCTATAGTTCGGACTCGTGCTAAAATTCTATGTTATTTGTCAGAGATACTGCATAACTTGCGCTACTTGTTTTCGAATATTCAAATAATTTGATAAAAATCAAAAAACACGAATTTAAATATTGCGAGAACCAAATAACAAATGAGAAAAGGGGACAGTCAATTTTGGCGATTTAGGATTATAAACATGACGAAGACGAATAATATTGGTAAAGTATTAAGTGACATCAGTAACTATTGTTATGATGAAGAAAAAGCACGAGATGAAATATTAATTTATCAGTGGATAAGCGATGATAACTACAAAGAATCACTTTTGATGGAAGTATGGGAAATCAGAGAGGATCGAAATCTTGGAGAAACATTTAATCCCCTTCTAAATCAAGTATACCACACATTTATATGGCGGCTGGAGGAGTTGTTGCACGATTGTAAAAATGAGGATGATTGGGATCTAGTTGACACGGCAGAAGCATGCGACCCGATGGACCTTATCGATAGCTTCTCTGATCAGACAATCGAAGAGGTCAGCGACGTTGTAAGTTCGTGGGTTGCCAATGATTACGCCGCGATGAAGTTGGAGGCCGAATGATGTCGGTAGGTATTAACACGTCATCATCCGTATTACCCAATGGGTA
>LNFK01000043.1 GCA_001464315.1 Sphingomonadales bacterium Ga0077559 | reverse complement strand
AATTTCGAAGCGCTTCTGATTGGAGTAAAAGACACCTGCGGTATAGGTTAGACGGCCATCAGCAGCTTCACCTTGAACCTGCAATTCATTGGTGAAGGTTTCAGATAGGAACGTCTGACCTCCCGGCACGCCGGTTGCGTTGATGCCAGCAAGCTTGAACAGCCAAAGCCCACCGAATGGGCCGCCAGTCAAGTTGCCCGGCGTAGTAGCTTTGCCGTCCATGTAGCTGAAGATGTTCTTAATCTTCGCATTTTCACCGATCTCGACCTCGGTGGTGTTGGAGATGAACAGGTTCCTAGCCCGGTGCGGCAGATCATATTGCAGCCAGACCTTGTAAGGATTGGCACGGGAAAATGCTGCATAGCCTTCAACCCCGCCGGGGAAGAAGCCGGGTGCCGCCGGGCCATTGTTGCGGCCGTAGATCAAGTCCAGAGTAGACGTCAAAATCGTGCCTGACGTGTTGGGAATGCGAGTCGTGCCGTTGCTGGTAAACTGGCTGGCGGCCTGCGCAGCAACAGATACACCGGCACATCCGGCGACGGTAAAGGTACAAGTTGGCGAGGTATTATAGGTAAAGACCCCACCGGCGCCTTCGGTGCCTCTGACCCTATCATACTGAACCACGGTGACATTCTTGATCGTGTCAGTCGGGGTGAACAGGATGGTGGCGCGACCCGAACGGCTATTTTTGTCCCCCAGCGTGTTACCGGTGTTGATATTGGTGATATATCCATTGCCACGTGTTGCATCGAACGCCAACCGGATCGCGAGCTTGTCCGCAACCAGTGGTAAGTCGATAGCCCCCTGCAACTGTACGTAATCCCGATCGGCTACACGGCCAGTGACATATCCCGAGAACTCGTCGCCCGGCATCGGCGTAGAATATAGCACGGCGCCACCAGTAGCGTTACGACCGAATAGTGTGCCCTGCGGACCCTTCAATACCTGAATAGATCCAAGGTCAAAGAATGCCGTTGCTGTATTGCCCGGCGTGTAGGGTGCTTCGTTCAAATAGGTTAGAACTGCAGGGCTGGTGCCCGAAAAAGGATCGAGCGTTTGTCCACGCAAGGTAAAGCTGAGCTGGTTCGAGTTCTGGCCATTCTTGACTTGGAGCCCGGGGACGAGCGAACCCATATCCTGTTCACTGTTGATGTTGCGCTCCTGCAGTGCTTCGGCACCAAAAGCAACAACCGAGACAGGAACCCGTGACAAACGTTCCTCGCGACGTTGGGCCGTAACCACGATGTCGTTCGTTCCATCACCCTGATCAGCCTGATCTTCAACTGCAGCGGCTTGCGCTTCTTGCGCCATTACCTGCGTCGCCGAGCCAAGCATGGCTGTGACACTGATGCCGCACATCAACGAAAAAACTGCAATCTTTCGACCGTTATTAAATTTCGAACCGAGCATCGCACATCCTCCCATAAGACCCTCTAACATCTCCGGTCTTTATCAAGCGACCGGTTAATAAAACAACTGTTTGTTTTTTTGGTATATCGGGTTTTGGCCTTTTGTCAATAAGCATGTCATTTTGATTATAAGGTCACAAAAGCGCGTCGATTTCGGCGTCTGTAAACCCGGCTTCACGCAACAGAATTACCGTATGTTCTCCCAGAGCAGGAGGTGGGCATTTTATGCCGTTGCCCCGTGAATCAATTGGCAACCGGATCTGCGGAAGCGAACTTGTGCTATCCGTAATCAGTAAATTGCGCTCCTGTGTGACGTCCAAAGCCAAGGCCTCTTCGAGATCATTCACTCGGCCTGCGGAGATACCGGCGTCTCCCAATAAACTGAGCCATTCGCCGACGGACTTAAGAGCAATTTTTTCAGCAATCGCGCCGTCTAACGCATTTCGATTTTCGAGACGGCCCACCATGGTTCGAAACCGATCGTCACTAACAAGATGCTCTATTCCGATGACCTCACACAAGCGAGGAAACTGGGCCTCGCTCGCTGTTGCAATCATCACTTCGCCGTCACTAGCCTGCCACACGCCATAAGGTGCCGCACTGGGGGCTCCCGATCCGAGTTTCTTTGGCATCTGTCCGGTTGCGAGATACCCCATGAGCTGATGGTTCATCAATGTGAACGCCGTATCGATCAGCGCTTGGGTTACGTGCTCGCCCGCACCGCTTTTCTGCCGTCGGACAAGTGCTGCCATCAGACCCATCGCTGCCCACATTCCAGTTCCCAGATCAAGAACCGACGGCGCGATCCTTACCGTCGGATCGTCTTCATTTCCGGTAAAGCTCATTAAGCCGCTGACGGCTTGGACCAGCGCATCATAGCCAGGCATCATCTTGCCCAACGGACCATCACCGAATGCCGAAATCGAACATAACAAGATTTTCGGATTACATGCTTTGAATGATGCATAATCCAACCCGAGCTTGTCAGCCAAGCCAGGCGGGAAACTTTCAATCACAATATCGGCAGTTTCAACCAAACGCATCAGGGCGTCACGACCTTCAGGCTTTTTGATGTCAAGCAAGAGGCTGCGCTTGTTTCGGTTTACAGCGAGAAAAACGGTTGCTTCACCCTTATAATGTGGCGGCAGGCTCCGCGTATCGTCACCTCGTGGCGGCCGCTCGATCTTGATGACATCTGCACCCAAATCGCCAAAAATCATCGCCGCAAACGGACCGGCAATATTGGTCGACAAATCCAAAACACGAATGTCTCTATAGGTGTCGTCTACAGTCACGCAGCTATCCGGTCGACGCGATACAAGGTCCACAATTTGTCGAGCGTTTGCCTAAATTTTACCGACGTGACACCGGCAAGCAACAACAACGCGTAGATGATGTAGACCCCCATCCGCAAAAAATGCACGCAGCCCGAATAAGTAAGGCCGGGTGTACTGGTAACAGCACCATTGTCTCCGACCGACCCATCGCCGATCATTTATCGCCCTTCTTGTTGTAAACGGGGGGCCGCTTCTCAAGCGCCGCCGCAACGCCTTCACGAAGGTCGTCGCTGTAGGACAAAGCCGCGACGCCCCAGAAACTAGCATTCATCGATCCCACAAGATCCATGTGCCAGCTCTGGCGCAATTGCTGCTTCGTCGCCTCGATGGCAAGTCGCGGACGCTCGGCGATGCGAGCTGCCAACGATATAGCCGTCTCGATAAGGGCGTCAGGTGCAACGACGTGATTTACCAATCCTATGGCAAGTCCTCGTTCAGCGTCGACAAGATCGCCTGTCAGCGCCATTTCTGCTGCCATACCGCTGCCGACGAGCCGCGGTAGAAAATATGTGCCCCCATTGCCCGGGTTCAGTCCAAGCTTGATATATGTTTCGCCCATCTTTGCGGCCGTGGACGCAATCCTGATATCGCAGGCCAGGGCAAGATCAAGGCCTCCAGCGGTAGCGCCGCCATTTATCGCAGCGATGATCGGAAGCCGGCAGGTTACAAATCGCTGCGTTACCGGCCATAGCACGCGCGCATTATAGGGTTCCTGAGATTCTGCATGCTGTTCCAGAAGATATTTCTGGAACTCGACTAAGTCTGCCCCTGCACAAAATTGCTTGCCCGCCCCCGTCACAACAAACACGCGAATATCGGTGTCCGCCTCCAGTTTATTCAGCGCATCGATCAGGTCTGCTGCCATTTCAGGAACCACGCCATTACCGCGTTCGGGCCGGTTCAGCGTAATTAGGGCCACCCCATCCGCGGGATACTCAAGCAAAATCGTTTCATATACCATGACGGTCATTCCTCAGCGCGTACGTTCCAATATCGTAGCGATGGCAAGCGCATATGCACCGTCCAGCCACCCGCCACCATTTACGCTCAACGCCATCTTTGCACCATCAACCTGCCTCGCGCCAGCTTCACCCCGTAATTGGGTCACGAGTTCCGCGATTTGCGCACAGCCGGTGGCACCCAAGGGATGCCCACGGCTGAGCAGCCCGCCGCTGGTATTGACCGGCGTTTTGCCGCCCAGATTGGTTAGGCCTTCACGCACCAGTTTGAAACCGTCTCCTTCTGCGCATAAACCAATCTCGTGATATTGCATGAGTTCGGCTGGAGCAGCAGCATCGTGGAGTTCGATCAGGTCGAAGTCTTCAGCGCCCACTGATGCAACATCATAGGCCTTGGCCGCCGCGTCCGCTACCGGGCGCCCACGGGCACCCGATGCAATCTGGCATGCCCGGACCAGTATGACCGGTCTATCCAGCGAAGCCGCAATTTTTTCCGAACAGACGATAATTGCCGCGGCTCCATCGG
>LNFK01000042.1 GCA_001464315.1 Sphingomonadales bacterium Ga0077559 | reverse complement strand
CCGCCGCATGCGGCAAGTGCCAGCGATGCAACAGGAATGGCATATACCAAAGATGACGTCGCCGAAGGATCATCTGCCACGACCGGATGGAAATCCGACGGACTGTCTGTTTCGACCGCGCCGTCAAGGTTCACCGGATGCAACGCTTCCTTCATACAATACCCCCCGACCCTCCAGTGAAAACGATCTCCAAAATGCCGAGACCGGCTTCATGTTTAACGAGGAGCTAGCGAGGATTGCTCAAAGGATTGTTTCGGTAGGTGGTTAATCCGGCTTAAGATTTGAGTGCGCTGCGGCAAACGGATAGCAATTATTAACCATTTATCAATCTGTGCCATTTACCCTTTCGGCATGGATATAAGTCGCGCCTTTCCTATGGTTTTGACCGTTTTGGCATCGAGCCTTATGCCAGTTGCCGCCTATGCCGATGTGTTCGAGTTGGGAAGCAGCGGCGATTTCGTCGAAATCTCCCGCCCTGCATGGCAGCCTGAAGCTCCGCCGATGGTCAATGGCTATGCCGCGGTTGAAGCGCAATCATTGCCCGTTGTAACCCCAGCACAAAATGGTGTGCGTCAACATATTCAAGTCGCAGCAGCCCGTTATGGCATCAACAGCCATTTGGTCGATGCGGTCGCATGGCAGGAATCGCGCTACAACCCACGCGCACGCTCGTCGGCTGGCGCTATTGGTGTGATGCAGTTGATGCCCGGTACGGCTCGGCAGCTGGGCGTTAGCAACCCGCATGACGTTCGTCAGAATATCACAGGTGGCACCGCTTATTTACGCGAACAGCTCGAACGCTTCGGAAACAACGTGCCGCTCGCGCTTGCCGCTTATAACGCAGGGCCCGGCGCGGTGATGAAATATGGCGGCATCCCGCCCTACCGGGAAACGCAGGATTATGTACGGAAAATTATGCGGCGTATGTCGGCCACGGCCTTCAGCAGCGAATATTAAGCGAGGGTGAGCATGGCGAACAATAGCAAAAAATTCCTTGGACTGGGCGCGCTAATCGCTGCGCTTCCGCAGACCGCATTTGCGCAGGTTGCAGGTGCTGACCCCCAAGGCTCGGGGCCCATTGTGAACGCGCTGAGTTGGATGCAGGGTACGTTGCTTGGCAATGTTGCCACCACTGCAGCAGTGATCGCCGTTGCAGTCGTCGGGCTGATGATGCTGACCGGACGCATGAACTGGCGGTTTGGTGCAACAGTCATCGTAGGTTGCTTTGTACTGTTTGGTGCGACAGCAATAGTTTCGGGAATTCGCGTCGCTGCTGTCGGGGGCTAATTGATGACTCCGCTCAACCGCATTCCGGTATTTCGCGCGCTTACGCAGCCGCAGATGTTTGCGGGTGTGACCTATAGCTATTTCATTATCAATCTGGTGGTTACAACCGAGATATTCCTGATCACCCGGTCTTTCTGGGCAATTCCTGCTGCCGTCATCATTCACGCCATTGGCTATATGGCCTGTTTGCGCGAACCGCGGATTTTCGATCTGTGGATTACCAAGATGAGCCGTTGCGGCCGAACCCGCACGCATGATCTGTGGCGCTGCAACAGCTATCGGCCCTGACCCATGAATACTGCGCCAAAAAATCCAGCCAAGCTCGACCCGCGCGCAGGCGACCGGCTGCCTTACACAGGGCACGTCAACGATCATACCTTGGTCACGCGCACCGGCGAACTGATTCAGATGATTCAGCTCGATGGCATCGCTTTTGAGACCGCTGACAGCGAAACGTTGAACCATATGGCGGCGGTACGCGACGTGGTTATGCGCGGCATCGCCAATTCGAACCTGATGCTCTACTGCCATGTGATCCGCCGTCAGGTTGCGGCAGAACTCTCGGGTGAGCAGCCAGCAGGGTTTGCGCGCGTCCTCGATGCCGCATGGCAGACGCGCCTTCGCGGCAAGCAACTATATATCAACGACCTCGTGCTGATGCTCGTGCGCCGTCCGGCGCGCGGCAAGGTCGGTTTTGTCGAGCGGCTCACCAAATGGGGGGGCGGCAAACGTGGCAGCGCTGAACGTATGGCTGAACAGGCCCGTGAACTGCGCGAACTCGACGCGGCGCGCACCAACCTGTTTTCGGCGCTGACCCGTTATGGCCCGCGCGTGCTCGAACGCTATCAAGGCGCGGGCGGCATTTGTTCTGAACCGCTCGAAATTTTGTCCGCGCTCTTTAATGGCGAGATGCAGCCCGTGCTGGAACCGACCGGCGATGCTGGGCATTACTTGCCCTATAAGCGGATCAGCTTTGGCCTCGATGCGCTGCATCTGAAAGGCGCAAGCGCCGATACGTCACGTTTCGGTGCGATCGTCTCGATCAAGGATTATCCGGCCAATACCACGCCCGGGATGCTCGACAATTTGCTGCGCTTACCGCACGAACTGACGCTGACCGAGAGCTTCGCCTTTGTCGACCGCCAGATTGCAGATGAACGCATTGGTCTTGCGCTGCGCAGGTTACGCGCCGCGTCCGACGAAACCACCACATTGCGGTATGGACTGCTCGGCGCGAAAGACGAATTGACCGGCGGTGCTGCAGCCTATGGCGAGCATCATCTCACCGTCCATGTTCGCGCGCCGAGCTTGTCAGCGCTCGATGCAGCGGTCGCTGATGTGCAAGCTTCGCTCGCCGATATCGGTGCGGTTGCGGTACGCGAGGACCTGAACCTCGAAAGCGCTTTCTGGGCGCAGTTTCCGGGTAATGCCG
>LNFK01000041.1 GCA_001464315.1 Sphingomonadales bacterium Ga0077559 | reverse complement strand
GAATTGTGTTCGAACACCATCCGGTCGGCGCGACTGTGGCGGATCCCTTCGATCATTGAAGCATGATTAAGCGCGTCCGACATGACCATGCAATTCGGAATTTTTGCTGCCAAGGTTCCGAGCGCTGCCCAGTTGGACACATAGCCCGAGGTAAACAACAAGGCGTCTTCCTTGTTGTGCAAATCCGCCAACTCGGTTTCGAGCAGGACATGATTGTGGTTTGTGCCGGAAATATTGCGGGTTCCGCCTGAACCAGCGCCGCATTCGTCAAGCACCCGGTGCATGGCAGACAAAACTTTGGGATGCTGGCCCATGCCCAGATAGTCGTTCGAGCACCACACCGTTACGTTGGTTGTGGCACCGTCTACATAGCGCGTGGCATGCGGGAAGGATCCAGCCTTTCGCTCAATTTCGGTAAAAACCCGGTAACGCCCCTCTTCACGGACAGCGGCCAGTTCATTGCCAAAATATGCCTCGTAGTCCATTCCCCAACTCCCTCTTCAAACCTGTGTTTTTTTGTTTTTTGCTTCCAATGCCCAGTTCCACAACGCAGAATCGCGGAACGGTATGGCGAGAAATAAATGCTCGAGCGCCGCAAGCATGCACAGACAGCATAGCAGGCTTGCCTGTACTGCTTCGTTCGGCTGGACGGCTTTGATGGCTGCGTTTGCGAAATATCCACCCAAACCGATAATCGCCACGGTCGAAAGAACCAGCATTGGCTGCAGACGCTTCGGTCCGAAATAGCTCTTGAGATAGCTCAAATGCAGCGGAAGTAGTTCGTCGCTCATATTGGGGACGCCCCAATAGATATTGAGCTTCGAGGACAGCCGGAAAATAAGCAGTAGCGCGAAGGTATATGCACCAGTGGGATTGGATGTCATGGTGCCCAGCGACAGCAGTAGCGCCGCTGTCATCGCTAGCGCGATTTCGTGGTGGATCAAAGCCATGGTCGCCATTGAAAATCGCTGCCAGCCTTTGGCATCGGGCGGGCACACATCGCGGTGAGAGCCTGCAACGGCGCCTGTCAAAAAGCTGATTTCATGCCAGCTCCAAATCAGAAGCCCGCCGACGAATGATGCATAGGCCGCCCACACTGAAGTGGAATGGCTCGTGAGTACCAGCAAGGCCAATCCCAATGAAGCGCAAACCCCAGCGATGATGACCGCGCGACCGAATGATTGACGCAACCGGTGGTTGATCATCGCTACCAATCCAGTACTCACAAACCAGAGCACAGTCACAACTGCAAACGGCAGGAAAAGGCTTTCCGCCGTCACCATGCGGGCGAGAGCCTAATCTGGCTTGGAAGCTCATTGGCACGCGGTTTCATGAAATACATGCGGCCAAAGGATAGCCCTGCCTTGGCCATATGCTTCGCGCGACCAAGCGCGCCCGATAGACCGCCGCGCGCTTTGGCATTTTCGATGCCGACCGAGGCTAGCCGCAATTCTTCCATCGCCTTGCGGAAACGCACGTCATTTGTGTCGAGTTCGATCGGGAAAACCTGACGGCTGATCGCTGTGCAGATCGAAAATACTTCATAGCCATAATTGGCTGGGTGAACGCCCAGCGCTTTGTGAAATACTGGGCGGTTATGGTCACGAACATACATAGTCGCATAGACTGACAGCAGGAAGAAGCGGATCCACAACTTGTTCACACCCTGAAGCAATTTCGGGTCAGCGCGCAGCAGTAGCGCAAAGGCCTCGCCGTGACGGAACTCATCGTTACACCATTCTTCGAACCAGTCGAATATCGGATGAAATTTGTTTTGCGGGTTGCGCGCCAAATGACGGAAGATCGTTATATAGCGGGCATATCCAATCTTCTCCGACAGATAGACCGCATAGAAAATGAACTTTGGTTTGAAGAACGTATATTTCTTGGTCTTGGTCAGGAAGCTCAAGTCGATCCCGATACCCGAACCTTTCAAGGTCTCGTTGATAAACCCGGCATGGCGGCTTTCATCGCGAGCGAGCAACTTGAACAGCCGCTTCATATCCGGATTCTTGGTCCGCTTAGCGATTTCTGCGTAGAGGATGCAGCCCGAAAATTCCGAAGTCAGAGAACTCGCCAAAAAGTCGATGAACTCGGCCTGTAACTCAGGTTCCAGACCCTCGATGACACCATCGAAAGCATCGGTCTTTTTGAAATGGCGCTTGTTCGGGTCGCCCTCCATTTCATCCATCAGGCCTTCCCACTCGCTGCGCACCAGCGACACATCGATCCGGTCCATTGCTTCGTAGTCGGTCGTATAGAAACGCGGTGCCAGCACCGTGTCGGTACGCGCGATTGCCATCGTATCAAATTCTGCGACTAGCGGTTTTTCGATCTTTACCGGCGCGTTCATTATAGCCTCCCTGGCGTGAAACTAACTTCGTACAATTCAGCCATTTCAAAATGACCGGCGAATTTGGTCCATGCGCGGCGCAGCAAACCTGCGCGCCGAACAGTGGCTTGGCGATGCAAAACAATGCTCTCGCCAAAGGCGACCGTGATTGGCGCGCCGTGAACGCGGACCCGGTCGCCCGGCTGGATTTCGATGTCCCCGTCCAATTCGACATGCGCATGAAAATGGGCGGCACTTTGCTCGACTTCGATCCGGCAGGGCGTGTCGAAAGTTTCGGACGACAGCAGGCGGGTCATGCTGTGGGTGCCTCCAGCATATCAGCAAATACCTTGCTATGGTCGGCACCAAAGCCGTGAATTTCGGTTTCGCGACCGGTCTGCGGATCGGTCAGCGAAAGCGCCCCATTCTCCCACA
Organism: Sphingomonadales bacterium Ga0077559; assembly: GCA_001464315.1. Classification (GTDB taxonomy): domain Bacteria; phylum Pseudomonadota; class Alphaproteobacteria; order Sphingomonadales; family Sphingomonadaceae; genus Sphingorhabdus_B. Next base: position 25,518 of record LNFK01000041.1, on the reverse strand, counting down.
ATGTCAGCTTGAACGGCGGTTCCGCGCCAATGCCTGCAGCCACGCGTGCCTTTGCCATGCGGCGCATTGTTGCGCGGAAGAAACCGCCTTGGCCATATTCAATGACTTTGACTGTTTCGCCGCTCGCCGCATCGGTTACAACAACTGCGCCATCTTTGCGGTCTGCAAAGCGTAATTCGCGGGTCTGGGCGGGCGCGACATTTTGCGCAGCGCGCGACGCGGTCGGATCGGCAGAGTGGGGAACGAGGCCTAGGCTCGTTGCCCCTGCGACACCCATGGTAAACAACAAAATCGCTGCTGTCCCGATGAGCGCGCCGCGCGGAACCGTTGGGTCGTGACTGGCTGCGTGGCTCATGCTGGAACTCCCATCAGCGGGATGTCGTGACTGCGTTCGGTCGTGGCTTCAACCGGCGCAACCGCTTGCACCTGCTGCGTTGCCTTGAACAGCATTGCGGCAACATTCTGCGCATCGGGTATCGCGCGTAACATTGGCTGCGGACGGACGAAGCGCAGCGAGCGAGCATGCGGCCACAGCATCAGATAGCCAAGCCGTGGCGCGCCTTTCAGGTCGAGGACGATATTGCCATGTCCATCGGCCAGCATTTTCAGATTGGCTGACTCGATTTGCGAGAGAGGCAGGTTGATGCACTTGTTAAGTGCGACACCAACGCGCAGAACCAGACGACGGTTGGTCAACGTATAAACCGTGGTGCGGCCAACGCCCCATGCGAAAAGCGTGAACATCGCCACAACGACCGCACCAAGGACCGATACGGCGACAGCAGTATTCATATCCCCGCGCGACACCGCCCAAATCACAATCAACCCAAAATATATCGCCGACAGACGGATGTGCAGTGCCGCCTTTACCAGTTGCATCCAATCCGGCGCGGACTGCCAGATTATATGCTCATCATCCGGCAGCACCGCTGGAAGTCCGCGGACCGGTTCATTGTCATACTCGCTCATATCAGCGGCTCCTGGCGAGCACTGTTGGCGTAGAGATATCCGCCACCGAAATAGGCGACGATCCGCTCTTCTTCGTAGAAGGTGATCTGCCCGGGTGTCATCGGCACGGGCGCTGCAGCAAAGTCGGCTGCGTTGATCGCATCAATCTCGACTTCGCCTTTTTTTCCCTTCACCATCGACATGGCCATCGGCGCGAGCACTTTGTTCGTGCCGGTGTCGATTTCGAGATAGCGAACAACATGCTCGGCGCGGTCGACCCACAAATCCACGACCTTACCGGCCACTGCACCGTCGGCTGCGATAACGGTCATACCGCGCGGGTCGGCGTCGCGGGTATGGACCGAAATATGTTCTGCCATACCAATCGGCACAATCCGGTTGCGGCCTTCACCATCCAGATCGGTATGCTTGGCGCGGTCGGCCCAAGCAGCCGGACCGATGCCGTCGACGAGTGGATTACCGGTTGGATAATAAGGCGCGCCAGGTGAACGGAATGTGCGCTTCCATGGCCGGTCGAGCGTATCCCTTGGACCATTGGGAACGGTGATGTCAGGACGTCCGAACGGCATCTTGAATGTTTTTGGCGATCCCATCGACAGCACGCCACCTGGGGTGTCGACACGGCCCGTTGCCTCATCTTCCAGCGGATAGCCCTCTCGGCGGCTTTCCCGCTGAAGATACACGATCAATCCGATGAAAAACAAAACGAACGCCGAAAATATCAGCAACGTCAGGTCTATCGAGCCTACAATATTAACACTATCCATCTTACGTCCTCCTCACCCATTCAGGTTTCACGTCGGAAATTCCGTCAACCCAAAGCCTTTTGTTGTTACTTCACGGTCTTCAATGTTTAGCCCGATTACTGGGCCGAGTACTATCAAGGTCACCAACAATAACAGAATTTCAAAGACGTAAACTGAGCCATATCCTGTCGCTCGGTACGCCAAAGTTGCGCCCATCCCGTCCTGAAGCGCGATATATGCTATGCCGTCACGCATCAAACCGCCGAGCGCAATGCCTGCCCCCGCGCAGCTCGCCTGCACAGCGCCCCATGCGCCGAGTGCTAAGCCGGCAGACCCTTTTTGTGCCAAGCCCATGGCTGCGATCATTGTGCCAACCGAAAACAGCCCGGTGCCAAAGCCGATAACCGCAGCGCCCGCATATAGCAGCGGTACCGAATTCAGCGGGGCTGCGAATATCGTCATTAGAAACGCGGCTATTCCGGCCACCGCGCCAAGTCCCGCCAGTCGCAGAGGGTCGGCACCAACTGACAGCTGCCGACCACTATGCGCAAACGCAATCAACGCACCGATGGCCCAGGCTCCGGTCAGCGCAGTTGTCGAGCCGACAGAAAGGCCGAGAACCTCGCCACCATAGGGTTCAAGTAACGCATCCTGCATAGCGAAGGCCATCGCGCCGAGCCCGATGGAAAGCAGCAAGCGCTTGGCGTTGGGTCGAGCAGTGAACGAGGACCAGACTTTGGAGAAACCGGGATCTGCTTTGGCGGAAGTGGTCAAGTTACGATTACGCGCTTCCTGCTTCCACAACGCCGCGATGTTAAGGAACATCGTAAGCACTGCAGCACCCTGGATAATTTGCACCAATTTCGTTGCGGTAAAATCGCCCAGCAGATTGCCAATGGTAAATGATGCCAGCATCATGCCGACCAGAAGCATAACGTAAAGCAGCGCGACGACGCGCGGGCGTTTTTCTTCGGACGCAATGTCTGTTGCAAGAGCAAGGCCAGCTGTCTGTGTGACATGCATACCAGCGCCGGTGAGAAGGAAGGACAAGCACGCCGCACCAACCCCGAGAGCAAAAGTATCTTCCCGCGTAATGAGGATCAGCGCGAACGGCATGATGGCAAGGCCGCCAAACTGGCCGAGCGTGCCGAACCAGATATAGGGTACACGGCGCCAGCCAAGTACCGAGCGATGCGTGTCAGAGCGATAGCCAACCAATGCGCGGAATGGCGCGACCAGCAAAGGTATAGCTATCATCAGAGCGACGATCCAGGTCGGGGTATTGAGTTCGACGATCAGCACACGGTTGAGCGTGCCATTGAGCAAAACCGCAGCGATGCCAACGCTAACTTGAAAAAGCGCAAGACGCAGGATTCGCGCCAGGGGAAGATCAACACTAGCCGCATCAGCAAATGGCAAAAACCGCGTTCCCACGGCTTGCCAGAATGTTACTGCTGACGGCTTTTTGATCATCGGCGGCTCATCCCCATCGCCTGGCTTTTGTAGAAGCCGCTCGAGACGCGCTGCGTGAAATCGATGCTCCATGCAGGCAGAGCCACACCGATATCTTGCGACAGGCGAGCTTCTGAAACGGGAAGGATTGCCGGCGACCGGTCGCCTCGTGGAAAAGCCTTGCCGACAAAGTGCATTGTGCGCAACATTGCGGTGCCAGGGGCAAAGGTAAAGGCAATTTGATTGGCGCGCTGACTCCAGGCTTTCAGCACACCGATGATGTCATTTTCGTCATAATGGATGAGCGAATCCATTGCGATGACATGGTCGAAAATGCCGAGATTGTGGCTCCGCATATCGCCCACACGCCAGTCGATCGATAGATGGCTGGGTGTGCGCTTTTGCGCAATATCGATCAATCCTTGCGATACGTCGATCGCGACCACATGGGCCCCACGCTGCGCCGCAATCATAGCCAGTGCACCAGTGCCGCATCCCGCATCAAGCAAGCGCATTCCGTGCATGTCGGTTGGCAATGTCGAGAGCAGCAGGTTCCGCATTTCGTCGCGACCCTTACGCACCGTCGCGCGGATACCGCTGACCGGAACGTCCGAGGTCAGATCTTCCCACGCCTTGCGAGCGGTCTTGTCGAAATAGGTCTCGAGCTTGGTGCGGCTCTGCTGATAGCTAGTGGAGGCGAGGCTTGTTTCCATCATTCAAACCCCAGAAAATCGAAGATATCGCGGTCCTTCATTGGACTTGCTTCCTGATAATCGACACCGTCCCAAAGCTTTTGAGCAAGGTCCATATATTCCTGACAGGCGGCATCTACCTCGGGGGTGCTGTCCATTTCGAACAATGTACATTTTTTGAGGCGCGACCGGCGGATGGCGTCGAGGTCGGCGAAATGCGCAAGGCGCTTCATGCCGATCGCGTTTGAGAAGCGGTCGATTTCGTCGGTTGCCTTCGAACGGTTGGCAACAACGCCGGCGAGCCGGACATTGTAGTTCTTGGCCTTCGCGTTAATTGCGGCAACAATCCGGTTCATCGCAAAGATGCTGTCGAAGTCATTGGCAGCAACGACAATTGCTGCATCGGCATGTTGCAATGGTGCGGCAAATCCGCCGCAAACGACATCGCCCAGCACGTCGAAAATCACAACATCGCGGTCTTCGAGCAAATGGTGCTGTTTTAATAATTTCACCGTCTGGCCGACGACATAACCGCCGCAACCGGTGCCTGCAGGCGGCCCGCCTGCTTCGACGCACATCACGCCATTATAGCCTTCGAACATATAGTCTTCGGGGCGGAGTTCTTCACTATGGAAGTCGACGGTTTCGAGCACGTCGATCACTGTCGGCATCATCTTCTTGGTCAGCGTGAACGTCGAGTCATGTTTGGGATCGCAGCCGATCTGCAGAACGCGGTGACCGAGTTTCGAAAACGCTGCCGACAGGTTCGACGATGTCGTCGATTTACCGATCCCGCCTTTGCCGTAAACCGCAAAGACCTTCGCGCTGGTAATCTTGTCGCTCGGGTCAAGCGCAACTTGAACGCTGCCTTCCCCATCGGGTGGAGCGGTGTCTAAAAGATTAAGTGTCATAGTGTTGCTCCAGTCATTCTGCTGCGACCAGGCCTTCAAGCCGGTCTTCGAGGTCGTTCGCTGCGGCCTTCAGGCCAGCGAGGGTTTCTGCATCGGGCGTCCAGAGGTTGCGCTCGCAAGCTTCGAGCAACCGGTCGGCAACGCGCGCCGATGATTTGGGATTGAGGTCCGACAAGCGCGCACGCATCGCTGGGTCGAGCACGAAGGTTTCGCTGATCTTCTGATAGACCCATGGTGACACCGTGCCGGTCGTGGCTGACCAGCCCATCGTGTTGGTTACATGAAGTTCGAGATAGCGCACACCTTCAAAGCCATGCTTCAACATGCCCTCATACCATTTGGGGTTCAGCATCCGCGTGCGGGTTTCAAGATCGATTTGCTCGCCCAATGTGCGCACTTTTGTATCGCCCTGCGTTGCATCAACGACGTAGATCGGTGCCGCCTTGCCACGTGCCTTTTCGACCGCTTTGCTCATGCCGCCTAGGCCATCGACATAATGGTCGATGTCGGTGACGCCAGCTTCGACTGATTCCAGATTCTGGTAGGTGAGTTCGACACCAGCGAGTTCGCTTTCGAACAGGGCGCGATGCTGCGTCGGCACGCCGTTGCGACCGTATGCATAGCCTTTTTTGGCTTCGAACATTTCGGCGAGTTCTTCGGGGTCAGTCCAGGTGCCGCCATCGATCATCATGTTGACGTTCGCGCCGTAAGCGCCCTGCGCGTTCGAAAAGACCCGAAGGCTGGCGGTTTCAAGATCACACCCATGTTGCGCCTGATGCGCTAGGCTGTGCTTGCGGACGAAATTTTGTTCGGGCGCCTCGTTGGCGATCGTCGCAAGATATGACGCGTCAGCGATCATCCGCGTTTGCAGCGGCAGCAGGTCCCGGAAGATGCCAGACATTGTGACGACAACGTCGATCCGTGGACGACCAAGTTCGGCAAGTGGGATCAATTCTGCGCCAGCGAGACGGCCATAATCGTCAAACCGAGGCCGAGCTCCAATCAGCGCAAGCACCTGGGCAATTTGAGCGCCTTCGCTCTTCAAATTGTCCGTACCCCACAGCACCATCGCAATGCTTTCAGGAAGTCTGCCCCCATCGGCCATGTGGCGAGCGAGTAGCTGGTCGGCTTGCGCCGTGCCCTGAATGCAGGCGAACTTGCTTGGAATGCGGAAGGGATCGAAGCCGTGAATGTTGCGGCCGGTTGGCAGCACTTCGGGGTTCTTCAATATGTCGCCGCCGGGGGTCGGGGCAACAAACGCGCCGTTGAGCGCATTCATCAATGCGCTAAGCTCGTCATTGGCCTCAAGCCGCGCTTCGATATCAGCACGCTGCAGATCGGGCGTCGCGCCGAGCATCGCATTGACCAGTCCATCGCGTTCTTCAGCCGACATCTTGCCGCCGAAAACATGCAGTCCGTGCGGGATCAGCTCGCGCTCCAGTTCATACAGGCGGCCAGGCAAGTCGGTGAGATCGCCCGCTTCGATATCAAGGTCAGCACAACCATCGCGGATCAGCGCTTCAAGGTCGTTACGTTCATCGCCATCATCGGCCACTGCGCGATAGCGTTCCAGCATTGCCTTCAAATCGGCAAAGCCCTGATAAAGGCCAGCTTCTGCCAAAGGCGGAGTCAGATAGCTGACCAAGGTCGCGCCTGAACGGCGTTTGGCAATGATGCCTTCCGACGGATTGTTCGACGCGTAGAGATAGAAATTGGGCAGATTGCCGATCAGCCGGTCCGGCCAGCAATCGCCGCTCATTCCTGCTTGCTTGCCTGGCATGAATTCGAGCGCACCGTGCGTGCCAAAATGCAGCGCCGCATCGGCACCGAAATCTTCGCGGATGTAGCGGTAGAAGGCAGAGAAGGCGTGGGTCGGGGTAAACTGTCCTTCGAACAGCAGCCGCATTGGGTCGCCTTCATAACCGAACGCGGGCTGCACGCCGACAAAGACATTGCCAAAATGCGCACCAAGAACATGGATGGACTGACCATCGCTTTGCTGACGGCCGGGTGCGGGGCCCCATTGCGCCTCAATTGCTTTAAGATATTTTTCGCGACGGACATGGTCATCGGCGCTGATCCGCGCGGCGACGTTGGCATCGGCACCGAACTGCTCGGCATTGCCTTTCAGGATCGCATCGCGAAGGTCGCCGACGGTTTCGGGAACAACGACTGCATATCCCTCAACATGCAGCCGCTGCAATGTCGCATGGAGCGACTCAAATACGGCCAGATGCGCGGCTGTTCCGGTTGCACCGGCGTTAGGCGGGAAGTTGAACAGGACGACCGCGATTTTGCGCTGGGCGATTTCGTTGCGGCGCATTTTGACCATCGCGGCCACTTTTCCTGCCAGCGAAGCCGCACGCTCGGGGCAGCTTTGCATGGCGCGGACATTCTCGGTTACTGCGAACTTGCAGTTGCGATGGCAACCGGTGCAGCCTTCAGGCGACCCGTCCGACCGACCGCCGAATACGCTCGGGATGATCGCACCATCGAGTTCGGGAATTGCCATCATCATTGTCGTTTCGAGTGGCAAGAGACCCATTTTGCCAGCGCCCCATTGTTCCAGCGACTGGAATTCGATTGGGTGGGCAGCGATGTATGGGACATTCATGCGAGTCAGTGTTTCAACTGCTGCGCTCACGTCGTTGTATGCAGGTCCGCCGACAAGCGAAAAACCGGTCAGGTTGACAATCGCGTCTACCGAGATCTTGCCATTTTGCACAAAAAATTTGTCGATGGCGGGACGCGAGTCAAGGCCGCTGGCGAAGGCCGGGATGACCTTCAGGCCTTGCGCTTCAAGCATTTCGATCATGCCGTCATAATGGCCGGTATCCTTTCCGAGGAGATACGAACGCAGCATCAATACGCCGACAACTCCACGTGGATTTTTGATCGCAGGCAGCTTGCTGGCATCCTCGGTCAGGCGCACGGGCATGTCGGGGTGATAGACGCCTACTTCGGGATATTCACGTGGCGGTGCGGCTGGCAATCTGCCCTTAAGTGCAGCACGGTCGCCGCTTGCATAACGATCGATCAATCCGCGGATCATGTCGACGACATTGTCATCCGATCCCGCCAGCCAATATTGCAGCGTCAGAAAATATTGCCGTACATCTTGGGCGGGGCCTGGAATGAACCGAAGGATCTTCGGCAAGCGGCGCAGCATCTTCATTTGGCCTGCGCCTGAACTAGCACCCGGCTTGCCCGAGCCGCGCAGCTTTTTAAGAAGCGCCAATGGACCCTTGGCGGGTTTGTCCATGCTGTAATTGCCAAGGCGGGTCAGCTTGACGATATCGCCCTGCGACATGATACCAACAATGGCGTCGCACTCGTCGCGGCGCGCTAGCATGGCGGGGTGTATTGCCCGGACATGTTCTTCAAGGAAAAGCATCGTGGCGATGATGACATCGGCGCGACCGATGTCGGCCTTAGCGCGCTCGAGTACATTTGGATCGCGGTCCCAATCCGATGCGGCGTAGAAACCAATGCTTATATTATCGCGCGCCATGTCGTGATTGGCACGCTCGACTGCGGCGGCCAGATGATTGTCGAGAGTCACGATGACCACACGGACTGACGGGCTACTGTTACCGCGCATAATGTGCCTTCGCCTCATAAAGTGTAGCGAGTTCGATGGTTGAAACGCCTTGTTCAGCTGCAAACATTTCGGTGTTGCGCCGCGCTTTGCCGCGCACAAAAAACGGTATTTTCTTCAGTTCGCGTGTTGCTTCGTCGGACCACACCGCTTCGGTATCGTTTGCTGGCTCGACTAGTTCGGGTTGTTTGGCTGGCGCGGAATGGCCGGGGCCAAGATGTGATGCGCCTGCGCCATCGTTGAATTCGAAGTCATCGCGGAACATCGTCAGAAGGTGCTCTTCCAGGCCCATCACCAGCGGATGGACCCAGCTGTCGAAAATGACATTGGCGCCTTCGAAACCCATCTGAGGGGAGAAGCGAGCAGGAAAATCCTGAACATGGACGGGTGACGAGATGACGGTACAGGGAATCGAAAAACGCTTTGCGATATGGCGTTCCATTTGGGTGCCAAGCACAAGTTCTGGCTGCGCTTCCTGAATGGCCGTTTCGACCGCGAGATGATCGTCAGTGATCAGCGGCTCGACGCCATAAAGTTTCGCGGCAGCGCGGATTTCGCGGGCATATTCGCGGTTGTAGCAGCCAAGCCCAACAACCTTGAAGCCAAGCTCTTCGCTGGCGACACGCGCAGCGGCAACGGCGTGAGTTGCATCGCCAAAGATGAAGACGCGTTTGCCGGTGAGATAGTTGGAGTCGATCGAGCGGCTCCACCATGACAGGCGCGAGAGGCCTTCAGCGAGCATGGGCTCGGGGTCTACATCGGCCAGTGCGGCGACTTCGCGGATGAAATCCTGAGTCGCACCCACGCCGATTGGCACGGTGCGAACGGCAGGTTGGCCAAACTCGCGCTTCAGATAGTCGGAAGCGAGATCTCCGGTTTCAGGATACAGCACGATATTGAAATCGGCCTCACCCAACTTGGCGATATCGGCGACGTTCGCACCCAAAGGCGCAGTGACATTGATGTCGATGCCCAGCTTGTCCAGAAGCCCGCTGATTTCGAGAATGTCATCGCGGTGACGGAAACCGAGAGCGGTTGGCCCAAGCAAATTGACGAGCGGACGACGTTTAGACTTGTCCGAAGGGCGGCGGTCCTTGTCGGCGAGATGGCGGACGATCTGATAGAATGTTTCCGCCGCGCCCCAGTGTTCCTTGCGCTGATAACTTGGCAGTTCGAGCGGAATGACGGGGATCGGCAGGCCCATATTCTCGATGAGGCCAGCGGGATCGTCCTGTATAAGTTCTGCAGTGCATGAAGCGCCGACCAGCATCGCGTCGGGCTTGAACCGCTCGACAACATCGAGCGCAGCAGTCTGGAATAGCTGCGAGGTGTCCTTCCCCAAGTCACGCGCTTGGAAAGTGGTATAGGTCACGGGAGGCCGCTTGCTGCGGCGCTCGATCATTGTGAACAATAGATCGGCATAAGTGTCGCCCTGCGGCGAATGGAGCAGATAATGCACGCCTTCCATCGCAGTTGCGACCCGCATCGCGCCGACATGCGGTGGGCCTTCATATGTCCAGACGGAAAGCTGCATCGCCTAAACCCTCAACACATCGCGGCGGCGCAGTGGCCGAGCGAACAATTCGGCAAGATCGCCAGCCTGGTCGAAACCGTGAATCGGCGAGAACACCAATTCGATCGCCCATTTGGTCGAAAGGCCTTCAGCTTCGAGCGGATTGGCAAGGCCAAGGCCGCAGACGGTGAGGTCGGGCTTGGCAGCGCGGACCCGGTCGAGTTGCTTGTCGACGTCCTGACCTTCGCTGAGCATCACGCCAGCGGGTAAGGCTGCCAATTCCTGCGCCAGATGTCGGCGGTGCAAATAAGGCGTGCCGACTTCGACCAAGCGCATGCCAAGTTCGTTGGCAAGAAAGCGCGCCAGCGGCACTTCCAACTGCGAGTCGGGCATGAAGAAAATCGAACGACCTTCGAGGCGGGCCCTTTGATGCGCCAGCGCGGTAGTTGCACGGTCTTGATAGGGACGAAGGACCGCGTCGAAATGCGAGTCGGCGACACCGAATTCGGCAGCCGCAGCATGGAGCCAATTAGTTGTGCCTTCCACGCCGAACGGGAACAATGCGTCGAGCCGGACTGCGCCGCGCTCTTCAAGTGCTTGCGCGGTGTCACCGAGGAAAGGCTGAGCGAGCAGGAAGCGGGTGTTAGGTCCAACGCCCGGCAAGTCCGCTACTGCCCGTTCGGGCAAACTTGCAACATTGGTAATGCCGAGTTCGGCAAACAATCGGCGGAATTGGTCTTCGACAATGTCAGGAAGCGAGCCAACGACGATGAGGTTCTTCGGTGCATTCGCAGCCAGCGAAGGCATGATTGGTACCAGCGATGCCAAACAGGCATCTTCGCCTTCGGTAAAGGTGGTCTCGATGCCACTGCCCGAGTAATTCAAGATGCGAACATGTGGTGCATGTTTAGCGCCAAGACGCTGCGCGGCCTTCGACAGGTCGAGCTTGATGACTTCGGAAGGGCAGCTGCCAACCAGGAACAGAGATTTGATCTCGGGGCGCCGCGCCAGCAGCTGGTCCACGATCCTGTCGAGCTCTTCATTAGCGTCGGCCAGCCCCGCCAGATCGCGCTCTTCCATGATCGCGGTCGCAAAACGCGGTTCGGCAAAAATCATCACGCCAGCAGCCGACTGCAACAAATGTGCGCAGGTGCGTGATCCAACGACGAGGAAAAACGCATCTTGCATCTTGCGATGAAGCCAGATGATCCCGGTCAATCCGCAGAACACTTCGCGTTGCCCGCGCTCTTTCAATACGGGAGCGCAATCAACGGCGTTGGCAGCCGAGAGTGGAGCGATCGCGTTCATGACGTGGCTGCAATTCTTGGCGCAGCTTCAAGCCGAGCCATGCGGAGTTTATAAAGGAACTGGCCTGCGTTGATGATGTACGTGGCGTAGCCCGCCAGCGCGACGTACATCCGGTCTTCGGTCGTGCCCCAATTATTGAACAGCATCACCAGATATCCCGTGTGCAACGCTAGCACCAGCATGCTGAAAACATCTTCCCAGAAGAAGGGCTTGGCGAACAACCATTCGTCAAATACCACTTTTTCCCAGATCGAGCCGGTGATCATGATCGTGTAGAGCGCCAGGGTTTTGACGACGACGGAGATCTCTGCGGCGGACTCGCCTTCACCCGTGATTAGGAACTGAATGACCAGAAACAGGCTGACGCCAAAAATCAGGAACTGCACCGGCGCCAATAATCCTTGAACCAGTGTCCAAGGCGATTCGTCGCGGCGTTTGCGCTGTGCATCTGTATAGAGGGGCGCAATCGCGCCGGAGGCCGTCTGACTGGCCAAAATCGTGAAATCCTCGTCCGATTCAATATGTCTGCTTATGGACAGATCACGTGCTCCCTCTCTCGTATGCACGAAATAAAGGTCAGAATCAGTAAAGTGTCAAGTTTTTTAGACGTCTAATTTTTTTGACACAAAGATGTTTGCTTAGGTGTCCAACTTACTATACGCTTCGAGTCGCATGAGATGACACAGGCATCCATGAGGCCGACGTTATTGTACGCCGACCAGACTACGGAGGGGAGTCTGTTATATGGCCACCGTTTTTGGGATTTCCGGATTTAAATCCAAACTGGATGACTGGCGCGGCAACCGAAAACCCATACAGCCCAAGGAACTGTCGGTCGCTGATTCCGATAATAATAATCTTCGGGTCGTTGGTGATGCAGATGGCGGATATGACCTATCGATCCTGCTTGAAAACCTGGTCATTCCCAAACTGATTGCCGACCGCGACAAGGGCAACAACTGGTTACATATGCCCGGATTATCGCAAGGCAGCCAATATCCGCGCGAGCGCGCGATTACCCAAATAGATGTCGAAGAATTTACGCAGCTCTCGATCAGCGGCGAGGCGCATACCTTGCTTGATTTTGTCGACCATTGCCTTGAAACGGGCAGCTCGGTCGAAACAGTTTATGTCGAGTTGCTGGCACCCGCCGCTCGCCGATTGGGCGAATATTGGGAAGAAGATAGCGAAGACTTTGTCGGCGTTACAATGGGCCTTTGGCGCATCCAGGAAATATTGCGCGAACTCACTTTGCGCATCCCGCCCAAATCGCGTCCTGGCCATGGAAAACGATCTGCGCTTTTCTCGCCAATGCCGGGCGAACAGCACAGTTTTGGAACTTTAATGGTCGCCGAATGCTTTCAACGCGCCGGCTGGGATATTGACATATTGATTGAACCTACACAGTCCGAACTGACTGCAAAATTTGCAAAGCGTCATTACGATCTCATCGGATTGACCGTTAGCAACGACTGCTCTAAGGGCGCGCTCGGAAGCACCGTTAAGACTATAAGGGCGGTGTCCAGCAATCCGCAAATAAAAGTTATGATGGGTGGGCGAGTTATCAATGATGAGCCCGAGCTTGTTGACGAGTGCGGTGCGGATGCAACAGCGATTGACGCAGTGGCCGCAGTTGCACTTGGCGACAAACTGGTACCGGTCGATTTGGAATGTTTCGAAAATCTAATATAAGGAATCGGTTCTCCCAATGAACCTTGAGGCAACCACCGGTGACCAGATTCCGTTCAGTGATCCCGAAGCCATGTTCGAGGGATTCACGAAGGCGGATATTCTGAACCTCGCATATTGCGCTGGCGACTTTATGCTTGCGATCGATGAGCACAAGATCGTTCGCGATATCGCGGTAAATGTCCGCGATCATGCCTTTGCAAGCCAGTGGATCGGGCAAAAATGGACTGACACCGTTACCATTGAGAGCCGTTCGAAAATTGAACAATTGTTGGATGCACACCATCCGTCACGCAATATTTGGCGGCAGGTCAACCACATGCATGACGGCGACGATGTTCCGGTGAATTACAAGGTCATAAAGCCCGAAAATAGCAGCTGGCATATCGCAATCGGTCGCGACTTGCGCTCGGTTTCCATCCTGCAACAACGGCTTCTCAAGACGCAGCAGTCGATGGAACGCGATTATCTGCATTTGCGCCAGACAGAGACACGTTATCGTCTCCTTTTTGACAATATCTCTTATCCGGTATTGATTGCTGACGCGGAAAATCACGAAATCCAGCAAGCCAATCGGGCGTGCCACGCATTGTTAAGTGCCGCTCCGGGATCGCTGGAAGGTAAGGCCTTGCTTGCACTTGTCGAGCGCGAATATCGCGACTCTGTTATCGCTTATATCGCAGCGGTCGCGGTCAATAGTGCAATCGCACCGTTGAGCGTCCGACTCGCTGGCCGCACAGGTTTTGTAAAGATCGCAGCGTCGGCATTCCGGCAATCGGGTAGGCAATATTGGCTGATCAACATCGACGACGGCTTGCACGAAGTGCCCGGCAAACAGTCTGATCAATATGTTCTGGATGTCGTTGAAAAGATGCCCGACGCGTTCGTACTCACCGATGAAAAGCAATCAATAATTGTCGCCAATCGCGCCTTCGCCGAACTGGTACAAGCTGGCTCGGTCGAACAATTGTTGGGCGTGTCGCTCAACCGTTTCATCGGGCGCCCGGATGTCGATATCGGCCTGTTGAAAAAACAGCTTAAGGACCATCAGAATGTCCGCAATTTCGGGTCGATCGTCAATGACCTGAATGGCGGCGAAGAGCCTGTAGAAATTTCAGCCATCATGATCGAGCGCGAGCAACCATTGTTCGGGTATTCGGTTCGTAGCATCGGCCGCCGTGAACGTGATTTGCCGCAAACCAACGGCACTTATCCGCGGTCAGTCGAACAGCTCACTGAGCTGGTTGGCAGAAAGCCGCTCAAAGAAATAGTGCGCGAAAGTACCGACCTTATTGAACGCATGTGCATCGAGGCGGCGTTGGTTCATACGTCAGACAACCGCGCATCGGCGGCCGAAATTCTTGGGCTTAGCCGCCAGAGCCTTTACTCAAAACTACATCGCCACGGCCTTGGAAATTTGCTCGGCAAAGACTGAGTTTGCCTTGAGGTGGCTTTCTGTGAATCTGGACATATTTTATGTCCAAATAATTTGACAGTCCAAAATATCTGACATAGCCTTCCATCATGTCAGATTCCGTTATTTCTTCAGAATTAGTGCGCATTCCAGCGTACCGCGATGTCCTCGAACTGGCAAAACCCGTCACGTGGTTCCCGCCGATGTGGGCTTTCATGTGTGGCGTTGTCTCATCCGGTGCTTCGATTGCCGATAACTGGCTGTTTCTGTTCGCCGGCATTGCCCTCACCGGCCCCATTGTCTGCGGTACAAGCCAGGTCATCAACGATTATTGCGATCGCCATGTCGATGCAATCAACGAGCCCAATCGTCCGATTCCCTCAGGCCGTGTTCCGGGACGCTGGCCGGTTTGGATTGCGCTGATAGGCTCGGCTATTTCTCTCGCCTTGGCAGCAGCGCTCGGACCTTGGGTCGTTCTAGCGACCTGCGTCGCGCTTTTTTGTGGTTGGGCATATAGTTCGCCACCCTTTCGTTTCAAAAGAAGCGGCTGGCTCGGGCCATTTGTCTGCGCGCTTAGCTATGAAGGCCTGTCCTGGTTTACCGGCGCGAGTGTGATGGTTGGTGGCCTGCCTTCGACAACAACGCTGATCATTTTGCTGCTGTACAGCCTTGGCGCTCATGGGATCATGACACTGAATGATTTCAAGGCGGTTGAGGGCGATAAGGCGACTGGCCTGCGTTCGCTTCCGGTTACCATGGGCGTGCGAAATGCAGCATTGTTCGCCTGTTTTATTATGGCCCTTGCTCAGGTTGCCGTAATTGCAATTCTCTACGAACAAAATCTTATGCTTTCAGCCGCCATCGTCGGTCTTTTCACACTGTTGCAAATCGGCCTCATGGTCCGCCTTGTTGGTGATCCAGCCAAGCTTGCACCTTGGTATAATGCAACCGGCGTATCATTGTACGTCTTCGGAATGCTTGCCGCCGCGCTTGGGCTTGGAGGATATATATGATCCGTGGCAATACGGCATCCATTGGGATTGGTTGGTTCGGGATTATCCGGTTGGGCACCGTGCAGGCTGCAATCGGTGCCATGGTGATGTTGGCGACTTCATTGTTAAATCGCGTAATGGTGGTCGAATATGCAATTGCTGCCGCTGTTCCCGCCGGCTTGGTTGCTTGGCATTATGCCGTCCAACTCAGCCGTCCATTATGGGGCCACACTTCGGACCGCAGTGCTCGGCGCAGTTCGTGGATTATGACTGGAATGGGCATATTGGCGTTGGGCACATTATTGTCGGTCGATGCGACAATCATGATGTCTGGGCCAACCACCTTACCCGTCATTTTGGCTATCGTCGGCTTCACCCTGATCGGGCTTGGTGTCGGCATGTCGGGCACAGCCCTGCTCGCTCTGCTCGCATCGCGCGTTTCGCTTGAGCGCAAACCTGCGGCTGCGGCGATCAGTTGGACGATGATGGTAGCGGGCATAGTTGTGGCGGCGGGTATTTCCGGAGCGTATCTAGACCCATTCAGCGAAGCACGGCTTGCTGTTGTGACTAGCATGGTAGTTCTAATTGCATTTTGCTTAGCGATGCTTGCTTTGCGCGGTTTGGAAAGAAACAGCGCACCTGTTATCGCTTCAAAATCTGAAGCGAAACAATCACATTTTGCCGAAGTTCTGAAAGATATCTGGCAGGACAATCAGGCGCGGCGTTTCACCTATTTCGTCTTTATCTCAATGCTGGCTTACAGCATGCAGGACCTCATCCTCGAACCCTTTGCTGGCTTTGTGTTTGACATGACGCCGGGCGAGTCAACCCAACTCGCCGGCGTTCAGCACAGTGGCATATTGCTCGGTATGCTGGTCGCAGGTCTGGGCGGTAGCCTTTATGCGAAAAGGTTCGGGCCAAATCTCAAACTGTGGATTGTGCTTGGCTGCATCGGCTCTGCTGTGATGCTTGCCGGACTTTCGACTGCTGCAGTTGTCGGTCCGGTATGGCCGCTGACTGCAAATGTATTCGGTTTGGGCGTGGCAAACGGTGTATTTGCGGTGGCTGCTGTCGGAGCGATGCTAGGCCTTGCGAGCGATGGAGAGTCATCGGGCGAAG
This sequence comes from Sphingomonadales bacterium Ga0077559, assembly GCA_001464315.1. Classification (GTDB taxonomy): domain Bacteria; phylum Pseudomonadota; class Alphaproteobacteria; order Sphingomonadales; family Sphingomonadaceae; genus Sphingorhabdus_B. The sequence goes on along the minus strand of LNFK01000041.1, from coordinate 9,115 downwards.
GTGCAAGGATGGGCGTCTGGGGAGCATCGCAGGCAATCGCATTCGGCGCGGGCGGATTGCTTGGGGCAATCATTGTCGATCAATTGCGCAGCATGTTGGGGCAAGACAGCATTGCGTTTCAAACAGTATTTGCGGTGGAGGCGGTCATGTTTCTGCTCGCCGCAATAGTGGCGACTGGCACCAGCCTGTCGCGTCAAAGTTCAATCGGAAAGGCGGTGCAAGCATGAGTGCCCAGACAGATTATGACGTAATCGTTGTCGGTGGCGGACCTTCGGGGGCGACGGCGGCCAATGATCTTGCCAATGCCGGACACCGCGTGATGCTGCTCGACAAGGCGGGGCGGATAAAGCCGTGCGGCGGTGCTGTTCCGCCGCGCTTGCTCAAGGATTTCGATATCCCGCAGACATTGCTTGTAGCGCACGCCAAATCGGCGCGTATTATTGCGCCTTCCAACAAGAAGGTGTTGATGCCAGTCGGCGACGGCTATGTAGGCATGGTGGATCGTGATAGTTTTGACGAATGGTTACGCAATCGCGCCGAAGAATCGGGGGCCACGCGCGTCACTGGCAAGTGCGAAGAGGTCGACGACAGCGCCAACATCGTTACATTGTCGTATCGTACAGACCGGAACGCGCCGTTGCAGACTGTCACCACGCGCGCGGTGATCGGTGCAGATGGCGCACGCTCCAATGTCGCCAAGCAGTGCATCAAAAATGCCGATCATGTGAAATGCGTTTTTGCCTATCATGAGATTGTCGAGGTTCCCGACATAATTGATGCCGATTATGAAGAAACCCAGTGTGATGTATATTATCAGGGCCATCTTTCTCCAGATTTCTACGCCTGGGTTTTCCCGCACGGCAAAACAGCGAGCATTGGACTTGGTAGTGCAGACAAAGGTTTTCCTTTGCGCGAGACAACGCGATTAATGCGTGAACAAACGGGCATGACGCACTGGAAGACAGTCCGTAAGGAAGGCGCGCCGATTCCCTTGAAGCCGCTCAAGCGTTGGGACAATGGCCGGAATGTCGTTGTTGCGGGAGATGCTGCGGGGGTTGTTGCGCCATCATCAGGCGAGGGCATTTATTACGCGATGACTGCGGGGCGAGACAGCGCGAATGCCGTTGCCGCGTATCTCGCGAGCGGCAATCCGAAAGCGCTTCGTCTGGCGCGCAAATCGTTCATGAAGGCACATGGCCGGGTGTTCTGGATATTGGGAATAATGCAATATTTTTGGTACAAGAACGACAAGCGTCGCGAGCGTTTCGTCAAGATGTGCGAAGACCCCGATGTGCAGCGCTTGACATGGGAAGCCTATATGAACAAACAACTGGTTCGGCGCGATCCCATGGCCCATGTCAGAATTTTCTTTAAAGATCTGGGGCATTTGTTCGGGCTAAAAACAGTAGAGAGATAAGCCTTCGCATGACACGAGCCGGTATATTCCCGATCATAATTGCGGGCACATTGGCGTTGGTGACAGCCGTAGTTGGTGGCAGCATTACCGTTCTCGACGAATGGTATTATTCGTTACAACAGCCTGATTGGGCGCCGCCCGATTATATGTTCGGTGTGATCTGGACATCGATTTTTGCGATGATTGCGGTAGCAGGTGTGTTGGCTTGGGAAAAAGCTCCTACCCGCCGCGATACAGAAATCAGCCTTGGTCTCTTTGCTCTAAACGGGTTTCTCAACCTTGGTTGGAGTTTTCTATTCTTCCGGCTGCACCGTCCTGATTTGGCTTTTTACGAGCTGATCGCATTGTGGTTGTCCGTGCTCATCCTCATCCTGTTTTGCGGCCGTTTTTCAAAATGGTCCGCGCTGCTGCTGGTACCTTATCTTATCTGGGTCACGATCGCTGGCGCGCTCAATTATCAAGTGGTGCAGCTCAACGGCCCCTTTGGCTAATGGAAGAGTTTTTCGCTAGCGGGCGGGCGGTAGATATTGTTCTTGCCGTGCTCGCCGTCGAGGCCGTCTGGCTTAAGTCACGTGGTAATCTCTGGGCCAATATCGTGCCCGCTTTATTGCCTGCAGTGCTGATGATGCTCGGCCTGCGCGCCGCACTGACCGGCATGGCTTGGCCGTTTATCTCCCTGCCGCTTATGCTGGCCTTCCCGGTGCATCTCTATGACCTGCATCGGCGTAGGATGCTTCGAAACCAAGCTACCAATCGCATGTAAAAGAAAACCCGGCCATTACAGCCGGGTTTTCCATGCCCCCAATTCAGCCAAGCCGAATTAGGTTTAACTTATCAATATTCTGGTGCGTATTTGTGCTCGATTGCCCAGAGATACCAGTTATCGACCACTGTGCCTGTTAGCAAGATCCCGATACCGCCCGTCAGCGGGCAGAGAACTGCAAACCACCAAGCCCAGCGATGGATCGATTCCATCGTTGCGTTGAAGCCCATGGTCCATCTCCAGAACAAGGCTGCACGCTCCGATGCTGTGCCACGGTCGGTAATCTGTTCGAGTTCGCGTTCGCCGCCATAGCGGCCAACCGCAAGGATCGTCGCGCCGTGCATAGCGAAAAGCAGCGCCGAGCCATAGAGGAACGCAATCGATAGCGCGTGGAACGGGTTGTAGAACAAATTTCCATATTGCAGCGAGAAGTTGTTCGTCCATTCAAGGTGTGAGAAAATTCCGAAAGGAACTGCCTCTGCCCAACTGCCCATGAAAAACGGGCGGATGAAACCAAGAACGAGATACAACCAGATCGCAGCGGCGAAGGCCCAAGACACATGCGTGCCCATGCCCAACGCTCGTGCCCGGCGATATCCGCGAACCCACCACAGGATGATCGATGTTGTCAGGAAAAAGCCTGCCAGTATCCACCAGCCACCCTCTTTCAGGGGTACGAACGGCGAAAATCCGTGCTCTGGTCCAGGAGGGTTTAGTGTGAGCCAGAAGAACTGACGAAGGAATTCTAATGGATCCCAGTTGACCGAGGCGGCCATGTTGAAACCGATAATCTCGATTGCGAGAAAACCGAAGATCAGTGACAAAGTGCCCAACCAGCCGAGATAAATCGGTCCAATCTGGGCTTGTCCGAATTTGCCCATCCAGTAGCTCCACCCGGTCATGCCTAAGCGTGGATCGTTGGAGCCTCGCATCGGCATGCCCATTTCGGGAGCTGATACCAGCTGCACCTGGGTAAATATATTTTGATAACGTGCCATGTGCTATTCCTCCCCCTTAAGACCAGATCGGTATGTTGCGCCACCACTCCCACCATTCAGGCCAGCCGCCTGCATAAAGTGGTCCGGCGATGATGATACAGACCGCGCTCCAAAAGCCGGCATTTAGCGCGAGGAACAGGCCGACACGGTGGATACCGATGGTCCCGACCGAATAGCCGATAAAATCGCGGAAGAATGTATCTTCATATTCCGGCGTCTTGACGTTTTCGCCCTTCATCGGGTTGACCGCCGAAAGGATCAGTGCGCCGTGAAGCGCTAGCGCAAAGGTGGTCGTAAAGAAGAACGACACCGCAATCATATGCGCCGGATTGTAATGGAAATTCACATACATGTAGCCGGTGTTCGACACCCAATCCAGATGACTGAAAATTCCATATGGGAATCCATGGCCCCATGCACCCATCAGAAACGGTCGGAAGATTACGAGCGTTACATAAGCGAGAATGGCGAAACCGAACGCGATGGGCACATGATAACCCATGCCCAGTTTCCGGCAAATTTCGACTTCACGTAATGCCCAAGACACAAAGGCACCAGTCGCGCACATTGTGATGACTTGCCAGAACCCGCCCTCTTTAAGTGGAGCAAGCCCCAGGCCGTATTTAATATCAGGCGGGTTAATCGAAATGAGCCAAGGGTTCCAGGTTGGTCCCAGCGAGGCGGCATATAGGATCAATGCCGTCCCCAATATTGCGCAGATCGCTGAAATGACTCCGAAAAAGCCGACGTAGAACGGCCCGATCCAGAAATCGAACAGGTCTCCGCCGATGAGCGTCCCGCCACGAACACGATATTTTCTTTCAAAACTTAACAGCGACATAGCACATCCCCTACTGCCCCCCGGGCAAGACATTTTGTCCAGCCACCAAAATGGTGAGCAACCTGATGATAGTTATAAATCCCCGGGAGGTACGTGGCGCCGAAGCGCCACGACCTCTTTGGGGCTTGGTTTCAGGTCAGCTGGCCGGAACCGCAGCCGGAGCAGCGGCCGGTGCAGCAACCGGAGCCGCAACAGCGGCAGCCGGCACAACTGCAGGCCCTTCAATCCAGTTGAACCGATCAGTGCTCAACAGAATGAAGTGGATCAACAGAGCCAGAACAAACAGGAATGATGCCAATGCGACAAGTGTCCTGCGCGGATCAAATATTAACCAAAGTCTCCACATGATACCGCCTCCTTATAATAGAATTGATGTGACGGTTGCCGAGGCAACCTGGACAGCGTCGTTCACCATTGCGTAGCCGTCGACGCTGGGGAACCAAGGCCGCCACATCCAAACCAGCACGTGCGCAATGATTGCGACGATAGTGAAGCCGATGAAGCTGCTCACAAAGATTTTGTGAAACTCCTTGGCTTCTTCCGGGGTTAAATAGGCCCCCGGTCCAAAGCGTTCGTTATCGCTCATATTCCCTACTCCATATTAGCCCCATTTGAGCAGCGGGAAGCGGCTCGTCCGGGCGTTTGCCCTGCAGCACCCTCTGCTGCAAAGGTTGGTGACATCCGGCATGTACCGGACGAAACTGTTGAAAGGCGGTCATGCATCGACCCCCTGAAGCATTGATGCTGCAAGGCGATCGGCGGACACTTTACCCTCGCCTGCACGGCGTGCGGAGCGCTCTGCTGCATCGCGCAGATTCTTTGCGGCCGAAATGCGGACAATGATGGGTTGGGCGTCGACGATCGCATCGAGCTTTTCTTTCGCATCGCGATCCCAGGGCAGCGATGCTTCGCGGCGCGCCGGGGTCGCAGCCCCTGCATCCATCTGGGTCGACAACGGCAATATGTGAAATAGCGCGTCGAACAGCGCGTTGCACACTTCCTGCACAAGGTATGTCGCGCCCGAATAGCCCATATACGGCGTGCCGGTATGGCGGCGGATGGCGGCACCGGGGAAGCTAGCAGGAATGAATATCCCGCGCGCGCCGGTTTCGGCCATATACATGCGCTCGTTGTAGCTTCCGAAGATGACCAGCGGCGGGTTGGTTGCGATCATCTCGCGGACATTGTGATTGTCGGTCTTAACGCCCGCAGTGCGGCCAACCGCAAAGTTGCAGGGCAGCCCCATATCGTCTTCGAGGAATTTGCGGATGCCACGCGCATAGGTCTCATTGGCGACGATTCCGAAGCTGGCGGTACCGAAGAAATCCTGCGTTACCGAACGCCAAAGATCCCACAATGGCTTGATCGTCGTGTGCTTTTCTTTCTCAATAAACGGCTCTGGATCAAGCCCCGCCATTTCGCCCAGTTGGCGCAGGAATTTGGTGGTGGAGTCGAGTCCGATGGGTGCCTGCAAATACGGCCGCTCGAGCATCTCGCACAGATTGCGTCCAAATTCGCGGTACATGCAAACGTTGACCGATGCACGCGCGAGCTTGTGGATGTCGGCGAGATGACTTCCCAACGGGAACACCATATTGACCTCGGCACCGATGCCTTCGATCAAGCGGCGGATTTCGGTGAGATCGCTTGGCATGTTGAACATGCCGTATGACGGGCCAATGATATTGACCTTGGGCTTCTCGCCTTCCTTCAAGATCGATGGCCCGTGAACTTTCTTCGGGCCGAATTCGGTCCAGAGCCATGACAAAGCGCGGTCTTCAGACTGCCACTGATCTTCGTCGATCGTGCGCGGCAGGAAGCGTTTGATGTTCGTGCCTTCGGGCGTGACGCCGCCACCGATCATCTCGGCGATGGAGCCGGTGACCACTACGGCGGGCAGATCGGGATCGAGCGTTTTCCAAGCGCGCTTCATCGCGCCTTCGGTTCCGGTCTTGGCCAGCTCGTCTTCGCCAAGCCCGGTTACGACGATGGGTAATTCATGCGGCGGCAGGCCATCGGTGTAATGGAGTACTGAAGTCACCGGCAGATTTTCGCAGCCCACCGGACCGTCGATGATGACTTGCAGGCCTTTGACTGCAGTGAACGCATAGACCGCGCCCCAATAGCCGCCTGCCCGATCATGATCGATGATCAGCGTCATGAGCCGATAAACTCCGCGGCTTTTGCAGCAAGTGCATTTTGCGCGGCATATTTGGCTTTGAACTTAGGCCGGTCGGTCGGGGTTTCTTCCCAGATACCAGCTGTATGGCCAGTGCCAACGCCTTCAAAGAATTCTTTCATCTTGTCGAAGCGCGCTTTGTTGCCAATGGCGCCGTTGACAACTTGCGCCAGGCTTCCTGCGCCTGCGGCACCCATCAATGGCCGAGCCGAAATCAAGTTGGTGAAATAGAGCGCCGGTATCGCCTTAGCCTTGGCATGCTGGACGACGGGCGTTGTGCCAATGGCGAGATCGGGGCCGAATTCCTCGACAGCCCTGATATCGTCTTCAAGGCTAGCGCGATATTTGATGCGAACGCCTTTGGCTTCGAGCCATTCGCGGTCGGGTTCGGACCATGGGGTTTTGGGACAGGCGGTGCCGACATAAGGCACATCCGCGCCGCTTTCGATGAGCAGGCGCGCGACCAACAGTTCAGAGCCTTCGTAACCCGAGACAGTGATGCGCCCTTTGATCGGCTTGGCTTTCAATGCGCCGTCGATGGCTGGTAGGACGGCGTTTTGTGCGGCGGCAATCTGGTCGGCACTCGCACCAGTTGCTTCGCCGATGGCCTTGAGCCAGGCGGCCGTGCCGTCGCGGCCTACTGGAGCGGAACCAACAACTTTGCGGCCGGCTGCCTCGAACTCGCGAACGCTGGCAGTGTAAAAAGGATGAATTGCCGCAATCACCGCGCCATCAAGCGCTGCATAAAGCTCGCGCCATTCGCGCGTTGGCACGACTGGTCCAGCGGCCAGCCCCAACGGCTCAAGCATATGGCCAATGCCCATCGGATCGACGGGGAACATCTCGCCGAGCAATGTAACCGTAGGCTTGTCGGCCAATGCAGAAGGCGCCGCCACTGGCCCCTGCTCAGCCTCTTCGCGCGCATATTTCAGCATCGCGCCGGCCAGAACGTCTTTCGCTTCGGCATGGGTTGGGATGCCGAAACCTGGCACATCAATGCCTATTATGCGGACACCATTGATCGAGTCGGGCAACAAACGGAGGGGCACCCCGCTCGCGGTTGGCACACACAGGTTTGTAACGACGATGGTGTCGTATTTTTCGGGATCGGCCATCAGTTCGACGGCTTCCTTGATATCCTCGAACAATTTGCCCGTGACCAGGGTTTCCGAACTGAACGGGACATAGCCAACGCTGCGCCGGGCGCCGTAGAAATGCGAGGTGAAGGTCAGGCCATAAACGCAGCAGGCCGAGCCAGAGAGGATCGTCGCGGTGCGGCGCATCCGCAAACCAACGCGCAGTGACCCAAATGCCGGGCACATCGATTGAGGCTGGTCGTGTGGGCCAAGCGGGTAATCCTTGGCATATTGATCGAGGATTTCGGTCTTTCCCGCCTTCTTGGCGGCGTCGCGCATCGTGTCTTTTGACGAACAGCTTCCGCCTTCTCCCACAAGGTCAATGCGATCTCGCGTACGATCATTATCGGTCAAGGCAGTCAAATCATTCACGCATCAAACCTCATCATAAATCACTTCAAGCGACGGCTTCGTTTCGTACGTCCCGCCGCGCATGTCGGCCTGCGTCGCTGGATGGAGCGAGAAATCGGCGCCAGTGATGTCTGCGCTGAAGAGCCCGAGCAGTCCGTCCTGATCGAGCGGGTTAGGACGCAGCGGCGGTGCTTCAGCAACATTAATCGCTAGCTCCTCGAACAGCGAAGCCCACTGGCCACCGGGCTTGCCGATAATCTGGTAATTCGCCGACTTCTTGCGAATATCCTCGTTTGCAGGGATCGCGCACAGCACCGGAATGCCGACCGCTTCAGCATACGCATTGGCCTCGCCCGTGCCGTCGTCCTTGTTGAGGATCATACCAGCGACGCCGACATTGCCGCCCATTTTGCGGAAATATTCGACCGCTTTGCAGACATTGTTAGCGACATAAAGCGATTGCAGGTCGTTCGATGCGACAACGATGACCTTCTGGCACATGTCACGTGCAATCGGCAGGCCGAAGCCGCCGCAGACGACATCGCCGAGAAAATCGAGCAGGACATAGTCGAAGCCCCAGTCGTGGAAGCCAAGCTTCTCCAGCGTCTCAAAGCCATGAATAATGCCGCGACCACCGCAGCCGCGCCCGACTTCAGGCCCGCCGAGTTCCATCGCAAACACACCGTCGCGTTGGAAGCAAACATCTTCGATGCTGATTTCTTCGCCAGCGAGTTTTTTGGCCGACGAGGTTTCGATGATCGTCGGCGTCGATTTGCCGCCGAACAGCAAGCTGGTGGTGTCGCTCTTGGGATCGCAACCGATTAGCAACACGCGCTTTCCTTGCTGCGCCATCATGTAGGACAGGTTGGCGAGCGCGAAGCTCTTGCCTGAGCCGCCCTTGCCGTAGATCGCGATGATTTGCGTTTGCTTGGTGACTTCACCAGTCGGCACGGGATCAGGCTCGATTGAAGCCTCGTTCCGTAATGCATCGATATCGAGCATGCTCATTGACAATCTCTCCAATCGAGAACCATTTTCAGGCAATCGGGGTTTTCAAAAGCTTCCGGGTAAGCAGTGTGCGCATTAGCCGCTGGCTCGACACTGGTGATGAGGCCAGACAGGTCCAGTGCGCCGGTTTCGATCAGCACATGGACCGAAGCCAGATCTTCGGGTTGCCATTCTGCCGCGATGCGGAGGCGGGCTTCGCGCTGAAATGCTGGCGCGAAAGCAAAGCTGATCGGCTGGCTGTAGAAGCCTGCCAATACCAGTTCGCCACCCTTTGCGAGACGGCCGATAAAACTGTTCAGCGATGACGCGTCACCACTAACATCATAGATGTGATGATAATCACGGCGGTCATCATCATCTGGATGAATGACCCTATATCCGTTCGCACCAGCCTGACGCGAAGAATTGGTATCCCACACCAC